>JANLTP010000019.1:0-110773 GCA_031363055.1 Burkholderiales bacterium | reverse complement strand
GCGGCGGCACTGGGCAAACCAACCATCAGCCTGTATGGCGCTACTGCGGCCAGTCGTTATGGTCCGTATTGGTCGAGTAGCGCGATCAATCTTGGAGAGGTCGGTCGCTGGCCGGTCAGCGCACAAGTTCTCGAGGCACTGGCGCCCTGGTTAGAGCAGAGTGCAGTCGGCGCATGATTCGATATCTGTATTCGTTGGCCTGGTATCTGGCGACACCGTTCGTTGTCTTGCATTTGCTCTGGCGCTCCCGAAAGCAGCCCGAATATCGCAAGTATTGGGGTCAGCGCTGGTGCTTGGTTTTGCCAAACTTGAGCGACAGCAATAGCAATAGCGATAGCGCCGGTGACCGGGTGATTTCCTCGCCGCCTGATCAGCAATCTCCGCTGATCTGGATTCATGCGGTTTCGGTCGGCGAGACGCGTGCCGCGCAGACCTTGATCGCGGACCTTGAACGGATCTATCCGAAGGCGCGAATTCTGCTTACGTCGATGACACCCACCGGCCGTCAGGCCAGCGAGCAGCTTTACGGCGACCGGCTGTTGCGCAGTTATTTGCCGTATGACTACGCCAGCGCCATGCGACGTTTTGTCGCGCACTGGCGACCGTCGATTGCGATCATCATGGAGACCGAACTTTGGCCTAATCTGATGGCCGCCTGTGGCCAGCGTTCGGTGCCGGTATGTCTGGTAAATGCGCGACTGTCCGAGCGTTCATTGCGCAAGGGTCTGCGATTGCAGTGGCTCATCACGCCGGCTTTGCAGCGCTTCAGTGCTATTGCTGTGCAGTCCCATGCTGATGCAAAAAGATTGCAGGAATTGGGTGCCGCGCGCTTTTCGATCACCGGGAATATGAAATTCGATATTTCGCCACCCACCGAGCAGCTCGAACTCGGCCGACGCTGGCGCAGCCGGCTTGGCGGCAGAACGGTGTTGGCAGCCAGTACCCGAGAAGGCGAAGAACGACTGCTATTGACGCAGTGGCATTTGGCCCGGAACGCCGCCGGCAACGTGGCCACGTTGCTCGTGATTGTGCCGCGTCATCCGCAACGCTTTGATGAAGTTGCCGAACTGATTGCCGAGTTCGGATATGAAGTCTTGCGCCGCAGTCAGATGCCGGGGGATTGGGCGCTCGACGGTCGCCAGGTTTTGCTCGGCGATTCCATGGGCGAGATGTTTGCGTACTACGCCATGGCCGATGTTGCGATCCTGGGCGGCTCCCTGCTCGAATATGGTGGCCAGAACCTGATTGAGCCTTGTTCGGTCGGTACCCCCATCATCATGGGACCGCATACCTTCAATTTTGAGGAGGCCGCCGAGCAGGCTGCCGCTCATGGGGCAGCGATTCGGGTCGGCAATGCCCGGCAGGCCGTGACATCAGCGTTGGCCTTGATCAACGATACCGAACGACGGGCGATGATGAGTGCCAACGGCACGGCGTTTACCGGCGATCATCGCGGTGCCACGCGCAAGACCCTCGAGCTGCTCGCACCCTGGTTGCCAAGCTTGCCGCCGCGCGGCTAGATCGAGCGTGAAATACCACGCTAGCGTCTACTTCGGATTGATCGCCGGAATGTTCGGGCGCGAGCCACGACCTTGCAATGGCGACTTGCCGGTCGCCGTTGCAGGTGCGAGCAACTCGTTGGTACGGCCCGAAGTGGCCGGTACGGATCGATCGGCAGGGGTTGTTGCACGCGGGGCATCGCTACCCGCATCGCCAGCCGCTGCAGCCACCGGGGCCAGCAAGTTGTTGACGCTCTTTAAATCGTCTTCCGCCAGCACACCGGCCGATTGTTTGAGTTTCAGTCCGCTGACCAGGACATCGTAGCGCGCCTTGGCGAGGTCGCGCCGGGTGGTGAACAATTGTTGTTGCGCGTTGAGCACGTCGATATTGATACGCACTCCGACCTGATAACCCAACAGGTTCGAATCGAGCGCGAGCTGGCTCGAGCGCTCGGCGGCCTCAAGTGCCCGCACTTGCCCGAGGCCGCTGTTGACACCCAGAAAAGTCGCTCGTACACCTTGCTCGGCCTGACGGCGCGCATTCTCCAGGTCTGTACTGGCCTTGTTCTGCAGTGCAATGGCCTCGCGCACTCGCGAGTCGATGACGCCGCCGGCATATAACGGCACACTGAATTGCACACCAATGCTGGCCGAGTTCGAGCGCACGCCGAGCAATTGCGCCGTCGCACTATCAGAGCGTTGCAGGCTCGACACCAGATCAAGCGTTGGATAATGACCGAAACGCTGTCGATCAATTTCCCGTTTTGCAACCTCGGAGCTGACTTGCGCCTGCAGCACACCGAGATTGAAATCGCGTGCACTCTGCGCCCATTCACTTTCGCGCGCCGGCATGGGCGAAGTCAGTGCGATGTCCTTGACCAGGCCATGCAGGGCGGCAGCCGGTTTGCCGGATAACAGCTCCAACGCAGATCGTTTGACGGCGAGATCATTCTGGCCCGCCAGTTCCTGGGCAATGTTCAGATCGAACCGGGCCTGCGCTTCCTGCTGGTCGGTGATGGTCGCCGTGCCGACTTCAAAGTTGCGTTTGGCAGACGCCAACTGTTCGCTGATCGCGCGCTTTTGGGCTCTGATGGTGCCCAGATTATCTTGCGCGGTCAGCACGTCGAAATAGGCTTGCGAGACACGGATCATGAGGTCCTGTCGGGCCTGCTCGAGTTGTGCTTCGAACAGTGCGATCTGCAAGCGGCTCTGCTCGAACACTTCGACGTTCTGCTTGCGGTAGAGCGGGTAATTCAAATTGATCGCAAACGAGCGCGAGTTGAATTCGCGGCGCGTACTCAGATTGCTCTCGGTGGCGATTCGCGAAAGCCCCATGGTGTTAGTCACCGTCGGTAAAAGACCGGCTCTTGTCTGAATGGCTCGCTCCTGGGCTGCCTCCAGGGCCGAAACGGCACTGGCCAGCAAAGCATCGTATTTGACAGCGTCCTGATAAATACTGACCAGATCGAGCGACTGCGCGCGCGCAGCGCTGCCGAAGCTGGCGAGCAGCGCAAAACTGATTGCCAGCATCGGATAGACGGCTCTGGCAACGTTTTTCGAAGCGTCTTTCGAAGCGTTTAACCGGCGCGCCGTACCGGGTTGTTTCAAGGGCATCTGAATCATTCCTGAAAGATTTTCAATAAATCGGCACACGGGAGTCGACCTCAATCGACCAGGCGTTGATGCCGCCGCTGAGATTAAAGACATCGGTAAATCCGCGACTTTGCAGAAACCGCGCGACTTGCAGGCTGCGAACACCATGATGGCAAAGGCAGACGATCGAGCGAGTCGCATCGATTTCTTCAAACCGTGAGGTTATCTCTCCCATCGGAATATGGAGCGACGGCAGCAATTGAGCGCAGCTTACTTCCCACGGTTCTCGCACATCCAGAACAAGCGGCAAATCTTCCGAGGTCGGGTTCGACATCAACAAGGCCGCCAGTTCAGTGACACTGATACTTTTCACGCTAGAAGTTCAATCGGGTGGTTACCAATGCGAGTCGCAGATTCAAAGGCACGTGGCTCGCTTAAAACGTAAACCGGTTCCTGGCCGGAAATCCTCGCAGCCTTCGCACGACGGTCTCGAACAAGGTTTTGGTTTCATACGACTGCTCATCGAGCCGGGTAACAAGCTGTGCCTTCATCGCCGGTTCGTCACCGACGATGGCGACCAATCGGCCGCCAATTTTCAAGCGCGATAACCACTCGCTGCCGACACTGGGCAACGAGCCGGATAGGGCGATCAGGTCCCATTGGGTGTCACGGTGCTCGCTGTCATCGGCCCATTTGCTGCCATCTGCACAACTGATTCGTGCGCCGCTGACGGCACTTCGCTCGATATTGCGGCGAGCAAATTCGGCCAGGGCAGGGTGAATTTCAAGGCTCAGTACTTCTCGTGTCCGGTGTGCCAGCAGCGCGGCCATATAACCCGATCCGGCGCCGATTTCGAGTGCGTATTCATGCTTGCGTGGTGCCAGCGCCTGCAGAAAACGCGCTTCCATCTTGGGGGCGAGCATGACTTCATCGGTTCGCCCCGACTCGAGGTGCAGCGGGATCTCGGTGTCCGTGAACGCCAGCGACCGAAAGGCCGGCGGCACGAACTCTTCGCGCCGGACCGCCGATAGAGTGTCGAGTACATCGTGATCGAGTACTTCCCACGGGCGGATTTGCTGCTCGATCATGTTGAAGCGCGCGGTTTCGAAATCCATCATGGGATCAGATCGTTATAAAAGTTGACAGTGGAGATAACAGCGAAGTAACAGCGAAGACTACAGCCGTTGATTCTACCCATTGCGTATTCATTCAATATTGGCGTCGCTCAGTTTCGCTGACTTGTCCTGACGCGCGCTGAACCAATTGCCCAAGGTATCCAGGAAGGTGTAGAGCACCGGCACGACCACCAGAGTTAGCAAGGTCGAGGCCAGAACACCGCCGATGACGGCATGCGCCAGCGGTGCGCGTTGCTCGGACCCCTCACCGGTACCTATTGCCAGCGGGATCATGCCGAACACCATCGCCAACGTCGTCATCAAGATGGGGCGCAGCCGAACTTCGGCGGCCTTCAGCAGGGCGTCTGCGCGCTCCATACCGTTGCGCCTTTGCTGATTGGCGAAATCGATCAGCAAGATGGCATTCTTGGTGACCAGACCCATCAGCATGATGAAGCCGATCATCGAGAACATGTTGAGCGTCGAGCGCCAGGCGAGCAGGGCGACGATGACGCCGATCAGAGCCAAGGGCAATGACGCCATGATGGCAATCGGTTGCAGAAAGCTGCCGAATTGCGAGGCCAGAATCATGTAAATAAAGATCACTCCGAGCGCCAGCGCTTGAACCGCAAATCCAATGCTCTCGACCATATCGCGCGTTGCGCCGCCGGAAACAAATCGATAGCCGGGTGGCAGATCCACCTTGGCCAGCTCTTGTGCGACCCGTGTGCCGACTGTGCCGGTCGCCACGCCGTCGGCATTGGCCGAGATCAGGATTTCACGGGTCAGATCCTTGCGATTGATCTGGGTGGGTCCGAGACTCGGAACAAAATTCGCGATCTGTCGAAGTGCCACGATTCGAGGCGAGCCGTCGGCATCGAGTTGATTCGACAGCAAGCTGAGTCGCTCCAGGTCGGCGATCGAGTTGCGATCGGTTCTGGGCAGTCGAACCTTAACATCATAATTCTCGTCATCCGGCGCCCGCCAGGTGGACGCGCTTTCGCCGGCCAACAGCGGCCGCAGGGCGGCGCCAACTTGCGCGATACCGACGCCCAGATCGGAGGCAAGCTGACGATTGATTTCGACTGAGACGGTCGGCTTCGAGGGCTTCGAGCTGGTGTCCAGATCGACCACGCCCTGGGTCGCAGACAGCTTGAACTCGCTACGAACCTCATTGTTGATTTCCGAGATGATCTTCATCGTGCGCGCAGCCAGGATGTCGAGCTGCGCGTAATCCGGCCCTTGCACACTGACCTGAATCGGTTTGCCGGATCCGACGCTGCTCAGGTTGCCCAGATCGGTGATGGTCACGCCTGAGATCTGCGACAGACGCTCGCGAACCGGTCCGCGCATTTGCTGGACCGACTGCGGCCGCTGGGTCCGCTCAACCAGGCGTGCGAACACGGTCGCATAATTTTTGCCCTGCACGGTACCGGTGTTGACGGTGGCATAGGTCTCGATAACACCCGGAAATTCACGCAGCGCGGCTTCCGCTTGCAGCACCTTGTCCTGCGTCAGATCGAGCGAGGAGCCGACCGGCGTGTAGAACTGCAAATACAATTCGTTGTTGTCGGCCTGCGGCACGAACTCGGTGCCGATGAATCGCATCAAAGGCACGCAGGCGGCCAGCGCCAGTAGCGCAACGCCGGTGGTGAGTATCCGTCGACCGAGACTCTTCAGACTCCAGCGCAGCAGCGACACGTAGCCGCGTTCGAGTCGCTCCATCAAGCCCTGAAACTTGCGTAAAAGCCAGGCGATCGGCCCTCGGCCGCGGGCACCTTGTGCATCCGGATCGTTCCAGATCGACGATAGCATCGGGTCGAGCGTGAACGAGATGAACATCGACAGCATGACGGCAAACGCAACCGTGACGCCGAACTGCTTGAAGAAGCGCCCGATGATTCCGCCCATGAAACCGATCGGCAAAAAGACCGCCACAATCGTGAAGGTCGTGGCCATGACCGCCAGACCGATCTCGGCGGTACCGTCCAGTGATGCCGTCTTGTGATGTTTACCCATGGCTTGATGGCGCACAATATTCTCGCGCACGACAATGGCGTCATCGATCAACAGACCGACGCAGATCGACAGTGCCAGCAAGGTAATGAGATTGATGGTGAATCCCATCGCGAACATGACCAGGAAAGTGCCGATCAGCGAAATGGGCAACGTCAATCCGGTGATTACGGTGGAGCGCCAGGACGACAGAAACAGAAAAACGATCAACACCGTCAACAACGCGCCTTCGATGATATTTCGTTGCACGCTCTTGACCGAATTACGAATCGAGGTTGAGGCGTCACGAATGATCTTGATCTCGACATCGGCGGGAACGACGCCCTTGTCCTTCAACTCCTTGGTAATCCGGCGTACGCCGTCGACCACAGCAATGGTGTTCTCGCCCTGCGCCTTGACGATATCGAGCACGATCGCCCGTTTGCCATTGATGAGCGCGGCGTTTTCCTGCTCTTCTTCGCCGTCAATCACCGTCGCTACTTGTGACAGATAAACCGGCTGATTGCCGCGTCGGGTGACAATGATTCGACCGAAGTCGCTGGCGTTCTTCAGGCGTGCCTTGATCTGCACGACCTGTTCGCGATCACGCATGATCAAATTGCCGGCAGGCAGTTCCTGATTGTCGCCGCGCACGGCGGCCAGCACCTGATCGACACCCACCTTGAGCGACTCCAGCTCATTGGGTTTCAAGTAAATTTGTACCTCGCGCTTGACGCCACCCACCAAGGTCACGCGCCCGACGCCGCGGGCATTCTCGAGTCGCCGCTTGACGACCTGATCGGCCAAGGTGGTGACCTCGCGCGGCGAGCGACTCGCCGACAGGATTGCGATCGATACCACGGCCGCATCGTCTGGATTGATCCGCGTGACCAGCGGCTCCTTGACCTCTTTCTTGAAGATCGGTTTGACCAGGGCGATCTTTTCGCGCACATCCTGGGCGGCCTTGACCGGATCAACCGACAGGTCAAAGCGAACAATGACCACCGAGTTGCTTTCGTACGAGCGCGACGACAACTCGTAGACGCCACTGATCGTGTTGACCTGTTCCTCGATCTTGCGGGTGACGTCGGCCTCGATCACTTCGGGCGAGGCGCCCGGATATTCGGTAGCGACTATGACAACGGGAAAGGCAACATCGGGAAATTGCTCTACTGGCAAGCGGTTGTACGAGAACAGACCGAGCACAACAAAGGCCACCATCATCATGGTGGCGAAGACCGGGTGTTGTATCGAGATGCGCGTGAACCACATGATCAGGGCTTGCTTCGCTGACTGATCTTGGCCAGACTGCCGCCGCGCAGGGGGCCCAGATTGACGCCGACGATCGTATCGCCGGCTTTCAGTCCGCGCTTGATCTCGATGACCCCGGTTTGTTCGTTCGACGCCGACGATGATTCATCGCGCAGTCCAATTTCGACTTCGCGCTCAAGCACGCGATCGCCTTCAATCAGGTAGACGAAAGTGCGCCCGGCCGAGTCGCGAATCGCATTGCCGGGAACAACGATGACGCCCGCCTTTGCGCCCACCACCAATTGTCCTTGCGCGAACAGGCCGGCGCGAATGCGCGGGTTTTTATTGTCGAGCCCGAGGTGGATCGGTACCGACCGGGTGCCGGCTTGAGTACCGGGATTGATGCGAATGACCTTGCCGATCTGCGGCTCGTCAATGCCTTCAATATTCAGCCTGACCTCCTGACCCAGGCTGACCGAACCGATATCGCTGGCCGGCACGGGCGCGTCGATTTCCATGCGCGACAGATCGATGATCGAGACGATGCGGTTGTCCGGTGAGACTTTTTCGCCGGCCTGGGCAAACCGTTCGCCAATCAAGCCGGACATCGGAGCCAGCACGGTGCAATCGGCCAAGGCTTTGCGGGCGACCGTCAGTTGCGCCAACGCCGCATCGCGATTGCCCTGTGCGGCGTCCAGACTGAAGCGCATATTGTCGAAGGCGCTTTGCGAGATAAAGTTTTTCTCGAGCAGTTGCCGATTGTTTTGCAAAGTCTGTCTGGCCTGGGCGAGTTGTGCGTCAGTGGCGCGAAGCTGGGCTTCGCGCTCGCGCACCCGCCACTCAAACTCCAGCGGGTCGATGCGCGCAATGATCTGGCCCGCCTTGACCTCGATGCCCTCCCTGACGAGTAACTGTTTGATCTCGCCGGCAACCTTGGATTTGACGATGGTCTGATTGGCCGGTTGCAACGTACCGGTGATCGGAATCCGGCGGGCAATTTCGGAAACGGCAAGGACCGTCAAATCGCTGGTGCTGAACTCGATCACGGCCGGCGCCGGTGCTGGCGCGTTGGCGGGGCTGCCGGCCTTGGCTTGCGCGCTCGACGTACCGAATTTCTGCTTGACGAACCAGCCGCTACCGAGCAACACGACGAACAGTGCAGCGATCAAAAATATGGTTTTCTTTTTCACACCAACCCTCAGACTTTCCGAATCGCTTTGAGTATCAGCTCAACATGTACGCGCAACATGCGTTCCGGCGAGATTTGCGCCTCGCACGGTTGCCGTGCGTCGAGTGAATGCATCATGATGGCCTTGACGACCAGGGGTGCGATCCACGCGTGGACGGCGGCCTCGACGTCCGATAACTCAAATTCGCCGCGCTCGATGCCTCGTTCAACAATGGTCGCGAGCAGGATTCGATCCGGAACCGCGACCTCCTGTGCGAAAAACTGCGCAACTTCGGGAAAGTTTCCAGATTCGGCAATGACCAATTTCAAAATACCTGAAAGTCGTGTGCTGCCAAAGCGCTGCCACCATTCGGTGAAGAACTTTTCAAGCAGAATCGCGCTTGAGTCGTCGGAGCGCTCGATGACGGCGCGCGCTTCCTCGATGAGCGGAACGATGTTCTCGCGGACGACCGCCTTGAACAGTTCGGCCTTGTTCTCGTAGTAAAGGTACAGGGTACCTTTACTGACGCCGGCCTGATGGGCGACATCTTCGAGACGCGTGGCGGCGAAGCCGCGTTCGACAAATTGATCGAGGGCAGCGGCCAGCAATTCGGCTGGCCGACTCTCCTTGCGGCGCTCCCAGCGAGGCGCGCGTTGCATGATCGCTGACATGTAATGCCAATTAATTACTATCCAGTCAGTTATTGTAGCGGGTCTGCGGGCCGCCAATTACATTCACTTACATTGCTTGCAGTTTTGAGGTCGACAACGTCGCGACCCCGTCGTTAATCAGCTATCGTCCCACAGGAGGCCACGATGAACACGAAACTGAAGGTTGCAGGTTTGATTTTGGTTGCCGGTGCGGCAATCACCGGCCAGGCGCAAGCGCGCGATCCGGTGGTTGGTGCGCTGCTGGGCGCCGGTGCGGGTGCCATGATCGGGGCAGCTATTGGTGGCCACGAGGGTGCTGCGGTCGGTGGCATTATTGGTGCCGTCGCCGGAGTAACGCTCGTCCATGCGCCCGTTGTCGGTGGCTACCAGGACTCCTATGGCTACCAAGACGCCAATGGCTATCGGGGCGATGATCGCTACAACGGCAACCAAGGCTACTACGGTAATCATGGCTATCGCGGCAACCAAGGCTATCGTGGCAACCAAGGCTATTACGGCAATGGTCCGGGCTACGCTTACGGTTCACCGCCAGCGGTCGTACAGTATCCGGCGCCGGTCGTGGTGGTTCCTGGGCGCGGCTACTATCAGGCTCCGGCACCCGTCATTGTTGCGCCGCCGCCGCGAATCGTTTACGGGCAGCCGTATCCGTACTACCGCTGTCATCACCGGCAACACCCGGAGTGGCGTGGTGAGCGCTACTAAAGCCTCGCGCGGGTGACCATCGGCAGATTTTGGCGCAACCGGACACTCGCAAGCGCCGCCTGTCATGCGCGTGTGCCGTTTCAACCAAAATGCCGCGAAAGCGGCATTTTGTTATTGCGCAGACCAGACGCTTGGTCGACACTCGCGCTGGCTGCGACTTGCCGTTGGATCCCTGTGCGCACCTTCGATGAGACAGGGAATTGCCTCAATCTGGACGAATGACGATGCTGGAGTTACTGTTTGGGCTGCCGATTCTGGTCAAAGCGGCCATTTTGGGTGTAGTGGAGGGTTTGACCGAGTTTTTGCCGATTTCCAGCACTGGCCATTTGATTCTCGCCGGTAGCCTGATCGGATTTTCGGGCGAAAAGGCCAAGCTGTTTGACGTCGCGATCCAGACCGGTGCCATGTTTGCGGTGATCTGGCATTTCCGCGTGCGAATTGCCAAGGTGCTGGCCGGATTGACGAATGATCGTAGTGCCCAGCGTTTTGCCTGTAACGTTCTGGTAGCGTTTCTGCCGGCCGCCGTCCTGGGACTGTTATTCGGAAAGTACATCAAGGCTCATCTGTTCTCACCGGTACCGGTGGCCATTGCGTTCGTGGTCGGCGGGCTGATTATTCTGTGGGTTGAGCGTTTTCAGCAGACCCGCCAGCTCGCACCCAGGGTTAACGAGGTCGAGGATCTGAGCATCGGCGATGCGGTCAAGCTCGGCCTGGCGCAGGCCTGCGCGCTGATTCCCGGCACCAGTCGGTCGGGTGCGACCATCATCGGCGGCATGTTGTTCGGTTTATCACGCAAGGCGGCGACCGAGTTTTCCTTCTTTCTGGCGATTCCGACCCTGATCGGCGCCGGTGCGTATGACACCTACAAGTACCGCGCCCTGCTGAGTGCCTCTGACTTGCCGGTGTTCGGCATGGGTCTGGTGGTGTCGTTTATTGCCGCACTGATCTGTGTCCGGTGGCTGATTCGGTACGTGGCCAGCAATACCTTTGTGCCGTTTGCCTGGTATCGCATCGTCTTCGGTCTGATGGTGCTTCTGACCGGCTATCTGGGCTGGGTCAACTGGAGCGCATAGAAGTGCTCCCAAACCTGCCGCTGCGCGCCGGTACGCCGAGGAGGTCTTTTCCGTTCCTAACGCTCGTGAAGTTTTAACCCGAGTCGATTGGCGGCAAAAGTAAGATGCTTTTTCATGAGGCGACGAGCTAGCTTGCCGTCGCCCGTCTTGATCGCGACCAATAATTCGGTATGCTCAGCATTGGCGCGCGCCAGTACCGCCGCCGAGCGCGGCGAGCGCGAAACAACGCTGTGCATGGTCGCCAGCAGGACCCGATGCAGGTAGTTCAGCAATTGCGCAAACATCGGATTGCCACTGGCTCTGGCGATGGCCAGATGAAATTCGAAATCAGCATCGATGGTCGCTTCGCCGTTGGCGAGCTTGTCACCGAGTTTCTTGAGTGCGACTTCGCAGCGTCGGATCTCGACGCGCTTGAGTCGGCGCGCGGCGAGTTCGGCGGCATCGGTTTCAAGCGCCATTCGAATCTCGAGCACCTCGATCATCGTGGCAGGACTCAGAGCCTCGCTGCCTTCGACCTTGAACGAGTGGGCACCGTTCGGGTGAGTGACTGCGAAGACGCCGGAGCCCTGTCTGGAGCGCACCAGTCCGTCAGCCTTGAGTCGAGACAGAGCCTCCCGAATGACCACCACACTAACACCAAAGTCGGCTGCCAGTTCATTTTGACCAGGCAGCCGAGCGTCGGGCTTGATGGTCCCGGACAGGATTCGTTCGCGAAGCGTAGCCGAAATTTTATCGGCCAGCGAATGGGTTCTAACGGTCATGTCGCGGATTATCGCAGCAAGCCATCCTGATTCAAGCTAGGGAAATCATCTATCTCAGGTTGTGCCGCGCTTGAACACCAGATCCCAAACTGCGTGACCCAACTGAACACCGCGCTGCTCGAACTTGGTGATGGGTCGGTACGCCGGGCGTGGCGCATAAGTGTCGGCCGTGTTGTTCAGTCGCGTCTCGGCTTGCAGGACCGCCAGCATCTGTTCAGCGTAATGCTGCCAGTCGGTCGCACAATGCAGATATCCGCCGGCTTGCAGGCGTTGCGCGAGCAGTTCAACAAAAGGCGGTTGGATCAGCCGGCGTTTGTGATGCCGCGCCTTTGGCCAGGGGTCCGGGAAAAAAATATGGATGCCCGCGAGGCTGGCCGGCGCAACCATGTCGCGCACGACCTCGAACGCATCGTGATGAATGATGCGTACATTGAGCAGGCTCTGATCTTCAATGCGTCGCAGCAAGGCGCCAATACCCGGCGGATAGACCTCGAGCCCCATAAAATTATGGTCGCTCAAGGTAGTGGCAATCGCAGCAGTGGTTTCACCCATGCCAAAGCCGATCTCGAGAATCAGCGGCGCCGGTCTCTCGAACAGTCGCTCGAGGCTCGCTGGTTGCGGCTGATAGCGGTCGCAGTAGCGCTCCGACAGCCTTTGAAATGCCTCTTTCTGGGCGACGGTAATGTGGCCACGGCGACCGGAAAAACTGCGAATGTGCACCGCGTGGGTTGCTGCCGGCAGCCGCTTGGGAAATGGAGAATCGGGTTGAATCATCGATGCCTGACCCATACGGTGGTAATGATCGAGTTTAGAATAGGGTCTGCGATTTCAGCACTGCGGGTGTAGTTCAATGGTAGAACGGCAGCTTCCCAAGCTGCATACGAGGGTTCGATTCCCTTCACCCGCTCCAGCCGCCCCGCCTGGTTCACCCGCCCCGCCTGGTTCACCCGCTCCACCCTTATGACCTTAGCCTATATCAGTCACCCGAGTTCCCTGTTGCACGTGATGGGCGACGAGCATCCCGAATGCCCCGATCGGATTACCGCCATTTCGGATCGGCTGATCGCCACCGGCCTGATGTCGCACCTGCTGCCCTACGAGGCGCCGGCGGCCAGTGCCGAGCAGATTTCGCGGGCGCATGTTGCCGGACATTACGAGCGCTTGCGAGCTGCCTCGCCCAGTTCGGGGCTGCGATATCTCGATCCCGATACCGCCATGACACCGCACACCCTGGAGGCCGCCCTGCATGCGGCCGGTGCGTCCGTCCTGGCTGCTGATCTGGTCTGCAGCGGGCAGGTGCAGCGTGCCTTTTGCAATGTACGCCCGCCCGGTCATCATGCCACCGCAGCGGCAGCGATGGGCTTTTGTTTCTTCAACAACGTGGCGATCGGCATTCGTCACGCCATGGCCGTTCACGGCATCCGGCGAGTAGCGCTCATCGACTTCGACGTTCATCATGGCAACGGCAGCGAAGATATCTTCGCAGGCGACATGAGTGTGCTGATGCTATCGACTTTCCAATCGCAGCTTTATCCGTTCTCGGGTGATGTAGCTCGCGGCGAAAACATTTGCAGCGTGCCGCTACCCGCCTATTCGGGGGGCAGCGAGATGCGCGAGGCGGTCACCGGGCACTGGCTGCCGCGTCTGACGGCGTTCGAACCTCAAATGATTTGGGTCTCAGCCGGGTTTGATGCGCACCGTCGCGACGAACTCGCTCAGCTTCGTTGGATTGAATCTGACTACCGCTGGATCAGCCTGCAGATTCGGGCTGTCGCTGATCGCTACAGTCAGGGCCGTATTGTTTCATCGCTGGAGGGTGGCTACGACTTGCAGGCGCTGGCCCGGTGCGTCGAAGAACATCTGCGGGTTCTGCTGGACATCGAAGGCTGAGCGCTCGAGCGTACTTTAGACACTCCGGCGGCTATTCTGGCTCGTTCGTCGGCCTGAGACCCGGAAAACGCACGCTATCCAGGCGTTTCTTCCTACACTGCGCTCGTTCAAGCAATCCAGGTTCGCAGTCATGGCGATCGATCACGTCTGTTTGGGAATAGAGCATTTGCCCGATCGAATCGGGCAACTCAGCACGGGTGCAATGTATGCGATCGCCTGCGAGGATGCTGCCATTCGTGAACGACTGATCGGCAGTGCGTTGTTCAGTACGCTCGAATCCGGGCGACCGGCAGTGCTCATCACGACCCAGAGCCCCGAGATCTTTCTGGCCAAGTCCAAAGCCGCCGGTTTCGAATTTCAGCCCTTCATTCAACGACGTCGTCTGCAGTTGTTGCGCCAGCCGCCGCAAGCCAATACTCATCTTGCGCAGTTTGGCGCTCGCCATTTCGTTGACGATCTCGATCGAGCCGAGCTTGCGCCCGGATCGCTGATTCTGTTTGATGAGGCCGACCCGTTTTATAGGTTGAGCGATCCTTGTCATGCCGCCGCGGCGATCGCGATTTATGCGTCTTGGGCTCAGGACGGCGGTCACACCCTGCTCGGAATTTTTGACGTAATGAGTCAGGCGCCACGAGAATTTGTCACGCTGATGTCGCTTGCACACACCTGGGCCGGCTTCGCCTTGATTTTCGTCGCTAACCAGCGTGTACTGCTGGATCTACGTCATTGGCGAGCCGAGCGTGGCAGCAATGCACGCGAATGTTTCGAGTTGCGAGCATCCGGCTGCGCTCGCCTTCGCGCCAATTCGCTGCACGCCGACCCTGAGTGGTGCCGTGATGCCGGACTCAACGCTGCGGCTGAGCAATGCGTAATTGCCGTTGGCGAATCGTTGGGCACCGCTCGATCGCAAACTTTCGAGCACTGGCAGTGGATCGAGAGTAACGCGGCAGCGCTCGAAAAAGCACGTACTTGTGAGGTTGCCACGATCGTTCTGGAGTTTTCCGATGCGGCCGATTACGATCGTTTGTGCCATGACATCGTTATGCTGCGACGGTTGGGCAATAGCGGCTTACGAATTGTGGTGCGAGAAAACGCCGCTCGCTTGCGAATGCCGATGCTCATGACCCTGTTTCGCATCGGTGTCAGCTTGATCATTCCGGCAGGCGCATCCGACTCGAGCCTGCAGTTGCAAATCGAAGCACTGCAGGGCACACGGATGAATCGGCTGTTTGATTCGAACATCATCCGGGTTCAACAGGAACTCAAATCGCTGCTCGAATCCGATCCGCAGGACACCATCGAGTTTCGAAGCGCCGTCGAACGTTTATTGGCGCAGTCCGAACCTTACGGTATTGATCATGCGCTGGTTCGGCTTTATGCCAGGCCTGGCCAGCAAGGCAGAGCGATCGAGTTATTGACTCGCGAAGGCCGCGACTCGCTGATCTGTGTCGAGGGATCGCAAATCTGGTTATTCCTGTTCGCCTGTGGACGCACCGATATACGGTCGACGCTCGATCGCCTGTTCGATGGCGCCTTGAACGCGTTGTTCGTTGACCGGGCGATTCTTCATGAACCGCAACGCATGCTCGCCGCGCTGGAAAGCATTCGCCTGCCAGGGTCAGCGCCAAGGCCAGCGCCAAGGCTCAGCGCTTGCGTAACCCAACCGGGCGCTCAGGCGCGCGGGCTGGCCGAAGTTTGATGGTAAGTCGTGACTCGCTCAACTTCGCTGCGTGATCCCATGAAGACAGCGACGCGTTCGTGCAGCTTGCCGGGCTGAATAGCAAGAATTCGCTGCCAGCCATCGGTCGCCATGCCACCGGCTTGTTCGACCAGAAACGACATCGGATTGGCCTCGTACATGAGTCGAAGTTTGCCAGGCTTGTCGGGTTCACGGTCATCGCGCGGGTACATGAAGATTCCGCCTCGGGTCATGATGCGGTGAACATCAGCGACCATTGAGGCGACCCAGCGCATATTGAAGTCGCGCCCGCGCACACCGGTTGTGCCCTGATTCAATTCGCCGACATAGCGCTGCACCGGTTCCTGCCAATGCCGGGCGTTCGAAGCATTGATCGCATATTCCCGGGTTTCCTCGGGAACTCGCATATTTTTTTCGGTCAACCACCAACTGCCGGTTTCCTTTTCGAGCGTAAAGCAGGCAACCCCATCGCCAACCGTCAGCACCATCAGCGTTGAGGGACCATAGACCGCATAACCGGCCGCAATCTGCTTGTTACCGGCTTGCAGAAAATGCGCTTCTTCCGGCTGGGTGACGCCTTCAGGTAGTCGCAGGACTGAAAAAATGGTGCCGATCGAAACATTGACATCGATGTTCGAGGAACCATCGAGCGGATCGAACAGCAGCAGGAACTCGCCTCTCGGATAACGATTCGGAATGATATGCGGGTGATCCATTTCCTCGGAAGCCATCGCAGCCAGGTGACCGCCCCATTCATTGGCCTCAAGCAAGGTCTCGTTGGCAATGACGTCGAGTTTCTTCTGGGTTTCGCCCTGAACGTTCTCGGTGCCGGCATCGCCGAGAATATCGGCCAGTGCACCCTTACCCACTGAATAGCTGATTCGCTTGCAAGCGCGCGCCACGACTTCCAGCAGTAGCCGCAGTTCGGCCGGAATCTTGCCGCGCTCGCGTTGCTGTTCGACGAGATACTGAGTTAATGAAACACGAGAGGTCATGAGGGTTCCTGTTGAGCTGGATGATGTTTAGGAAGCGGCAATGGCCAGAAGACGATTCATGCGCTGGTAGAGGGACGATTCATGCGGTCAGTGACTTGGTGACAATTTCGCGGACATCTCTCGACAGGCCCGTACTGTTCGCAATCCGGTCCAGCGCATGCTGCATCATGACTTGCCGGTCCGGCGTAAATTTGCGCCAGCGATCAACCGCCCGAGCCAGCCTGGCCGCGACCTGCGGATTGAGTTTGTCGACAGCCAGTACCTGTTCCATCCAGAACTGATAGCCCGAACCGCCGGGTTCATGAAACTCGGCCAGATTGCCGTTGCAAAAGCTGCCGACCAGAGAGCGAAATCTGTTCGGATTCTTCATCGAATACGCTGGGTGGGCGAGTAAATTTCGCACACTCTGAATGACGGCCGCTTCGTCGGGTTGCCGCGACCGAGTAGCCTGCAAGGTGAACCACTTGTCCAGCACCAGCGCTTCGTCGGCATATTCATGGGCGAATTGTTCGAGCCGCGAATGCCGCTCGCTGGACGGACTGTTGACCAGAATGTTCAGCGCCGCCAATCGATCGGTCATGTTGTTGGCGACGTCATACTGGCTTGCCGCTGCCAAGTACGCCTGCGGATCTTGCGACCAGGTCCACCAGGCAAGCGAAAGATTTCTCAAGGCACGATGACCCGCGCTGGCCGAATCGATTCGATACTCAGCGCTCAGCGGTGTCGTGGCCACACTGGCCTGGTAAAGCGATCGCCATGGCGTCTGCAGTGCGCAGGCGACGCTGCGGCGCACCGCCGACCGGGCCTGTCGGAGCGCTGCCGGATCGAGCAGACCGATCTGCTCGGCAATAAAACCCTCCGAGGGCAGCGTGAATAACTGTTCCTTGAATGACGGGTCGAGTTCGGTGTCCTGAAGACTGTGTCCGATGGCTGCCGTCAGTTCGATGGCGGCAACGTCACTGGCCTCACCAGCCAGCACCCGCAAGATCGCGCGAACCGCCAGCCTTTGACCGGCTTCCCAGCGATTGAAGGCGTCACTGTCGTGGCCGGCCAGAAAACCGAGCTGGCGGTCAGTGTACGGATAGTCCAGCACCACGGGCGCTGAGAAGCCGCGTAACAAAGACGGCACCGGTAATTCACTGATGGCTTCAAACACCAGTTTCTGGCGTGACTCTGTCAACTCGAACACCCGCTCTGCGGCCAATTCGCGGCCGTTCTGATCGAGCAGGGCCAGCGTAAACGGTAGTTGAAACGGCGCCTTCTCGGGTTGCCCGGGTGTCGCCGGGCAGGATTGTTCAAACTCAAGTTCATAGCGTTGATTGGCCGCGTCGTAACGATCGCGAATCGAAATACGCGGTGTACCGGCTTGTGAGTACCAGCGACGAAATTGCTCGAGCGCTCGGCCATTGGCGTCGGCAATGGCATTGACAAAATCATCGCAGGTGACGGCCTGGCCGTCATGGCGCTCGAAATAAAGATCCATTCCTTTGCGAAACCCGTCGTGACCGACCAGGGTGTACAACATTCGAATGACTTCGGCGCCTTTTTCATAGACGGTCAGCGTATAAAAATTATTGATCTCCTGATAGCTGTCCGGCCGAATCGGATGCGCCATCGGGCCGGCGTCTTCGGCGAACTGCATGGATCGCAGAACGCGCACATCCTCGATTCGCTTGACCGCACGGGCGCTGTCGGCCGCTGCTTTTGATGCCGCGCTTTGTGCCATCAGATCGGCTGAGAATTCCTGATCTCGAAACACTGTCAGGCCTTCCTTGAGCGTCAATTGAAACCAATCGCGGCAGGTCACGCGGTTACCGGTCCAGTTGTGGAAATACTCATGACCCACCACCGATTCAACATTGGCAAAATCGGTGTCGGTTGAAATGCGCGGATTGGCAAAGACATATTTCGTGTTGAATATGTTCAGGCCCTTGTTCTCCATGGCACCCATGTTGAAGTCGCTGACAGCAACAATCATGAAGCGATCGAGATCGAGCTCCAATCCAAAACGTTGCTCGTCCCAGCGAATCGCATGAACGAGCGAATTCATCGCATGTTCGGTCTTGTCCAGATTGCCGGCTTCGACCCAGACCTGCAACAACACTTCGCGGCCCGACTGCGTCTTGATGCGCTGCTCCTGGGCAACCAACTTGCCGGCCACCACGGCGAACAGATAACTGGGTTTCGGAAACGGGTCGCTCCAACGCGCCCAATGCCAGTTTTCGGGCAGATCATCAACGCCCCAGGCCGGATCGGGTCGATCGCCCGATGCGCTCAGATTGCCGTTGGCCAACAACACCGGGAAGCGAGCACGATCGGCGCGCAGCAGTACCGAGTACTGCGTCATGACATCGGGACGGTCGGGAAAGTAGGTAATCGCGCGAAACCCTTCGGCCTCGCATTGGGTGAAAAAGTTGCCGTTCGAGATGTAAAGACCCGACAGGCTGCTATTGGCGAGCGGGTCGAGACGGGTTCGAACGCTCAAGGTGAAGGTGTCCGGCGGGGCAATCAACAGCAAATCTTTGCCCTGTATCCGAAAGCTGTTGGCAGCCGCCGGTTTGCCATCAATTTTCAGGTCAACCAGAGTCTGGTTATTGCCGTTCAACAGCAGGGATCTTGCCGCGCTGTTGATGCGCCTGACGCGGGAAACGGCGTTGACCAGTGTATTTTCAGGCTCCAGATCGAAGCTCAAGTCAATTGAGTCGATCTCGAAGCCTGATGCAGTATATTCACTACGATGAATCACCACGCCTTGCTCGGTCTGCATTCGGTCACTCTCCAGGTTTGCTCTGGTCACCGCAGTGGCCGACCAAAGTCTTGCAAGTCACGAATTCTACGCGCCAGTGGCAACCGACAATTCGCGCCGATTGACGCCGCTGCCAGGCGCAGTGTTATTCGAATATTGATGTTCGATTTTGATTGAATGTCGAGCTTCGATATTGATTTTCGATATCCGACCTCAGGGAGTCTGAAATGTTTCGACGTGTTGTAGTGCTGCTGGTGTTGAGCTTGTTGGTGGCCTGTGCCAATCCGGTGCTGCGCAGCGATGTACTCAGTTTTCATCAATGGCCGACGAATACGGCCGATCGCGCCTATCAGCTCAAGCGTCTGGCGGCGCAAGAGAACAGCCTCGAGCATGCAACCTATGAAGGGCTGTTGCGCGCTGAGTTGCAGGCTGCCGGCTTCAAGGAAAGTGCCAACGCCCGATTTGTCGTCACCATGGAGTACGCGCAGGAGGCCAGGACGGTGCGGCTCTATGACGCGCCGATGATGATTTCACCTTCAGTCTATTGGTCGTCCGGCTTTTATCGCTCCGGCTGGGGTATGTCGGTCGGTGTGCCGTTTGGACTGCCGCCGTATGCAGTGGCGCGTGACTATCCGACCTATGTGCGCACCTTGAAGCTGTTCATGAATGATCAGTCGGCGCCCGGCGCACCGCGCGTATGGGAAGGTACAGCCAACAGTTCGGGCTCAACGCAGGACTTTGTTGCGATTGCGCCATTCATGTTGCGTGCATTACTGGCCGATTTTCCAGGTCAGTCCGGCAGCTCTCGTCGAGTCGATGTCGAGCTTCCGAAAGAGAATTGATCTCCGATGCGAGTGCAGGGTCATCGTAGCTCCATACCTTTGTGGCGATGATCCGACAGTGGTATCAAGGACACGACAAACGGTTCACTTCGACGTAGTTACGCAACTATTTCTGCCCTAACGATCGATGCCGTGCCTACAATCCTTCGATGGAGAAAAGCAACGTAACGACCGAAGAACCCACCCGCACGGTACCGAACGCTTCGATGGCGATTGAAGGTATTCCGCCGCGGATGAATCGTCTGTCTCCCGGCATGATGTACGCCATTGCGATCGATCAGCAGGCCTTGCGGCTGGCGATGATCGGCCAAGCCTTGTTTGCGGCGCTCCAGACGGGCATGCAATGCACGCTGGTCACTTCGCTTGAGCCGAAGATGTTCCTCAAGAAGAGTGGATTGATTGGCGTTCATCTGTCGCGTTTCGTCGAGTCCGGTCAACTGCGCTTGTACCGGCAGCGAACCGATGGTGCCACCGACGTCTCGCCGATGAGTGCGAAGTGGTCGTTGAACGATCTTCGACAGTACAAGTTACCCGGAGCCAGCCTGGTTGTTCTGGACTCCGCCGAAGATCGCTTCTGTTTGTCCGATCCCGCCTCGGCGGCTTCGCTGGCAGCGACTTATCAGGAGTGGATGTTCGAGAATCGGCATACGGTCATTGCGCTATTCGTGCCGCGAGCGCAAGGCCAGAAAGAATTTGGAACCCTGCGATCGGTCGCTGAGCATTTCGGCGGTTTTGCGGTGGTGAAAACGACTGACGAGCAAGCCATTGTCGATGTCCGTCATTGGTTCGGCGTTTTAGGTGCTACGCCGCGCTCGAGTTTCTCGTTGTCGATTGATAATCAGGGACGGCTGAAGGCGCGTCCAATTGCGGTGGCCGGACGCCTGTCGATGGATCCCGCTGATGAGCGACAGGTGGCGACCCGGATTGCGTCGGTCGGATTCAATGTTCGCAGCAATCGCTGGGAACTGGTTGATTCCTACATAGAAGCGATTGATCGATCCCGGCAAATGGAGGGCGGTACCGTTGTCCTTGATTTTGACAAGGGCTCATCGATTCGCGCACTGGCGCAAACCGTGGCGACCATTCGCTCGCTGGGACGCAGTCAACTGCGCGTATTAGTGCGCGAATGTGGTGCGAGACTTCGCATCGCCCAAACCGTCGCATTGATGCGCCTCGGCGTATCGATGGTCATACCCAAGGAAATCACCGGCTCGGGCGCGCGACTGGTCGCAGAGGCGATGCGCGGTAGCGTGTCTGCTCGCAGCTACGAGACCAATGTCGACCAGGTCTTCCTCGAGTCACAGGCCGATTCCCGGGTGGGTTACATGGGCATTGCCGAATTCAGGTTGGCAGTTGACCGCCTGGTTGGCATAAGCGAAGAAGTGGATATTCCGGTGACCTTGATCCGGTTCAGCATGGCTTCCGAGCAGGCCTTGCGGGCTGCTTCTGGCGCTCTGCAGCGCGGTGCCCGCGATACGGTGTTTACCGAGTACGACAACTGCGTCTGGGCGCTGTTATTTGGTTGCGGCGCCGAACATGCGCAATTGGTGCTATCGCGCTTGTTGGGCGCTCGCTTCGAGCGGTTGATGGCGGGCTGGCAGCGCTTTGGTACAACCATCGAAATTACTCAGGCGATGCGTCTGCTGGACCATGCAGTAACCGGCCCGTCTGATGCCGTCTTCAGCGACACGGTCAGTCGATTTGATAACGATGGTGACAACGTTATCGAGATTGGTCTGAACACTGCCTGATCGGGTTATAGTTGTTGGGTAATGACGGATCGCAACCTTGTGGTCCGGTTGTTCCCATGGGTGCTGCGGCGCTCATTTCAGGGTGAAAATATTTGTGCAAGCGTGCGTTGACATGCTGCCAGAGGAGTTTTCGATGATCTGCTTGATGACGATACGCGCGGCTCTGCTGCCGCAGTCAACACGCAGCATTGAGCTGCGGTTGCCGCCAAAATCGATCTCGTTGGCCAGTCGCCCGCCGCTGCGAAGTACGACTCGCGCATTGATGGCACTCGAGCCCAGAATGTTGTTTGATGGCGCCGCCGTTGCGACGCTCGACTGGGCGCCGGTTGAACCGATCGAATTTGTTGAGTCTGCCGAGCCTGCACACGTCATGGCGGCGAGTTTCGAATCGGTTGTGATCAAGCAGAACGATGGCGCCCAAAAAACCAACAAGCCACCGATCGCCAACGATGATTGCCGTGAAGTCAATCAGAATCAGATTTTGCGCGATGGCCAAGCAATCGCCGGCGACGCCTGGAACAAGCCTGATACCGACCCGGAGGGCGATACATTGTGCATCGGCGGTATCGCCGCAGGCCGACTCAGTGCGCAACCGGCCGGTCGAGTCGGTGAATCGATCGCGGGTTCGTACGGTTCGCTGGTCATCCAAACCAGCGGCGACTACGCTTACAATCCGTATACGGTCAATCCGCTGGCAGCCGGTCGTTCTGTGACGGATACCTTTACCTACACGCTCTGTGATTCCGCCGGCAACAGGACCATTGGCTACATCGGCATTGTGGTCAATGGTGTGCCGGCAAATTGCGCCGCTCCGCTCGCCGTCAGTGATGCGCGATCAGTAGTCGAAGGCCAATCGATCAACGACGGCCAAGCGGTTGGCGGCAACTCATTCGGCGATTTAGCCGATCAGCAATCCTGCGCTGGCACGCTGACGGTCAGTGGCGTGGTCAGTGGCGCGTCGAATTCGGTCGCCAGTGGCGGAGTTGGCAGCTCGATCGCCGGTCAGTTCGGCCGACTGGTTATTCAAAGCGATGGTGCCTATGTGTACCAGCCTGACGCCAACCAATGTGTGCTGCGGGCGGGTGAGGCGGTCAACGACGTCTTCAGCTATCGAATCGTTGATGGCGGCAGCCAGACCAGTGTTGGCCAGATCAGCATTTTCATCGCCGGTGTCGATCACGCGCCGATCGCTAACGACGACGCCCGTGTCATGTCAGCCAGCACCACCCGTTTGTTGGGTGAAGCCGTACGCGGCAATGCGTCCGGCGACGTTGCCGATAGCGATGCCGATTGTGGAACGCCAATCGTTTGCCAGGTCGGCGCCGGTACCGCGATACCGAGTAACGGCTTGCAACAAGCCAGCGGCGAGTTCGGCGCGCTATCGATGTCGGCGGATGGCTCCTACGTCTATCAGTTGCGCCCGGGCTTCAGCGGGCCCTCGGGGCAATCGGTCAGCGATACGTTCACCTATGTCATTTGCGACGCGAGTGGGCTGACCGACTCGGCCACGGTGACGATCCGGATTAATGGCCCAGGCGCTGACGCGGGGGTCGGTGGTACCTCTGGCGGCGGAACATCGACAGGCGGAACTTCTACGGGCGGAACTTCTACGGGCGGCGCAGGCGGCTCGGGCAATCAGGTGCCAGATGCACGCAGCGATGTTCGAACGACGGATCAGAACACAAGCATTCGCGACGGCCAGGCCATCATCGGCAATACCTTGGGTGATCAGCGCGACGTGGACGCCGACGGCGATGCGCTTCGGGTCAGCGGTGTGGCGGCAGGCGGCGTGACGTCGACCCTGACGGGCGGCGTAGCTATCGCGCAGGTTGGCCAATTCGGTGAGTTGACGGTACAACCCGATGGCTCCTACCAATACACGCCGAATGAAAATGCTCGTGCACTGCCCGCCGTTGGCTTGGCTGAAGACCGCTTCAGTTACTCGGTTTCCGACGGGCGCGGCGGGGCGTCGACGAGCACCATTCTGATCAGGATTCAAGGCCTGAACGATGCACCGGTCGCGAATGCCGATCGGGCCTCGATCGATTCAAATTCATCAGTGCCCGTGAGTGGCAATGTTGTCAGCGCAGCGAGTCCCGGCGCGAGCGGTGACCGGCGTGACCTGGATGTTGATGCCGGTGATCGCCTCACCGTTGTTTCCATCGGCGATAGTGCCGGTAACCTGACCAGTGGTAACACGGTGAACGGCAGCTTCGGATCATTGGTTCTCAATCCGGACGGCAGCTACC
Source organism: Burkholderiales bacterium (assembly GCA_031363055.1). Taxonomy (GTDB): domain Bacteria; phylum Pseudomonadota; class Gammaproteobacteria; order Burkholderiales; family Burkholderiaceae_E; genus JANLTP01. Next base: position 86,772 of record JANLTP010000019.1, on the reverse strand, counting down.
AATATACGCTCAGACCCGGAGAGCCGAGCGTCGCAGGCCTGCAAAGTGGCAGCTCGCTGGCGGATACATTCACGTACACGATTCGCGACACGGCTGGCGCAAGCTCTGAATCAACGCTGACGGTCGCAGTCGTCGGTCGCGGAACCGACATAGCGGGCGGTCCCACTGCAGGCGGCGGTACTCCTACGGCGGGCGGTACTCCTACGGCGGGCGGCACTCCGACAGTTGACAGTTCAACACCAGGCGCGGGTACCATTGTTGGTGGTGATACCGCCGTCGCCGGTGGTACAGCGGCACCGGGTCCTGTGACGGTCGGCACTTCGCCGGCGCCTGCGGGTTCTACCGATTCGGCCAATTCAGGTGGTGCTTCGAGCGCAGAAGATCGCCGGGTTTTTATAAATCCGATTGGACCGGCCGGCTTTACCGGCGCCGTATTGGGCCCGTTGATTGCCCCGACACTGTTGCGCTTCTCCGATATTGAAAATCGATCGTTCACCCCGGTCGCGTTTCAAATGTCCAACGATACCTTTAGCCCGTTTTCTGCGGACCGGATCGCTGGCTTGACCGAGGCGCCCAGAGAACAATCGAGCAGTAGCAGCGAGACGGTGAGCGACAAGCCATCTTTGGCCAAAACAGCGGTCAAATCGATTCCGGTCGGTATCGATTGTGTCGAAGTACCGAAAGCAAAGCCCGCTGTGCGGACGGTCGCCAAGGCAGTCAAACCCAGCCCGTTTGCGGCGCGAGTGGTTGACGGTACCAAGTCCTTCAGCGAGCAGGTAAATGAAGCTCGCAAGAGTTTCAGAGCGCCGGCCAAAGTTCGAGCTACGGTATCTCGCGACTGCTAAGCGCTGCGTTTTTAGTAGCGCGACGATCGCGCTACCTGCCACTTTCGATCTTTGAGCGCTGCCTCCAGGGTCTCACCGACACCCTGTGTGTCAGCGGCATTGGCACGCAAAAAAGCGCTGTCCTCGAAAAAGACGAAATCTGAAATTTCGTCAGCTTTTTGCCTGAATTGGCTCTGATTCGCCCGTTTTTTGCTTTCAGCGCGGATCGCTGCTTGAATCTGCATGGCGAAACTGAGATACTACTTTATCCAATCAGTCTAAGTTCATGATTCTTAAACGAACAAATCAGTTTCGGTTGCCTCAGTTTCAGCAACCTCAACGGCACCTTTTTTCGGTCAATTCAGGCCTGATCGGTGCTGGCGTGTTTGCTCTCGAACCGCGACAACTCTTTGACGGGGCAATTGGCGCGAGTTTTGAGGCGCTGAACACCGAAATTCCGATCGCCGATCGAAGCGCCCAATCGATCGACGACTTCAGTCAAATTTGGGTGCCGCCAGCGGTCGTAAGCCCAGCGATAGAGGCTCCGGCGCACCAATTGTTGGTTATTGACAACAGGGTCGATGGCTGGCAAGCGCTGGCAAGCGCACCGGCCAGCAATGTCGACGTGTTGGTCGTGGGCGCCAACGATGATGGCCTGGTGTTGATTGCGCAGCGAATGGTGGGTGAGCAACCGTACAGTTCGCTGCAAATTATTTCCCATGGCTCGAGCGGGCAGCTCACCCTGGGTAACCGCTCGCTGGATGTTGCCGGACTGGCGCAATATCAAAGCGAGCTCGCCGCCATCGGCCATTCGCTGACCGCCGACGGCGACATCCTGCTTTATGGCTGCGAGATTGGCGCCGGCAACTATGGTGCCGACTTTCTGAGCGCCATGGCGCGCGCAACCCAGGCGGACGTCAGTGCGTCGGTTGACGACACCGGCTCGGCTCGATTGGGTGGCAACTGGGTGCTTGAGGCCAGTACCGGCGCCATTGAAGCCAAGAGCGCACTGAGTGTTGACGCTCAGGAGAAATACAACGGACTGTTGGTTTCAGCGTCGATTACCGTCGTTCAGTCTTCCGAGCCCAGTACTTCACCCGATGTTTTGTCGACCACCAATCCGCTGACACCCGAGGTCTTGCCGGTTGCGGTCGGCGAGATTGTGCGCCTGCGCACGGTGGTCTACATTTCGGAAGATCCGACGCCACTCACGACTGAAATGCGGGTCGTGCTTCCCAATGGCGTGCAGTTTCTGAATGACGGTACCGCAACGTTGGCGCTGGCCAGCGATGCCGGCATGCTCGAGTCGAGCACGCTCTCGAACCCGAGCACCACGATTTCGGACGGTGCGATTGATACTTCGCCCAGCGCATTTGCCGACGTTCGTAACATTCGACCGGACTTCTCGATTCCGAACGCCGGTGGCGGCAATGCCATTGCCAATGGCACGACCAACGCCTCGGGCCCGACCGGGGTCACCACGGCCAGTTTTGCGTCGGGCGACGATATTCGATTTTTGCTCGGCGATGTTCGCAATCTGAGTAGTGACGCCGACGGCGAGTTCGTGATCATCGAGTTCAATGTGGTGGTCACCAATCAACTCAGCAATCAGGATTCGGTGGGCGGGGTAGCAACGCCGACCAGCTTGCCGATCCGATTCACGCTGGATCGCGGTGGTGCCCAGGTGTCGGCCTCGGATACCGATACCCTCGACGTTTTCGAACCGCTGGTGTCCGGTGTCGACAAACGAGTGGTGTCGGTGGTGGGCAACACCGTTACCTTCTCGGCCAGTTTCACCAATGCCGGCAATACCGACTTGCACGATGTGCGTATTTTTGATGATTTTGCGGGCGCCACCAATCTGACGTTTGGCTCGGCAGGAGCCTTGCCCGGTGGTGCCGTCAACGCCAGTACCGCATCGGCGCTGGATGTCGGCATTGCCTCGGTTGCGGCCGGTGCAACCGTGACGGTGACCTACACCGCCACAGTGGCCGACCTCAGCGCGGCGGTACCAGCACGCGATGTTCTGGTGACGGGTACGAGTCTTAGCATCGCCGGTGAAAGCCTGACGGTTCGCGGTGGTGAAGATGGTACCGGCGCGCCGATCGTGGGCCTGGCGACTTCGTTTACGACCGGCGAGCGAACCGGCGCCGACGGCGCGGGTGCTGAGACCGTCGTCCTGAATAATTACGCTGGATCGAGCGCGGCTGGATTAAGCACCTTGAGTGGCCGGCTTTGGGATGACACGCTGACCCCGAATCGCGCGTTGGATGCCGGCGAGAACAGACTCGGCGGCGTCACCGTGACCTTGACCGGCGCCGGTTTGGATGCAACGTTCGGTACGGCCGATGATCTGGTTCGCACGACGACTACCAGCACAACGGCCGGTAGTGTGGGTAACTATTCATTCGGTGCCTTGCCGGCCGACGATTATCAGATCCGGGTGCAGACCAATCTGACCGATGCGGCCAGCGGCGCGCTCAAAGTCAGCTTTGATGCCGGTGACCCGCTGACCACGGCGCTCAATGATGGCCTGATTACTTTGAGCCTGCCGTCCGGGGTTGCCGGTATTGGCGGCGACTTTGCCTTTCTGAAGCAGAACCTTGCGCCCACGATCACTGCCAGCGGGCCGTTGTTCGTTGCCAGCAATGCCGAGAGTGCACTGAGCGGTGATGCCTTGATCTCGATCGCTGATCCCGATCTGCTCGAATCATTCAACCCGAGCCCGCTACCGGCGACGTTTGAAACTTTGCTGAGTGCCGGGCATGGTGTTTTGACTCTGACGCCAATCGCTGGCGTGACCATCACCGGTAACGGTACCAGCGCATTGCAGCTCGTCGGAGGCGTGGCGGACATCAACTTGGCGCTGGCCACTTTGACCTATGCACCGGCGCAAGATTACGTCGGCGCCGACACCTTGACGGTAACCGTTAACGATCATGGCAACGTCGGTGACTTCAACGGCAACGGCGTGCCCGGCGAAAGCGTCGCTGACAATCGCCAGGCCGTGCAGGTCATCGCACTGACGGTCGAAAACCTCGCATTGGTCAATACTGCGCCGCTGGCCCCGTCGTTAGATGTGGTGATTGAACGTGCGGCGACCTTCGGATCAAGGGCCAGCCAGATCGTCGGCATGCCGGCGCCGTCCGATGCCGATCTGCCGCCGCAGGCGCTCACCATTGTGGTGAACTCGGTACCACCGGCGGCCTCAGGCAGTTTTTTCCTGGCCGACGGCACCCCGGTTCAGGCCGGGCAAACGCTCAGTGTTGCGCAACTGCAGAATCTTTCCTTCGTGCCGAATTCGGCCGACACTACCCCGGTTGGCCTTGATGGATTGATCCCGGCCGGTGGGCTGGTTTATCGTGTGTCGGACTCGCTGGGTGCCAGCGCGCAGGGTGCGGTCAATATTCGCGTGAATCCAGCGATGGTGGTGCCGCCCGTCTTGCCAGTTCCGCCGATTGCACTGCCGCCGATTTTCACGCCAGTACCGGCCGGATCGCCGCCGCTGACAACCCTCATCTCGTTGTCGAGTGTGCCTTTACCGGTCGCGACGCCTTATTCGGATCTCGGTAATGTCAATTCCGAATTCGATCCGTACCAGCCCTGGGCACAGAACAGTATTTTTGCTCCACCCACCAATGACAGTCGCGGCGAGATTGCCTTGAACAAGGTCGCTCCGTCGACGGTCAAGGCATCGAATCTGGTTAACGACGACTGTATCGATACACCCAAGGTCAAACCGAAGGTCGCCAAACGAGAGGGCGCCAGCCGACTGCTTGCCGAAAAGATCAAACCGTTCAGTGAACAGATCAATTCAAACCGCAAGCCGTTCAAAAGAGCTACCACCCCTAATACCAACCCGGCAACAAAATGTTGATCGCATTTCGATTTATGCCCATTCAGAGGAAGTCTGATATGAACAAGTCCCCATCAACCGAAGATTCGATGCGCGTCGTGAAGCGCATCGCTGCCGCCATATCCGTTTCGGCGGTCATGGCCGGTTGTGCGGTAACACCGACGCCTTTGAGTAATCAGCAGATAGCTGATCGGGTTGCTGGTGATAAATCGGTGATGTATGCCAATCAGGAACCGGTGCGTGGGCCGGTTTCACTGTCCGAGGCGTCCGCCCGAGCCATCAAGTACAACCTCGACTATCGCCTGAAGATCATGGAAGAGGCGCTGGCTCGTGGCCAACTCGACGTCACCACCTGGGACATGTTTCCTCGATTGCTGCTCAATGCCGGTTATGTGAACCGCAGTAATGAGTTGGCCTACATTACCGCCGGCGGCATTCCGTCGACGACCACACTGGACCGCAGCCGGCGCTTGGCCAGTGCCGAGTTTTCCTGGAACATTCTTGACTTCGGCGCCTCCTACTATCGCGCTCGCATGGCGGCTGATCAAACCCTGGTGGCCGAAGAGCGCAAGCGCAAGGCGATTCAAAACATCATGCAGGATGTTCGCACGGCCTACTGGCGTGCCCTCGGCGCGCAGCGACTGATGGCGCAGATGGATGGCTTGATGGGCAAGTCCAAAATCGCGCTGGCGCGGGCCCGACAGATCGAACAGCAAGGGCTGCTGCCGCAAGCTCAGGCGCTGGCCTACCAGCGTGCCTTGCTCGATTCAACGGTGCTGCTGCAAGTGCGCCGCCAGGATCTCGAGTTGGCCAAGACCGAATTGGCTGCGCTCATGAATCTCGAGCCAGGCGCGATCTTCACGTTGGTCGATTCAGCCGAACCGGTGCTGCCGCCGACGCCCAACAATGTCGACCAGCTTGAAGAGTTGGCGCTCAATCAGCGACCCGAGCTTCGCGAGGAAGACTACAAGAAGCGCATCTCGGTCAATGACGCCAAACGCGCGTTGATGGCTACCTTGCCCGGTATGACGCTCGACTTCAGCAAGCAGTACGATTCGAACAAGTTCCTGCTCAATAATTCCTGGGTTGAGAGCGGCTTGCGCTTGTCGATGAACCTGTTCCGGCTGGCCTCGATTCCGACCTTGAACCGACAGCGTGATGCGCAGTTATCGGTCGATGATACGCGTCGCATGGCGCAGGCGATGGCAGCGCTGACGCAGGTTCGCGTGGCCACGCAGCGATACGGCTTGGCGAAGGAAGAGCTCGAGCAAGTGTCCGACAGTGCCAACGTCGATCAGCGACTGGCGAACTATGCAAAAGCGGCCGCCTCCTCGCGCGTCGACTCCGAACTGGAAGTGATTCGTACCGAGGCGCGTGCGTTGTTGTCTTCCTACCAGCGTCATGTCGCTTATGCCAACGCGCAGGCGGCCTATGGCCGGGTGTTCAACTCGATCGGACTGGATGTCAAAACGCCGCCGCCGAATGCCGACATCGCGACCATCATGAAGTCGATCGAGGAGTCGGTCATTGACTGGTCGCGAGTGACGTTCCAGCGCGCCGCCGCCGAGCCCCTGCCGATGCCCGATATCGCGATCGTGATCGAGAACGTCAAGGATCCCAAGTTTGAAGCGGCCATTCGCGATGGTGCCACGCAAGCACTCGGACGCTACAAGATCAAGGTCACCGATAACCCGGATTCCTGGAAGATGATCGTGAATCTCGCGAATCAGGCGCAAGGGGCGAGTCGGCGCGCTTCCTGGAGCATGGTGTTGATGCGCCCGAATGGCACCAAGGCGGGTCAGATGACTTATTCTTCAGTGGTTCCGGGTGACATGCCGGCCTCGTCGGTCAACGCGCTCACCCAGTCAGCCATTGATTCTTATTCAGTGGCCATGACTGACTGGTTGGGTGATCCGAATCGCAATATTGCGAAGGTGGGTCAGGCCTCGAATCTTCAGTAATGTTTAAGAATACCCGTCGAGGTGTGCCCTGCCTGCTGGTGGCAGGACTCTTGTTCGGCCCGCCGGCCAGCGCACAGACACCTGCGGCCAAGTTGCCCGCCGCTCAGACGCCAGCGACGCAGGTAACTGCACAGACACCAAGTCCGGCCGTCGTCGCACCGGTTGAGCCGCTGATCCGCGTCCTGTTGATACCGCAACGCGAGACCACGGTGGTGTCGCAGATTGTCGGTCAGATCAACCGATTGGGCGGCGATATGGGCGCTGCCGTGAATCAAGGGGCGGCGCTCGTGACCTTTGATTGTGTCGAACTCGATGCCCGACTGAAAATGTCGCAGGCCGAACAGACCACGGCGCGAGAACAACACGAAGCCAAGGTGCGCTTGCAGGGCTTGAATGCGGCAGGCGAGGTCGAAGTTGCACTGGCCGCTGCCGCAGTTGAGAAAGCCCGTGCACAAACCGATCTGTCCAAGGCGCAATTGCGCCAATGTGTGATTGCGGCACCGTTTTCGGGGCGCATCGTCAAGTTGCATGTCCGACAATTCCAGGGCGTCAATGTCGGCCAGCCGCTGGTCGATCTGGTGTCCTCCGGTCCGCTGAAACTGAAACTCAATGCGCCGTCGAAATGGCTGGGTTGGCTCAAGCCGGGCGCCAAGTTCGATATTCGAATCGATGAAACCGGCAAGACTTATCCGGCGGTCGTGTCAGCGGTTAATGGCCGCGTCGACGCCGCCAGTCAATCGATTGAAATCGAGGGCAAGGTCAGTGGTGCCTTCAGCGAACTCTTGGCGGGCATGAGTGGTAACGCCCGATTCCCGCAGGCGCAGTGACCCGCAGTGACCTTGTCACAGGCCGCGACGGCACTTCATAACTACACCATCCTCGAGGAACGGGCTCGCGCGGCCAGCACCGTGGCCGAGCTGATCTTCAGCATTGCCAACGAAACCTGGCAATTGTTTCCGTACCGGCAAGGATTCGTCTGGTCATTGCAGGGCCGAAAGCCACTGCTGCGGATGGTATCCGGCCTCGCGCAGTTAAGCGATGACACGCCGTTTACGATCTGGATCAAGCGACTCGGCGTCGAGATTCTCCGGCGCAATCAAACCGAACCCGAGTTTGTGGCGATCGAGGACTTTCCGTCCTCGTTTCAGGAAGGCTGGCGCGAATGGCTGCCCAACTATTTGTTGGTCTATCCGATCGTAGCTCCTAATCGCGAGCCCTTGGGCTTTGCGGCCTATGCAGTTAACGAGGCGCCGAGCGATTCTGCTCAAGAGTTGACCGGTAGGCTGATGGCCGCTTTCGGGCATGCCTGGGCTGCACTGACGCCGAAGCGACCGCGAGGCCGGCCGATATCAACCCGGCGTTGGCTGGGCGCAGCGGCACTGCTGCTGGCGCTGGCCGCGATGTTCATGCCGATTCGCCTTTCGGTGCTGGCGCAGGCCGAGATCATCGCACTGGACGCGCTGGCCATTTCCTCGCCGATGGACGGGGTCATCAAGAGCTTCAGTGTGCAGCCGAATCAGACCGTGACCCAGAACCAATTGTTGTTCACGCTCGACGAAACCACCTTGCGCAATCGTCGCGAGGTTGCCATCACGCAGTTTCAGGTGGCACGGGCCGACGCACTGGCGGCTGCACAGAAGGCTTTTGATAACGCCCAAAGTCGCTCCGAGTTGGCCTCGTTGAACGGCAAGGTTGCCGAACGCCAGGCCGAAGTTGCTTATGTTGATGAATTGCTCAAGCGCATTGAAGTACGCTCACCGGCCAAAGGTGTGTTGGTGTTCGGTGATATCAACGACTGGCAAGGCAAACCGGTGGTGACCGGAGAACGCGTCGCGCTGTTGGCTGATCCCAAGGATGCCGGTGTACTGATCTGGCTTGCGGTGTCGGATGCGATCAACCTTGAGGCCGGTGCATCGGTCAAACTGTACTTGCAGATCGCGCCCCTGAGCCCGTTGGCGGCAACGCTGTCACAAACCAGCTACCAGGCGGTGCAGTCACCCGAAGGGATCAGCGCTTATCGATTGCGTGCCAAGTTTGACGCACTCAATGACGAGCAAGCGACCCTGGCCCGAATCGGATTGAAAGGCACTGCGAAGATATTCGGCGAGCGCGCACCGCTGGCCTATTACCTGTTCCGCCGGCCTTTGTCGACCTTGCGGGAACTGACGGGGCTTTGATGGCGCCACAGCGCGAGTTGCCGGCGTTGCGCGAGGATCTGAAGTTGTTCCCGGCGGCCGCTAATCGCGATGGCTCGCCCGCCTGGATGATTCAGGATCCGGTCAGTAATCGCTTCTTTCGGATCGGCTGGATCGAGTTCGAGATTCTGTCGCGATGGCATTTGAAGAATCCAGCTCAGTTGCTGCAAACGGTTCAGGACGAAACCCCCTTGACAGTCAGCGAAGACGATCTGATTGCCTTGCTGGGATTTTTTCGTCAGCATCAGTTGTTGCGCGCCAGCGATGCCGCCAGCGTCGACTTTCTGCGCGGCCTTGCCACCCGCGCCCGTGCCAGTCGCTGGCAGTGGTTGCTGCACAACTACCTGTTCTTCCGGCTGCCGTTGGTGCATCCGCAGCGGTTTCTGGCGGCCGTGACACCGATCCTGAGTCTCATCTATTCACGGACGTTTTTTGCGGTCTCCATTGTCGCGGCCGTGCTCGGACTGTTGCTGGCCGCTCGACAGTGGGATGTCTTTGTTCATACCTTCCAGGATCATCTGACGCCGAGCGGATTGTTGGGGTATGCGGCGGCGCTATTTTTTGCGAAGACCATTCATGAGTTTGGTCATGCGGTCACGGCGACTCGCTACGGCATTCGAGTGGCGCATATGGGCATTGCCTTTCTGGTGCTCTGGCCCATGCTCTACACCGACACCGGCGAGTCCTGGAAGTTGTCGGATCGCAAACAGCGCTTTCGAATTGCCGCCGCAGGAGTGGCCTCGGAATTTGCAATCGCCGGATTTGCCACACTGGCCTGGAGTCTGGTGAATGACGGCGCGCTGCGCAGTGCGCTATTCTTTCTGGCGACCACCAGTTGGATCTTGACGGTCGGTATCAACGCCAGCCCGTTCATGCGGTTTGATGGTTATTTCCTGCTCTCCGATACACTCGATTTGCCGAATCTGCATTCGCGCAGCTTCGCACTGGCCCGAGTACGGCTGCGGCGCTGGTTGCTGGGCTGGCATGACGCCGACCCGGAATTTTTTGAGCCCGGCTTGCGGCGCTTTCTGGTGGCCTTTGCATTTCTGACCTGGATCTATCGTCTGGTTGTTTTTCTGGGCATTGCGGCGGCGGTCTACTATTTTTTCTTCAAGATTCTCGGCATCTTCCTGTTCATTGTGGAGATCATCTGGTTTGTTTTTCGACCGTTATGGCAGGAGGTCAAAGTGTGGGTTGAGCGACGATCACAAATTGGCCTGCAACGCTGGCTCGGTCTGGCAGCCGTGCTGGCGGTGCTGCTCGCGGTGCTGGCCTTTCCCTGGGCGCGTAACGTCGGTGGTGAAGGCTGGTTGCACGCCGAACAACAGCAGTTGATTTACAGCCCGTTTCCAGCGCGGGTGGCGACCCTGCATCCGGAAGGCGCGATCAAGTCCGGCGCGGTGCTGATTACCCTGGATTCGCCCGACACCCGTAGCAAGGCGGTGCAGTCGCGCATCCTGGCTGAATCACTGGCGCTGCAACTGGACCAGATGGTCGGGCGCAGCGATGGCGCCGAAAAGCGCGGCGTTCTGGCCGAGCAATTGGCTCAGCAGCAAGCCGAGTTGGGCGCTCAGCAGGCCGAGTTGCAGCGTCTCGAGTTACGCGCGCCGTTCGACGGCCGCCTGCTCGATCTGGATCATGACGTACAACCCGGCGTCTGGATTACCGCCAATCAGGCGATCGGCATTCTGATCGATCCACGAAGCTGGATTGTCGATGCCTTGGTTGAACAAAAGTCGCTGGAACTCATCAAGGTCGGCAGTGCGGTACGCTTTTATCGACGCAATCGTTTTGAAGCGCCACTGTCCGGTGATGTGGTTACTATCGACTCGGCGCGCGCACAAGTACTGCCGCATGCGATGCTGGCCAGTGATAATGGTGGCCGAATTGCCGCCACCAAGCAGACCAATGGCTCGTTGACCCCGCGTGATGCGCTCTACCGGGTGCGGATCAAACTCAATACCGATCCGCAGATGCATCGCTCGGTCGAGATCGGCGCGGCCATCATTGACGGCGGCCGGCGTAGCTTCCTGGCCGATCTGTGGACCAACGTATTGGCGCTGGCGGTTCGCGAGAGCGGCTTCTAATCCCGCTTTATTTGAGCGCCCGGGGCTGCCACCAATTAGGCGCCGCACTGACGAAATCGCCTTTTTCATGCAAGCGATTGGCCAACTCCAGGGTTGCCATACCGGGCGCCGACTCGACCAGCCATAGGCCGGTTTGAATACCGATCTCGCGGACCGCTTTTAGTCCGCGCTCGTTCAAATAAGTGCGTGCCTGATCGTCGGGCAGAACTTGCCGCAGTCGCACGATGATGCCACCGGGCAAGGCCCGACCGCGCGCATTTTCATCGGCCTGATCACGAAACAGCGGCGACATTTTTTCATGCATCGCCTTGGTCGCCGGCATCGCTTTGACGACGGCTACCTTGGTTCGTTCCTGACCCGAGAAGTCGGCGACCTGGGCATTATCGATCCACAACGGACGCTTGGTTTCGCCGTCATACCAGTAGTGCTCGCTTGTGCCCTTGACCTGGGCCTGCGCAATGCCGCCTGCCAATGAGAACGCGAAAAAAACCACGGGCAAAACGCGCAACTTGAACATGCTTGACCTCATCAATCTTCTTTCGTCAAAATCATCTACCCCAAAAACGAATGCTCCAATTGCGAACCGTACCGACATCGACCGGGATCATGTCATTGACCTGCAAGCGCCAGGTGCCGGCGACGTTTTCGCCCAGGTGACGCACCGAGCCGAAACCCCAGGGGTTGGCGCCCGTCGAGTCGCCATAGGAGCCGCAGCTTCCCTGACATACCCGGGCGCTGGCCAACTCACTGACCAGCCCGTTCGGGCTGACGAGGCGCACGCGCAGATCGCCTGAAGCGGTGTGGGTGGCGGCAAACTTGACTTCAATATATTCGATCTTGGTGATGCCGCAATTGGTGGACGAAATGGCCTGACTGTCTTCGACGGTTGGGCCGGCCACCGCGTTGCTTGAGTTGGTGCCGGTGGCGTCGGCAATACTGAAACTGACTGTACGAGTAAACGGCCCGCAGGATTGCAAGGTTGACGAGTTGCCCACCGAGACCCAGTTGGCCGCGCGTGCGATCGCGCTTTGCGCGTTGGCGACACCGAAGGCGTAGCTCGGGTGATAGTTATAGCTGAAATTGTTGCTCCATAAAGGGTTGGTCGCATCGTTCTTGCGTGCGGTTTCGGCCAAAATCAGGCGCACGTCGCGCCAAGTCAACTCGGGGCGCACGTTCAGCATCAATGCGACGACACCGGACACCATCGGCGTGCTGGCCGAGGTACCTGAAAAGTCGCTGCGATAGCCGCTGCCGTTGCTGCGGCCGGTAATATCCGTGGTCGAAACATTGGCCGTGCGATCGCTGGAGACACCGCACACCAGGACGTTCGAGCCGACCTCGCCATACCAGGGTTTGACTCCCTTATCACTGACCGCGCAGACTGTATTGACGCCGAGAAAGTTGGTGTAACCGTCGAAATTGGCATTGTCCGAATCGCCAGTACACGAGCCGTCCAACCTGACCTGGCCGGTATAACAGCCGCCATTACCCGCCGGAAAAACGTAAATCGATCCCTTGCCGGTGCGACCTTTTTCGATGCCGTTGGCAATCGCTGTCTTGAATGCGGCTTCGGCGGCATGTAATTGACCGTCGTCGGGCGATCCCCAACTGTTGTTGTAAACGGCAATTTGAGTGCCATCGCGCAGCAAGGCGTCAGCAATGTCGGTATCGAGGTTGGTCGACAAGGCGTTCAATCCGACCAACGACGCGCGCGGCGCAATGCCGGCCACGCCAATGGCATTGCCATCGCGCGCAGTGATCAGTCCGGCGACAGCGGTGCCGTGATCATCATTGATTGAACACGGCAACGGAAAGGCGGTGCCCTTGTTGACCCCCGAGCGATAGCTCAAGCTGCCACCGGCCACGACGTTAGGTGAGAGATCGGGATGGGTCACTTCAATCGCATCGTCAATAACCGCGACTCGGGTACCGCTGCCCTTGGTTGTTACCCAGGCGGCTATGGCGCGCATGTCTTCGCCGATAACGCCGCCCGACTGTCCGGTGTTCTGCAAATGCCACTGGCTCGCGGCCAAGGGGTCTACTCCTGATAATTGGCTAGATGTAGTCAGGTTATAAGTCAGGCAGCCGGCTTCGTTTTGGTACGGTGCAGCGTTGGGCGCTGGTGCCGATGTCGGCGTCGCAGTCGGTCCCGGGGCTGGTGCGGCTATTGGGGTCGATCCCGAAGTGGTTGATCCGGTGCCGCCGCAAGCGGCGTTCACGAGGGCAACGGCGCAGATAAGTCCGAGCGGGACTAGCTTCATGAAACTGACCTTGTGTTATTAGAACGGTAGTGCATCAATAAGTGCAAACAAAAAGTGCAGACAGCACCACCTGAGCGCATCACTTAGAATTTTAAACGCAAGTAAGCCTGCCCCTGCCGACAGAACCGGCATTGAAATTGCCTTTATTCGCACCAGAACCTGATTTTGGAGTCACTAATGCCTCGTATTCGATCCTTATTGGTCGCTAATCGCTCAGAGATCGCCATCCGGGTGATGCGAGCGGCGGCGGAATCGGGCATTCGGACGGTCTCGATCTATTCCTTTGAGGATCGTTTCGCGCTGCATCGCTTCAAGGCCGATGAGAGTTACCTGGTCGGCGAGGGCAAGAAACCCTTGCAGGCCTACCTGGATATTGATGAGGTCATCCGGATTGCGCGACTCGCCAAGGTCGATGCGATTCATCCGGGTTACGGATTTCTGTCCGAGAACCCGGAGCTGCCGCTGGCCTGCGCGCGCGCCGGCATTCTGTTTGTCGGCCCGACCTCGCAGGTCATGACCACTTTGGGCAACAAGGTCGCCGCGCGCAATGCGGCGATCGCGGCCGGTGTCCCGGTCATGCCGGCGACCGGGCCGCTGCCGCGTGGCGAGCCCGCCGACCGCGCTCGCGATCTGCAGCAGGCAAAAATTGAAGCTGCGAAAATCGGCTATCCGCTGATGCTCAAGGCCAGTTGGGGTGGCGGTGGTCGCGGCATGCGTGTGCTCGAGAGCGACGCCGATCTCGAGGCACAACTCGAAGTGGCTCGGCGTGAAGCCGGCGCCGCGTTCGGCAATGACGAGGTCTATCTCGAAAAGTTGCTGCGCCGCGCTCGCCATGTTGAAGTGCAGATCATTGGGGACACGCACGGCAACCTCGTGCATCTGTTCGAGCGCGACTGTTCGGTGCAACGTCGCAATCAGAAAGTTGTCGAACGGGCACCGGCGCCGTATCTCGATCAAACTTCGCGTGAATTACTGTGTGAGGCTGCCTTGAAGCTGGGCCGTGCGGTCAACTATACGCATGCCGGTACGGTCGAATTTTTGATGGACGCGGACACGGGCAAATTTTTCTTCATCGAGGTCAATCCGCGCATTCAAGTCGAGCACACCGTTACCGAGGAGGTCACCGGGATCGACGTCGTTAAGTCGCAGCTTCGGATCACCGAAGGCGCGCGCATCGGCGACGCCGATTGCCCCGTGCCGAAGCAAGCCGACATTCGCTTGAACGGTCATGCGCTGCAGTGTCGAATCACCACCGAAGATCCGGAGAATGGTTTTACGCCCGACTACGGTCGTATCACCGCCTACCGAAGTGCCGCCGGCTTTGGCGTACGACTCGATGGTGGTACCGCTTATGCGGGCGCCGTCATTACCCCCTATTACGACTCACTATTGGTCAAGGTGACGGCCTGGGCGCCGACCCATCTTGAAGCGATTCGGCGAATGGATCGTGCCTTGCGCGAGTTTCGAATTCGAGGCGTCGCCACCAATTTGCAGTTTGTTGAAAACATCATCAATCATCCGAACTTTGCGGGTGGACATATCACCACCCGCTTCATTGATTCGACGCCCGAGTTGCTGCGTTTTGTGAAGCGCCGTGACCGCGCCACCCGACTGCTGCGATACATCGGTGACGTCAGTGTCAACGGTCATCCGGACATGAAAGGGCGCACCAAGCCCGATCTGAGTCACGCCCATTTGATCAAACCAAAGATCGATCTGACGACGGCGATTGCGCCCGGCTCCCGGGACCTTCTGCGGCAACTCGGCGCGCCGAAATTTGCGCAGTGGATGCTCGATCAGAAACGAGTACTGCTGACCGACACTACCATGCGCGATGCCCATCAGTCATTGTTTGCAACCCGCATGCGCACCCTCGATATGACGCGCATTGCGCCGTACTACGCGCGGATGGCGCCGGAGTTGTTTTCGGTTGAATGCTGGGGCGGCGCGACCTTCGATGTCGCCATGCGATTTCTGAAAGAAGATCCCTGGCAACGTCTGTCGCAACTTCGCGCGGCCATGCCCAATGTTCTGTTGCAAATGTTGTTACGGGCCTCGAACGCGGTCGGCTATACCAATTATCCCGATAACGTCGTACGCTACTTTGTCGAACAGGCCGCGCGCGGTGCTGATGGCAAAGGCGGTATCGATTTGTTCCGGGTGTTCGATTCCCTGAATTGGGTTCGCAACATGCGGGTCGCGATTGATGCGGTCAACCAGGCCGGTGCCTTGTGCGAAGGAGCCATTTGTTACACCGCCGATATTCATGACAGCAAGCGCAAGTACGGATTGGACTACTACCTTCAGTTGGCCCGCGAGTTGAAGTCTGCGGGCGTACATATTCTGGGCATCAAGGACATGGCTGGAATCTGTCGACCGCGAGCGGCGCGCGAGTTGGTGGCGGCACTGAAGGCCGAGACCGGTTTGCCCGTGCATTTTCATACCCACGACACCAGCGGTATCGCGGCGGCCTCAGTTCTGGCGGCGATCGAGGGCGGTGCTGATGCCATCGACGGCGCACTGGACTCCATGAGCGGCTTGACGTCACAACCGAATCTGGGTGCCATCGTCGCGGCGCTCGAAGGCACACCTTACGATACCGGCATGGATCGTGCGGCTTTGATGCAACTGTCCGATTATTGGGAGGGCGTGCGCAAATATTATTCGCCGTTCGAGGCCGATATTCGATCCGGCACCGCTGATGTTTATCAGCATGAGATGCCGGGCGGCCAGTACACCAATTTGCGCGAACAGTCGCGCTCGATGGGGCTCGAGCATCGCTGGCCCGAGGTATCGCGAACGTATGCGCAGGTCAATCTGCTGTTTGGTGACATCGTCAAGGTGACACCGACCTCGAAAGTGGTCGGTGATCTGGCGATCTTTATGGTTGCCAATAATCTGAGTGTTACCGATGTCATGGACCCGGCTCGCGACGTGGCGTTTCCGGAGTCGGTCATATCGCTGTTCAAGGGCGAGCTCGGTTTTCCGCCCGATGGTTTTCCCGACGCCGTTTCGCGCCGGATTCTCAAATGTGACAGCGCTGCACCGCTGCTCGCGTCGCCGCCGGAACCCTACCGTCCCGGCGACCAACTGGGCGAGCTCGATCTGGTCGCCGCCCGCAGCGACGCCGAGCGAGCGGTCGGTCATCTGATCAGCGACACCGATCTGGCCTCCTATCTGATGTACCCGAAGGTGTTCACTGAATACAGCGCTCACCTGCGCCGCTACGGCGACGTCAGCGTGCTGCCGACGCCGACTTTTTTCTACGGTCTTGCTGAGCAGGAGGAAGCCGCGATCGATCTGGATCCCGGTAAGACGTTGGTGCTGGTCATGCAAGGAACGGCGCCTTCCGAAGACGAAACCCAGATCAAGATATTTTTTGAGCTCAATGGTCAGCCGCGCACGATGCGGGTTGAGCGAGCGGGGGTCATTGGTCGTAGTCCGAAACGCTCGCAAGCGGTGGCCGGCAATGCGTCGCACGTGCCAGCGCCGATGCCCGGTATGGTCGTCACCGTGGCGGTACGGGCCGGACAAAACGTCAAGGCTGGTGATCCGCTGGTGTCGATTGAAGCGATGAAAATGGAATCACAAATTCGGGCGGAGCGCGATGCGACCGTAAAAGCCGTACACGTCAAATCGGGCGATACGGTGGCTGCACACGACCTGCTGGTTGAATTGTCAACTTGAACAGAGTGGTTGAAAAGAGTGATATGCCAATGCGTAGAAATATACTGGCCCTGGGATTGACCGTGCCCTGGCTCAGTGCTTGTTCACCGTCGGGAATATTGGCGGCACTGACTCGCTTCGGTGGCGAGACTCGATTGGGTGTTTCCTATGGAACTCACGAGCGCCACAAGCTCGATATTTATCGCGCCCAGGGTGATCAAGCCAGTCAAGCCGGTGCGCCGACGGTGTTGTTCTTTTACGGCGGTTCCTGGAATAGCGGCGAACGCGGCAACTATGCGTTTGTCGGCAAAGCCTTGGCTGCGCGCGGTATCACCACGCTCATCGCCGACTACCGCCTCTATCCCGAAGTACGATTTCCCGATTTTCTGAACGATTGCGCCCTGGCGGCCGCCTGGACTTTGCGTGAAGTGGCGCGGCTTGGCGGCGATCCGAAACGGGTGTTTGTCATGGGCCACAGTGCCGGTGCTTACAACGCTGCCATGCTGGCGCTGGATGCGCGCTGGCTCAGAAAGCAGGGCGTAGATCCTTCACAATGGGCAGGCTGGATCGGCATGGCGGGCCCATACGAGTTCCTGCCAATTACTAACCCGGAAGCACAACCGGTTTTCTTTCATCCGAACTATCCGCCGTTGACCCAGCCGATCGAGATGGTCAGTGCCAGCGCACCTCGTACGTTATTGCTGAGCGCCCGCACCGACGTGCTCGTCAACCCGATCCGCAACAGTGCCGCCTTGGCCGAACGCCTGCGGCGCGCCAACGTGGCGGTTGAACATTCGAGTTTCGATCGCGTCAATCATCAAACCCTGATCGGCGCCTTGGCGTCTCCCTTGAGCTGGCTGGCGCCGGTCGCAGAATCGGTAGAACGCTTTGTCGGTGTTTCCGAGTCGGTGCGTTCCTAGGCCTGTGCGTCATAGCAACGTATTTGTCGTAAATATCCCGATCGGCTTTCACCTACTTGCCCTTCCTTACCCGTAGCAGGACATTCAATGGTTATGCTCAGGGTCTGCGCCTGGAGGGGTCCTGGCAGTGGAGGGGAGAGGTTGATGAGAATTGCCCGACGTTGCTGGGGACGTTCGCTTGCGCATGTACGTTCTCTTGCATACGTGCGTTCGCTGGTGTACGTACGCTCGCTGGTGTACGTACGCTCGCTTGTGTACATGCTTTTGCTCGGCATGAGTTTGAATCATGGAGCTCAAGCGCAAGATGTTAAAGCGCACGAGGCCTATGTTCACCCGGAATCGAAATTGCAGTTCCCGGCCAATCTCGGTAACTCACGTCGATTGAGTGTTCAGAATTATCAGGACCCGCGATTGGGTATTGCGGTGACCTACCAGGTGGCCGGGTTGGGCCGTGCAGATTTTTACGTCTATCAGTCGGGTCATGGACAGGTGCCGAGCGGCATCAATTCCGAGCCGATGCAGCGTGCCTTGTTCGATGCGCATAGCGACGTTACCGAGGCCGTACGCCGGGGCGCCTATGTCGCCGCCGATCCATTGTTTCCGTCGTCGAACACGTATGAGTTACCGAATCGGATTCCGCGCATTTACTTCAGCGCCTACCGACTGAGTCGAGCCAGTCAGTTGAATCAGCCGATGGTGTCCTGGATGTTCATGACCGGAATGGCCAATCACTTCGTCAAGATCCGGATCTCGCATTCCGAATTGCAAATGCCGACGGGGCAAGAGCGGGTGGCGGAGACGCTGGGTGCGTTTTTTGCGGCGAATCGCGATTACTGGTGAGGCGCTGTGCTCAGAAAGTCCGCTTGCCGGTCAGATACTCGAGTCTGGATTCACGAACCATCAGCAACTCGTTCAGTGTTTCGTACGGAAAGCCGGCGCGCCCGCCGCGCTCATCGAGCAAAAGCTCATCTACAAATCGACGCAGCAGCCGTGCATCGTGCCAGACTGCGGCCAGGCGGTTGACCAGATGCGGAAAGTTCGCGGCGGTATGACTGAGCGACTGATCCACCGGCAGATCGTGCAGTAACAGTTTAGCCCTGGAATCCAGCGGCTCAAATACTCTTCTCGGCTTGGGCTCACTCGGCTTGGGCGCATCCGCCCGTACCGGGTTCAGGCGAACGTCGTCGGTCCCGAGAAACTCTTTTGCGAATGAGTAACGAGTTTTATACATATCGTTAAGATAACGCGAGCGGATTGTTTTTGCTGCCAACTTGTTGGCATAACCGCCCGGTGGATGATTCTCAAGATAGTCGGTCGCGGAGCCAAAGTGAATAGCGAACGTTGAAAAGTGAAAAGTCGATGGCAGGTATTCAGGCGCTACTGTTTGACTTGGGCGGTGTCGTGCTCGAAATTGATTTTGACCGCGCCTTTACTGCCTGGGCCGGCTTTGCCGGGGTTGGCATGCCAGAGCTCCGGGAACAATTCCGATTCGACGAAGCGTATCGCCAACACGAACGGGGCGAACTCGATGGTGCCGATTACTTCGAACATCTAGGCCGCCTGCTGGACATCAACCTCACGGATGAGCAGTGGCTGCACGGCTGGAACCGGATCCTGATGTCGCCGATCGCTGGCATGCTGCCGCTACTGACTGAACTCGGCAAGCGGATACCGATCTTCATGTTCAGCAATACCAACGCACTGCATGTTCAATGCTTACGGCTGAACTATCGCGAGCTGTTCGAGCCGTTTCGTCAGGTATTCGTCTCGTCGCAACTCGGTATGCGCAAGCCGGAGACGGCCGCGTTCCAGAATGTAGCCTCGCTGGTGGAATTGCCTGCGCAATCGATCCTCTTTTTTGACGACCTGGCTGAGAATGTTGCCGGCGCCCGATTATCCGGAATGAATGCGGTTCAAGTCGCTTCTATCGATGACATCCTGCGCGGTTTGCGCGAGCACGAAATTTTGTGAAACTTGCAGAATCGCGCTTTTTGTCCTCACGGGTACAAATATATTTAAAGAAAACTTCATTAAAATAGCGAATAACTATCAATGCATTTAATTTATTGAATTGTATTTATTGATTGAGACTGACAATAATTCCAGTCAATGCAAAGCCTTTGCAGTTCTCACCGGAGTTTACTCATGACATCAATCAGCAAAGAAAATCAATCCGTTCCGCAGGTTAATTTCCGAATTCGCCGCGATGGTGACTGGGCCACTGTCAGCACTGACGATATTTTCAAGGGTAAAAATGTCGTGGTGTTTTCCCTGCCAGGCGCTTTTACGCCGACCTGTTCATCAACCCATTTACCCCGATTCAACGAATTGGCGCCGGCGTTTCGGGCCAATGGCATCGATTCGATCGTCTGTATCTCCGTCAACGATCCGTTTGTCATGCAAGAGTGGGCAAAGGACCAGGAAGCCGAGAACGTGTTCTTGCTCCCCGATGGCAATGGCGCGTTTACCGAGGGCATGGGTCAGTTGGTCGACAAGAGTGATCTGAACTTCGGCAAACGATCCTGGCGTTATTCGATGTTGGTGCGCGACGGCATCGTCGAAAAGATGTTCGTTGAACCCAACGAACCGGGTGATCCGTTCAAGGTCTCGGACGCCGATACATTGCTCAATTACCTCAACCCGAAGGCGAGTAAGCCCGATCAGGTCGCGATATTGACCCGGGACGGCTGTGTGTTCTGTGCCAAGGCAAAACGCCTGCTCTCCGAAGCTGGTTTTGAATATGTCGAGGTGCCGTTGGCCCCGACCATCCGCAGCCGCGCGCTCGGCGCGATCTCGGGCGGTCGAACTGTGCCGCAAGTCTTTATGAATGGCGCGTTGATCGGCGGTGCCGAGCAACTTGAGCAATATTTGAAGCAGGCAGCTTGATCGTCAGAAACTAGAGCCTGGGGATTTCAGAAATTCGATTTCCTCAGCGCTCGAAGCTCGGCCCAGGATGGCATTGCGGTGCGGGAATCGGCAAAACCGCTCGATGACCGCCTTGTGCCGAAGCTCGAAGTTGTAATTTTCAGGAATGCCGATACTCTGAAAAAGCGCGACGGCAACGTCGTGAATGGGCAGCGACTCGCTGTGCATGTACGGCATACACAAAAAAACTCGTTGGTTTGGAGTCAAGGAAACGTCGTGCTGGGCGCGCACCGCTTCTTGCGCCAACGCCAAGGCAAGCGGGTCGCAAGCAAACGCTGCCGGGGTGTCCCGGAACATATTTCTTGAAAACTGGTCCAGCACAATGATCTCGGCCAAACGACCGGCGGCGGTCGCGCGCCATTCAAACAATTCGCAGCGTGCGGCTTGTTGATGGACAGTTGCGAAGCGTTCAAGCAATTGGTGATCGAACGCCTGGTCCTTGCGCCACCATTGCTTGGGGTCAATCTCCTCAAACCAGAATTTCAGAATATCGGTGTGGTTCATTGGCGCTAGTCTAAGTGCAACCTGGCGATCTCGGACACCATAGTGGTTACGCTCGAGTTTCAGGTTGATGTCAAAATGGTCAACCTAACATGACGTGACCTCTTGTCTTTCACCGCCTGGTATTACCCATTCTTCCTGTTGATTGTCGTGGCGCTGTTCTGGCAGTTGCCCCGCCGTGGCCGTTGGGCACTGCTGCTGGTTGCCTCCTACGTGTTCTACGGTTACTGGGATCTGCGATTCCTCGCGCTCATCGGTGCCAGTACCGTGATGGATTTTCTATGCGGTCTGGCGATTGCCGGACAGCGTAAACCGCTTCGCACGGTTATGTTGTTGGCAAGCTTGCCGGTACTTTGGTTTGCCTCGACCCCTCTTTGGGTACCGAGCCAGATTGATTCATTTCGCTGGCTGGCGCCCGCGATTGCAGCAGCCGTGGGCTTTGTCGTTATTTATGAATGGCTTTGGCGCGGCGCGACGACACGAACGGCGACGTCACAGACGAAGCACTCAAAGACGAGGCACTCTCAGACGAAGCACCCTCAGACGAAGCACCCTCAGACCAAGCCTGCGCAGTTTGGGCGGCGTTTCCTGATCCTGCAAATTTCGTACAACCTCGGATTGCTGCTGTTCTTCAAGTACTTCAATTTCTTCATTGATTCGGCCCGGATCGCGCTCGCTTCCCTGGGTCTGGCCGGTGACTTTACGGTGCTGCAAGTGTTGTTGCCGGTCGGCATTTCGTTCTATACGTTTCAGTCCATTGCCTACGCTGTCGATATCTACCGTGGCAAGACTGAGCCGGTGGATCAACTGCTGTTGTTCGCTGCCTTCATCGCATTTTTCCCGCAACTGGTGGCCGGCCCCATCGAGCGGGCCCAGCATATCCTGCCGCAATTGCGCACGCCGTTGCGCTTTGAGGCCAGCTTCATTCAGGAAGGCCTGGCGCTGCTGCTGGTTGGCTACTTCAAGAAGGTGTTTGTTGCCAATCACTGCGCCATGGTGGCTGACTACTTGTTCAAGGGCTCGGGCCAGACCTCGCCGGGTTGGGTTGCACTCGGAACACTCGCGTTTGCATTTCAGATCTACGGCGACTTTTCGGGCTACACCGATATTGCACGCGGCTCGGCACGGATGTTCGGTGTTAGGCTATCTCAGAATTTTCGCTTTCCTTACTATGCGCGCGGGCCATCTGACTTCTGGAATCGCTGGCATATTTCATTGTCGTCCTGGATTCGCGACTATCTGTACATTCCGCTCGGCGGCAATCGCCAGGGCGACTGGCAGACCATTCGAAACTTGTACCTGTCCATGCTGCTGGCAGGACTGTGGCATGGTGCCGCCTGGAACTTCGTACTTTGGGGCGCCTTTCACGCCAGCTTGCTGACGGCCTACCGATGGCTGCCTGGGTTCGGTCGTCTCGAGCGCAGCCGTGGTGGCCTGCAATGGCTGGCGGTCACCATCATGTTCCTGTTCACCCTGGTCGGGTGGCTGATCTTTCGTGCGCCGTCGTTTGCGTTCATGCAGGCAGCAATGCAATCAGTGACGGGTCAGCATGCTGCGCTTGAAACAACCTCAACTCTGGGTCCGTTGCTTTGGGTGCTGATCCATGTTGCGCCGTTGCTGTTGCTGCAATGGGCGAGCTGGCAAGGTCAGGACGAGGTGGCGCTGGGCCATCGCCGTTGGCCGCTGCGTGCAATCGATTACCTGGTGTTATTGTTATTGGTCGCGTCGTCTCTGGCGCTGGACCAGGAATTTATCTACTTTCAGTTTTGAATCGGTTGCAGTTTTGCATAGGTTGCAGTTTTGAATATGTCAGCGCGTTCATGGAGCAAGTTTGCAACGCCGGCGTTTTGGGCTGTGTTGTTGACCTTGGTCGGTATGGAGCTGCTGATCCGATTCACCATGGTCGATTTTTTCAGTGGCCGTTATCAATACGGCTTTGACCAGGATAGTGGTTTTGTAGAAACTGACAGATCGGTGCAATTTGTGCGCGCCGGTGGCCGGCGCTTTTATGAGCAACACATGCTGCGCGAGAAGCCAGCCGCGACCTTTCGGATTATTACTGTCGGTGATTCAATTGCGCGCGGAGCCTCGTTGGAAGAAGCTTACCCGGCGATATTGGGTGAGCAGATGCGCGCACGAGGATTCAGAGTCGAGTCGATCAATCTGGCAGTACCGGGCTTTGGTGCACGACGACAGCAGCTCGTCTTGCGTCGCGCCCTGCAATATTCGCCGGATCTGGTCATCTTTCACTTCGGAATGTCCAACGAGTTTGAAGACGAGCGCGATTGGGGACGGGCACAGCAGGCGAATAGTCAGCATCCGCGCGATTGGGCACGGCGCAGTTATCTGATTGCGCGTTTGCATGAGTACAAGAGCGAACAGATCACCCCGAAACTCTTGCCGGAAAACATCCGACTGCAAAGCGCGCTCAGCGATGCCGAGGACGAAGCCAGCGCCAATCGTGATCCGGCCCGAGTGGCCGCCTGGCGTAGGTCATTCGCACAGATCTTTGGAGAGTCATTGCAGGCACTGCAAGTGGCCAGGATACCGGTACTGATGATACCCAGAGTGCAAGTACTCGGGGACGGGCGCGTGTCCGCCTATGATGACAGCGGACTGAGGCAATTGCTGGGCGAGTACCTCGGTAACCGGGTGTTCTGGCTGGACCCGGCGAACCTCTTCGGTCCGCTCGCCGATCGTGAATTGTTCGCCAAGGACCGGGTTCATTGGCATCCGCCGGCACATCGAATCGCCGCCCATGCTTTGGCGGATCGGCTGGCCGGCGGGTCGAGTACTGCACAGGTCGCTGGACTTCCGAATACGGATTTTCCGAATGCGGATCTGACGGCGGCACTGCACAAGGCGAAGTTCGACTAGGAGCCAAACAGACCAGCGCGCGTCTGTTTCGTTCTTTAGTTCAACGAGTCACCGGTTCCATACCAAAACGTCGTTTGATGGCGTCGGCCTCGCGGTGGTTCATGAACGCCAGCAATTCGCGAACCACATCGCGGTTATGCGCCCGAACGGTCGCAGCCGCGCTGAATGTGGTCACCATCTGCAACGTCGCTGGAAGCGGTCCGACCAGCTCGATTCCCGGCGCGTTGATGAACTCGCTGATTTGCTGGAAGCCGAGCGCGACTTCGCCGCTGGCAATCAGTGCTGCAACCGGCACTCCGGCCGGCGCCTGCACTATTCGCGGCTTTACGGTTTCATAAATGCCCATCATCTGAAACATCTTCAACAAGTACGTTCCACTTGGCCCGGTTGAGTAGCCCAACGACGGTGCCGCGAGCAGTGCGTCCCGAAGCGCTGGTTCCGAACCGAGATCGGGTCGCATTGCGCCCGATCGGACCGCCATACCCATACCCGAATTGACAAACTCCAGTCGGGTGTCGGCCAGCAACTTGCCTTGCGCGACAAGCTGGTCGATCGCGGTCGACGCCAGAACTACCAGATCAATGCGATCGGTCTGCGCGTCGGCTTGCACCCTTTTCAGGACATCGACGCCGCCGGCGCTTTCTGTGCTGATGTGCCGCCCGGTGCGCTGCGAGAACAATCGGATCAGCTCGTTCAGGGTCTCTCGCGTTGCCATTGAAGAGAGCACATGGACATCGGACATTGCCGAACTGGCAGACATGGGTGAATTTCCTGGTTATGGCTCTAAAATACCGCTCATCGGGAGCCTTGGCAATGAGTCTTTATCAGGTACAGAAGTTTCTCTACCATTTGAATCGCGAGCCTGCTGTTCAGCGCCGCTTTCGAGATGATTTGGCCTGCTTGCTTGGCGATTATGCGTTGACGGATGAAGAACGACAGGCGATTTTGGAGGGTGATATCGGAAGACTTTATGTATTGGGCGCCAACGGCCAGTTGCTTATGCACTATGCGGCCGTGCTCGGTATGCCCTGGGCCGACTACCTGCAGTCCATGCGCGACGGCGTTCGTCGTCACGGGCCGGTTCGCGCCGGTATTTACGCGATGACCACATCAACCGACGACAAGGTGGCGGGTTTATGAGCCTGGTATTCGCGGGTATCTGCAGTCATGCGCCGGGTATCGTTGGTCGCGCCGCGCTTGCTGACCGCAAACTCAAGGACGCGCTGCATTCAGCGCTTTATGCGATGGGCGAGGAGCTGCGAGCCAGCGCGCCGGACGCGTTGATTGTGGTCGCAGCCGAACACTTCGCGAATTTTTTCATGAATAATATGCCAGCGTTCGCGATCGGTATGGCCGACAGTTACGAAGGGCCGATCGAAGACCCGGCCTGGCTGGGTATACCGCGCACTCAGGTGCCTGGCGACGCCGCGCTGTCGGAACATCTGATTCGCGAAATCATGCAGGACGTTGACCTGGCGTATGCGCAGGAATGGAAATTCGATCACGGCATCATGGTGCCGCTGCATTTTTTGACGCCCGCCTACGATCTGCCCATCATCCCAGTCAATATCAACTGTCAGGGGCCGCCGTTGACGCCGCTCGCGCGCGCCTGGGCCTTTGGGGCGGCATTGCGGCGCGCTTGTGATCGCTCGCCGAAGCGATTGGCGCTGGTGGGTACCGGTGGAATATCACATTGGCCCGCCACGCCGGACTCGGGAAAAATCAATGAGGCCTGGGATAGCGAATTTCTGGATCGTTGGTGCCGCAATGATCGTGAGGCGCTGCTGTCGTACAGCGATCACGACACCTACCGTGACGCCGGGCAGGGCGGCTTCGAGATCCGTAACTTTATCGCCGTGGCCGCCGCAGCCGGCGGCGTCGGGACCGTTCGCCACTACCAACCGATTCCAATTTTCGCGGTTGGCTGTACAGTGGCGGTTATGACGCTCAATCACCTGACTGGTGTTTCTTCAAAGCCGCACATTGAATAAGCCCACACCGAAAACATTGGTATCGCACCCGTTGGATCACGCGCCGCAGGTGGCGGATCGACGTCACGTTCGCGATTGCCTGGGTATGTTTGCCACCGGTGTAACGGTCGTAACAACCCTCAGTGATGCCAACGAACCTGTCGGCTTGACGGCGAGCAGCTTCAACACGTTGTCGCTCGACCCGCCCTTGGTACTCTGGAGTCTGGGACTGAATTCGAGCAGCTTGGCGGTGTTTCGACGCGCCCGATATTTCGCGGTCAATGTGCTCGAGTCGCATCAACTCGGTCTGGCAAGGCAATTCTCGCAGCGCCGACCCGACCGGTTTGCAAACGTACCGCTGCATCCCGGACTGCACGATGTGCCCTTGCTCGATGGCGCGTTGGCCTGGTTCGAATGCGAGACCCAGTCTGCCCACGAATTCGGCGATCACGTTCTGTTCATTGGCGCGGTCATTCGCTGCGCTCGCGTCGAGGGTTCGCCGTTATTGTTTCGCAAGGGTGAGTTTGCGATCAGTCAAACCTTTGATGACGACGCACTGGCGGCCAGTGTCCGATCCCGTCAACATCTGACCTGAAAAGCTTTGATGTAAAGACCCTGACTACAAACAAGTTACAAACAAGTTACAAACGGTTTCAAGAAATTCTGCATTTCCGGTCAATGCGGCTTGCACAGCCTTCGAATCGGGCAGATACTCATGACTTCGCGTAAACCCTTGCTTGTCCGGTTACCTGATAAGTTGACAGAGCCGCTGTTTGGCGTTTTAACGTTCAGTCCAGTCAGTCGGCAAGGGTCTGGCGAGAAGTGTTTCACTAGTTGTCTCCGTTAAGGGCGAGTTCGTACTCGCCTTTTTTTTGCCCACGCACAACGGCAACGACAGACACTAGCGAGGTGGAAACCGCGCCGCCCAATGTCGGGCGATATCGATTCGACGACAGATCCAGACGCGATCATGTTGCTCGACGTAGTCGAGAAAGCGTTGCAGGCCGCGCAGTCGCCCAGGGCGACCCAACAGCCGGCAATGCATGCCAACCGACATCATTTTCGGTGTCTCAGCACCTTCCTGATACAACACGTCAAAGCTGTCTTTCAAGTACTGGAAAAAATGGTCGCTGGTGTTAAATCCCTGCGCTGACGCAAAGCGCATATCGTTGCTGTCCAGGGTGTACGGCACAATCAGGTGGGGGCTGATTGAACCGTCGGTGCGCGTGACGTGGGTATAAAAGGGCAGGTCGTCGCCGTAATAATCGCTGTCGTATTCGAAGCCACCGTGATCAAGCAGCAATCGGCGGGTGTTCGGGCTGTCGCGACCGGTGTACCAGCCCAGCGGCCAGGCGCCGGCGGTCATACGCCGAATGATCTCGGTGCCGCGCTGCATATGTTCGCGCTCGGTCGTTTCGGGTACTTGCTGGTAATGAATCCAGCGCCAGCCATGGCAGGCGATTTCATGACCCAATTCGCATAGCGCCTGAGTCAACTCCGGGTGGCGCTCGAGCGCCATCGATACACCGAACACGGTCAGCGGCATACGACGTTTTTCGAATTCGCGCAGCAGTCTCCAGACGCCGACTCTCGAACCATATTCGTAAATGGATTCCATCGATAGGTGCCGTGCCGGATATTCGGCTGCTCCGATGATTTCCGACAAAAACTGCTCCGACCCCGGATCTCCGTGCAGCACCGAGTTCTCCGAGCCTTCTTCGTAGTTGAGGACAAATTGAACCGCGATTCGGGCACGGTGGGGCCAGTCTGCCTGCGGTGGATGCTGACCGTAACCGATCAGATCGCGCGGATACCCGGCTGCAGAATTTGGAGTGTTTTCGGAGTTCATGCGTCAGCAAGCGCCAGTCGGGATCAAGAATCAGATTTTCACACGCAATTGGCGATTCGGATGCATTTAAGTGTCCGAAAACGGCGAGTGTCGGGCTGCATCGAGGTTCATAATCAACGCCATGGACCGAACCGAAGAACCTAAAACTGCGCAGGCTGTGGCGCTCGATGGCGATACTTGTTATCGCGCCATGCTGGCGCATGACCAGCGCTTTGATGGCCGATTTTTTGTCGCCGTCCGATCGACGCGTATTTATTGCCGGCCGATCTGCCGGGTCCGCATGCCGAAGCGCGAGAACTGTACGTTTCATCGCAGTGCGGCCGCCGCCGAGTCCTTTGGTTTTCGCCCTTGTCTGAAGTGCCGGCCCGAGTTGGCGCCCGGTTGGGCAACGACCGAAGCTGGCAATCGGCTGGCACAGCGCGCCGCCTTCAGCATGGACAGTGGCGAGTTCGATCAGTCATCGCTGCGCGATCTGGCCGGCAAACTCGGCACGACGGATCGTCATTTGCGGCGGGTGTTCAACGAGCATTTCGGTGTGTCCCCGATCGAGTACGCCCAGACGCACCGCATGCTGTTGGCCAAACAGTTGTTGACCGATACCCGGCTCGAGGTCACCGAGATTGCATTCGCCTCCGGCTTTCGCAGCCTGCGACGATTCAATGCCCTGTTCAAGGAGCGTTATCGACTGACGCCCAGCCAATTGCGCCGCGAAGGCAGGCCGATGGCCAGCGATCGGCTGACCTTCCGCTTGGCCTATCGGGCACCGCTGGACTGGGATCACCTGCTTGGCTTTCTGAAGACGCGGGCGGTTGACGCAGTCGAAGTCGTTGAAGGCGATCAATATGCGCGAACGGTTGAATTTCCCGCCAAAGGCTGGTTGATTGCCCGGCCGGTCAAGGATCGCAGCCTGATCGAGGTCGAGTTATCGATCAGTCTCGCGCCGCATGTCTCGAAGGTGCTGCGGCGCCTGCGTCATGTGTTCGATCTCGACTGCAGCCCGGATCTGGTCGCGCAAGCGCTCGGTGATTTGGCGCAAATGAATCCTGGAATCCGTCTGCCCGGCGCCTGGGACGGTTTCGAGCTGGCGGTGCGGGCGGTCCTCGGTCAGCAGATCACGGTCAAGGCTGCCCGTACGTTGGCGGGCCGATTCGCCAGACGATTTGGCGGTGCCTGGGATATCGCGACGCCGGTGGCCGGACTCGGCGCCTTTTTTCCGAGCGCACCGCGGATCGCGACTTGCAGCGTTTCCGACATTGCGGAACTCGGGATCATCAGCAGCCGTGCTCGTAGTCTGATTGCGCTGGCGCAGGCGATCGATAGCGGCGAGCTGACGTTGGCGCCCGGCGCCGATGTCGATGCCGCCTTGGCCCGTCTGGTCAGTTTGCCGGGCATTGGAGACTGGACGGCGCAATACATCGCCATGCGGGCGTTAGCCTGGCCGGACGCGTTCCCGGCCAGCGATCTGGTAGTTATGAAAGCCTTGGGCGTTACTCGCCCGAAACAGGCTGCAGCCATCGCCGAGGCCTGGCGGCCGTGGCGTGCCTATTCCGTCATTCATCTATGGAATCAAGCGACATGAACCCCTCTAATGCCCGTGACATCTCCTATGCTCGTTTTCAAACCCGTCTCGGCCCGGCATTCATTGCCTGCGCAGCCGGGCACATTACCGGCTTTTACTTTGAAGGCCAGAAACACTTCGACGGCCCCAAGGCCGAATGGCGTTATGACGAAGCCGCACCGGCGCTGGTGCGCTTGCGGCGGCAATATCAGGAATATGAAGCCGGCGAGAGGCATCGGTTCGAGCTGCCGGTCCAGTTTGAAGGCACCGAATTTCAGCAGCGAGTCTGGCAGGCATTGCAGCAAATCGAGTTCGGACAGACCACGAGCTACGGCCAGTTGGCCCATCGTATTGGTGCCGCCAGCGCGGTCCGCGCGGTCGGCGCTGCCGTTGGACGTAACCCGATCTCGGTGATCGTACCCTGTCACCGGGTGTTGGGTGCGAGTGGTGCATTGACCGGCTACGCCGGCGGCCTGGATCGCAAGCAGTCCTTGTTGCAACTCGAGGGAGTGCTTGTTTGACCGCAGCGATTTGTTAAAGTACGCGCTCAGAGTCGCTGGGCTCGCGTCTAACCGTTGCGGAGTAATGCTATATGTTGATTCAAAATTTCGCCCGCCTGTTTGCGGTTTTAGCGCTGCTGCTGGCCCTGCAGGCATGTGGCACCCTGTACGCCACCACACCGAACCCGAGGACCGATGAGGTGATGTTGCTCGGTTACGATCCGGTCGCCTACTTTACCCAGGGCAAACCGGTGCGCGGGCGGAACGACATTACCGTGATGCTGCCGGATCGAACCTACTATTTTTCGAGCTGGGAGCATAAGCGCCTGTTCCTGAAGGACTCGACGAAGTACGAACCGCAGTACGGCGGTTTTTGTTCGAGTGGTGCTGCCTACGCGATCAAGCTGGGCAGCGATCCGAGCGAGTGGGAAATTGTCAACGGCCGTCTGTATATCTTCGGTGACATTCTCGGCCATGAATTATGGAAGCTCGATGTCGCCAAAAATATCGAACTGGGCGACAAGTACTGGCCGCAAGCCAGCAAGGTTGGCTGGCGCCAGCAGTCTTTGACGCGTTATGCGCGCAAGGTCGAGAACTATCAGAACGGCCCTCAATTGATGAGCCAGTGGCAGGCTCGCAATCCTAGCAAGGAACTCAAATACAACCCGGGCAGCATGTATGTGAATCTGGTGCCCAAGCTGCCGGGCTGGCGCGCCGCTGAAGGATTTGGCCAACCGAAGTTAGGTTATCCCGATTAGGCGGCTAGCCGCATCCCGCTGGCAGCATCAAACAAGTGCGCTCGACCCAGGTCTGCCTGCAACAGAATCGGGTCACCCGCCCGAGCACTGAGCCGATCGCGCAGCATCACAATGACGTTGCTGTCACCGAGCTTGCAGCTCACCTGGGTATCGGCGCCGGTCGGTTCGACCACTTCAACCTGTGCGCGCAAGGTGGCGTTGCCGTCGCCGACTGAGAGGTGCTCCGGCCGCACACCGAGCAGCACTTTCTGGCCATTACTGGCCCGCGAATTCAGCGGTGTTGGAATACTGGCGTCGCCGCCTAATTCGACGCGGCCGTTTTGAACCATGCCTTCAATCAGGTTCATGGCCGGTGAGCCAATGAATCCGGCTACGAAGGTATTGGCGGGTGTGTCGTACAGATCGAGCGGTGTGCCCATCTGCTCAACCCGGCCGTCGCGCATGACGACGATTTTGTCGGCCATGGTCATGGCTTCAATCTGGTCGTGGGTCACATATACCGCCGTGGTCTTCAGGCGCTGATGCAACGCCTTGATTTCAGTACGCATTTGCACGCGCAGTTTGGCGTCGAGATTCGATAGCGGTTCGTCGAACAGAAAAACCTGCGGCTTGCGCACGATCGCGCGGCCCATCGCCACGCGTTGCCGTTGACCGCCCGATAATTGCCGCGGGTAACGATCGAGATAAGGGCCGAGGCCCAAAATATTGGCGGCCTCGTTGACTCTTTGATCGATTTCGGAAGTGGGTCGCTTGGCCAGCATCAACGAGAATGCCATATTCTCTCGCACTTTCATGTGCGGGTAGAGCGCATAGTTCTGAAACACCATGGCGATATCGCGCTCTTTGGGCTGGACATCGTTGACGATGCGACTGCCGATCTTGATGGTGCCGGCGCTGATCTCCTCCAGGCCCGCAACCATGCGCAGCAGGGTCGATTTTCCGCACCCCGAGGGGCCGACCAGAACACAAAACTCACCATCGGTGATCGACACGTCAACGCCGTGCATTACCTTGGTGGTGCCATAAAACTTTTCTACTTTTTCGATGCTGACCGAGGCCACACTGTACTCCCTGTATTTTTATGCTCAGGCCTTGCGTGATTTGGCGATGACTTCTTCAATCTTGCCGACCATGTCCGAACCCAGTTGCGCCTTCCAGCGCGCATAAACCCTTCGGGTGGCGATCTGCCATTCATTCATTTCTGCGGCAGTGGGTGTGTGTACCTGAACGCCCAGCGCGCTGACTTTTTGAACGTCATCGGCATACAGGGCGCGAACCAACTGGGTTTGCTGGCGGGCGGCATCTTGCGCCGCTTCGCGAACGATCTTCTGATCGGCCGCGCTCCAGGTGCTCCAGATCGGGTTGGCGATCGCAAACAGCAGAATATCGTTTGAATAGTTCCACTTGGTGACGAACTTCTGTCCGAGGGTGTGAATTTTGGCGGCCAGGAAGACCTCGAGCGGATTCTCCTGTGCATCAACCGCATTCGAAGCCAGCGCCGGTTGTGCATCAGCCCAGCTCATGAAGGTCGGGTTGGCACCCATGCCGCTCATGATTTCGCCGTACATGGGACTGCCGACCACCCGCACCTTCAAACCGGCGACATCGGCCGGTTTCAGGATTGGTCGTTTTGAATTCGAGATCTGCCGAAAGCCGGTCTCGCCGACTGCCAGTGGTTCGGCGCCGGCCTTGCGGACCAAATCGAAATAGTCCTTGGTCGTGACCTCCGAAGCGACCACCGCGTCATAGGCCTTGTGATCGGGGAACAAAAACGGCAACGTGTAGCAGCCCAGCTCTCGTACGGTACTGGTCCAGTTGATCGGTGCGCCGCAAAGCACGTCGATGATGCCTTGGCGCATTGCCGAGAACTCCCGATCCTGCTGGCCTTGTACCAGACTTGAGCCCGGATATTGCTTGATGTTGATGCGACCGCTGGTTCGCTCGCGAACCAGATTCGCGAAGATCTCGCCGCCTTTACCCCAGGCAAACGCTGGCGGCACCACGGTGGACATCTTGTATTCAGCTCGATACTGGTTCTGTGCACGCAACACCAACGGCGCGCCACTCAACACGCTACCTACGCTGGTCAACGCTCCAGCCGCTAACAACTGACGACGCCTCATGATCTGTCTCCTGCGGTTTTGGCGCCGATGCGGCGCTTCTCTGTTTTTGAATCTACCGAGTATAAGGCGTCTGAAGGCTTCGTACACTCTGTGCAGGAAATCCGGCACGCGACTTGCTAAACTGCCTGAGTTCCAGGTTCCAGGGGATGCTATGCAAAGCGTGTTCAATCCAGTAACCCGGCAGGGCGTCTTCGTTTGTGATGCCTCGCAAATCGACTGGCAACCGGCAGGCAAGCCCGGAATTTCGCTTAAACCGGTCCGTTATGACGCTGACAACGGCCAGTTCCTCGGACTGGTTGGTTTCGAGGCGATGGTTCGCTCCGGCACCCATCAACACCAGGGAGTTGCGACCAGCTACTTTGTCGATGGCGCACTGACTGATCATCAGGGCAGTGCCGAGGCTGGCGAAGTCGGCGTTAATCTGCTGGGCGCAACGCATGACGCCATCGCCTATCGAAAATCACTGTTGGTCAGCCGTCTCGAGGCGCCGGTTTTATACCTTCCCGAGGAAGACCACCTGTCGCTGGTTCATGCGGGCGCGCGCCACGCTGCCTTCGAAACCCGCGAAGTCGACGCCCTGACCGATCTGAATATTTGCGTCAACCAGCAAGTACAAATCGACACCGGTGTTGCGGGTGTGCGACGGCGAATGATTTTTGATTATGCCGGCTGTGCCGATGATCGCCGACTGCTCGAATTGCAATTGCGGGCGCGCTGTGAGCCTTTGCGTTGGCGCTCGTCATCGCGAATCGAGTTGTGGGTCCACGGTGGCGGCCTCATGCTCAACGGTCAGCCACTCTGGGGCAATTGTTTTGCGATCGTCGAACCGGACACGACGGTGCAGATCGAATCTCGCTTTGGTGCCCGACTACTGGTTTGGGCAGACGGCCCGGTTCAGCCCGGCAGTGACCACTTGCAGGCGGATTCGCAGCAACGGTCATCGGATCTGTTCGGTTTTCCGTTGTAAAGCGGTGGTTTGCAAATTGCCGGTTTCCATCAGAAGGTTTCAAATTCATGAAGCAAGTATCAAGTAGCGATGGCCTGCAAACATCCAGCGGAGACGGCCTGCTGGCGCAATTTGTCCGCACTGCGTCTGAGTCAGTGACCGTTCTGGGTTCACGCCGGGCCACTTTGCGCACCGCCTGCCTGTTGCTGGGTTTGCCGCTCGCGGGTTTGGGGCAGGCCCATGCCGGGCCGCTGGACGCCTTCACCAACGTTGATGCGACGCGAGCCTTGCGAGCCGCGCTTGATACCGGGTCAGCGGCAGCGATCGGCAAACTGGCGCTGGAAGGTGGATTTCTGAATAATCCGCAGGTTCGCATCCCGTTGCCCGATGGACTCAAGAAAATCGAAGGCGTGTTGCGGGCGATGGGGCGCGGATCCGATCTTGACGAGTTGCAGGCCGGCATGAATCGGGCGGCCGAGTTGGCCGTGCCGCAAGCCCGGGCGATGGTGACGGCTGCTGTCAAGGCCATGACGGTTGCGGACGCCAAGGGAATATTGAGTGGCGGCGAAGACTCGGTCACCCAATTTTTCAAGGGCAAGACGCTGACGTCATTGACTGAGCGATTTTTGCCGGTGGTCAGTGCGACCGTCGGCAAGATCGGCCTGGCCAAACGCTACAACGATGTCGCCGCGCAAGCGTCGCAGTTGGGACTGATCGACCGGGGTTCGGCAAAGATCGAAAATTTCGTCACCGGGCGGGCGCTTGACGGTCTTTATTTCATGATCGCCCAGGAAGAAAAGGCGATTCGGGCTGATCCGGTCAAAGCCGGCGGCGCCATCTTGCGCAAGGTTTTCGGCGCATTGCAATAAGCTCATGATTGCTTGACGACCAACACGGCGACACCGAGGATGAGAAAGACCACGGCGGCTACCCGGTGGATGGCCTGAACCGGTAATCGGTTCGCTAATCTTTCGCCTATCAGCACGGCAGGCACATTCGCAATCATCATGCCAGCGGTGGTGCCCAACAAGACCGTCCAGAAGGCATCAAAGCGGGCCGCCAGCGCGACCGTAGCGATCTGTGTTTTGTCACCCATTTCAGCGAGAAAAAAGACCACCAGGGTTGTCATGAAAACACCCCATCTGGGTGGTCGCAGGGCGGCTTCATCGAGCGAATCCGGGATCAGCATCCAGCCTGCCATGGCGATAAAGGACAGTCCAAGAATCCAACGAAGTGAGGTATCCGCGAGCGCCTGAGCGATCCAGGCACCGAGCGCACTGGCGACACCATGGTTTAACAAGGTGGCGATCAGAATGCCGGCAATGATCGGAATCGGTTTGCGGTAACGCGCGGCCAGAACGAATGACAACAATTGAGTCTTGTCACCGATTTCGGCGAGCGCCACGATGCCGACGCTTAGGAAAAATGCGTACATGGAACTTTCAGCGTGAGACACCGAACGAAATGCTATCAGAACCCATCGGTCAAATTGGCGCGGCCATTCGTGCTAACCTTACCAGCGGGCCGCGATTATTTTTCGTGCGAGCCGGATCCTGATTTCCTGCTCAAGTCTTTCACCATTTATTGCAGTTCGTTTTCACTGCGTCTTGAAATGCGTTCTTCTCTGCATTTTGTTTTCTGCGCACACCGTTCATCACATCTGGAGGCAACATGGACTATTCCAAAGATATCGCCCTGTACACGACCAACGTTAACGAGAAAGCTGTCGCGACCATTGTGAAGTATTGTGGCATCGCACTGCGTAACAAGGATTCGTCAATGGTGTCGACCACCGACCCTGCCGAACTCGGCCGCGTTCGCGATGGCTTTGCGTTCAAGAAGCTCGGCCTTGCGCCCGAGGCTGCTGACGCTGGCATGAAAACGGTTGCCGCCAAGATGAAGGGCGACAGAACCAAGAGCCGCGTGACGTTTTATTACTTGCTGGCCGAAGCCACCAACACGATGGAAAAGCTTGCCTGAGCCTCAACCATTGCCAGGTGAATGATGACGCCTTCGCTGAGGTACACCGCTTGGGTGAGCTTGCTGTCGTGCCTCCTTCTGAATGCGTCGCCCGCAGCGATGGCCCAATCCTGGCCCAGTGCCCCGATCAGTCTGATTCTCGGCTTCCCCGCAGGCTCCGGTGTCGACGTTGTAGCCCGGCAGTTGCAGCCGGCACTTGAGCAGGCGTTGGGCGGCAAAATCATTGTTGATTACAAGCCAGGGGCGGGCGGCAATGTCGCGTCCGAATATGTCGCACGCGCCAAACCAGATGGCTACACGCTGCTGTTTGGCACGGCCGCAACCCACGGCATCAATGCTGCCTTGTACAAACGACTTTCGTTTGATGTCGAATCAGACTTCACGCCGATTGCGCCGATGGTCGATGTGTCGAATGTATTGACCATCAACGCCGAGGTCATCGATGTCAATTCGGTCAAGGAATTCGTCGATCTGGTCAAGTCCAATCCGGGCAAGTACAACTATGCATCGACCGGTAATGGCACCGGAACGCATTTGGCCTTCGCCGAATTTAATGCCAAGGCCGGCCTTAACATGGTGCACATACCGTATAAGGGTGGTCCGGAAGCGTTGCAAGCTGTGCTCAAGGGCGAGGTCTGCTGCATCTTCAATCAAGTCCAGACGGTGCTGGCCCAATACAAGGCCAACAAGGTTCGGCTGCTCGGCGTGACCACGGCCAAGCGCGTCAACGCGGTGGCCGAGATTCCAACCATCTCGGAGTCGGCCTTACCGGGTTTCGAAAACTACACCTGGTTCGGACTGTTCGGCCCGAAGGGTATGGATGTGCAAATGGTTGAACGCATCAATGCGGCGATCAAGGTTGCGCTGGATAGTCCGCCGATTCGCCAAAAGCTGATTGAAGCGGGCAATACGCCTCGCCATGAATCGGTGGAACAATTTCGGGCGACCGTTAAAAGCAATCGGGCCAAGTGGGCCGAGGTCGTCAAAGCCTCGGGCGCTACCGTCGATTGAGTCAGCGTGCACCGGAATACCGCCTGCTCGCGTGACACACCACACTAGTGATCCTCCGAAGGCGAATTGCGATTTTCGGGAGGCACAAAAAACCGCGTGTTCAGTAACTCCGGTTCGTCATGCGCGAGCAATTGCTGATAATGATCTTCGGCATCTGCGGTAAATAGATCGCGCGCAATCGCCTCGGCAACTCGCCGCGCGCCAGTGGCCAGGCCCGGTATGTCTCCAGCCAGAGCGCCGTGACTGATCGTGCTGCCGTGGTTGAATACGTGAATCTGGCCGATCGCCGCCGGTGCTTCAGGTGCCCGCGCCAGAAGCTCGAATCCTTCGCCCAAATAGGGAAAGCGCGCAGCTTCCGGATGCTCCAGACGGTCCTCCTCTGAAATACGATCGGACCAGAGCAGCACATGCTCGCGGATCGCGCCGAGCTCAACACGCTCGAGCAGGTCGACCTCGAAGCCGGTGGCGAGAATGACGGCATCGAATGACTGTTGGCCTTGCATCATCGTCACAAAAACTTCATTGGCGGTGCTGTTCAGATCAAGCCATGGGCTGGACAGGTGCAGGCTGAAGTTCGGATGCCGATCGCATCGCACGATGGATTCCCAAGGTGGCGGGACTTGCTCGTCGAAGATGTAGCTGTAAATGCGCCAGCGTTGCTCATCGCTGAGGTGATGAAAACCCTGCATGAAGCCTGGAAAGGCCGTCCATTTCGACTTGTTGACTTGCGGCAGAATCGTGCGGCGAACGAATACTTCGACCTTGCGTGCGCCACTTTCAAGCGCCTGCGCAGCGTTGTCGAAGGCCGATGCGCCGGCACCGAGGACGGCAACCTGTTTGCCGCGCCACTGTTCGAAATCAATATCGTCGGCTGAATGAAAGATACGCCCGTGCAGGTTTCTCGAACGAGCATCAAAGGATGGAAATTGTGGCCAGCGCAAGGCGCCACTGCCTTCGCGGCCGAGCGCCAGCACTACTTTGCGCGCATAAATCTTTTCAATCGCGGCACCAAAACCGGCGGGGTCGACCTGGCGATGAAGCTCGATGTGCAGGCGCTCTTCGCTCGGAGTCAAATGTTCGAGCGAGGTCTGGTTCTCAACGCCGATTCCGGTTTGCGCACGCACCCACTGCAAATAGTTGAGCCATTCGAGCCGATCAATTTTGTGCAATTTTGACCAATGCTCAAGCCCGAACTTCGCTTCATGCCAAGCCCGATAGGTCAGGCTCGGCACACCTAGATCAGGGCCGGTTAGATACTTCGGCGAGCGCAGCATGTTCATTCGCGCGAACGTCCCCCACGGCCCTTCTCGAGCTCGGACCGCGCGATCTACGATCCGGAAATTGCGAACGCCTAGTTGTAACAGGGCAAAGGCAACGGTCTGTCCACACATGCCGGCACCGACGATCAACACATCGAGCATTTCCTTGCCGTCAGGTCCCGGCTTTGGTGGCACCCAATTCTCAGCCGGATAGTTCAGGCGTGCCAGATCATGCTGGACCTGCTCGGTAAGTTGTGCCAGGTTGCGGGCGGGCCGAAAGGAGGGCGATGATGTTACTGCGGGCATGTGTTGCAGACCACTTGAAACCGATACTATGACTGACAAACTCGAAGCCGTCGAATCAATGTTTTGTCGAATGTGACGCGCCGGATTTTCGGCCAACTGAATTCAACTAAACTAAACTCGGAAAACCTTGGGAGGGCGTGCTTGCCTCCCTGACTTTGGACGCGCAGGACACTCTATGCCTCAGACTCCCCAGTCCCCCCAGACCTTTTTGGCCGATCGTCCGATCGTGTTGCACCACTACCCGCAATCACCCTTTGCCGAGAAAGTGCGACTCATATTCGGCTTCAAGGGCCTGAAGTGGCGTTCGGTCACTATTCCAATCATCATGCCCAAGCCTGATTTGCTGGCGCTCACCGGCGGCTACCGCAAGACCCCGGTTCTGCAGTTGGGCAGAAGTATTTTCTGCGATACCGCCCTGATCGCGACGGTGCTCGATCGGCTGTCCTCGAGTTCACCCTTGTTCCCGGATGGTCAACGTGCCAATGCGAGCATTATTGCTGCTTGGGCGGATTCGATCTGGTTCAGCGCCTGCGTGGCGCAGGCCATGCAACCGGCAGCATTCAAGAGTTTGTTTCCTGGCCAGAGCGATGAGCAGTTGGCGGCCTTCGCGGCCGATCGCAAGGCCATGCGCGCGGGCAGTCCTGTGCCGCGAATGACGCTCGGGTCGTCGACCCCGATTTTTATGAATCAACTTCGTCGGCTGGATCACCAGTTCAGTAATACCCGCAGCCCGTTTTTGCTCGGTTCGCTGGCGACAGTCGCCGATTTCTCGATGTATCACCCGCTTTGGTTTGTGCAACAGGCGCGAGCGATCGCAGCCGTTCTGGACCCGTATCCGAACGTGCTGGCCTGGATGTCACGCATCGCCGCGTTCGGTCATGGCCAATATGAAGAGCTGAGCAGTACTGATGCCATCAATCTGGCGCGCTCGCATGCCGATAAGGGCGATGCGGCCGATTTGTCCGGGCGAAAGGTCCGCATTGCTGCGACCGACTACGGTCTTGATCCCTCGCAGGGGGCGCTGCTGGCCGAGCATGACGATGAATGGATCATTGCCCGCCATGATCACCGTGCCGGCGCTGTCCACGTGCATTTTCCTCGGGTCGGTTTTGCAATGACACCGGTCGTTGCTGACGGTGAGTGATCCCTCTTCAATCAACCGCATGCCACTGCATGTCTGAGGACCTCCAGGCGATCGACTGCTTGTTCGATCGACGCGTGCGCGATCTTGCGTACCCGATCGCGGTTCGCTGCGCTCAGGTATTCCACCGGTGATTTACCATCGACACGCGCCAGCAGCAGGGCCGCCAATAACCCGGCGGCGCGGGTTTGTACTTCGGCCTCGGGCTCCCAGTTGATATGTTCGCGGTAGCCATTCCAGATATCATCAAAGCACTGCAACAGCGCGCCGCTCGAGTCGGGCAGATGAATGGCCTTCAACAAAAAATGATTGAGCAGGAACGCCAGATCAAACGCCGGGTCACCGTAGTTCGCGCATTCGGCGTCCAGTAAAAGCGGCTCGCCGTCAGCTTGCCGGTTGAGCAGAATATTTTTCGGGCTGACGTCGCCATGAGTGATGACCAGCGTCGTTGCTTGCGTGCGCGCGACCAGTCTTTGCAATGCTCCGTCGAGCTTTGGTACACGCCGGGCGCATTCGAGCAGATACGGGTCGAGGCGCAAGGCCAGGAAGTTTGCGGCGTTGGCGAATTTTTGCGCATACTCCGGCTGCCGTGCGCTGGTTCGATGAATCTGGCCCAGCACCGAGCCCATACGCTCAGCGATTCGAGGATCAATTCGTTGCGCCAGTAATTCGGTCTTCCAGTTAAGCCAGTGTTCGGCGTCCAGAAAACGCATGATGAAGGAGCCGGTGGGCGCATGGACTGCGACGATCTCGGGCACATTATGCGGCAGCCAAAGCGCGACCGTCTTGATCCAGTCAATTTCGGCAAATACTCGCTCAACGGGCGCGTGCCATTCGCTGGCAACCTTGAGTTTGGGCAGTGCCTGTT
Organism: Burkholderiales bacterium; assembly: GCA_031363055.1. Taxonomy (GTDB): domain Bacteria; phylum Pseudomonadota; class Gammaproteobacteria; order Burkholderiales; family Burkholderiaceae_E; genus JANLTP01. The sequence goes on along the minus strand of JANLTP010000019.1, from coordinate 46,430 downwards.
TGACGCAATAAATCTGTTCGCCTAAATCAAGTCGAAAAATACTGGACGACACGCCGCCTGCCAGCGCTTGTACCGAAAGTCTGGTTTTATGTTGATCAGCTTTAAGCAGCCCGCCGGTGTCGAGCAGTACGCCGGTGTCGTGCAGCATGGCGCTCAGCGCCACCGGGTTTGACAACAGATCGGTGAATGTCTGGCTCACAACGTTGCAAGCTGGGGCAGGGCGGTTCTTCCGATAAAGCCTTGTATCTCAGGGTGATCACGCTCGATTCGCAGGGCCTCATTCCATTTCGCCATACGCTCGGAGCGCGCGAACGATCCAACCTTGAGTTGTCCGGCGTTCCAGCCGACGGCCAGATGCGAAATGATCACGTCTTCGGTTTCTCCGGAACGCGCTGAAACGATCGTACCCCAACCAGCGGCTCGGCCACGCTCGAGCGCCGCAAGCGTTTCGGTCAGCGTGCCCGCCTGGTTCGGTTTGATCAGCACGGCATTGCAGCAACCGGCGGCGTGTGCCGCCTCGACCCGGCGGGCGTTGGTCACCAAGTAGTCGTCACCGATGATCTGAACCTTGTGCCCGAGCAGTGTCGTGATCGCCTGCATACCGGCTTCGTCGTCTTCGGCGACGGGATCTTCAATCGAGATAATCGGATAGCGCGATACCCATTCGGTGATTTGCTCGATCCATTCGCTGCGCGAAAATTCGCGGCGATCCAGACCCAACCGGTAGGTTCCGTTGCTGCCGAATTCGGAGGCCGCAAAATCAAGAGAAATCAACGCTGTGCCATCGTCATGGCCAGCCTCATGAATGGCGAGGGCAAGTACATCGAGCGCCTCTTCATTGGTTTTGAAATCCGGCCACCATCCGCCTTCATCGGCGACCCCCATGCGACTGCCACGACGCTTCATCAAGTCGCCGGCAGCGCGGTAGACATCGGCGCAAATAGTCAGGGCTTCGTCAAAACTTCGGGCGCCGACCGGCATGACCATAAAGTCCTGAATATCGACTCGCCGATCGGCATGGGCGCCGCCGCCGAAGATCTGAATTTCCGGCAATGGCATTTGTACCGGTCGGCCCTGCGCCAGATGTTTCCACAAGGGTACGTGCAAGGAATTGGCGCATGCGTTCAAAACGGCCATCGAGGTGGCTACCGTGGCGTTACCGCCGAGTCGTGATTTGTTCGGTGTGCCGTCGAGCGCGATCAACAATCGATCGATCGCTGCCTGGTCGCTGGCATCTTGCCCGATCAAGGCCGGGGCAATGACGGATTCGACCTGGGCGATCGCCAGCCGCACGCCGAACCCGCCTTCGCGTTCTCCGCCGTCTCGCAACTCGACGGCTTCATGAGTTCCGCGCGAGGCGCCTGCGGGGGTGATGCCACGTCCGAAGCCGCCGTTGTGCAAGCGTACTTCGACTTCAATGGTCGGGCGTCCACGCGAGTCCCAGATTCGATAGGCCCGCAACGATGAGATTTTCACATTAGTTCAAATCGATAGTTGACACTGTAAAGTTCTTCGACAATTTGAGCCTTTGATTGATTGGTGTAGTGTCTAATCACCCTGGATATCTAACGCCTATCTTAGCGAAAGTTGAGTCTTCAATGTTCGATCCGCAACTTCTGAAAGACAAGAAAATTCTGGTCACTGGAGGCGGTAGTGGTCTCGGTGCATCGATGGCGCGGCGCTTTGCCGAATTGGGCGCGAGACTGGTCCTGTGTGGCCGTCGCGAGGCACTGTTGCAGGAGACGGCGCGATCGATCGCCGCCGACACCGGCGCCAGCGTAACGCCGATCGCCTGCGATATTCGCGATGCACAGGCGGTTGAGCGCCTGTTCGACGAGATCTGGCAAGACGCGCCGCTGTCGGTTCTGGTCAACAATGCCGCCGCCACGTTTGTTGCCCAAACCGAGTACCTGTCGGCGCGGGCGGCCGACGCGATCCTGGCGCCGACCTTGCACGGTGGCTTGTACTGCTCGCTGGCGGCTGGCCGACGCTGGATCGTCGACGCGCCTGCCAGCACTCGTCCCGCCAGCGCTGACCCTGCCAGTGCAGACGCTACCCGTGCTGACCCTGCCCGTGCTCCGGTTCGCGGCACCATACTGAGTATTCTTTCGACCTCCACCTTGACCGGGCGAGCATTCACGGTGCCCTCTGCGATGGCAAAATCCGCCATGCTCGCGATGACAAAAAGTCTTGCCATCGAGTGGGGTCCGAAGGGAATTCGCTGTGTTGCCATAGCGCCAGGCCCGTTTCCCACGCCAGGTGCCGAGGCACAGTTGCGACCGTCATCGCGCTCGCCACTCGGCCTCGGGGGTATGGCCGAATTCAATCCGATGGGTCGAGTCGGTGAACACATTGAACTGGCCAATCTCGCCTGCTATCTGGTCAGCGATCATGCGGCCTACATCAATGGCGAAATGGTGGCGATCGATGGTGGCGCTCATTTGCGCACTTCAGGTGCCGAAGATTTGCTGCGCTGGAATGAAGATCAATGGCGCTCGATGCGCGAGGAACGGGCGCGGCGCTGAACGTTTTGTTGACCGGGCGAAGGCGTTGCGTTCACCGGATCGGGATTGATTTGTGTCTTTCTTTTTCGCGCGGTGGGTTTTCATCAGAAAGCGGAAAAAAAGACCGTTGGACCGTTGACCGGATGAGCGTGCGAGGACTACATTGCATGGGCAGTTCGACCAACGATAACAAAACAATCCAAGAGGAGTTCACATGTCTTCAAACAGCGATGGCGATAAGTCACGAACGGGTACACCTGCCGACGTCTTGCCGCCAAGCTATGTTCCGCCGGCCAGCCATGCGGCGAAGAGTGATCCCGCCCATCTGAATCTGTCCGGCGCGCCGACCGCACCGCTGCCGTTGGCTGCAATGACGCTGGGTGGGACTCGTGTGATTGAGCGTATGGTCGAGAAAATTATTGATCGTCCGGTTGATGTGATTCGTCTGGTCGACGTGATTGTTGATCGTCCGATCGAGGTTACCCGAACGGTGGATCGGGTGGTGGATCGGCTGGTTGAAAAACCGATTGAAACCATGGTCGAGGTATTCAAACCGGTTGAGCTCATCAACACCATCGTGGTTGAGAAGCCGGACGAGAAGATCATTGAACGAATTGTGTATCGGCCGGTTGATGTCGTTCGTGTCGTCGACCGAATGGTTGAGAAGCCGGTCGAAATGCGGGTTGAAGTCCTCAAGCCGATCGAGGTGATCAAGACGGTAACCGTTGAGGTCGAGGTTCCGGTCGACCGGCTGGTCGATCGATTTGTTGAAATTCCGACGTTCCAGATTGTTGACCGACTGGTAGAAAAGCCGATCGAGGTCGCGAGGACGGTTGTTCAGATCGTCGAGACGCTGGTTGAAAAACTGGTTCACTCGAAGGTCGAGGTCATCAAGACGGTGGACCGCGTTGTCGAGAAGCTCGTCCCTTCAACCCGTGAGGTGATCAAGCCGGTTATACAGGTGGTTGAAAAAATCGTCGAGAAGCCTGTTGAAGTCATCAAGGTTGTGGACCGTATCGTCGAGAAGATTGTCGAGCGTCAGGTTGAAGTCATCCGCGTGGTCGACCGGATTATTGAAAAGCCGGTGGAGGTCATCAAGACGGTGGAGCGCCCGGTTGATCGTATCGTCGAGCGGATTGTTGATCGTGTGGTGGAAAGACCGGTAGAAGTGGTGCGGGTAGTTGAGAAGATCATCGAGAAGCCCATCGAGGTTATCAAGGTCGTCGAGAAGATTGTCGAGCGCATTGTCGAGCGAATCGTTGAAAAACCGGTTGAGGTCATCCGTACCGTCGAGAAGCGGGTTGAAGTCCCCAAGTTGATTGACCGGATTGTCGAGAAGATCGTCGAGCGTCGCGTTGAAGTACCCAAAATAGTTGAACGGGTGGTCGAGCGTATCGTCGATCGGCCGGTCGAGAAGATAGTCGAGAGGATCGTCGATCGACCCGTCGAGGTCATTAAAGTGGTCGAGCGGATTGTCGAGAAAGTCGTCGAACGCCGGGTAGAAGTACCGAAAATCGTCGAGAAGATTGTCGAGCGGATTGTTGATCGGCCGGTCGAAGTCATCAGGACGGTCGAGCGGATCGTCGATCGTGTGGTCGAGCGCCCGGTCGAAGTCATTCGCGTTGTCGATCGTATCGTCGAGAAGCCGATCGAAGTCATCAAGACGGTCGAAGTGTTCGTCGATCGACCCGTTGAAGTGGTCAAGATAGTCGAGCGGGTGGTCGAGAAAATCGTCGAGAAGCCGGTCGAGAAAATCGTTCAGGTGACCAAAGTGGTCGAGAAGATCGTCGATCGCCCGGTTGAGAAAATCGTTGAAGTCCAGAAGATCGTCGAGAAATTCATCGATCGTCCGGTCGAGGTGGTGCGCACGGTCGAGAAGGTCGTTCAGCGCATTGTCGAGAAGCCAGTTGAGGTCATCAAGATCGTCGATCGGATCGTCGAGAAGCTGGTCGAGAAAAGAGTCGAAGTGCCGATGCGCGGCCATCTCGAGCGTATTCGCCAACTCGAATCTGAACTCGCGATGTTGCGCTCCTCGAGTACCCGGTTGCGGGTCGATAGCTTCGATGCCCATGCAGCGTATTCGATCCTCGGCCAGAAAGTTGCGTTCGATGATCTGAAAGTGGTTGAAGGCATTGGCCCGAAGATCGAGGAGATCTATCATGCCGCCGGTATTCACACTTGGCGGCAATTGGCCAACACGCCAGTGGCCAAATTGCGCGAACTCTTGCATGCCGCCGGCCCGAACTATCAGATCCACGATCCGTCGACCTGGCCGCAGCAAGCTGAGTTATTGGCTGACGGCCGCTGGGCCGAGTTCAAAACCCTGACGGATGAACTGTTGGCAGGCCGCAAGGCTTGAGCGGGCTGGTTAACCGACGCGAACGGCGCACGCTTGACTGAAATGGTAACCTCTTCCGAAATGATTATTTCTGGAGAGATATCGTTGAGCATCAGTAAAAGGGAATTTGTTAAAAGGTTTGCAGGCGGGCTCGCAGGCGCGGCTGCCGGCGGCCTCGTATTGCCCGCCAGTGTCTTTGGGCAATCCTATCCAAACAAGGTCATCAAGTGGATCGTACCGTTTCCGCCGGGTGGATCAACCGATTCCTATTCGAGGCCGGTTGCACAGAAACTGTCTGAACTGCTGGGACAACCGGTGGTGGTTGAAAACGTTCCAGGCGCTGGCGCGTCGATCGGCATGGACCGGGTTGCCAAATCGGCGCCGGATGGCTACACCATCGGCCTGGCGACGACCGGTACCCATTCAATCAACCCACACCTTTACGGCAGCCGTCTACCGCACAACACCAGCCTGGATTTCACGCCGCTGACCTTGGCGGTCAAATACATCAACGTGCTGATCATCAATCCCCGGCTGGGGATCAATTCGATCGCTGAGCTGGTGGCTTACGCCAAGGCGAATCCGGGCAAGGTCAGTTTTGGTTCGGCTGGCAACGGCTCGTCGAATCATCTGTCTGGAGAAATTCTGAAGCTCGTGGCGGCGGCGCCGATGCTACATGTTCCCTATCGCGGCAGCGCGCTGGCGTTGGCCGATGTCATCGCCGGCAACATCACCTTCATGTTCGATGTCTTCATTACCGCCATGCCCAGCGCCCGTGCCGGCCGAGTCAAGGCCTTGGCCGTGACCGGCGAGCGGCGCTCGCCGTTTGCGCCGGAGGTGCCGACGATGGCCGAATCCGGTATCAAGGGCTTCACCGAAGCGGGCAGTGATCTGTGGTTCGGCATCGTTGGTCCCGCCGGAATTCCGAAACCGATTACCGCAAAACTCAATGATGCCTTGATTCGCGCCATTCGTGCGCCGGAGAATCGAGAGCGCGCGGCCGCCGCCGGTTTCGAGATCTGGACCAGCACGCCAGAGGAGTTCGCTCAGGTCATCAAGGTCGATCGCGAAAAGTGGGGCAAGATTGTGTCGGCGTCTGGCGCCAAGATCGACTGAGTTCAACCTGTCATGAATTCCAGAGATCAAATCACCTCATCGAGTATTCAGCCCGCCGGTTTGTCCGGTGCGGCGGCGATCCCGGATACTCGTGGCCTGAATTTCTATCGGACCGATCCCAGCGCGGCGGCCCTGTTCAAACTTTATTTGCCCATTGATCTGTTTGCCCATCTGGAACCGCACTTTTCGCGACTCGGTGCGCTGGTCGGTGGCCGGCTTGATGAGTTGGCTGGGCAAGCGGATCGAAATCCGCCGCAATTATCGGTTCGCAGTCGGCGCGGAGCGGATGAAGCGCGGATCGAAAAACATCCCGCTTATGTCGAGATGGAGCGGCTGGCCTTTGCCGATTTTGGCTTGGCGGCCCTGTCGCATCGCGCCGGTGTATTGGGTTGGCCGGCGCCCATGCCGCCGGCCGCAAAATACGCGCTGACCTATTTGTTTGTGCAGGCCGAGTTCGGATTGTGTTGCCCGGTCAGCATGACTGATTCGTTGACCCGAACCCTCAAGAAATTCGGCGATGCCGGTTTGATCGAGCACTTTTTGCCGACCTTGACCACGCTTGACTTTGACGAGCTCAGTCAAGGTGCAATGTTCATGACCGAGCAAGGCGCCGGTTCAGATGTCAGCGCCACGCAAACCCGGGCGACCCTGCAGCCGGACGGCCGTTGGTTGTTGAATGGTGACAAATGGTTCTGCTCGAATGCCGATGCGGCCTTGGCGATGGTGTTGGCGCGCACCGATTCAGCCGACGGCCTGAAGGGCATCTCGTTGTTTCTGTTGCCGCGAACGCTGCCCGACGGAGCTCACAATCACTACCGGATCTTGCGCCTGAAGGACAAGCTCGGCACCCGCTCGATGGCGAGTGGCGAGATCCGTCTCGAGGGCGCGCTGGCCCACCTGATTGGCGAACGTGGCGCCGGCTTCAAGCTGATGGCCGACATGATCAACAATTCGCGACTGTCGAATGGCGTTCGTGCGGCCGGCCTGATGCGCCGCGCCTTGAGTGAAGCGCTGCATGTCGCGCAGAACCGCCAGGCGTTCGGCAAGCCGCTGATCGAACAACCGCTGATGCGCCGGCAGATTGACAAAATGACAGTGGCCACCGAACAGGCGCGCTGTATGGTCTTTCAGACCGCCCAGGCGCTGGCGGCATCGGATCGAGGCGAGCAGGACGCTTACGCGCTGGCCCGTATCATGACGCCGCTCATCAAGTTTCGCGCCTGCCGCGATGCGCGCAAAGTCACCGGCGATGCGATGGAGGTACGCGGCGGCTGCGGCTACATCGAAGAGTGGCCTGACGCTCGCCTGCTGCGCGACGCCCATCTGGGATCCATCTGGGAAGGGACGAGCAACATCGTGGCGCTGGATGTGATCCGTGCGATTCAGCGCGAAGGCTCGCTGCCAGCACTCAGGCGACTCGTTGAACGACTTTTATCCGAGTCCGAGCAAACAGTCCCGGGTACTGCGGAGCTGGCACCCGCGAGCGCGCTGATGCGCACAACCATCGAGCGTGTGTTCGTGCGGACGGCTGAAGTGGCCGCGCAAAACGATTCGGCGCTGGCGCGAACGACGGCCTCGACGCTTTATCATGTAGTGACCATGGCCGGTCTGCGCTGGGAGGCGAAATTCGCGCATCTGCCGCAACGCGCACAACTGTCCGAACAGGTCCTGCAGCACAAGTTATTACCCCGAGATCCGCTGGCGGCGTGAGCGTAAAGCCCGCGCGTCAAGCTAATGCATCAAGCGAAGGCATCATGCCAGTGGCAGGCCGTCACTGGCCCACCAGTGACCTTGTTTGTCGACCAGCAGCACATCGACCTGCCAGCGCTCGAGCAGCGTGCGCGCTTGGCGGATCAGCGCATTGTGTTCGCCCGCGTTTGCGAGGCCGCTGGCCGGTTCGCTTAACGAACGATCGATCATGAAAAATACCTTGGTCAGGGCGTCGGCCAGTGCACAGGAGGCGGCCAGCACCGTGACCGAGGACAGACTGGTGGGTGAGAAGCCCGTGCGCGGATCAAAAATGTGATGATGTCTTGGGTCAGCATTGAACCGCGTGTGCTGGTCCGATGACGTGGCGATACTGCGACCATCGGCGACCAGCGTTGCGATCAACTGCTGCTCTACCAGCGGATTGGCAACACCCAGTCGCCAATTCATGGTCTTGAAGTCGGGTGCCAGAGCACTCCATTCACCGGTGTCGAGTAGCGCGTGCTCAATGCCGTGCGCCATCAGCAGCGTACGAACCCGGTCAGCGGCGTATCCCTGGGCGATGCCGTTCAAGGTCAGGGCCATGCCCGCCTTCAGCCGAATCTGCCGCTCATCGAGCTGGATGCCTTGCCAGCCGACGCGCGCGCGCGCGCTGTCGAGTTCTATCGCGGTAGGCAAACGAGCCGCCTGAGCGGCTGACTGCCAGGCCGACCACAACGGTTGTACGCTGACATCGAAGGCGCCGTCACTTGCTTGCGACACCGTGTTCGCCAATCGAATCAATTCAACCAGTCGCGCGTCAGGATTTGACAGTTGGCCGTACCGGTTCAACCGGCTGAGTTCACTGTCCATCTTGAAGAGGCTCATGATGGCCTCAATGCCGCGCAACTCGTGCACGGCGGCGTCGAGCGCTCGGTCGGTGCGGGCACCGTCCGGATGGGCGGCGCGCAGCCACAAGGTAGTGCCAAATCCGATCAAGGCGCGCGACTTCCAGTTCAGAGACTGCGCCGACTGCGTACCGCCGCGTTGCGTACCGCTGACTTGCACATCGCCGCGTTGCACAACGCCGCTTTGTACATTGTCACCTGGGGCGCTGCCCAGGTTGGCGCTGAGCAGCAGGCCGCCGACGCCCAGCGAGCTGCGCACAAAATCGCGGCGAGCGCGCCGGGTGGGCGACGCCGCAGTCGGTATTTTCATCACGCGCTACCCCTCGACAAACTCTTCGCCAGCACGAGTTCCGGCGCAATGGCTATAACCCGGTGGCGCTTGCGCTCAATGATACGCGGCGCACACAACTGGTCGCTCTCATGAATCGCGACGCAGTCCAGGCACTGAAAGCACTCGCTGTAATCAACCTTGCCAGCGGGCTCGATGGCCTGATACTCACAGCGGTGCCGACAGGTTTGGCAAGGTGTGCCGCATTCTGCCCGCCGAGGAATCCAGGCAAACAGACGAACATGCCCGAGCACGGCGAGCGCCGCACCGAGTGGGCAAATATAGCGGCAGTAACCGCGATAAACGAACACCGACAGGCCGATGGTGGCGATGGCCCAGGCAACATAGGGCCAGGAGCGCACAAAACTCATGCTGATGGCGGTTTTGAAGGGCTCAACTTCCGTACCGCGTTCGGTCCATTCGGTCGACACCAGCGCGGCGCCCAGCAGTGCCAGCAGGACCACGTATTTGATCCACTTCAGTTTGGCATCGACCCGGGTATGCAGGCGACGCGGTTTGAGTCCGAGTTTGTTGGTGATGATGCTGATCAATTCCTGCAAGGCGCCGAATGGGCAGAGCCAGCCGCAGAACGTACCTCGCCCCCAGATGAAGAGACTCAACAGCACAAACCCCCACAGGGTCAGTGACATCGGATCATAGAGCATGAAGTCGAGTGAGTTACCTAATCGCAAGGCTTCGATGAGGCTCGTGATATTCACAATCGATAACTGACCTTGGCCGTACCAGCCAATAAAGAACAGCGTGAAGATCGCAAATATAGCGCGAAAGCCACGCACGGCCGGGACACTGCTGACCAATCGGCGCTGCGCAAACAACGTGGCACTCAGAATGATCAGTCCGACGACCAGAATGGATAGATCGAGTCGGCGATTGCTCCAGGCGTTTTTCCAGTTCGGCTCTTCGGGTATCGGTCGGGCAATATAGGCTTCGGGAACCTGGTAGGCGAATCCGTACTTGCCCTCGAATCGCTGCTTGTTGAATGTGCCGTGGATGCGTCGGACCAGATAGTCGAACTCGAGTGCCTTGCCGGGGTCGATGCCGGCATAACCGGCGACCCGCAGCAGGCGCGCATTGCTGCGATCAAATCCATCCGGCAAGTTCAGCTTCAGGTCGTAGATAAAGTCGCGCAACTCGACGCCGGTATCGCCTTGCCGCATGAGCAGCCGACCCGGTGCGCCGGCGCGCACATAATCGTCGCCAATAAAACTGTACGTGCCGCGCCCGGCGATCAGCAACATATGCTCGCCTTCTTTCAGCAACGATTTCACATAGTTAAAGCCTTCATCACCGAGCAGGTTTCGGCCGATTTGCGGCAAACTCACCAGCGCCAGCTTGAGTTCAATAGCGGCCTCTTGCGGTTTGGCCAACGCCTGCAGATCCTGACCCGCCGCTGCCGTACCCTTGAAGGCCTCTTCGATCTGGGTGTTGCTGAACTGGACGGTCTGAATCAAGTTTGATCTCGTCAGCGCGTCGATATCAGCGGCTTCAAACAGATCAGCCCGAAGCTGGTTCGCCTGATCGGGATTGTTGGCGGCGGCGATGCCGAACTTTGCGCGGGCGACCTTCAGGGCGGACTTCAGGACCGTCTTGTCGAGCAGCTCGACGGTCACGGTGGCGCGCGAAACGCCTTGCAGCAACGCCACCTCCGGCCCGACTCTTGGTAACTCCTTCGCTTCGGTCAAAATCCGGATATTTTGTTTCACCGAGACGTTGCGATATTGAGCAGCAAAACGCGACAACAAGCTGTCCGCCATGGCACCGGCGAAAATCGGTTCGCGATGCGAGATCAATCGAACGTCGATGAACGTACCCTTGGCGTCGAGCGCGACCAGCATGTTGATCAGCTTGCCCGAGAAACCGGGCACCGGTGCAATATCGGAAGACTCAAAAGCATAACCGACCAAGGTACCAGGCAGCGCCTCATCGCCAGGCTTGGAGACGGGCCAGATGGGAATGCCCCGAGAGTCGCGTTCCATGTTGGTGGTCACATGCGCAGCGCGCACGAACAGCGGCCATAGCGGCAGGTCCTTTTCTTTTTCGCCAACCATGACGGGCGCCGGGAAAAATTGCTCGATCTGCGCCTTGCTCAGTTCACCCGCAAAGTTTGACGTACTGAAAAGCAGTATTGAAAGCCAAAAGATCGCCCGAAAAAAGTCATGCCGGACGAAGCCAGCGCTAGCCGCCGCGCTCAAGGCTTGACGGCTCCGCAATCGCTGCCCAACCAGCGGCCATTGAGTTCAATTCGACCCATACCCCAGGGCGCACTCGGCAGAATCCAGCCCGAGTAGGTCTCGCTATTTTGGTAGATGATTTCGCCGCTGGTGACGACGCCGTTGCAGAACGTCTGGATGGTTGCGACCGCGCCAACCCATCGGGTCTTATAGTCGCAGTCGCGACGGATCGGCGCTGGCATACCGACGACTTTAAGGGCCTCGCTGCCGACACAGACCATCTCGACGAGGCCGCCTGCTGTGCTGGCGGGGCGATTTGACGATCCGACAGATGCCTGAGTGCTTGCTTCGGAGTTTTTGGCTGGCGGACTCGTTACTTCAACGCTCGGTGGCTCGGGCGCCTTGTTTTTGCCGAAGCGGACAATGGGCTGATCGACCGCCGTCTCGATCTGGCGGTTCTTCAGTACTGTTTCCCACAATCCAGGTTTGACGGGCGCATCGAGCGCAGCGACTGATAGCGAAAAGCAGAACAGCGAGCACAGCAGTAAATACAACAGCGGGCATTTCATCGCCCGTATGTTAACCCGCGTACTTAACCCGCGTTTTTAACCCGCGTTTTTGAAGCTAGCGACTGCTGGTCAACTCAGTTCTGAGTTTCTTCTGTTCCTCGTCGGCGCGGATCGAATTGACCACTTCGTCGAGTGCGCGTTCGGCCCAACTGTTTTCGATCTGACAGGTACCGGCAGCCAGATGTCCGCCGCCGCCGAATTTCAGGCACAGGGCACCGATGTTGCTCGCCGCTGAACGATCGAGAATGGATTTGCCGACCGCCAGTACCGTGTTCTGTTTTTTAAGGCCCCACAACACATGAATCGACACATTACATTTAGGGAAAAGCGCATAAATCATGAATCGATTGGCGGCGTGAATAATTTCTTCGTTGCGCAAATCGAGCACCACAACGTTACCGTGCACCGTACTGCAGCGCTGAATCTGATCGCTGGCGGGCCCGCGATGGGCGAAGTAGAGCTCGGATCGCTCCTTGACATCCGGCAGCTCGAGAATCTGGTCGATCGTCATTAGCCGGCAGCTATCGATGAGCTCCATCATCAACTGGTAATTCGAGATCCTGAAGTCGCGAAACCGGCCAAGACCGGTACGCGCGTCCATCAGATAGTTGAGCAAAGTCCATTTTTTGGGGGCCAAAATATCGTCGAGTGCGTACTGGGCGCTGTCGGCCTGATCGACCGCTCGAAGCATCTCTTCCGATACCGTTGGAAATCGGGCTTTGCCGCCGTAATATTGGTAGACGACTCGAGCCGCCGACGGCGCGTTCGGATCGATGATGTGATTGCGGTATTTTGTAGTGTCCCGAATCGTTTCGGACAGATGGTGATCGAAAGCCAGATGAGCCTCGGCCACGTACGGCAAGTTGGTGGTGATATCGCGCGACGTGATCGCGATCTTGCCGTCTTGCATGTCCTTCGGATGTACGAACAGGATCTCGTCGACCAACTCGAGTTCCTTGAGCAATACCGCACACACCAGACCGTCGAAATCGGAGCGGGTAACGAGTCGGAATTTTGAACTGGACATGGGGCTGATCCTGCAGGCAATTGACGTGTAGCAGCATGCCGGGAAACTTGAGGCTTGTCACTGAACCGTCCGCCGAGCGGCCGGGACTCACCGTGCGATGGTCGATCGGCCGCTTTTGCTCTGCTAAGATCGAACTATGAGTTTGCAAATCAACGGTTATTCAGCGCAGCTTCCAACCGGTATTCGCGCCCGGCGCGTTGCCGACGTGAATGGCATGAACGTCCATCTGCTTGAAGCCGGGTTTGATGCGCCGGGAAGGCCCTGCGCCTTGTTGTTACATGGGTTCCCCGAGTTGGCCTACAGTTGGCGAAAGATCATGCCCGAGTTGGCGAGCGCCGGTTTTCACGTGTTGGCGCCCGATCAGCGCGGCTATGGAGGTACCTGCGGCTGGGACGATCGTTACGATGGCGATCTCGACTCCTTTCGTATGTTGAATCTGGTGCGTGACCAAATGGCGCTGTTGGCACGGCTGGAGATTTCGCAAGTGGACCTGCTCGTTGGCCACGATTTCGGATCACCGGTGGCGGCCTGGGCAGCGTTGATTCGCCCCGACATCTTTCGATCGGTTGTGTTCATGAGCGCGCCGTTTGGAGGCCCGCCCGCGCAACCGCCTGTACAACCCTATGTGGCGGCTGATGCCTCCATTCATGAAGCGCTGGCCAGACTGAAGCGCCCTCGCAAGCACTACCAGTGGTACTACTCGACGGCGCAAGCGAATCAGGACATGCTCGGTTGCCGACAGGGTCTGCAGGCGTTTCTGCGAGCCTATTACCATTCCAAAAGTGCTGACTACGCCCTGAATCAGCCACACCCTCTGGCTTCATGGACGGCCGATGAACTCGCGCAGTTGCCGGATTACTACCTGATGGATCAAGCGCTGGACATGGCGCAAACCGTCGCACCGTTCATGCCGGATGCGCAACTCGTCGACGCCAACGCCTGGCTGCCGGAAGCGGAGCTCGCGGTGTATGTGCGATCGTATGAACACACCGGGTTTCAGGGCGGCCTGAATTGGTACCGGTGCGGCACGAATGGCATGAACGCCCAGGATTTCAGCTTGTTTGCAGGTCGCAGAATTGAAGTGCCGGCGATGTTTATCGCCGGCAGCAGCGACTGGGGAACTTATCAGAAGCCGGGCGAGTTTGAGCGTATGCAAGGACCGCTCTGCACGCAGTGGCGCGGCGCTCATCTGATCGCAGGCGCCGGGCATTGGGTGCAACAGGAGCAGCCCAAGGCCGTGACCCAGCGGCTGCTCGAATTCGCTGGCAAACTTTAGCAAGATTATTTGAGGACATCAGATCAATGCAGCTTGACAAGATTGAATTTGAAACCGGCCCGAACCCGCAAGCAGCGGTCATCTGGTTGCACGGCCTGGGCGCTGACGGCAATGACTTCGCACCGATTGTTCCCGAACTCGACCTCGAGCATGATCTGATCGGGCACATCCGATTTATCTTTCCACATGCACCGATGATCCCGGTGACGATCAATGGTGGACACGTCATGCGCGCCTGGTACGACATTCTCGGCACCGATCTGGCGCGCCGCGAGGACGAAGCGGGATTGCGAAAATCCGAGGGCTTGATCCGTGGCTTGATTGATGCCCAAGTCGCCAGCGGCATCGCGGCGAACCGAATTGTCCTGTCGGGCTTTTCACAAGGCTGCGCCGTGACCTTGATGACCGGCCTGCGATATCCGCACCGGCTCGCTGCGCTAATGGCGTTATCGGGTTATCTGCCGATGGCGGCGAGCCTCGCACAGGAGCGGCATTCGGCGAATGCTGATGTACCGATTTTCATGGCGCATGGCCGGCAGGATCCGATGATTACGCTGCCCCGAGCGGCGGCTTCGCGCGATGCTTTGCTGCAACTCGGATACACGGTGAACTGGAAGGATTATCCGATGCCTCATTCGGTCTGCGCTGAAGAAATCGCCGACATCAGAAGCTTCTTGCAGGATGTGTTGTTGCTGAAGAAATCAGATTGATTTGCGGTCAGCCCGCCCCGAAGGAGAAATTGGGTATGAGCGCTAACCACTCGGCGACGCCCGCGCCGCCATCGACCGCAGCGACTTCTGCGACAGTAGCGCAAGTGGTCAGCGGCAAGGCAACCCCGCGCGGCAAGTTCCCGCATGTCAAACGCGCCGGTGATTTTCTCTATGTCTCGGGCACCAGCTCACGGCGCGCCGACAACAGCATTGCCGGTGCCAGCGTCGATGCGATGGGTACCACCGCACTCGATATTCGCGAGCAGACGCGGGCGGTGATTCAGAACATTCGCGACATTCTTGAAAGCGCTGGTGCCAGCCTGGCCGATGTCGTTGAGATCAGCAGCTTTCTCGTCAACATGAATGACTTTGGCGGCTACAACCAGGTGTATGGCGAGTTCTTCGGATACGACGGGCCGGCACGTACCACGGTCGCGGTCCACCAGTTACCGCATCCGCACCTGCTGATTGAAATCAAGGCTGTGGCTTTCCGTCCGCTCGAGCCTTGATCTTGACTACGAGAGAACTTCGGCGACAATTGCTGCGCAGCGGCGTCGGCGCGAGCATGATCGCTGCGGCCACGAGCGTGCCGCTGGGCTTAGCACGAGCTCAGGCCTTTCCTACTCGCCCGCTGCGCCTGGTCGTGCCCTTTCCAGCCGGTGGGCCAACCGACATTGTTGCGCGCCCACTGGCGCAACTGTTGTCACAGTCGCTCGGTCAACAGGTCGTGGTTGATAATCGTGGCGGCGCTGGCGGCTCGATCGGCGCCGATGCGGTGGCCAAATCGGCGGCCGACGGCTACACGCTGTTGCTGGGCACGGTTGGCACGCACGCAATCAATTCGTCGCTATACCGAAAATTGCCCTACGACGCTACCCGGGACTTCACGCCACTCGGCCTGATCGCGCTGGCGCCCATGGCGATCGTCGTCAATCCGGGTACGCCATTCAAGAGCGTTGCCGATCTCGCGGCCGCAGCGCGCGGCGCTCCAGGCTCCATTATTTTCGGCTCCGCCGGCAACGGTACGCCAGGTCATCTGACCGGTGAAATGTTCGCCAAGGCCATTGATGCCGAACTCAAGCATGTTCCCTACAAGGGCAGCGCACCCGGCCTGACCGACTTGCTCGGCGGACAGATCCCGTTAATGTTTGATCCGGTGCAATCCGTACTGCAGCATGTCCGAGCGGGAAAGTTGCGCGCGCTCGCCGTCAGCAGCCTGGTCCGCTCGAGCGTTTTACCCGATGTGCCGACCTTGAACGAATCGGGACTGAGCGGCTTTGAGGCGACTGCCTGGTGGGCTCTGTTCGCGCCAACCAATTTGTCGGCCGAGATTGCGACGAAACTGGCTGCCGAAACCCGGCGCGCGGTTGCCGACGAAGGCTTTCGCAGCAAGCTCGCCGAACTCGGGGTACAGCCCGCCGCCACGCAGGGCACTGTGTTTGCAGATTTCCAGCGCGCCGAGTTGACCAAATGGAGCCGCGCAGTACGCAACGCCGGAGTCACACTCGAATGAACGACATGCAACTCGACCCTACAGAACAAGCGATGCTCGCCGGCGAATTGGGGCTGGCACCTCAAATGGCGCTGCAGCACCAGATCAAGGTCGGAGCATTCTTCGGTGCGAAGGACTTTGTCCCGGTTACCCAAGCCCACATCATGGCGGACACCGAAAGTTTGGGCGAGTCCGGTGTGGCTTGGCTCGAACAACTGGCGAGCCAGAGCGACGGTAGTGCAAAGGTGCGCATACCGACGATCACCGACCCACGCGGTACCGATTTCGCGAAGGCCGACCTGCTCAAGCAAGCCGCCTGGATGGTCGCGCTCGAGCGCCGCGCCGTCAACGCCTTCGAGCGCCTCGGGGTCGCCATGACGGACACGTGCATCAATTACCAAACGATTCAGGCACCGACCCGAGGCGAACACCTGGCGTTTGGCGACACCGGCGTCGTCATCTATTCGAACTCGGTGTGCGGTGCACGCTCGAATTACGAAGGTGGGCCTTCAGCCCTGTCGGCTGGCTTGACCGGTCGAACGCCGCGCTACGGCTTTCACCTGGATGCACAACGTCAGGCGACCGTGCGTATTCGCTGCGACTGGACACCCACCGCGCTAAACGACTGGGGCGCACTGGGGGGCGTCATCGGACGGCTGGCCGGCAACTATTGGACGGTGCCGATCATCGAAGGCCTCGAAGGCGCACCAGGCTCTGATGCGCTCAAACATTTCGGTGCCGCCATGGCGAGCTTCGGCTCAATCGCGCTGTTTCATCTGGCCGGCATCACGCCTGAGGCGATTCACATCAAGGACGTTGGTGGCGACAAGCTGGCGCTCGCGCATCGTATCGGCGAGACTGACGTTAAGGCGTTGGAGAAGGCTTATGCGCTCACAGACGAAATCGATGTGGTCGTATTTTCGGCACCGCAATTGAGTCTGTATGAATTGCGTCGAATCGCCGAGCTGTGCGACGGTCGAACATTCGTAAAACCGATGCTGGCGATTACCAGCCCACAAATTAAACCTGACGCCGATCGATTCGGATACACGCAGCGAATTGAAGCCGCCGGTGGTCAGTTGCTCTCGGGCATGTGCTTCTATCAGTCTTATGCGCGAGAGATCGCCGAAGCGAACGGCTGGAAGCGCTTGGCAACCAATAGCGCGAAGCTGGTCAATATTCTTGGCGGTTACGGCTATGTGCCGATGCTGGCGTCCATGGAGCGTTGCATCGGCGCCGCCGTTACCGGCAGACTCACATGAATTCGGTGATTCACTTCAAGCCGACCGCGTCGGGAACTCCGATGGCGGAATTCAAGGCACGGCATGCGATCGGCGAAAAAGTTCGTGGCTTGGGCCTGGTCGCCAAAGATGGCTTCTCGGCGCGCTACGACCTTGACCGAATCGCCGGTACTTTTGTGCGGCCTGCCCACAAACTCGTCGGTCAATCATACGTGGGCAGAATCCTCGTCCTGGATACCGCCAAGGGCGGAGTCGCCAGTGCCTGGATGTTGCGCGAGATGGCCTCACGCGGCGTTGTACCCTTGGCGATTGTGTTCAACACGGTGAATCCGATTCTGGTTCAAGGGGCTGCGTTTGGTGACATTACGATGATGGCCGGGTTTGATGAAGACATCACCGCGAGAGTGCCGCAGGGTGCCGAGGTAGAAGTTGATCCGCAAGCGAAGCTGCTGCGCGTTCTGAACGGGTAGCACCGCCTCCCGACGTCAGCCCCGATTCGACTCCAGCAGAATCATCATCAAAGCCGCCAGCACCGGTGGCTTTTCGGCGCCTGCCTCCAGACCTTCGAGCGCGGTGATGTCAAACTTGCGCTCAAGCAACGAGGGCCGCTTGCGGATCTCGATACGCTCGGCGCCCGATGCATCGAGCACGGCATAGCGCGGATGCAGAAAATATCCCGCCAAACTACCGACGATCGGAATTTCTGAAATCAGACTGTCGAACACCTTGATCCAGGGATTGGTCTCGGTGACCGAGTACGCCACATTGCTGGCAGCGCCGACTGTGCCAAAACCGCCGTCCAAACCGGACTGCGCAACCGTCAAACTGTAAGTCGACTTAAACCAGGACTTGACCATGTGGCGCTGCAGTTCGCCAATCACTCGGCCTTGCGCGTCAGCAAAACTGGTTCGCGATGGCAATCAGTTTGAAGCGCAGTGTCAGCGGCTACGCCAGCGGGGTGTTGCCCAGGAGGTCTGACATGCGCGATGATTTCCTTATCGGGTGAATACCGTGATATCCGGCCAGGAACCAGTGGCCATTACTTCGGCTTACTCGACTTGCCAGGGTTCGCTGGCTTTACTGTCTTCGTCGCTTTGGCCGCTTTGCCGACCTTGGACTTGCCGATCACCTGAAGGCTGACGTCAGTCGAACCCGCCTTGACGAAACCCAATTTGGTCGCGGCTGCCTTGGACAGGTCGATGACTCGATCCGGTTGCGAAGGGCCGCGATCGATGATCTTGACGGTGACCGATTTCTTGTTCTTCAAGTTAACCACGCGAACCATCGTTCCCATCGGCAGGGTCCGGTGAGCAGCTACCATGGCCTGGTTGCTAAAGCGCTCGCCACTGTAGGTTTTGCGGCCATTGAATTTATCGCTGTAATAAACTGCCGTGCCGCCAGCCGCATTGGCGTCACCGCTGGCCACCGGTTTGATGGCCGCCGATGTAGTGGGTGCTGCCGGCGCTGCGGAAGCGGCGCCTGTGGAGTTCTGAGCGTACAAGGTTTGCGAAAGAACAAGGCTGCTGGCAGCGATGGAAAGAGCGATCAAAAGTTTCATGTAGGTTCAGTTCGTCGAGTCGACGCAGTGAGTTTCGGGAAGCGCGATTATCAGTGAGCGCCGATGACATTGATATCCATCATCGATCGGCTTTAGACATTTTGGCAACATCCTTCGAGTAATGTTTGTGTCTGATCGTTTCAGAGTTTTTCCGCAATATTTAATGCCTAAACAAGCCCTGACAATTGCCGCTGGCAAGTTTGCGAGTGCTCGGGCAGGCGCGCTCAGTCACTGGGCTATCCGGCGATTTATCGCGCGCTACGGTGTCGACATGAGTGAGGCTGACAACGCCGATGTTCGCAGTTATGCAAGCTTCAACGATTTCTTCACGCGGCCGTTGCGCGCCGATGCGCGCGCCCGAACGCATGCCGCTTGGCTCTGCCCGGTCGATGGCGCGATCAGCCAATTCGGCGACATCAAGGACGATCAGATATTCCAGGCAAAAGGCCACACCTATTCAACCGAGGCATTGGTCGGCGGCGATGCAAAGCTCGCCGAACAGTTTCAAAACGGCAAATTTGCGACGCTGTATTTAAGTCCGAAGGATTACCACCGGATTCATATGCCTTGCGATGGCAAGTTGCTGCGTATGATTCACGTACCTGGAGAACTGTTCTCGGTCAATCCGCTGACCGCGCGCGGAGTACCGGGACTATTCGCGCGTAATGAGCGTGTGGTCTGCGTGTTTGATACTCCGCACGGCGCTTTAGTTCTGGCGCTGGTCGGTGCGACGATCGTGGGCAGCATGGCAACAGCCTGGCATGGGCGGGTCAATCCGCCACGACCGGGTCGATTGCGTGAATGGCGTTATGACGGGCAAGACATTACCCTGAAGAAGGGCGATGAAATGGGTCGATTCCTGTTGGGCTCGACCGTAGTTCTGCTCATGCCGCGTTCGTCGATTCAATTCAACCCGGCCTGGTCGCCGGGCGCACCAATCCGGATGGGCGAAGAAATGGGTACCTGAGCTTGTGTACTGCCCCACAGCTATTTGGCTCAAAGACGATATCAAATATTTTTGGCACTGGACGCTTGGGCCGCAATGAATGCTGCCAGTGCGATGCCGATTTCTTGCGGACTATCTTCCTGAATGAAGTGAGTGCCGCGAACGGTGACTTCCTGCTGGTTTGGCCAGCCACGACAAAACTCACGCTGGCCCCCAACCAGTATTGAGCCTGGCTCAGCGTTGATAAAAAGCTTCGGGATATCGGACTTTGACAGCCATTGTGCATAGGCGTCGACGATAGCGACAACGTCAGCCGGTGCGCCCTCAATCGGGATTTGCCGAGGCCAGCTCAATGTCGGTCGGCGGTCCTCACCGGCGTTCAAAAACGGCCGCCGGTATTCGGCGAACTCTGGCTCGTTGAGTGTACGCATGATCGAGCCAGGCAAAATTCTCTCGATGAAGACATTTTTCTCGAGCACCATCTGCTCGCCGGCGCTGCTCCGCATATTTTGAAAAACGCGCCGCGCGTCTTCAGGCCACTCACTCCAGTTGAGCGGCCGGACGATGCTCTCCATGTAAGCAATCGCGCGTACGCGCTCCCGATGCTGGTTGGCCCAGTCAAAGCCCAGCGCCGATCCCCAGTCATGAAGCACCAGAGTGACCCGATCGCCGAGTTTCAGTTCTTCCCAGAGTGCGAACAGAAATTCGCGTTGTTCAACATAGCTGTAGCGTAGCGGGCCCGAGGCCGACAACTTCTGCGAGTCGCCCATGCCGATCAGATCGCAGGCGACCAGGCGCCCGAGTCCCCGGCAATGTGGCATGACGTTGCGCCACAAGTAGGACGAGGTCGGGTTGCCGTGCTGGAACACAATCGCCTCGCCCTGGCCTTCATCGAGATAGGCCATGCGATGCCCCTTGATCTCCAGGAATTTCTTGGTCGCGAACGGTTTTGCGCTGACCGCAGATGGGCCAGCGGTTGTGCCAGCAGTTGCGTCACTCATAGTCCGACAAACTTCGGTTTGCGTTTGGCAACAAAGGCCTGCACCCCTTCGACGCCGTCGACGGTCTTGCACAGTTCCACCATCGAGCGCGTCTCGCGCTCCATTTGTGATTCCAATGATTCGTTGGTCGACATGAGCACCAGTTTCTTGACGGCACCGTGGGCTCGGGTCGGACCTTGGGCCAATTTGTTGGCCAGCTTCGTCACTTCGCTCATGAGTTGGTCAGCCGGAACCACTTGGTTGACGAGCCCCCAATCGAGCGCCTCCAGAGCCGTCAGACTGCGATTGGTCAGGAACATCTCCAGCGCCCGGCGGGTACCGATGATGCGGGTCAGATAGTAGGTAGAGCTGCCGTCGGGCGACAAGCCGATCTGCGTATAGGCACTGGTGAATCGCGCGGTGTCACTGGCAATGGCCAGGTCGCAACAAGCGGCCATTGAAAGACCAGCACCGGCGGCCACACCATTGATAGCGCCAATCAAGGGCGCGTTCATCCAGGCGAAGCGCGAGATCGCTGTGTGCAGGCAAGTTGTCATTTCCTTCAAAAGCAGATCAACTGTCGCCGGGTCACGTGCGAAGCCGGCCACATCGCCACCGGCGCAAAATGCTTTGCTACCGGCACCAGTCAGGACGGCCGCGCGCACCGACGGCTCGGAGCCGCAGCGATTTGCCACATGAAGAATTTCCTGCATGCACGCGAGGTCCATCGCATTGAACGACTCGGGTCGGTTCAAGGTGATCCAGGCGACGTTCTCGCGAATATCAAAGGTCAATGTTTTGTAGTGCATGAGGTGCTCCGTAGTTTTATTCGTAGCTGATTCGGGACGATTGTGAATGGTGCCTTTACTGAGCAGCCTTGATCGCCAGCCAGCGCAATGCATTGTCCTGCGCCAGCAAGCGGACAGTGGCATCATCGAGCTCGAGTGCCTCGAGGCTCGCAACCGGGTCGCGATCCATGATGACAAAAGGATAGTCGCTGCCGATCATGATTTGTGATGCGCCATAGACCCGCAGCAGATTTTTGAGTGCGTCGCGATCGTAGACCAGATCGTCGTAGAACATCTGCCTGGCCAGCACGGACGGCGGCTTCGGCATGGTTTGTTGAAGACTGGCGACCTTGTTCCAGCCGTGCTCGAGTCTGGGGATCAGCGTCGGCAGACTGCCACCGCCGTGGCTGAACGCAATACGCAGACCTGGCAGCGCGTGCAAGGTGCCGCCGGTCATCATGGAGGCCGCTGCCAGACCGATCTCGCCGGGAAACGCCAGCAACTGCTCAAGTTGCGCCGGGCCCACCAGACGATCCATGCCCGCTGGCTTAAGTGCATGCACGAAGACGGCCGCATTCAGGCGTTGGGCCGCTTCGAAGAACGGCAGAAACTTCGGATCTCCGATGACCACGCCATCAATATTGCTGCCAATCTCGACGCCGCTCAAATGCAGTTCGGTGCACAGATACTCAAGCTCGCGGATGGCACGGTCGATATCTTGCAAGGGCACGGTGCCCAAGCCCAGAAATCGATCGGGCGCGCGCGCGATCATCTCGGCAATGCGGTCATTCATGAAGCGCGCCAACAGCGCGCCGTCCTCGGCCGGCAGCCAGTAGGACAACAACTCGGGCATCGGCGAAAGCACTTGCCGGGTAATCGTCTGCTGATCCATGTCATTGATTCGTTTGCCGATATCCCAACTATGATCCGACACCGTCCTATAGATCTTGCCCGAAATCATGACGTGGCGATGGCAGGACTGCGCTTCGACCATGCTGGGCCAGGGCAGGTTCAAGCTGCGGCCGGCGTACTTTGGAAACTGTTCGGGAACGACATGGGTATGAATGTCGATACAACGGCATTGACTACGCCAACGGCCTGGCGCTGGCGCGGCTTTCAAGTTCGTGTCGGTCATGATCGTAACTCCGGGCGCGCGCTACTGATGTCGTTCGATATGTCCGGAAGCTGCTTCGACAGCAGTTGCTCGATCGCACCGACCGCCGACTTGCGCGGATCCACCGGTCCGTTCCACAAGTCGAAGGAATGGCGAACTGCGGGCAGAGATCGCGGAGCGCGCGCACCGAATTCCGGGAATTCTTCCATACCAAAGCTGTACTCCACGGTGACTCCATCGGGATCGAGAAAGTACAGGAACATGCTGCCCGAGGGCAGATGACGGCCGGGTCCGTTGACGACCGGAACGCCGGCCTCGGCGAAGCGCCAGATGGCTCGACCAATATCGTCGACTTCGGTGACCATGAAGTTGACGTGATGTAGCCCGCTTTTGCCCTTGCCGTTGCCGATGCCCAATGAGTGATGCAAGGGATTCGGGAAACAGCGCATGAAGGTTACCGCGTCGTCAATACTGTCGGACACCTTGAAGTTCAGCGTATCGCGGAAATACGTAATACTGCGCTCGTAGTCCGGCGAGCGCAGAACGACATGTCCGAGTCGCTGGATCTTCGCCAGTGTGGCCACGAACGGCGACTCGTTCGAGGGCGCCATATCAAGATAAAAATCAAGCATTGCGCCGGTGGCTGGCTCGCAGGTACGAATGCCCGTGCCCGTGCACGCTTGTTCGATATCGGTCTGCGGAATCGGGTGAAACGCATAGCCGGACGACGTCAGAGAAAGCTTCAACGCGTCGAGCGCCGCCGCAGATTCCATTTCAAAGCCGATCCGCTTCAGACCGGGTTGCGCCGATGGATACAGCACGATGTCATGATGTTTGTCGCTGCACCGCAAGTAGCGCAGATGCTCGGTCGGCCCGCCGACCGCCTGCAGCCCCAGCGCATCGCGATAGAACGCCTGCGTGCGATCGCAATTGGTGGCGTTCAGCGCCAGGTATCCCAGTCTTTTGTAGCGGATCATGTGCGTAGCGATCGACAGAGGGTTGACGAATGACAGACGGTTGACGAATTAAAGAAGGTTGACTGCGCTACAGAATAATGCTGACCCGGCCTTGTGGTCGCAAGCTGGCCAGATCCAGTGCCGCCCGTTTGCTGCGAATTTTCCATACATCATTCAAGCGTACCAGATGATAGGTACTGTGGCCCGGGTAGACATCGGTAACTGGCCCCTTGCTGCGATACACGAGGAAGTTGCATTTCACAGTGACACCGCTGGCATCGCTGACCGCGCTGGCATCGCTGGCTGCGACGCGGACGTTGCTGATCATTCGTCGCGTCCGGGAGTGGGGAAATTCCGAGTGGCCCATGCGACTGAGCAAGCGCTTGGCACGTTCGCCAATCCGGTGCCGGTCGTCGTAGACCAGGAACAAGGTGGTGCGCGGATCGGCGTCTGGCTGCGCAAACGGTGGAATCAGGTATTCGGCGTCATCGGTAAAGAGCGCCGCCCATTGCTCGAGTTGCCAGTCATCGAGCAACTCGGCCTCGTGATACAAAAAGTCTTCTGCCTCGCTGCGGGACATGGAGGTGTTCATCGATGGTTGATGGTTTGGTTCACGTTACCGGTTGCGACATCAGCGCCTGCCAGCGGCGCCAGAAAGTACGCATCTGCAGTTCATCCTGTTTGGCGGGTGCCGGACCGTCTTCGGTCAGCATGCCGCGCGAAAGATCGTTCCACTCGACCCAGGGCGATGTCGCGTAGCCGCGCTGGCAGAGTTCGAGCATCTCCTGATCGTCCGGGGTGGCGAAGCCAGCCGGCCCCAAAAATTCGACGAAACTTTTCAGTCGCAGCTCGCGTAGCAAAGGCGTCTCATTTTTCGGCGCCAGCGCCCATGCGTTCACTTCGAAGTAGTCGGGAGCAATCGGAAAGAAGGTGCGAATGGTCAATGCCATGACGTCGTTGACTACCAGATTGGGAAAGATCAACAGATTGCGATCGCCCTCGCAGAGCCACGCGGATTTTTCGGCGCCCAGGCGCTGACTCAACTCTGCCTTGATCTCATCGATTTCAACTTTGGCCTGTTCGCCGAACGACGGCATCCAGCGACCGAGTGGTCTTCCCCACGGAGTGGCGCCGAGCGACTCAGACACCGCATGGCCATTGCTGAGATCGCGAACTCGACCGAAGCCTTTGCCAAAACTGTTACGCACCGTCCCTTCGCGATTGCGAATGTAGTTGAAGTAAGTCGCATGGGTGGTTTGGGCGTGATAGCCATCGGCGCTGTTCTCTTGCAGCAATTTCCAGTTTGCGCGAGCACTGTAGGCCTGAGCGTCGCCGACCACCACCATGGCCTCACGATCCATTCGACTGATATCGAGCAGATATTCACCCGCGCCAGCCAGATAGTCAGACAGTGACTCGCCACGCGCGTTGAAGTTGATGAATACGAAGCCGGCAAAAACCTCGAATCGCGCAACGGGATGCAAGTTTGAGTTCGGATCCGACAGACAGGCCGCTGAATAGGATTCGGGCAAGGGTTTGAGTAAATTGCTGCCATCCGCACTGAACGCCCAGCCGTGGTAGGGGCACACAAAACTTCGAGCTCGTCCCCGGTCCTCGCGACAAACCAGCGCGCCGCGATGCGGGCAGGAATTGAAGAAGACATGGATCTCGCCATTTTGATCACGGTTCATGATCAACGGGCGGCCAATGACGGTTCGCGTTACAAAATCACCCGGGTTGGCAATTTCGGAATCGTGCCCCAGATATATCCAGCAGCGATCAAAAATCCGCTCGCGCTCCAGACGCAGTACTTCGGGGTCGATGAAGGCTCGGCGGTTTACCTTGAAGATACCCTTGGGTTTGTCCTCGAAGATTGCCCAGTCCATCGCGCTGCGGTCGGCGAATGCGTTCATGAAAGTCTTTGACTTAAAGGTGTACTTGGACTGATAGCGATAAAAGTAAAGGGTCAGGTGATTGCGCCGAAGTGGTCGGGCCAGATTGGTAGGACCAGTGTGGCACAATAACCAGCTATGAGCGGTCTGTCAAATACCCAAGCCCTGCTGAGCTTCATTCGCGAAAAGCGAATTGAGCCCGGCGATCGGTTGCCCTCGGAGCGCATGCTCGCCGGCAAATTGAGTGTCAGTCGCAATTCGCTGCGCGAGGCGGTTGCGGTTCTGAGCAATCTGCGTGTGCTGGATGTACGGCCGAACTCAGGCGTCTACTTGCGACACGTGGCTAATGAAAGCAGTTTTGAGCAAATGGTGCTGCAGTCGAGCTTGGGCGGGGCGCCCAGCAGCCAGGAGATTCTCGACACGATGGAGGTGCGCATTCCGCTCGAGACGCAAGCGCTTCGACTGGCCTGTGAACGTCGTGACGAGACCGATCTGGACGCCATTAAACTGATCCTGATCGACGAACGCGCCGCCCTTTCACGCGGCGAGAACACCGTGCAGTTCGATCAGGCCTTTCATCTGCGGGTGGTTGCGGCCGCTCATAACAGCGTATTGCTGCGACTGCTCAACTCGTTCTATCAACTGACGCTGGTGCGGCGAGAACGCTTTTTTGCCAATCCGGATCGGGCTCGCGAGTCGGCGCGCGATCATCGCCGTATCCTGAAGGCAATCGAGCGTCAGGATGCGGACGAGGCGACGCGGCTGGTAACCATCCATATGCAGCGGGCACGCCTGTATTGGTCGTTGATTAACATCGCTTCCTGATTTGTGTCGCAAGACGCGCCTGACCAGCTATAAGCAGTGAATCAACCAAGTTTCCTGGATCAATCAAGAATACTGGATCTAAAGTGAATACAGGATCAATCATGAATACTGAATCAAGCGCCACTACCGACCCGCAAGCCCTGAGGAGGGCCAACCAGGAGCGAGTGGCAATCGTTACCGGCGCCGGTCAAGGCACCGGCGGGTTGGGCCGCGCCATCGCGGCACGATTGGCCGAGGACGGTTATCGACTGATGATTGCCGATATTGACCCGCGCATCGCCGATACCGCCGAACACATTCGTGCTGCGACGACCGCACCTGTCATCAGTGCTGCGGGTGACTTGTCCAACGAATTGTTCGTTCAATCAATGGTCGATCGCACGCTGGCCGAGTTCGGGCGAATTGACGTACTGGTCAACAATGCTGGCGGTGGCATCATCAAGCCTTTTCTGGAGCATGACGCCCGTTCGCTCACCGAAACCTTGGCGCGCAATCTTTGGACGACACTTTGGTGCACGCACAAGGTGCTGCCAGCGATGGTGGCGCGTAATCACGGTCGAATCATCAATATCGGCGCCGATTCACTGCGCACCGGCATTCCCGATCACGCCGGCTATAACGCCGCCAAGGGCGGTGTCATCGGCCTGATGGTCGGCCTGGCCCGCGAGTTTGCGAAATACGACATAACGATCAATACCGTGTCGCCGTGTGTGATCAACACCCCCCGACAAATGGAACGACGCATCAGCGACCCAGACTATGCGCTGGCCTTCGAGCGGGTGGTTCCGAAGGGGCGCGGCGCCGAAATTCAGGAGGTCGTTGATCTGTGCAGTTTTCTGGCGCTCAGCCGTACCGGCTTTATTACCGGGCAGGACCTCAGTGTCAATGGTGGCAGCGCGATGCCCTGAAGTGGCAGCATCATGCCCTGATTCGCTTGCCCCGATGTCTGTCAGCCAGTCAGCCAGCCACCGACGGCGTTCAAGCACTACTCAGTGATGTTGCTGCGCTTGATGACGTCGGCCCATAGTGTGACTTCCTGTCGAATCAGCCGCTCGAACTGCGCCGGGCTGCCGCCTCGGGCCTCGATATTGCGCTGAGCAAAGAGTTCACGAATCTCGGCGCGAGCGACCACTTGATTGATCGCTTCATTCAAGACTTTGATAATGCTATCCGGTACGGCCGACGCGGCCAAAACCCCAAACCAGGCCACCGAGCTATACCCGGGTACTTGCTCTGCGACGGCGGGCAGCCCCGGCACGATTGGCGTTGATTTTTCGGTGGCCACGGCAAGATAGCGGACTTTGCCGGCCTTCATCATGGCGTTGGCATCGATTCCGGTTGCAAATGCAAAGTGGACCTCGCCCGAGCCGAAGGCGGTCATCAAGGGCGCGCCGCCCTTGTAGGCAATATGGACCGACTTGTTGTCGGTGAGGCTTCTGAAGTACTCGCCCGCAAGGTGCGACAGCGAACCGTTGCCGACCGAGCCGTAGTTCAGCCGGCCATTGTCGGCCTTCAGCAGCAGCAGGAATTCGCCCAGGTTTCGAGCCGGAAAATCAGCCGCTACGGTCAGGATCAAAGGCACGATCGCCGTCAGCGCAATCGGCTTGAGTTCGGTCAGCGGATCGAAGCCGAGTTTGCGCAGAGACGGCAGTATTGCATTTGGGCCGTTATTGCCAAAGTACAGCGTGTAGCCGTCGGCGGGCGCTGACAGCGTTGCCTGCATGCCAATAGCGCCACTGGCGCCGGCACGGTTCTCAATAATCACCGGCTGCTTGAGTATTTCAGTCAGGCCGGGCGCAAGTGCGCGCGCGATCTGGTCGGTCGCGCCCCCCGCCGGATAGGGCACGATGATCCGGATCGGCCTTTCAGGCCAGTTGGCACCCGCCGCTGGATGTCCAATCAGCGAAATCAGCAACACCAAAATTGAAATCGCTATTCTGGGCATGAGGGACTCCTTGCAAACGGATGGACACAGACAAACAGGTGAGTACAGACAAACAGGTGAGCACAGACAAACGGATGAGCTCAAATCAACTCGAACTTCAATCCGGCGTCGGATTGCAGCCGCTTGATGAGTTTGTCGCCGAAGATGCTCGCCGGTGTCCAGAAGCCGCCCGCCTTGCGCGTCTTGGCAATGTCCAGTGCGAGACAGGCGGCCGCCTGTCCGAGCATCTTGGCGGTTGAGCCGTAACCCGGGTCGCGATCGCCGGTGACCTTGACGCGCAGGCTCTGACCATCGTCAGTCTTGCCCAGAAAACGCAGATCGTAGAAGCCTTTCTCTTGCGCTTGTGGGCTTGGGCCTGCGCCAGGCGCCGGTACCACAAACTTTTCCAGAAACCAGCGCGACGGCGGTATCGCCGCCGCCACGGTGAAGCCGCCCAGCCCGGCCGTCAATCCCAACGCCGCCAAGCGGCCTGGCAGGCCGGCTCCGGTCAACATGGCTTCTTCATAAGTGAATTCCTTGCCATAGGCCTGGGCCAGTAATGCGTTGCTGCGAAAAACGATTCTTGTGTTGATCGCTGCCATCACAAACGGTGCTGACCAGGCGCCGAAGTCATGGTCGTAGACCGCTCCGCGAACCGAAGGCTGTCGTACCTTCGAAGCATAGCTCGGTGGGCAAATCGAGTACGGATTGGCCAGCATCTTGCGCAGCGCCGGGTCGGCAACCGCTTCGCGGACGACGTTCATGAGGCTGGCGACGGTCCCACCCGAGGCGCCGCCGCGCATGGCCTTGACCCGCATCTTGACACTGGTGCAGGGCTTGCCGAATTGC
This sequence comes from Burkholderiales bacterium, assembly GCA_031363055.1. Classification (GTDB taxonomy): domain Bacteria; phylum Pseudomonadota; class Gammaproteobacteria; order Burkholderiales; family Burkholderiaceae_E; genus JANLTP01. The sequence continues at coordinate 17,211 of JANLTP010000019.1, read as the reverse complement.
TTGTCTGCCTGTTGCTGCAGGAACCAGACACCCAGGTCGGACGGGATCGAGTCAAAGCCGCAGCAATGAACAAGTCGCGCGCCCGACTTTTTGGCGGTCGCTTCATAGGTGTCAATCATACGTTTGATCCACGGCGTTTCGCCGGTCAGATCGCAATAGTCGGTGCCGGTTTCGGCGCAGACCCTGACCATTGTTTCACCATAAAGGGCATAGGGTCCGACGGTGGTAACCACGACGCGCGCTTGTGCACAGAGGACGCGCAGCGCGGCTTCGTCGTTGGAGTCAGCCTGGATCAAGGTCAGTTTCGAGGCAGCGGGTCCGAGACTTTCCTTGAGCGAGCGCAATTTTGATTCGGAGCGGCCCGCCGCCGCCCAACTCAGTTCGGCGTCCTTGCTCGTGCCGAATCGCGAGGCCATATAGGCACACAATATCTGACCAACAAAACTGCTGGCGCCGAACACAACGACATCAAAAACCGGTTTACTCATTGACACTCCGTGGCTGGGTCGAAGGGATGCACTTCCAATGGCACTGATTCACTGAACGGCTCACTTCACATGACCATCACATTATGAACCCTGCCGCAACGATCATCCCGAACGATCATCCCGACTTGCCAATCGCCGAAAAATCGCGCATCGTGCCGGGCGATGAGAAAAGTCAGGTAATGAGAAAAGATGTTTTCCGGATTGTTCTTCCCGAAGGCGACGACCCGCGTGTTCGCGAAGCAGCGGCGCTATTGCGAGACGAAGGGCAGATGTCGCCGATTGTTCTAAGTTCGGGCGCACCGCTGCGAGGAATCGAAATGATCGATCCGTTGCGGCTGACGGATACCCGGATGGCACGCTATGTGGCGGCCTATTCATTGCAACGTCCGAATCCTAATCCCGGCGTTGCGTCACGATTGTTACGCAAGCCCTTGTATTTTGCCGGCATGATGGTGCGCACCGGTGACGCCGACGGCTTACTGGCCGGCGCGCAGCACGCTACCGCCAAGGTCATTGAAGCGGGCATGTTGACGGTGGGACTCGCCGAAGGTATTCGGGCGGCGTCGAGCTTTTTTGTCATGAAAGTAGCGAATTTCGACGGCACTGGCGAACGTTCTTTTATTTATGCCGATTGCGCGGTCAATATTGAACCCGACGCACAGACATTGGCCGATATCGCGATCGCTTCCGCCGTGAGTTGCCGCCAGGTTTTGCAGGAAGAACCGAGGGTGGCACTTTTGTCTTTTTCGACGCGAGGCAGTGCCAGCCACGCTAGCATTGTGAAAATAAATGCGGCGCTGGCGATCGTCCGAGCGCGCGAACCGCACTTGGCGATCGATGGCGAGTTACAAGCCGATACAGCCCTGATCGAGCGGGTCGCGGCTCGAAAGTTGCATGATGCGAGTGCGGTCGCCGGACATGCGAACGTACTGATTTTTCCGGATTTGAATTCAGGCAATATCGCCTACAAACTGACGCAATATATGGCCGGTGCCCAAGCAACGGGTCCGGTGCTGCAAGGATTTGCGAAACCAGTCAGCGACCTGTCACGCGGTTCGACGGTTGCAGATATTGTTGCCACAGCGTATCTGCTGGCTCGCACGCACACCGCAAGCCGAGAACCCGCGCGCTAGGTAGGCATTCGATACTCCTCCCATGGAAACGCCGGACTGCTGCTAGGCCCGCTCATCCATAGGTAAATACGCGCGTGGCGGTGGGCCGTTGTATTCGGTGAGCGGACGTATCAGGATATTGTTTTCCATCTGCTCGAGTACCGAGGCGGTCCAGCCAGGTACTCGGCCCACTGCAAAAATCGGCACGAAAATATCCGACGAGATGCCATTCAGGTAATACACAACACCAGCGTAAAAATCGACGTTGACGTTGACGCCCAGTCGCGCATACGGTTTCATGGCGGCCACCAGCGCCTCGAGAATCTGATACCACTGCGGCTGTCCCATTTCGCGCGACAGCCGCTCGACACCAGCCCGCATGTGGCGAGCACGCGGGTCTTCGGCGCGATACACCCGGTGTCCGAAACCCATGATGGCTTCCTTATTGGCTCGCTTGCGCTTGACGTATTCGGCCGCCCGAGCCGGATCGCCGATCTCTTTGGCCATGTGCATGACGTTTTCGGCGGCGCCGCCATGGGCCGGACCGGACAGCGCTGCGATCGCGGCGGTAATGGCGCCATGCAGGTCGGCCTCGGTACCAGCCACCACGCGCGCCGTGAACGACGAGGCGTTGGCGCCGTGTTCGGCGTGCAGGACCATATCGATATCCATCAGCCGCGCTGTATCGGCGCTGGGGAGTTTGCCCGTCAGCATGTAAAGGAAGTTTGCTGCATGGCCGAGTTCTGCCAGCGGTGCAATCGGCGAGTGACCTTTGCGAATCTGTTCATGAGCGGCGACGATCATCGGCACCTGTGCGGTCAGGCGAATGCCCTTGCGGCGCGTTGCAGCGGCCGACTTGTCGGTGCTTTCATGATCAAACGCCGATAGTGCTGAAACAGCGGTGCGTAACACATCCATCGGATGCGCGCTGCGCATGATGCGAATCACCTCAAAGAGTTCGATTGGCAGCGTTCGCGCGACTCGAAGTTGTGCCTGGAACGACTCGAATTGCACTCGATTCGGCAACTCGCCATCGAGTAACAGGCAGCAGGTTTCCTCAAAATTCGAGTGTGCCGCCAGATCATGAATTGAATAGCCGCGATAGCGCAACTCGCCTTCGCGGCCGTCGATGAAACAGACCTTCGAGCGGTCAAAGTACACGCCTTTGAGGCCGCGATGAATCGCTATTTTCTCAGCTTCTTCGCTCATGGCTGGTACCGTCCCGTGATGATTCGATTTTTGCGATGGTAGCAGCGCCACCGGCAGCCCAGTCTGCGGCAGCACAAAATAGGAGACAATCGGCGCTGTTGGCTTCAAGGAACTCCGTTTTGAATTCAAAACGCTCGGCCGCAAGGTTCATTGCCATGCTCGCGGCGCTCGGTGCCCTGGGCCAGTTTGGCAGCAACGTGTTCTTGCCAGGGTTGCTGCAGATCGGTCGCGAGTATCAGGCAACGGCCAGTGCCAGTGCGGCCAGTTATTCGGTTTACCTGGCAGTATTCGGCATTGCCCAGCTTGTCGCCGGTCCGCTCACTGATCGCTACGGTCGCAGGCCGATTGCCCTGTATTCGGTGCTGGTATTTCTGGCGGGCTCGGTGGCTTGTGCGCTGGCGCCCAGTCTGGCCGTTTTGATTACCGCGCGTGTCGTTCAAGCCGCCGGTGCCGCCGGTGCCATTGTGGTTTCACGATCGATCGCGCGCGATGCGTATTCGGGCGCGGAACTGGTCAAGGTCGTCACGATCATCATGCTGGCGTTTGCGCTGGTGCCCGGACTGGCACCGCTGCTCGGCGGCGTGCTGGTCGACAGCCTGGGTTGGCGTTCGACACTTTGGATTTGCGCGTTGCTCGGTGCGCTGATCGGCGCTTGGATCTTCGCATCACTGAATGAAACGTTGCCAGCCGAGCGACGCGTCGGCGGTGGGGTGATCAGCGCTTATCGGTCGGTAATGAAGAATCGGATCTATCTTCGAATGGTGTTGGTCGGTGGTGTCGCATTCGGAGGCCTGCTGGCATTTTTTGGCGGTTCACCCCGTTTGTACATGGGTGTGCTCAATGTGTCGGCCAAGGAATTCGGGTTGTATCCGCCGATTGCGCTGCTGGGCTTTTTTCTGGGCGCCGCCGCGCTGCGCTGGTCAAGTCCAAAGATTTCGGTCAAACGATTACTGTTGATCGGGGTTGCCGTCCAGGTCCTCGCCTGCCTCGTGATGTTGCTGCCGATGGCAGCGGGTTGGCTCAGCCTCTGGCCCTTGAATGGCGGCATAGTCCTGTTCGTCGCTGGTCTGGGCGTCGTCAGTCCGTTGGCGTTCGCCACCGCCATGCATGCGCAGACCAACTACGCCGGCCAGGCGTCGGGTCTGATGGGATTCATGCAGATGGTGTTTGGCGCCATCGGCGCGATTCTGGCCAACGCGCTCAGTGACTTCTTGCCGACCCTGGGCATGCAGACAGCCATGCTGTTATTGGCCCTGTTGAATCTTGTTCTGGTGGCTTCGGTTCATTCAGACCTGGCGGGGCAGGACACTGGTGTGGTGGTGCACGCTGGCGAGCAAGACGACAAATCGCCGAGCTAGGGTGTGGACATTACCGGGCCAGCGCGCCGACAGATAGTGGCCGTCCTGAACGACGAAGGCAGGGCGCCCGTCATCGAGGCGATCACGAAACAGAGACGAAGATTTCCGTTGCGCATCCGGATCGGTTTTTTTGACGTCGAGAAAATCAGCCGGCTGCGCCAGCGCGCGACTGACTTCGGCCTGCACGCTGCGGTAGCCGCGAACTTCTCCAGGCGCCTCCTCGTACGTGCGGTAGTAGCCTGGGTCCCAGAACCGGCCTGCGTATTTCATGGTTCTCCAGGCTGACTGTTCCAGTTGCCAGGTCAGTCCAGTGGTCTTGCGCCCGGACAGCCGCGATTTTACGGTTCGAGTTTGGTCGATTGAACTCGGGATCTTGTTCGAGTGCCAGATGTGTCTGCGCCGGACAGCATTAAAGGATCTGCTGCAGAACGAAGGCCCTGTGGTGCTGCAAACACTACCCGGTGACCGGCGTTTGTGATGATCCGCCAGGCAACGGCAACTTCGCTCAGATCGTAGTCGCGTGCTGGCAGCGCGATGAGGATGACTTTGGCGTCAGCAGTGACGGTCGCGCTTGCATTGGGATTGGCGCTGGGCATGGCTCACCATACGCGAACGGTCAGGTAGCCCGATAGCGCGCGAAAAATTCTGCCTCCCAGATCGGGTGACGGATGCGGATCGATACTCGAGTTTGATTCGACCAGCAGGCTGTCCAATGCGCGGGTGATTCGTGCAAAGGTCCGCGCTTCTTCTTGCTGCATCGGAAAGCGCCGCTCTTCATGAATCAGGCCGGTCTGGACGCTGTTGTTGTTTCCAATCATTCATGCCGATCCGGGCTTGTTGGGCTACCGGCTGTTCGAACGCAATCAGCAGGTCGGTGATCTGCGGGTGACACGAACTGACTTTTCGCCGCTCTGGTTTATTGCGGCCAATCATTGAATGACGCAGCAATTGTTAATGCGTGGCTTCTACTGACGATCCGAATGATCGAGGTAATCGAACTGATCCCAGCAATCGAATTGATCGAATTGACCCGAGCGCCGAATCCTCGCGGTCAAGTGCTGCGCAGGCGTTCCTCGAAGCGCCGCATCCCCGCCAGCCAGCGGTCGTAGTCGGCCGCCTTGCGCTGGAAATAGGTGAGCACGCTCGGATGCGGCAGTATCAGGAAGCGTTCGGCGTCGACACCGGCCACCACACAGTCGGCCAGCGCCTCGGCCGAGATGACGCCGTCGACGCGTGCGGCACCCTTTTCACCGGAGGCGCGGGCACGGATCAACGGCGTGTCGACCGATTGCGGACAGACGACCGATACTCGAATACCTTTGGCAGCATGACGAATCGCCATACTTTCGGCAAATGCAATCGCCGCGTGCTTGCTGGCAGCATAGCTCGCCGATGGCAGTGAGGTCAGCAGGCCGGCCGCCGACGATGTCGACAACAGGTAACCACTGCCACGCGCGATCATCCCGGGTAACACTGATCGCGCCGCCCAGACGTGAGCCATCACGTGGATATTCCAGTTCAGTAGCCAGTCGGCATCCGGGGATTCTTCGTGGCCGTCGCGGATCAGGCCTGCATTCGAGAAGAAAACGTCGATGCGACCAAAGAGCCGCTCGGCTGCCGTCGCCAGTGCTTGCACGCCACCTTCGGCAGTGACGTCGCTGCGGACGGCCAGCGCGATTGGCGCGCCGCGTGAAGTGTTGATCTCGGCCGCAAGTGCTTCGAGCGGCGCTTGCTGGATATCGCCCAGCACCAGTCCGGTAACCCCTTCAGCAGCAAAACGCCGAGCAACTGCTTCGCCTATGCCGCTGGCGGCACCGGTGATGACGACGACTTTTCCGGATAGTTTCATAGCAGCACTTCCTAACGATCATTTACCAAATTTTTAGGTTGCCTGGGCTCACTTACGTGGCCGTCGAATTTTGACACGTCTGCGGTCTTCGGTGAGCGCCGACGTGGCGCGCGCACGCTCGCGGAGGTCCAGAAACGAGGTATGGCGAAAGCGGCTCTCGATGATGGCTCCCGATAACAGACCGGCTCCCAGACCTGCCTGCAGCCACTCGCGATCCCGGGGTTCGCCGCGTGCGTACTTCGAGACAGCGACGTCGTTCGGATCGAGAAAGTAAAGTGTGATGCCATTTTCGAGTGGCAAGCGAATCAGACGGGCTTCCCACTGGTCGGGTAGAGTCGGCAGTCTGGGAGAAATGGGATCGAGGTAAAACCCATGTTCGATCTCGAACGGACTACCTTCGCCTAAGGCGTCATTCAATTCGAAAATTCTTGGGGGATCGAGCTTCGTGTAACAGTCGACATCAATCGACATGAGCATTCGAATAGGCGCCTCGCTGCCAGATGCAACTCCGAGGATAGACAAACTACCAAGAATGACGAATTCACGATGCCCGCACAACTGTCTTGCCTGATCGAACAGCAAGCTTAGCGAATTCATTTCCATGCGCCCGCCCATGGAGAATTTTGGAACATAGCGTCTTCCCAGTCGCCCAGTTCGGTCATCGCGCGGGCGATCTCGCGGGGTGAAAGACAGAGTAGTTGGGTCCAGCGTTCAATGTATAACTCGCTGCACAACGATCGGTTACGCCACAACAAAACCTGGCGGCGCGCCTGCCTGACTAACCGTAAGGCCTTTTTCGGTTCGATCGCGAGGGATACGGCAAGACGCATATGCCGGTTGCGACGTTCGCTGAGCTTTACCTGATGTTCGAGTCGCGCCAGCAAACGTTCAGAATCCGGGTGTGGTTCATTTGCGATTACGAGTCCGCTTCCGAGCGCATTGAAAATTCGATCGAGTACGTCCGTTTGCACTGCTTTCGAAGCGCCGCTTTCAAGGCGCGAGATGATGCTGCGCGAGACTCCGGAAATACCCGCGAGCGCATCCTGCGACAGGTCTTGTTGTTGACGTCGTCCCTTTAAAAGGCGGCCGAATTGTTCGGTGAGCGTTTGCATGAGGAATTAAAACTGTATGGATTAAACATCTTTGTATAGTAAATCATACAAATGAATCACAAGAATAATTTTGATCGATCTACTTGGTAGATCAATTTGCACAATGAAGTTCATGGGCGACTAAAATCATCCTTCTCGAACTCAGGAACCCTGAATGTCACGCGCTGAACGATTGCTTGAACTCATGCAATGCTTGCGCCGTTACCGAGTGCCAGTCAGTGGCGCCTTGCTGGCCGGTGAGCTGGGTATCAGTTTGCGGACGCTTTACCGCGATATCGCGTCGTTACAGGCACAAGGCGCGAGCATAGGCAGCGAGGCGGGCGTCGGTTATGTGTTGCGCCCGGGCTTTACGTTGCCACCCTTGATGTTCTCGCAAGACGAGATCGAGGCTCTGGTGTTGGGGTCGCGCTGGGTGGCCGATCGCGCCGACTCTCGATTGGCCGGTGCCGCGCGTAACAGTCTTGCGAAGATCGCAGCGGTGTTGCCAGCCGATTTGCGCTTCGACCTGGAGTCTTCAGCGATGCTGATTGCACCGGGCGATGCGAATGCGGCTGGTGATCTCGAGTTGACCGAAATCCGTATCGCTATTCGGCGCGAGCATCGATGCGAAATCGGTTATCGTGATCTGAAGGACAAAGAGTCGAAGCGTGTCATATGGCCATTCGCGATCGGATTTTTTGATCGGGTGCGCGTTGTGATTGCCTGGTGCGAGCTTCGCGAGGATATCCGGCACTTCAGAACCGATCGAATCATGGATCTGAATGTTCTGGATGATCGTTATCCGCGCCGCCGCCAAGCTTTGCTCAAGGAGTGGCGTCACCTGCAGGGCATCACTGCTGACAGAAACTGACAGTGCGCACTTTTATGATTCGAGGCGTTGTCTTTCTCAACTGTTCAGGAGCGTCCGCATGTCAAATTCAAATTTGGCCAAGAACTGGGTCGCAGTCGCCTCGGCTGAGCATGTACGCATCGGCCGTGCTCAAGGGTTCATGCAGGTCAATCATGGCAAGGTCGGGCCGCTGCGCCGAATCAGTCCCGGCGATCACGTGGTCTACTATTCGCCCAACGAGAAATACCAGGCCAAGGACCGCTATCAGTCGTTCAGCGCCGTAGGCGTAGTCGAGGAGGGTGAACCGTACCAGGCCGATATGGGCGCTGGCTTCGTAGCGTTCCGGCGTAATGTGCGCTGGTCGGTGGCGCGGGAGACTCCCATCGCACCGTTGCTGGAGCGGTTAGAATTTTCGGCAGGCAAGAAGAATTGGGGATATCAATTGCGGTTTGGATTGTTTCAAATCAATGATCTCGACAGGCAGATCATCACCGAATCAATGTCGTCGTGACAAAGTATTGGCTACTGGGTCTGATGATGTCGCTCGGCGCTTGCGCGACGGGTGGTGATTCCGGTTCGACGCTACCACCGGCTTCGGTGACGCCCAAGGTTACCGCGTCGGGCTTGCCGACCGTCATTCCGGCCGACTTACCCGAGATACGACCGGGCTCAGGTTATTTGATCGGTTACCTGCAACGCAAGGATCTGCCGGATAGTCTGAAGCTGATTTCTGCACCGCCTGTGCCCGGTTCCGCCGCTGCTGCGGCCGATGAAGCGGCTTATCGGCAAGGCAGATTGCTGCGCGGTTCGCCGCGCTGGACCTTGGCTGCCGACGATGCCAATCTGAAATTCCCGAAGGCCGCTGAGACTTTCAGTTGTGCGCTCGATGTACCGATTTCGCAAGAGGGCACGCCGCATCTGAACATGTTGTTACGCCGAACCTTGGCCGATGCCGGCTTGAGCACGTACGCGGCCAAGGATCATTACAAGCGCGTACGACCGTTTGTAGCCATCAAGGAGCCTACTTGCGCGCCGTCGGAAGAGCCGTCGGTCGTCAAGGATCCGTCCTATCCGTCTGGCCATGCGGCGGTGGGTTGGGCCTGGAGTCTGGTATTGACCGAACTGGCGCCCGAACGTGCTGATGCATTGTTGGCGCGCGGCCATGCATTCGGGCAGAGTCGAATGATCTGCGGCATGCATTGGCAAAGTGATGTCGATAGTGGCCGCCAGGTCGGTGCTGCGGCGGTTGCAAGACTACAGTCTGATCCGCAATTTCGCGCCCAGTTGCAGGCGGCGCGCTCGGAAATCAATCAGGCGCGCAGCACGGGACTGAAGGTGAATCGCAATTGTCAGGCCGAAACCGCCGCACTCAAACTGGGCCGATAGCGCGGATCAGCACGCTGCCGTCAGCTCGACCCAGACAGCTTTTTACCAGGGCAGTCGGCTGCCGTCGTACGACAGGAACTGCGCATTGTCTGCGGTGGTCAACTGGCCGATCAGCTTCAACATATCGCTGGTCGCCTCGGCAGGTGAGCGACCGATTTCATTACCTCGAAATGGCTTCGATAGTTTTGAGGAGACGGTGCCCGGGTGCAAGCTGATCAGAATGGCTTTCGGTCTTGATCGAGCCAATTCGATTGCGGCAGTTTTAACCACCATGTTCAGGGCGGCCTTGGAGGCGCGATAGCTGTACCATCCGCCCAGCCGGTTATCTTCAATGCTGCCGACCTTGGCTGAGATGACCGCCATGACACCATGGCTTCGCGACAGCAACTTCGAGAAATGATTGATGCACAGCGCCGGGCCAAAGGTGTTGATCCGAAAAGTCCGGGTCATTTGCTCGTAATTGAGATCGGATAGTTTTTTCTCGGGCATGAATTGTTCGGAATGCAGTATGCCGCCGGCGTGAATGATGAGATCAAATGGGGCCTGGTCTGCCAGCGCTGTTGCCGCCCGGGCAATGGAGTCTTCATTTTCGAAATCGATCGCCGGCGTTGATCTGCGATGCAGCGCGACGACGCCGCCGCATCTCGCGTCGGCGCTCAAGTGTGCAACGAAACCGGACCCGATAGCGCCAGACGCGCCGATCACCAAGGCGCGAAATTGATCAGGAAACGAATCGGGTTTCGTGTTTTCAAGTGTCATGATTTTCCCGGCCCGGATTGGCGGCATCGGTCGGAGCAGTACTTGACGTCATCCCAGACACGCTGCCACTTTTTGCGCCATACAAACGGACGCTGGCAGGCGACACAAACCTTGAAGGGCAACTCAGACTTCTTCTGCATCATAGTGATGATATACCCATGCTCACGATACTCTTTAGAAACCCGCATTGGATTGCAATCGACAAGCCAGCCGGCCTGTTGGTACATCGCAGCGATATTGATCGACATGAAACTCGCTTTGCGGTGCAGATGCTTCGCGATCAGATAGGCCAAGTGGTTCAACCGGTTCACCGGCTCGATAAGGGTACTTCCGGCGTACTGGTGTTTGCGCTCGATGACGTCGCAAATCGCATTCTGAGCCGGCAGTTCGAAATGAACACCGTAGAGAAGACCTATCTGGCGGTTGTTCGTGGCTGGCCACGAGAGTCAGGGCGAATAGATCATCCGTTGATCCGTCAGCCTGATGACTATGATCGCCGCGGCACAGCGCGAGTCGAACAGCAGGCCTGCACCCACTTTCGGAGGCTAGAATGCGTCGAACTACCGTTTGCGGTTGATCGGCACGCGACTACCCGCTATGCGCTGGTTGAGCTGAGTCCGAAGACCGGGCGACATCATCAGCTACGCCGTCACATGAAACACATCAGCCATCCAATCATTGGCGATGCCACGCATGGCAAGGGTCTTCACAATCGCTTTTTTCAGCAACAGTTCGGCTGTCATCGACTGTTATTGGCTTGTGTGGAATTACGGCTACGGGACCCAATCACCGGTGAGGCCACTAGCATTCGGGCGGTACCGGACCAAGAATTCATGAATATTCTGAATCAAATGGGCTGGCAGGATTCGCTATTGATCTGACCGTCGATCTGGACGCGCCGGACCAAAAACCAGCATAAAATGCCAGCGTAAAACACCAGACTAGCGCTCCACAATTTCGGCGACCTCGCGCGATCGAGCGCCCGTTTGGCTGGCTACCGGCAGTGCTGGTGACGGTGCTGGTGACGGTGCAGCCGAAGGTATTGCGCCGACCATTGAAATGGGCGTTGAAATCCGACTGCGACTCGCAGTTGCAACCGGTGCCGGAACAGGCACTGACGTCGTGCGCGCGACTTTGCGCATAACCGCTGACAGATTCAGGCTGGGAGCGAGCAGGCTGGCGATGCGTCCGCGTTCGATTTGGCGCCGAAACAGCACACGAGTTCTGCGATTGGTCAGTCCGGGAAGGGCCGTTGCTAATGCCTTGAGTTCGGCGATCGCTGCGCGCTTGATCGATTGACCCGCCGATTTGATGGAACCTTGCTCCTGCCCGTCCAGCATGCCGAGGCCGCGACCATATCGGTAGGCGCGCGACAACACGGCGCTCCAGCGCAGCAGCGAAGGTTTGATCTGGTGGCCGACGGCCGCCGCTTCGCAAAAGTGCATTTCATGACCATCGCGTTCGAGACGTCGCAACAATTCGCTCTCGCTACCCATACCGAAATGCTGGCTGCCATCCGGACCGATCGATGGATTGAATCGAATCCCCTGCTTGAACAGCTTGCCGCGCACAGCCATATTCGGGCCGTAGATATCGCGGCTGGTGCAGACGCCGGTACGCGTCGATGTGGTGGCAAACAATACCGCGAAGAAGCCCTCGAGATCAGGTAACCACTTGGGAACATTCGCAGGCCACACCGGGCGAATCGCACCGCCAAACACGCTGGCTTTGGGATTGGCGGCGGCTGCGCTGCTCAATTGCAATAACCAATCGTCATTGGGCAAAATATCGTCATCGGTCACCACCACGAGATCATCATCGCTCAGCGTGCCGACGATCCGATCGAGTGCGAAATTCAGCGCCTTGTTTTTACCGGGTTCCCGGCATTCGAACAGCGTGATCGGCAAGTATTCGCAGGCTTGCTGCAAAAGTTCATACGAACCATCATCGCTGCGGTTGTCGACGGCGACAATCCGCAAATCTTCCGGACGTTCAATCGCCTGTAATCGCTCCAGCATGCGTGGTAGCGTTTGCATTCCGTTGAAGGTCGAGAAGAGAATCGTCAGCATGACAGGGCGCTGGCCAATAGCGCTCGGAATCTAGTCGGCTGATCATGCGCGAATCCCTGCGAGAACCGAATCGGCGAACGACTGAGCGGAGACCCTGTGCCGCCAGACGGTTAGCGAGCTTGAGTGCCGGTTTGTGCCCGGGTGATTGCCGATTGAGTTAGAGTCCTGCCTGCGCCGGTTCGAGCGCTCAAACTGCCTGCGGGATTTTCAATGAAATCGATTCAATTCATGCTGAGCGAAGAGCATATTCGCGTTTGTGACCTGCTCAAAGCGGCCGGCCTCGCGGACAGCGGCGCCCAAGGCAAACACCTGGTTGCCGATGGCCTGGTGAGCGTTGATGGCAAACCCGAGAATCGCAAAACGGCGAAAATCAGGGCCGGGCAGTCGGTGCAGTGCCGTGGAACCAGAATTTTGTTAGTCGCTAAAGTTGAGGGCGATGGCCATGTCTGAAGCGCTTGAGGCAAGGATTGCCGAGCTTGAGATCAAGTTGTCCTACACCGATGATTTGATCGAGACCCTGAACCACAGCGTATTTCGACAGCAGGAACAAATCGAGCAATTGCAATTGGCTTTGCGGGCGTTGCGCGAGCAACGACAGTCGGACGAGGTGGTTAGTCCACCGCGCGATCCGCGCGAGGAAATGCCGCCCCATTACTAAGTGTTTTAAAATGAACGCTGAGCAGAGGTTTTACAGGATGGATCTTTCGTGTCAGGGGTGAAGGCGTTAGAGGTGAAGGCATTTGAGCTGAAGGCGGCTGGCGACGACTTTTGCTACGCGGCCCAGATTCGCGTTGAGGACGTCGACGCGATTGCTGCGGCCGGTTTTCGCAGTCTGGTTTGCAACCGTCCGGACGCCGAAGAAGGTGCGGTAGATTCCTCGAGGATCAAGGCGGCCGCCGAGGCCGCTGGCTTGAAGTTCGTCTACATGCCGGTGTTATTTTCGAGCGTCGCAGCGCCCGATGGGCGCGAATTTCGAGAGCTCTTGAATACGCTCCCGACGCCGATTCTCGCCTATTGCCGAACCGGTCGCCGTTGCGCGGCGCTGTGGGTGTTTGCGCGGGTCTCGGAGCTGGGTCTGGATCAGACGCTGGAACTTGCGCGCCAAAGCGGCAACGACCTCGAGGAGCTGAGGGCGCGCCTGAGTCAACCTGTATAGAATCAAGGCTTATCATCTTGCGGCCGTGCAGGCTCGCCAATGACTGCTGTCCATGACCGAAACTGCTCTTGTCTCGCCCGCCGCGCTTGCCTCGTCCGCCACGTCGCTTTCAATTCGCCTGACCCAGATCAAGCTGCCGATCGATCATTCGCCGCAGGCTCTCGAGCGCGCCGTTCAGGATCGCTTGTCTATCCAAGCCGATCAGATCGTCCAGATCAGCATTTTCAGGCGAGGCATCGATGCTCGCAAACGCAGCGATGTTCATTTTATTTATACGCTCGACGTACTGACTCGAGATCATCGGGCAGCGTTGGCTGGAATCAAAAAATCAGCTAAAACAAAATCAGCTAATACAGTCGGGCTGATCGGCTTCACACCGGACACTACCTACCGATTTGTAGCGCAGGCGCCAGAGCGTGATTTTGTTCGCCCCGTGGTCATTGGTTCGGGTCCGTGCGGACTGTTTGCAGCGTTGACCTTGGCCCAGATGGGGTTTCGACCCTTGATTCTGGAGCGCGGCAAAATCGTGCGTGAACGAACCAAGGATACCTGGGGTTTTTGGCGTAACAGCCAACTCAAGCCCGAGAGCAATGTGCAGTTTGGCGAGGGCGGAGCGGGTACCTTCAGTGATGGCAAGCTGTGGAGCCAGGTCAAGGATCCGCAATTTCATGGCCGCAAGGTTCTGCTGGAGATGCTCAGAGCTGGTGCTCCGGAAGAAATCATGTACGTCAGCAAGCCCCATGTCGGTACCTTCCGGTTGGTGAAGGTGGTCGAGTTTCTGCGTCACGAGATCGTACGTCTGGGCGGTGAGTATCGATTCAACAGCAAGGTGACCGATTTGCAGATTGAGCAGGCCGCCATCAGGGGACTGGTGCTTGAGGACGGTACCCAGATTGATGCGCGACATGTCGTCCTGGCGATCGGACACAGCGCCCGCGATACCTTCGAGATGTTGCGGCGTCGACAGGTCTACCTCGAAGCAAAGTCGTTCAGCGTCGGTTTTCGAATTGAACATCCGCAAAGCCTCATTGACGAAGCGCGCCTCGGCGCCTTCGCGGGCAATCGTCTGCTCGGTTCTGCCGATTACAAATTGGTTCACCACGCCAGCAACAAGCGCAGTGTTTACAGCTTCTGCATGTGTCCGGGAGGCACCGTGGTTGCAGCGGCCTCCGAACCCAATCGGGTGGTCACCAATGGTATGAGCCAATATAGTCGAAATGAGCGCAATGCCAATGCCGGTATCGTCGTCGCCATTCATCCGGCAGATTTCGATTTCGGCGCTCGCGGCGAGTCACTGGCGAGCGGCGCCGATCGCAGCAAGGCGCTGGCCGGGGTACGGTTTCAGCGCACGCTGGAGTCGGGTGCCTTCGAGCTGGGCGGACGCAACTATGAAGCGCCCGGGCAGCGGGTCGGAGATTTTTTGAACGGCGTGACCTCGACCGATTTGGGTAGCGTCATTCCCAGTTACAAGCCGGGCGTGCATTTAACCGATCTTGGCGACCCATCCAATCCGAGTCTGCCGATGTACGCCATTCATGCAATTCGCGAAGCCATTCCCGAGTTTGCGAGACAGATTCGCGGCTTTGATCTGGCCGATGCGATGCTGACCGGGGTCGAAACGCGGACCTCCTCGCCGATCCGGATTACCCGATTTGAAGAACAAGCCGAGCGCTCGAAGCGCTTTCAGTCCCTGAACACCGAGGGTCTATATCCGGCCGGCGAGGGCGCTGGCTACGCCGGCGGCATCATGAGCGCCGCCATTGATGGCATCAAAATTGCCGAGGCGATCGCTTTGGATATTGCCGAGCAGTGACAATGGGTTCCTTCGACGTACCTTGGAACTACTTGTGCGAACAGGCATAAGCGTGAAACACCATACTAATTCAACGAGTGAATCATCTCGCGCACGCGTGGATAAGTCTGCTGGCGCCAGCGCTTGCCACTGAAAACGCCGTAGTGACCGACACCCAACTGCACATGATGACTTTTCAGATAGGGCTTGATGCCGCTGCATAAATCGTGTGCTGCGACGGTCTGACCGATGCTACAAATGTCATCGCGCTCGCTTTCGACCGTGAACAATGCGGTCCGCCGAATTGCGCGAGTATCGACCGCTTGATTGCCGAGCGTCAGGGTGCCACGAGCCAGCGAGTATTGTTGAAATACTTCGGCAACGGTCTGCAGGTGAAACTCTGCCGCCAAGTCATTGACCGCAAAATATTCGTCGTAAAAGCGAACCGTTGCCTCGGCCGCTTCATGATTGCCGTTGGCGCGATTCTGATAGAGGTCCTTGCATGCCTGTTGGTGGCGCTGCGGATTCATGCTCATGAACGCGCTTAATTGCAGGAAGCCCGGATAGACGCGCCGACCGGCGCCGGCAAAGCGCCACGGCACGCGGCTGATGAGGTTCTCCTCGAACCATTCGATCGGTTTGCTGGTGGCCAGTTGATTGACCTTGGTCGGATTGATCCGACAGTCAATCGGGCCGGCCATCAAAGTCATGCTTTTGGGTTGCGCGAGATGGGACTGCTGGGCCATCAGCGCGACGGCCGCCAACACGGGTACACAAGGTTGGCAGACCGAAACCAGATGGGTATTGGGTCCGAGCGCCTCGATAAATCCGATCAGGTGTTCCACATATTCAGGCAGGCCGAACGGACCTTCGCTGGTGGCGACCGTGCGCGCATTGTGCCAGTCAGTGATGTAGACGTCATGATCGGCGAGCATGGTTCGCGCGGTATCGGTCAACAGCGTGGCGAAGTGACCGGACAGTGGCGCGACGATCAGCACTCTGGGTAGAGGTCTGCCGCTGTGACCGGCGTCGGCCAAATCGTCACGTTCAAAATGCAACAGCGTACCGCAGGCACGACGCACAATGGCGTGCTCGGCGATCTTCACCGTGCGCTCGCCGGTGTTGATGGTGTCGATGCCAAAGCTCGGCCGCTCATGGGTCAGCCGCAATCTGGAAAATACTTCGCCTGCCGCAGCGAGTTCTCGTGTCCCGATCGGCAGTTTCCGGGAACCGTCGCGACCCAGGGTTTCGTTGAGCCAGGCTGACGACCATTCAGCCGTCTGTTGCCAAGGGCCGAGGTAGTCGGAAAAGGCCTGATAAACGGAATACAGCATGGATTCGATCGACTTGTTTTAGGTTGTTGTCGGCTTGTGCGAATGAGGCTTAAGCAAGTTGTGGACCAAACTCAAGTTTTTTCGGTAGGGCTGGCGCGGTTGGTGGCCATGTCTGGCATGTTGATTGCATCGATATTTAATAAACCGGAGACACACATCATGCCGCGCACCACGCTTACCCTCAGCAGCAAGAACTACTCGTCCTGGTCGTTGCGCGGTTGGTTGTTGTGCCGATTTGCCGGCCTTGAGTTTGAGGAAGTCATGCTATCGGCCGATGACGCCGACGCCAAGGCCGAAATGCTGCTGCTGGCGCCGTCGATTCTGGTTCCCTGCTTGCGCCACAACGGCGTCACCGTTTGGGACACGCTGGCGATCGCTGAATACCTGAATGAAGTTCGTCCGAAGGCTGCGCTGTTACCCTCTGAACGAGGCGCCCGAGCGCACTGCCGCGCGATCTGTGGAGAAATGCACTCAGGGTTCACTTCCTTGCGCTCAGCGCTGCCGATGAATCTGAAAGGTCACTTCCCCAATTACAAGGTGTGGAATCGAGCACAGGGCGATATCGAGCGCGTGTTGCAGATCGGGCATGAGTGTCTGACGAACTACGGTGGGCCTTACCTGTTCGGTGCGCAGCGAGGCATGGCCGATGCGATGTACGCACCGGTTGCGACGCGGCTGCGTACCTATGATGTGGCGGTTGAAGACGTGCTGTGTGCCAAGTACAGCAAAACCATTCTGGCACTGCCGGAATTAGCGGC
>JANLTP010000264.1:0-5610 GCA_031363055.1 Burkholderiales bacterium | reverse complement strand
TCGACCCGGTGAAACGGCTTGATCCGACCCGGAAAGCGCTCGACCATCGCGTCGATCAGTTCGCGAGTTCTATCCTTCGAGCGATCGTTGACCGGGGTAATGGTCAAGCAATCGATCGGGTAGTCAACCTCAAGCAGCGCGGCGATCGAATCTTCGATCACAGCTTCCTCGTTGTGAGCGGCGATAAAGACCGTGATTCGGGGCCAGCTTGCGGTGTCGACATCGACATAAGGATGACGCTGCCGCGCAAACAACCGGTTTAACGTGAAAACGTAGTGTCGCAGCATATAGCCCGCCAGCAACAGAACGATCAGGTACAACAGGTACTCGCATGCGGCCAAAAGCGTGCGCAGGGGACTTTGCAGCCCGCCTGCTGGGTTGGCTAGAAGCAGCGCAATCGGGATCGGTTCGTCTACCTCGCCACTGGGGTCCGCCTGCTCCAGACGACGCCTAAGGACCGAGCTGGACTGAAGCGTAGCTTCGGCAACGGTATTCGTCTGCTGCATAGTCTGCATCAGCCGCTGAACCGCGCTGGCGGATTGCCCGGATACCAGATTTGCTCCGGACTGCCCGAGCGCCGGCGTCTGGGTCAGCCACACCAGTACCCAAAACACGAGCCAAGGTCTGATCACGCTGCGCCTCGCGGCCACGTCATGGCCCAGGAGTAGAACGCCACCATTGCCATGAGGGGTGGAAAGATACCCATGAGCAAAAACAACACCGGCTGATACAAGAGTGAGCCGTGGTACAGGACCAGGGCATGGCTGAACGCATGGAGCGGCGCAAAAAGTAGCAGGAAAAGCACACCCAGAAAGGTAAGCAAGGCTTTGTTAGCGAACGTAAAGCCAAGAATGCTATAAGTCAGTGCGAATATCCACGGTATCAGCAAGGCGAGCAGAAGGAACATCACCAGGAGCATGGTGATATGGTCAGACAGTGCGTAGGTAAAGCTGTTGGGCATCAGAGCAAAGTAGACGAGAGACACGGCGATGACGATGGCATGCACCCGGAGCACATAGGCGATAGGCAGCATGCGCGATGGCAGTCCCAGCGAGAGTAATGCAAGGAACAACGTAACTGCCGCACAGGTCCACCACTGCGCAGGCGACGGTGCGCCGGCGCTCATATCGAGCCAGACCATATCCATGTGCAGGCGCAGACCGCCCAGGGTCCGAGTCCATCCCAATTGGGCGGGACTATCCGTAAGCTCGATGGACCATCGGATCACTCGGCTCCACAGCAGAACAATATCCCGGTGGAACAGAATGATCGCCACTGTGTAGGCGACCGGCAGCATCAGAACTGAACGCACGCGCATGATCGGAAAACGGTGACTCAACAGCGCGCGGTGCGGTGCGATCCGGGCACCTTGTGAGCCTTCCGCGCGCCAACGGTCGATCGTCAGGCGGCGCAGCTCGCGAGGTGATGCCGTTCGGCGTACAGTGTTCATTATTCAGAATTCAGTGAAGACGCTCGCTTCAGCGCCGGCGCGCTGGTAAAAGGAATTCCGGTAATCGAATGCCTTGAATTCCAGACCAGCACCCTTGGTCACCCATTGTTTCCATTGCAGAACCCATTCCCTGCTCGCGAAGTCCGTGATCGCAGTTGAATTGAGGAGCTGATAGCCCTCTCGCCCACCGTTATAGCTCAAGCTCAGATAGGCGTTGCCGCGCGTGCCCCAGGTAATTGAAGCGAATCGTCGAAGAGTATGGACATCACCAGGTTGCGTGACATTCGCTCGCACGCCTGCGCCGATCAAAACGGAATTAGGAGCGTAGTAACTGGCTGCCAGGGAAGCCCATCGGCCACTGTAGTTGTTGCGTGACTCATCGAATCCGAGCGCCAGGGAACTGACCAGTTTTCGACCTTCGAGCCATTTCCGGTTGATCGTGCCGGAGCCCTGCGAAATCGGCCAGAACAGACCCGTGTTGGTACGTGCATAGGCGACGTTCCCATACCAGTCCTCGTCGAGCACGCGAGTCCAGGAAACGCCGCCCAATACACCGCTCTCATTGAACCGATTGCCGTGTACCAGTTCCGCGTTGATCAGGTTGGCTTTGTCCTGCTCCCAGACCAGGCGAATGAATTGGTCATTCCAGGTGCCGAAGCCACTGGACAAACGTTGATGAGATGCTCCGATAGTCAAGCTTCGGTTCAAACTTGATGTGGCCGCCGTGCTTGCTGGCGCGTTGGTCTGAGCGCCAATAGTTGAATGCGCCGCACCTAATAAAAAAATGGCGCTGACAAAAGCTTTTCTGATCACGCGGCCATCTCCAACTTTTCGTTTCCCATTGCGATGCAGATCGATGCAATTCGATGCGCTGCGTGTCCATCGCCGAACGGATTGGTACCGGCGCACATATGTTCGTAGTCGCCAACCGATTCATGCAGACGATTCAGTTCGTGAAGGATAGATTGCCGACGAGCACCCGTCAGAATTCCCCGACCAGAGGTGATCAGTTCCGGGCGCTCGGTCGTATCACGCAGCACCAACACGGGTTTATCGAGCGCAGCCGACTCCTCCTGGATGCCGCCAGAATCGGTAAGGATCATCCAGCTTGCTTGCATTACCCAAAGCAGGGCCGGGTAGTCGAGCGGCGCCGTCAGGATCAATCGATCAGCCAGGCACTGATCCGAAGCGGCGAACACCCGATGCACGGTATCGGCAACCGCCGGATTGGCATGCACCGGCCAGACGGCAACATAATTCGCATGGCTCTCCAACCATTGCCGAACCGCAGTCGCGATCTGTTCGATGCCATGACCCCAGTTCTCGCGGCGATGGGCCGTAATCAGCAATACGCGCTTGCTGCCGTCGAGGGTGGCCAACGGCGCCAACTCCTGCGGAAACCGATCCGGGTGACGCGTCCAATAGGTCGTCAAGCGTGCCAGACCCCAACGAGCCGCATCGATCGCCGTATTGCCGACTAGATGAACCTGTTCGCGCAGGCCCTCATTGGCGAGGTTTTCAACTGCTTTTCGGGTCGGGGCGAAATGCCAATCAGCCATCCGGCCGATCAGGGTACGATTCATCTCCTCCGGGAACGGGTCATAACGCTCGCCGGTGCGCAGGCCGGCCTCGACATGACCAATCGGAACTTTCGCATAAAACGACGTCAATGCGGCCATCGCTGCGGTTGACGTATCGCCATGCACGAGCACAGCGCGGGGGGCGAACTGACGCCATTGCGCGCCGAGCGACTCGATCAGTCGGCTGCTCAGGTGCTCGAGGCTCGAGTCCTTGCGAGTCAGATCGACGATGATGTCTGGCTTGATATCGAAGAACTCGTAGAGCGGCCATGCCATGCTGTCATGTTGACCGCTATGAACCAGGGTCACCGCTTGTGCTTGGTCACGCAACGCCTGGACAACCGGTGCCATCTTGATGATCTCAGGGCGTGTCCCAATACAAATTGCAATCGACTTGTCGCGCTTAATCATTCGATTCCTCTGCGTTCATTCTCAACGTTTGTCCGGTCCCGGCATGCACCATCCAATGATCTTTCGATTCCTCGATGGCGCCGGTGCCGGACAGAAGTTCCGGGCGCTTGAAACGGCTCTTGGGCAGTGCCAGGACCTGCTGAGCCAGATCGCCTGCACTGGCCAGCTCAATGCGGACATCAGACTGATTCGATCCGGTTTGCATGTTGATCGTCACAGCTTCGCGGCGATCGAGAAATTCGGCCATCTGCGACATCGTGTACATGCGAAATACGCCGGCGCTCTGCATCGTGCGAACACTGCGCAGCCAACTCCGGGCGACTTCCTTGTACATGGACACACCGATTGGATGAAAGTAGAACAAGCGAACGGCGTGGCTTTCAACGCAGAACTCGGACAATGCGTTCAACCAGTTGAGCATCGCCACGTTCGGTACAGCCTGGTCATTGGCTTCTTCGAACGATGCAGCCTGGCCGAGCGCCGATATCGGAAACGACCACGCACGTTTGACGGCTGTATCCCTGTGCAGGTAAGAGCGCGTCGGACCCATCCCTGCATTGCCGGTCGTGTAATAGGCGCGGATGCCCATTTCCTCGAGAATATCGGTGGTCCATTGCGGGTGGTTGCCACTGGGCGCGGAATACTCCTTGATCTCGGCGCCAACCGCCTGGGTAACGGCCCGAATATTTTCGTCAATCAGTCGCTGGTGTTGTTGTCGCGAGCGCTCAGTCACTTCAATTGAAAAAGCGTTGTGGATCCAGCCACCATGGCTGCCGAATGAATTGCCACGCGCAGCCATCTTGTGTACCCATTCGTGCATCTTCGGATTATTGGGCAGGTCCATGCCGAGTCCGTCGCCGCTTACATTTGTATCTGGTCCCGCCGTCAGATGAATCGAATACGGACCCCAGTCACCGAAGCCGATTTCATCGAGCAAGGGCAGAAAACCCAAGGCCTTGCGGTCGTCGATGTGCCAATTGACGACGATCCCACCGACCGCATCGGGTGCGCTCATAAGGCGTGGACTGCGAACCAGTTGATCGCCGAAATACCTCAGAAAACTGTGCAGCCATATTCCGTCGGTGCGCTTCTTCAAATAGCCGAGCGGCAGATTGACAAATAACACCAGTCCCCGACCGACCTGATTGAGGTTAGCCAGAATATTCTCGCCCGAATGAACCAGTTGACTACCTGTGGCGGCCTTGCGTGTCGCAAAATAGGAAAATGCGGCTGTGCCGTATCCATAGGCCGTCGCCTGCAGAACCGGTTTTCCGCCATCACTCATGGCGCGCTGCATCCGCCCGGGCGGAATCCTCAACAAGGCGGCCACCTTTTCGTTTAACGTCAGATTACCGACCAGCGTCTGCGACTCGCCCTCATTTTCGTAGAGCGCATAGTCGACCCCAGCAAGGCGGCGCAATTTGAGCGGCGAATTGATGAAGCCGGTCGGCGTTGCTACAGCGGCGTCGAAGACCAGCATCAAATGGCTGCCGCGCATGACCTCGACTTGCAACGCATCGAGCAGCGCGACACCGGCACGCCGATGGAATGTGTCTGGCATGATTAGGCCGCGAGCGTTGAGCGTACCGGCTGCGCTTGCCCGGATCGCCTCGCTCGCACTCAAGGTGGAATAGACGTATCCCTCTTCGCGCAAAGCGTCGGCCCAGCTCCGGTAGTACGGATCAAGCGTATCGAGTTCATCCGGAACCAGCAAGACGATTTCCCTGAACGTCGTAGCTTGACTGTTGCGCTGCCCGTTCCACCATCCGATTGCAAACACCAGAATAGCGACCAACAGGATCACAGCCAGGGGCGTGCCACGCCCCTCGAGGTTACCTAGTAGTCGACGCATTCAGAGGCCCGTTCAATGATGATTTTGGTATCGATCGACGCCCCAGGCGTCGATCGTACGGAACTCACAGCTCAGTGCCGGTAAAGGAAATCGATCTGCCTGAATTCACGACGACAACCCAGTCGGTCGCATCGCTCTTGATGGTCGCCGAGCCGGTTTTGATTGACAGGTTTTTGTATCGATTTTTCGGCACGAGAACGGTCACGCTGCTGAGGTCCGAATCGTGACTAGCCGAAAAGGTGCTGGTCCCGGCGCTGTTGGAGACAACGTTCCACGCGACCTGATTTCGACGCGTCAGGAACACCGCGAGATCGGTC
>JANLTP010000250.1:0-37594 GCA_031363055.1 Burkholderiales bacterium | reverse complement strand
CCCAGCGCAACGATGCCCCTGGCAGCAAGCCGCTTGCTCAGATCATCGCCAACCTTGCCGTCGAGCACCTTGTGCGCCTGCTTCTCGTTGCCGAACAGAAACGGCATGTCGTTGACCTGAAACGACGGCTCGATCTGCGCAATGACGGCGTTAGTGATGACGCCGGCATCGACAGTACCGAAGCGCATGCCCTCCAACATCTGCCGCTCATCGCCGAGTTGACGATTGGGGTAAAGCTGAACCTGCACCGCTCCGCGCGTGTCGCGCTCAACGGCGTTCTTGAATTGACGGGCACCGATGGCGTAAGGATCGCGCTCGCTGTCTGCCGTGGTCCAGCCGATTTTGATGATGGACTGGGGGGCGGGTTGAGCGGCGGACTGGGCGATGGCGGGTACGGCCGTGAAGGTCAGGGTGGCGAGGCAGCTTGCCAGCAGGGTTTTAATGGGGTTCATCAACTCTCCTTTGGTTTTTGTTTGCAAGCCCAAGAGTAGAGCGATTCAGGGCCAGCAAAGAATTTCAGTTTTCAGCGCCGCTCCAGATTCACAACTCGACTTAAGGTACGGCGGTTACGCAACCTGTGCTGTAAATTTCACTCCAAGGGCACGTGCCACTTTGATCACCGTATCAAATCGGGGTTTCGCTCCGGGTGCCAGGGCCTTGTAAAGACTCTCGCGTCCAAGGCCGGCGTCTTTCGCAATTTGTGCCATGCCTCGGGCTCGCGCTACATCCCCTAGCGCCAGAAGCAAAAAGTCCGGATCCTCCATTTCCAGGACCGCAGTCATGTATTCAGCAACCGCCGCGTCGTCGGTCAAGTAGCGCGCGGCGTCGAACGCCAACAACTTGCGCTTCACTTTGACTTTGGTCATACGTCATCTCCAATTTCCGCCGAGATTCGAACAGCCTTGCGAATGTCGCGCTTTTGTGTGGATTTAGTTCCGCCGCACAACATCACGATCAAGACGCTTCTACGTCGACAGAAGTAAAGCCTGTAGCCAGGCCCAAAGTCGACTCGCATCTCGGAAACGTCACCATCAACCGGTGCCAATCGCCCAAATTGCCGGCTTCCGCGTAGCGCAGTCTAGCCGCGATTCGAATTTGAGCAACTTTGTCCTGCAGCGCATCGAGCCATCCACGGAATTCGTCAGTCTCTCGGACGATGTACATCGCGCAATTGTATCGTATTGGATACAAACCGCAAGCGCTATGTGGCGATGCCAAACCCGAACGGGAGATCAGGTACCGATTCGATTTAATTCGCGCGGCGCGCTTGTTCGAGCACCGCAATAGCCATTGCACGACTGGCACGCGAGTTCCAGCGAAGACTGGCGTACACCTGTGGATCTCGGGGCCAATGGTGATCAATGGCGTCTTCATGACAATGCTCCAACTCCGCCCAGGCATTCGGTGTACCGCAGCAGGTTTTGCAAGCCCGGATTCAGCCCCAGCCGTATAGCCGCGCCGGGTTGTGAACGAGTATCTTTTTAATCTGAGCCGCATCATGCCACTCGAACAGCAGGTTGACCAGATCGCCGACCTTGGGTTGCGGGTCGGCGATGGCCGGGTGCGGCCAGTCACTGCCCCAGACCAGTTGATCGGGGTTGGCGGCGAGCAGGGCGTCGGCCAGCGGGCGGGCGTCAGCGTAGTTGGTTCGATTGTTGCTGACGCGATAGGCGCCGGAGAGTTTGACCCAGGCCCGGCCTTCGCGCAATAACGCCAGCAGGTCTTGAAAGCCGGCGCTTTGCATCGCGCCTGCGGCATCCGCATGGCCGAAATGATCGACGATTACCGGCAAGCCGGTGGCGGCGGCCGCGCGCAGCACCTCGGGCTGGCGACCGACGTCGATCAGTAGTTGCAGATGCCAGCCGAGGGCGCGCACGCGATCGGCGATGGCGCGAAGGTCGTTGGTATCGGCGCCACCGGCGAACAGTGCATTAAAGCGTGTGCCACGGCTGCCCAGATGGTGCCAGCGTTCGATGTCGGTATCGAGCGTGTCGGAGTAGACGACGGCCACGCCGCGCAGGCGGTTGGGGTGAGCGATCAGCGCGGCTTCGAAGCTGCTGTGGTCTCGGCCGTAAACGCTGGGGTGTACGAGGACTGAGCGGGAGATGCCGAGTTGGGTGCAAATGGCGAGGTAGTCGGCCATTGATGCAACGGGCGGGGTGTAGCTGCGCGGGGTGGCGAAGGGGAAGGCAGCCGGGTCTTCGAAGACGTGGAAGTGGGCGTCGCAGGAGCCGGCGGGTAGTGATTGTTTCATTGCGAATTTCTTCCGTGTGATTTGATGGCGATGATTCAGCTCACTATACCCAAGTCAGGTTTCAACATCGGGTCGGCGGTACGCTAACGAACAGGAGGCCGCGATGGTCACCAACCTGATTAGTCGTGATCCAATAATTATGATTGAAGCGCCGTGATTTACCGGCACGCGGGTGCTGGCCCAGAACTTGTTCGACTACCTGGAAGGCAGCTCGGCGCTTGAGGATTTTCTGGAGGATATTCCCACGGTAAACCGCGCAACTGCGGTGGCGGTTCTGAAAGCCGTAAAAGAGCGACTGTTTGCCGATGCGCCAACTGTTTGGCGAGTCTGAACCGACTTCCGGCTCGGCAGGACACTTGGGCCCGGCAACCGGAATTCGCGTTGGGTGAAAAAGAGCGTGCCGGAACGATACCGGTTGTTCTTTCGCTTCGTTTCAAGACCGGTCAAAGTGATCGTTTATGTCTGATTCAATGACGAAGACGACGTGCGCAAGGCCGACTCGAAGACGAGCGTGTATGAAGCTCAAGTGGATGCTCGTGCGAGGGGTCGTACCGACCGGTCGCCGAATTGCTGGAGAACGCCACCGAAGCAAGTTGAGTCAAGGACAGGACAAAACAATATATGTTTCAGCCCTGACGAAAACGATCGCAAGATGTGCACTTGAGAAGTCATACCCGCCAAAATTGGCGAACTGACGATGTTGCCGCTGAACTACCGGACTCAAAGGGAGCATCGTTCAGCATGACAACTCGGGTGTGGATTGATTTAGCGGGTCGGCCAAACTACACTTTGGCCGAGGCGGCGCATTACTCGCGAGTACCGCTCTCAACTTTGAGCGCCTGGTTCGCCGATCAGGCCGGCTTTGAGAGGGCGGGTGAAATGGTGCCTACCTGCACCGAACAGGCACCTTGAACCGGGTCTAGGACGATTGAGCTGTTTGCTAGAAATTTGTTGATCTCAAGCGCCCCGTAGAACGCTAAATTCCCTGAACAATCTTGCCGGCAATGGCGTCGACAGCCGCCAGACAATATTCATCGGCCGATTGCCTTCGGCCGATTCAAGTGTTACTCGTCCACACGCTCGGTATGCCTCGCCTTTGCGCGGACGCACAAAAAGTTGAAATTGCCAGCCATTTTTTGAGCTCTCAAGATAACGCCGCCCGCTGGTAGTATCTGGTCCGGCGGCGTTTTGAGACTGCCAGTGAAATCGTTCCGCGCTAATTGCGTAGTCATGATAAGAAATTCGATCGTGATAGCCTTCACTCTTGTCAAGCGTCACGAAAAGCAGTTCGGTCTTGCGTTCTTTCAAAGGTAGCACGCCGGCTTGAAACGGCACGCGTCGGCTGGCCGTAAGCCACCCAACTGCGGTAAGCAACTCACGTATACCGTAGCTCGCGTGCAAACATAACGGCGTCTCTTCTAGGCCGGGAACAGGGTTCTGCGCCAGTGTGCTGCGTGTCTGAAGCAAGGCTGACAGTTCGACTAATTCAGAAGCGATGAGAGGATTACGTTCGATGCGAACGGCAAACGCGTTGTGGTCTCCCGTCTGATCATGCATGCCATCGATTTGATACGCCAACATCTGCACACCCAACGCGTGCTCGACCCCTGTTGACTCACTTCGACCCCGCCCTGCACCAACGGCGGACAACACGTCGAGACGCCAGGGGTCATCGACATGCATCAGTTCGGCAAAGCGTCGGCTAAAGTAGTCTTCCTCTGGATCTGGTTCTGCGACTATAAGCCCCGCGTCGCGCTTCAGTGAAGTCCAGCCGCTGCGTGCCTGGCCGCTACCTGAGCGGTAGACCTCTTCAGGCTCAAGCGCCTGTTCATGTAAGAAGTCGGCCAAGCGAACGGAAGCGCGGCCACGAAGGGCCGCGTAGGCCTGCAATTCCGTCCGCAGTCGAGGCCAGTTTTGCGTAGTCAATGCGCGCAAGCCTCGCAGCACCTGTTCTCGAGTCTGTCGTTGAAGATGGATATGACAACCGGGCGGTAAACTGCTAAAGCCGTTTTCGACACTGTCCAATAGTTCCCGGCGAGATTGCCCGGTCAAACTCGATAACAGGCGATCGAACCGAAACTCGGTTCGATGCTGCCCGACAAAATCGAGTACGAGACAGCTTTCCTTTCCGGGTGCCAAGCGGAGTCCGCGACCAATTTGCTGCTGGAACAGAACGGGGCTTTGGGTTGGACGAAGCAGTAACAACGTATCGACCATGGGCAAGTCAATGCCTTCGTTGTAGAGATCGACGGTGACTAATGCGCAGAGTTCGCCGCTTAACAGGCGTTGTGGAGCCCGGCGCCGTTCATCTGTGGCTGTTATCCCGACCACACAAGCTGCCGGTAGGCCAGCGCGATTAAACCATTCGGTCATGAAATCGGCGTGTGCGACCGACACACAAAACACAATCGCCCGTGAACGTCGTGGGTCAGACGCAAGTCTTTTCCATTCATTGACCACGAGTCGGGCGCGAACATCGTTGCCTGTAATGAGATTGTCCAACGCAACGCGCTCTCCCGGTCTGTCCCAAGGTACAGTCGAATAGTCGGTGGTGTCATCGCATGCGTAATACTCAAACGGCGCGAGCAACTGCAGGTCGAGCGCATGCCAAAGCCTTAGCTCGACCGCGGGGCTTCCATCATGGCGCATATCAAAGTACTGCGAGATTGGCTGACCGTCGCTGCGTTCAGGCGTTGCGGTCAGGCCCAGCAGAATGCTGGGACGAATCGCCTTGGCGAAACCATCAAAGCGATCTGCCGCCAGTCGGTGACATTCATCGATAACGACGGTATGCCAGTGGGCTTCGCCGACGGTATCAACCAGGTCTCTACTGGTTACGCTGTCGATGGTCGCAAACACATGGTCCCAAGTGGTCGGATTGTGATTCCCCGTCAGGAGGTCGCCAAATTCGAGGTCGCGTAAAACTTCGCGATAAGTGCGCAGTGCCTGCCTCAGGATTTCCTCCCGATGTGCAACGAACAGTAAGCGAGGCCGGCCACCGAGAACTCGACAGGAATTGCGATAATCGAAGGCCGCGACCACAGTCTTTCCGGTGCCTGTGGCCGCTACCAACAGATTTCGGCGACGTCCGTGCGCGCGTTCTGCGAACAGTTGCTCCAGCATATCCTGCTGATAAGTTTTGGGCTGAAGGTCGAAAAAGCTGATGGCGGCAGAGGATTCACCGCCGAATGACTCCCGGCCCAACGCAGCTTTTAACGCGTTCTGATGGTCGACATTGTCAGGGTCGTAGCGTTGAAACTCGCTGTCTGCCCATAATGTCTCAAAATGCGCGTTGGCCCGGGAAAACAAAGCCTCCTGTGCACGTTGGGTTAGCTTCACGGTCCATTCAAGCCCACCGGTCAGTGCTGCACCAGACAGATTTGCGCTGCCGATATATGCGGAACCGAACCCAGATTTTCGATGGAATATCCAGGCCTTTGCGTGCAGACGAGTGCGCCGGCCATCCAGCGATACGCGCACTTCGCAACCCGGAAGTCGTGCGAGCTGATCGAGAGCACGTGCCTCTGTCGCGCCGGTATAGGTCGTGGTCAGAATGCGTAGCCGAGTTGAGGTGTGACCTCGCGCGCCGGTAGCCGTAACTGAATTCAAAACGTCCTGAAGTTTGCGGACGCCAGAAACAGTTATGAAACTGACCAGAATGTCAGCTTGGTCACTAGACGCCAATTCCTTTCGAATTTCTTGCAACAACGATGGCGAGCCCTTACCGGCGGTAAATAGCCAAGGCGCCGCGAGTCCCAAGTCAGGGGCTATGGGGAACTTGCTGTCGCGCTTGATGGCTCTGAGCAAGCGCAGCGGTGAAGCCACTAGGTCGACGCTTTCGTCGGATTCGAACGATCCAGCAAATTGGCTGATAGGGCTAAGACGATGGCGAAGTGCAACGAGGAGCTCGTTGGCCAATTCAAGTTGACGCTGGGGTTTGTCGGCGTCGTCACCAGACAATTGCTCAAGAATGGACGCAAGCTGACGCGTAATGACGTCGATCAGGTACTCCGACGCGTTACCTTTGAGCGAATGCACATCTGATTGGGCCGCGTTGACTGAGGCAAGTGATCGGGAAATTCCCTCAGTCAGCAGGAGGTCATAAAGGCCATCAGGAAGCAGCATTAGCTCGATTTTTCAAGAAAAATTCAAAAAATTCGCCGTGACTCTCATTATTTTCCGTTGGTATCAACCTTCTTGAGATTTTGTCGGTGGGCAGAGCGGCGACTCGGCTTTGTCGCTTAGTCTAGGCTGGTAAGGATATGCTGACAATCCACGTTGATTCGTAACCCAATCCGGTTAGCTTCAAGCGCCAGTATCGCTATCGTCCCAGCTCACCTGTGAAATTCGCGGGCTCGCGCACTGGCGCAACAGCGCACCTCCTGCGCGGGACCCAGCAAATTTTGTCCATGTGCAATTGTCCAGTTAGCCATTCACCTTCACCCTCGACGGCAACCGCTTTGCTTGCTTCTGAGCCAACCATTCCTTCAACGCCGCATTTATTCGAGTTTGCCAACCCGCGCCCTCAGCCCTGAATGCTTCTAAAACCGCCGGATCAAAGCGTATTGCAACCTGCTCTTTCGTCGGATTTTTGTTTTTTCCACGAACACGTCTGATCACTGCGATCGTGGCCGCGACGCCGCCACCGCGCGTAATAATTGCTCCGCTCATGTCCTTCGACTTTCGTCTGCTTGCAGGCGCAGCAGCAATTGCTGCCTCGATCTGCTTGGCACTAAATGTTGGCAAAATAGTCTTTGGCTTCTTGGCGTTCTGCATAGCGGCATGAAGTGATATGAGCGCCGGGGAGGCGCTCGGTCCACACTAAGACGACGACCCTGCCTTCGTACATTCCAAAGCTCTTGAGCCTTGGTTCTCCGTACTCCAGCCGATCATCTTCTTCCGTAATCATCGGAAAATCAAATACCGATTCCAGCAACGCAAAATCGATGCCGCGTCGTCGAAGGTTTAACTTCCGCTTCGACTCTTCCCAGGTGATCAGTCCTATAGTGTAGATGCATATTGCTTATTTTCCAAGCAAATTGTATATGCGTTTCGGTGGCAGTTCGGGTTAATGCTCAGCTTTCTCGCGAGTCCAACGCATCTCGCAACTGCGCAGGAAAAAAACCGCCGCCTCAAACCAGGCTATCCACAATCCCTCCATCCACCCGAAGCGCCGCCCCAGTCGTCGCACTGGCCTGCACCGAACAAACATAAACCACCAGGTTCGCAACTTCCTCGACGCTCGCGACGCGCCCGATGATGGAGCTCGAGCGCCGCGTCTTGACGAAGGCCTGACCCGCCGCCTCGACGCTCGTGCCATTCTGCTCGGCGACGGCGGCTAGCCGTTTGCGCAAGCCTTCGGTCAGGGTTGGCCCGGGCAGCACGGCGTTGACCGTCACGCCCGTACCCGCGAGGCGTTTCGCCAGTCCTCTCGACACCGACAGATTGGCGGTCTTCGAGAAGCCGTAATGAATCATGTCGGGCGGAATGTTTTGCGCCGACTCGGAGGACAGGAAGACGATTCGGCCCCAGCCTCGCGTGACCATGGCCTGAGCATAGGCTCGCGACAGTCGCACGCCTGACATGACGTTGATCTCAAAAAATCGCGTCCATTCGTCGTCGGGCAGCTCGAAGAAATCCTTCAGGCTATAAATACCGAGATTGTTGACGAGGATGTCGCAATCGGGTTCGGCGTCAACCAGTCGGGCGCAGCCCTCGGCATTGCCCAGATCGGCGGCGACGCCGCGCAGGCTCGCAGTCGGGTGAAGTGTGCGAATGATGGACGTCGCTTGATCAACCGCTGCCTGAGTACGACCGTTTACGATGACGGTTGCGCCGGCGCCCGCCAGGCCGGTTGCGATGGCTAATCCAATGCCGGCGGTCGAGCCGGAAACGATTGCGGTTTTACCTGTCAAGTCGATCTTCATAGGGTTGCTCTTTACATTTCTTGTTTAACGCGATACACCAATCGATTGCCACAGAAAATCAAACGAAATTTCCGCGCGCCCCTGTGCTGTCGCCTGCGCTTTCTCGCCGGATTCGTAGCTCCGCAGTAAACCCTTGACCCGCTCCAGACCGGCCGTGCTCCGGATTGCCTGGCGCGGTGTCTTGCTGTTGAGCGCCAGTATTGGTTCATCCGCCCAATTTGCATACGATCACTGAAATCTAGAACGCATATTCCAAGAGCGCATATTCGCACGGACTCGCGAGGGTGCCGTTCGCGCGGCCGTGGGTGAACTCGCAATCGTTCCGGGATCGATGGGAATCCCGATCGTTTTTTGTTCGGAATTACCCTTGAATGACCAAGGTCGGATGGCCGCATTCAAGCATCTGCCCGGAATTTCGGGTAACTTCGGCGAATGGATCCCACTCTCGTCGCCAAACTACTCGCTGCCGCCGTTCGCTTCACCGAACTGCCGGCGGTAACGATCGATTATCTACCGCCCATCATCGCCATGAGCGGCGAGCAGATCACCAAGG
Source organism: Burkholderiales bacterium (assembly GCA_031363055.1). GTDB lineage: Bacteria > Pseudomonadota > Gammaproteobacteria > Burkholderiales > Burkholderiaceae_E > JANLTP01. The sequence goes on along the minus strand of JANLTP010000250.1, from coordinate 28,860 downwards.
AGATCTGCCCGGACAAGCCGAGCAGTTGCCAGACCTTGATCGCCTTGTTTGAGCCCGCCAAGCGGAGAATTCTCTACCGGAATACGCTGAACATGAAGCAACCAAAAGATCAGAGTTTCGTGTTGCATGAGATCGTGCATGTACTGCAATTCGCGCAGCAAGGCACCGAGATTTTCGCGAGCTGTCAGGCGACAATGGCCAGCGAGGGTCAAGCGTATCGGGCCCAGGACCGATACCTGGGCGAATCCGGTGAAGAATACCGTGTCGGCGGCATGTTCCGATTTATTCGTTGCGAGGATAGCGCCAACCCGGCGGTACCGTTTGGTCGCTAAGCGTTAGTTGTGGAACTTTGGTCATTGAACTGTGGTCGTTGAACACTAACTCCGGTAATTCGGCTTTCTCGCCAGAATCGCTCCCGCATTGGGCGACAGCTTGGTCGCAAATGAGTTCAGCGAGATTTTCTTGGTCATTGAATCCCAAGGGTCGATGTAGTGAATGCCGCCGAACTGATTGCTGCATCCATAAACGACAATCGCGTGCGCCAGGCCGCCGACCTCCAGCGCATCGGCCGAGGCCAGATACTTTCCGTAGCACAGCAGTGGTCCCTTCTCCTTGAGCAAGGTGGCTACGAGGTTGAATGACAGGGCGCCGTGTGAGGCCTGTGCCTGCGCCTCGAATCCCCAGGAATCAAAAAACCGTTCCTGATACAGAAAATACCGGATGCGATCGTCCATGCCGGCATCGGTCTTGGCCAAGCTGGGCGGGTCAAAACGCGGGCGCGCAAAATACGAGCTGCGGCTCTTCCACTTGATAATCATTTCTGCGCAGGCTGCCCAGCACGCCCATTGCGATTCCGGAAAGCTGTATAGATTATGTTGATCCAGGCGCGGCGGGGTTTCGAGCATCCAGTTATTGATCATGTTGACTTCACTGTGAGAAATGTTGCAAGGGCATCAGGCAATCAGTTTGCTGGCTCTTTCGATAGTATTACCTGAAGGCTCGCGGCAACATACAGCCAAAGTAGTAGGGCACCAACCCCTTTTGAGCGGTGGAAAAAATGAGCACAAAAGTTACGCAGGGCGTTCAAGACGAGCCGCTTGATTGGCAACCCGAGGCCACGGAAAATCTCGCCAACCCGTACCCGATTTATGAGCGCCTGCGTAATGAAGATCCTTGCCATTGGAGCCCGCGCCTGAAGAGCTGGGTGCTGACCCGCTACGACGATGTCAAAGCGGTTTGCCTGGACCGAGGTCAATTGTCTTCAGACCGTTTGCGGCCATTCTTTGCGTCGCTTCCGGGCGCGGAGGTTGAACGCATCACCAGCATCATTCGCTATTTGTCCTTGTGGATGGTGTTCAAGGATCCGCCCGATCACACGCGCTTGCGTCGTTTGGCCAGCAAGGTATTCCACGCCCGGTCGATGCAGGCAATGCGGGGGCAGATCGAAGACATTGCCGAATGGCTGTTGAATCAATTGGATGATCGCGAGCATTTTGATGCGGTGACCGATTTTGCGGGCCCGTTGCCGTGCCTGGTCATCATGGCCATGCTCGGTGTTGAACGCGCCGATCTGGCCAAAGTGAAACGCTTGTCGGATGACATGGCCTTGTTCGTGGGTTCTTCGCGCGTGTCAGCCGAGAAGTACGATACTGCCGAGGCGGCGACGCATGAAATGGCTGAATACTTTCGACATCTGATCGAGGATCGCAAGCACACACCACGGCCTGACTTGCTGACCGAGCTCGTGCAGTTGCGCGACGGTGACGATCGGTTGAGTGACGATGAAACCATCGCAATGTGTATTCTGCTTTTGTTCGCCGGGCATGAAACGACCACCAATCACATTGCCAATGGCTTGCTGGCCTTGTTGCAGTTTCCCGACCAGATGGCCAAGCTGCGCGCCGATCCGGGCCTGGCGAGCGCAGCGGTTGAGGAGTTGCTGCGTTTTGACGGGCCTTCGGGCGCTCAGGTGCGACTGGTCAAGGAGCCTTACCAAGTTCAGGGCAAACAGCTCGAGCCCGGCCAGCGCGTATTCATCATGCTGAACGCCGCCAACCGCGATCCGCGTGCCTACGCGAATCCCGATCGGCTCGACCTCGAGCGCAATGGTGTTGCCCACCTCGCGTTCGGATTCGGTCTGCATATTTGCCTCGGATTTCCGTTGGCTCGAACCGAAGGTCAGGTGGCGTTTCCGGCGCTGCTCAAACGTTATCGCAGCATCGAGCCGACGACTGCGACGCAGCCATGGATCAACTCACTGGTGTTTCGGGGCATGAGCCAGTTGCCGGTGCAGGTCAAGCGTCGCTAACGTGGGTGGCAAAGTACGGACCAATTAAAGGATCAAAACGATGGCAACTCAAAAAGACAGCAGCACCTTCTGGAAAAATTCTCGCGTCGAAATGCGCGCCGCCGGTTTTGATCCCGAGCAGACCACGCGTGCGAGCGCGATAGTCACCATTGCCAGCGCCTATACCAACGCGCATCGCTGCAATAACCGGGTACGGACGATCACCGATCTGCTGGTCGATTTGCTGGCCGAACGCGGTGGGCAAGGATTGATCGTCGGCGCGCCGGCGGTATCGGATGCGCTGACCCAGGGCAGCCCCACCGCCGGTTACAGTCTCGTGTCGCGTGATGTGGTGGCTGACTGTTTTGAAATTGGTCACTACGCTCATCATGGTGAGGCCATGATCGTCATCTCCGGCTGTGACAAAACAGGTGCCGCTGCCTTGATGCCGCTGGCGCGCACCAACGCGTTCGGGCTGGTGCTTTATCCGGGCACCAGCTCGCCCGGCCAGGTGTCGTTCGAGCCGTATGCCAGCAAGGGCAATAACTTGACGATCATGGACTGGGCCGAGGGTAAGGCTGCTCATGAGTCAGGCCGACTGTCGGCGGTTCAGTTCCTCGAAATAGAAAAAAATGTCATGCCCGGCAGCGGCACTTGCGGCGCCATGTTCACGGCCAACACCATGAGCACGATTGCCGAGGCGATCGGCATGATGCTGCCGCGCGGCGCCTCGCATCCGGCCGACTACGATGCCCGCAGCGACATACATGCCGACGTGCGGGCACAGGCGCGCGCATCGGTCGAGGCGGTCTATCGCCTGATGGCTGCCGGCATCCGGCCGCTTGACATCATGACCGAGCGCGCGTTCGAGAATGCGATCACCACCGTTTATGCGATGGGCGGTTCCACCAATATGTATCTGCACCTGCTGGCCATTGCGCGCGAGGCGCAGGTGCCGATCACCATCGAGCGCATCCAACAAATCGGCGAACGAGTGCCGCTGATTGCCAACCTGCAGCCGCATGGCGCCAATGCAATGGTGTCGCTGCACAATATTGGCGGCGTACCGATTGTCATGAAGGAGTTATTGCGTCACGGCTTCTTGCACGGCGACGTCATGACCGTGACCGGCAAGATGCTGGCCGAGAACCTGGCCGATGTACCGACGCTCGAAGCCCTGGGTAAACAAAACGTGGTGTTGCCGATCGGCCAGCCGCTGGCGCCGCCGAACAATCACATCAGTGTGCTCAAGGGTAATCTCGCGCCCGAGAGTTGTCTGCTGAAGCTCTCCGGCAAGACGCTGGCCAAGGGCGAGTTTCGAGGCACCGCGCGCGTGTTCGAGTCAGAAGCCGACACCATGCAGGCGATTCGAGCCGGCGACATTGTGCCCGGTACCGTCATTGTGGTTCGTAATGTCGGGCCGGTCGGCGGGCCCGGCATGCCCGAGATGGTGATGCTGACCATTCAGCTCCAGGGCCGCGGCTTGGCCGAGGAGGTTGCGCTGATTACCGATGGCCGTTTTTCCGGTGTTTCGCACGGCATCCTGATCGGCCACATTTCACCGGAGGCCGCGCGCGGCGGTCCGATCGCAGCGGTGCGCGATGGTGATCTGATCGTCATCGATCCAATCGCACGAACCTTGAATCTGGCGATTCCGGATGAGGAGATCGCCAATCGCATGAAGTCCTGGCGTGCGCCGGACCATGCGCTGCGGGTTCGGCCCGGATCGGTGCACGACAAGTACATCCGTCTTGTGTCGACTGCACACTACGGTTGTGTGTTGTGAGCAGGCTCCGGTCGTAGCCTCGAAAGTACCGATTAACGCCCGGCCCTGAGCGGCACGTCGCCGCCTGGAAAATCTGCGCTAAGCTCGCAGCTATGGATGATCAGATTGCTGACGAAATCAAGGCGGCGGACGCTGCTGCGAAGGCGTTCAATAAAATAACGGCCTCGGCGGACGCCAGCGAAAAACGCGGCAAGAAGTTGCGGCAGTCTGTGCTGACGCTGAGCTTCTCGAATGCGGTCGAAATGGCGGTTCAAGTTCTGCTGCCGATCATGTTGGTGCGCTTGCTCAGCGAGGCAGATTTCGGTTTGTATCGCACGCTCTGGCTGATTGCGTTCACTTGCAGCGGCACTCTGGCTTTGGGAATGCCCGGCAGCTTGTACTACTTCTTGCCGCGACTGAACAAGTCGCAATCGTCAAGCTATCTGGTTCAGACCGCCGGTTTCATGCTCTTGGTCAGTGTTGTTGCGGCGCTAGGAACGGCTGCCTTCGTTTCGTTTAACGAGTCGGGTCAGGCGATCGGTGTCAGTGCCGTCGTCTTTGTATTTCTGTGGGTTTTTGCAAGCCTTCTTGACTATGTCTTCAATGCACACCAGGCGGCAGCGACCCAGGCCAAGGTCAATTTGTCATTCGCCGTGCTGCGCGTCATTCTGGTGCTCGGTTCGGCACTGATTTTCAAGGACTGGGCGGCTGTCATGGCTGCACAACTGATCCTGGTGGCGCTCAAGGGTACGGTTTGTGCGCTCAGCGTGGCGCATTTCGCCCGACCTGTAATCAAGCCGACCCGTGAGACGATGCTCGAGCAAGGCCGTTACAGTTTGCCTTTCGGTGTTTCGACAGCACTGTACTTGTTACGCAGTCGCGTTGATCAATGGTTGGTTGCCAGCCTCTTTACAGTGAGCCAGTTCGGCTTGTACTCGATTGCGTCGATCTTTACACCGATTCAATCGCTGGTGCGCATGACCATCAACCAGGTGGTACTGCCCGAAATGAGTCGGATGCAATCGCAGAGTAACGATGGCGAAATGCAGGCGTTGAACCGGCGTTGCAATCTGGCGGTTGGCCTCTTGATGTTTCCGATGCTCGCGTTTTTGGCAACCTGGGCTGAGCCGATTTTGTCGTTGCTGTTCACCGATCGTTATAACGCGGCTGCGCCGGTGTTGCGGGTCTATTTGCTGGGAATGTTGATCGAATGTATCGAGGTCGCCTGGATTCTGGTGGCCATGCGCCAAGGTCGCTTCATGATGATCAATGATGCGATTGCATTGCCCATTTCGATCACTGCCGCATACTTTGGTGCCAAGGCGTTCGGCCTGCCGGGTGCAGCCGCTGGCGGCATCGCCGGTGTGCTGACGGCACAAATCATTTTGTACCTGCGCTGCTCGAAGCTGACTGGCGTGCCCGTGTCTGGCATTCAGGACTGGTCCGGTCTGGCGCGTATTGCGCTGGCCAGCGCGCTGGCGGCACTCGTTTCGTATGGCACCAGCCAGTTGAGCTTGCACGTGCCGCTGTTCTTCCAGTTGCTCGTGGCCGGGCTGGTGTTCGTGGCAACTTACTTGAGTGCGCTCAGACTGTTGGGCAGTGCCGCGACCATACGCGAAGTATTGGGTCCGCGCTTCGCCAGACTGGCGGGCTTTTAGTTTCAGTTATCGGCCAGCGAGCGTCGCTTCATGTCCATGACGATCGGCGACTGACCGAACACGAGGCTCTTGGCAAAACTGACCAAACCTGCAGTGTTGAACACCAATTCATCATGCAGCGTGTGCGAGACGGCAATCGGGCGACCCTTGAGCTTGCGTGCCTGCTTCATCTCGCGCTGCAATCGGGCCTCGGGCGTTTCTGCGATGGCTTCGCGCTCTTTTCTGAGGCAACCAAACGGAATGTAATGCGAGGTCACCGATTTTCTCGAGTAGTGAGGATCGACCTGGTCGGTAGCGCCGTGCAAAATGAACGGATGGAAGAAAACGACAGTGCCTTTCTTGATCACAACCGCCAGTGGCTCAAGCGTTTTGGCGAGACCGGCGCAGTGCTTGACGAAAGCGTTGTGTTCCATCGGCCAGAGCTCTTTCATGGCCGGATTCAAATGGGTTTTCGGGAACAGGCGGAAGGTACCTGAATCCGGATGAATATCTTCGAGCGCCACCCAGGCGCCGACCAGCTCGCCGGCCGGATCGGTATCGAGATACCAATTATCAATATGGTCGTTCGAGCCGGTCGATTTGTCGAACAAGTGGTTCAACCAATGCACAAACTCGTTGCTTCCGGGCTTCAACTGACGCAGCACGTCATTGATTTCGGAGCTCAGCAAAATATCGTAGCCGGCATCTTTCATGCCATTGGAGAACCACAGACGGGTGAAGTTCTCCATTGACTCGACCATAAAGCCTTTGTCATCGAGACCCGGTAAAATCCACTTGTGAATGCTTTCAGACCAATATGGACGCCGGCCATGTTTGAAGCGTTCAAGCGCCGCCGCCAGTCGATCGATCTTGGCATGCGGTATCAGGTCAGGAACAATAACGTATCCGTTTTCGGCATATTGTTCTAGCAGCTTCATGGAGGATCCTTATGGGCGACAATGTTGTATCGTCTGACTTTGACGAACAATTGTGGGGCAAGTTTACAAATTTTCAGGTGTGCCAGGAAGTGAATATGTCACGCTGGCCGATGGTCGTTCGGTTTTTGAGTGCCAAAGGTCACTCCTGAGCAGCCACTACCAAGCGTCAACAGTCAATTCTAGTCGCTTGGGCGCTCCTCTCCTATACTTCGCCACTCCTTTGAAATACCCGATGTTGAAATACGCAATGCAGGAATACCTGCGACGATAGAAAAGCCCTTGAAAATATCGAATAACGAAATTGACCAGAATTTGCTGGCCGAACTGGATGGTACGTCCGAGAGTGTCAGAAGCTTTGAGTACGGTAATTTGTTGCTGCATCAGGCCATTGAAGAGGTTCACGAGATACTCGAGGAAGTCGAAGAAGCGACGCAGGATCTGGCTGACCCGCCCGTGCTGCTGAGAATAGAGGCGATTGGCGAACAGTTGCGCTTGATCGATGAACCGGACGACTACGAAGACGAACATTACAACGACGATGATTTCGAGCATCGTGATTCCGATGACGCCTCCGGCAGTGTTCATACGGCCTGGAGTTTCGAGGAAACCAGCGATGCATTCGAAGAACTCAAGCTTGATCTGGATGATTTGATTGCCGAGATCACACAGGCGCTTGAGGATCATCTCTCGAACCTGCGGGAGGCAGCGGTGGCCCAGGAGCAGATACTCGCCTTCGAAGCACGCGCCGATCGCTTCTCGAAAGCCGCCTGGGATGCCCATGCTTATCTGACGCGGGTAAAATTTGTCGAGTGAGTCGCACGGATCCCGGAACTGCCACTTCGAAGGGTGCGCTGCCACGAATGGTCGCGTCGGGCAATCGGATCGGCATCATGATGGAACTGAAAGCATGACGGAACGGGAAGCATGATGGAACAGAACCCCAGCGGCCGCAGAATTCCCGGCCATCGATTTGTCCACTCGCCGGGTCCGACCCGAGTACCGGATGAAGTCATGCACGCCATGCAACGGCCGATGATGGATCTGGCCGATGCTCGGGTGGCCAATACCATCGTCGAATGTGAGCGCGGGATGAAGCGGCTTTTGTGCACCGCCGATTCGGACGTGTTTTTTTACGCGGCCAATGGCCACGGCATGTGGGAGGCGGTGGCGGTGAATCTGGCGGCCGCCGGACGAACCTTGTTGATTGCCGGTGGCGGTCACTTTTCCGATGCCTGGGCGATGCAGACCGAGGCGCTCGGCGTCGCGGTCGAGCGCACGCCCTATGTCGAAGGTTATCCGATTGATATTGGCGCGCTCGAAGAGGCGCTGCGTCGCGATCGCGAACATCGAATCAATGCGGTACTGATCGTCCATACCGATACCGCCAGTGGCGTCAGCAGCGACCTGGCTGCGGTACGCCGGGCGCTCGATGCCGCCCGCCATCCGGCGCTCTTGGTGGTTGATGTGGTGGCGTCGTTGGCGGCGGCACCCTTCGCGATGGATGAGCTCGGCGTCGATGTTGCCATGGGCGCTTCGCAGAAGGGCCTGATGTTGCCGCCCGGACTCGGTTTTGTGGCCGTCAATGATCGGGCGATGCAGTTCACCATGGCGCATGCCGGTCCGCGTTATTACTGGGATTGGGTACGCCGCAAAAGCTCTGTTCAATCCAACAAATTTTGCGGTACACCGCCGTTGGCGCATCTGGCCGGTCTGCAGGCGGCGATTGGACTCATCGAAACTGAAGGGCTGGCAGCAGTTCACGCACGGCACGCTCAACTGGCTGGCGCCGTCCATGCGGCCCTGGCGCGCTGGTCGAGTGCCGGTGCACTGAGCGCGTTGTGCAAGGTCGCGTCGGCCCGATCACACTCGGTAACCGCCATTGAAGTCGCCGCCGGCTTCGACCCCGAGGCGCTTCGCACGGTTGCGCGCGAGCGTTTTCAGGTCGCCATGGCCGGTGGCCTGGGTCCGTTGGCGGGTCGGGTGTTTCGCATCGGACATCTTGGCGACATGAACGCCGCCATGATTCTGGGCGCGCTGGCCGGCGTTCAGGCAGCGATGAAGGTCCAGGGAATTCCATTTGGAGCCGATGGTCTGGCGGCGGCTGCGCAGTATCTGGCTGACTAGAGCGTCGCGTGTAGCTCTGCTGCTTGCGCTGCCCTGGTCGACCCGCTTGCCGAGGTGGTCTGTTTGAGCTCGGCGATCAGACGGTCCTTTTCGGCCCACTGCTGCTCGACCCAATCGCTGATCTGGCGCCGATAGTTCTTGTCGCCAATCGGGTCACTGCCGAGCACTTCCTTGGGAATCGGTCGCTCCACCACCCGTACCGTCACGGCGTTGACTCGCCCGCTGAGCAAGTCCCAGAAGTTGGGCACTCCGTTCGGGTAGACAATGGTGACGTCGAGCAGCGCTTCGAACTGTTCACCCATCGTCGCCAGCGCAATCCCCAGTCCGCCGATTTTCGGTTTCAGCAGGTATTGGTACGGGCTGCGTTGTTGATCATGCTTGGCTGCGGTAAAGCGGGTGCCTTCGACGAAATTGATGACCGAGGTCGGAATTTTCTTGAATTTTTCGCAAGCCTCGCGAGTCGTTTTCAGATCGCTGCCGCGGGCGCCGGAACCGCGGCCACGTTTCATGAACGGAAAGTCCAGTGCCCACCAGGCCAGTCCAATCACCGGTACCCAGATGAGTTCCTGCTTCAGAAAAAATTTCAAAAACGGAATACGGCCATAAAAAATTCGTTGCAGCACCAGGATATCGACCCAGCTCTGGTGATTGCTCGAGATCAAATACCAACCGTTGGCATGCAGGCTGCTGACGCCTTGCACGTCCCATTGCGCTTTGCGAACGGCGACGATCCAGGCGTTGTTGATCGCCACCCAACTCGATGCGAGTGCGTTCAACAGGCGGTCGCAAACGCGGCGCACAGCGTCGCCCGGTATCAGAAGTTTGATCAATGCCGGTGGCACCAGGGTGAGCGTGATCAGCACCGTGCTCAGGCACAGGGTGAGGGCGGTCAGGACGCCGCGCAGGGCATGGGGCAAGTTGGCAAGCATGGAAGGATTCTATTGCGTCGGCGGTACGGGTCAGGGAACAGCCTCTGATATTGCGGTAACCGGCGATCGAAGTCAACGCCACGAGAAAGGCGTACTTGTCGTCAATTGTCCACAGCCATCGAGACCGTTTACCGATTGTCTGCACAAGCGTTGTATTCATCGCTCATTGCATTGCCGCATTCTTGCAACTGCGGCAACAATAAGTGCACAAGAATAAACCGAAGGCCGAGACTCTATGAAGTACTTTCCTGATCGGATCGATGGCAAAACGGTGCCTGATGACGGCTTTTACAGCCGCAAGGCAAAACGGAACGACGAAGATATCGAAAAATTTGTGCGCCTCATGCGCTCGATCGCGGCCAGTCTGGGAATATTGGCGCTCTGGAAATGGATGACTCGTTGAGGGCGACTCGTTAAGGGTGTTCCGGGGCATAATCCGAGGCATTCTCACCAGCCGACGGCGCGCTGATTCTCCGCGACGCTGCCGGGACGACTTCTGACAGGTTCCAATGTCGGCATCCTTGGCCGAAAAAATCATTGCGCGCGCGAGCGGCCGGAAATCGGTCGCCCCCGGTGAAATCGTGACCTGCCAGGTTGACTTGGCGATGTTTCACGACTCCAGCGGACCGCGCCGCCTGAAGCCCTTGCTGGCTGAGCTCGGCGCCGAAATCCGGCATCCGGATCGGATTGTCGTGGTCACCGATCATTACCTGCCCGCGCGCGACGACGAGTCACGCCGGATCATTCAACTGACTCGCGATTGGGTCAAGGAACAGGGTATCCAGCGGTTCCATGATGGCGAAGGCATTTGCCATGTCGTGCTGCCACAGAATGCCTACTTGCAGCCGGGCATGTTTTGTGTCGGCGGCGACTCGCATTCCCCGACCGGGGGTGCCTTCGGCGCTTACATGTTCGGGATCGGTGCCACCGAGATGCTCGGTGTACTGGTCACCGGCCAGATCTGGCTGCGGGTACCACGCACTATTCGCCTGCAGTTTGATGGTCAATTGCCGATCGGTGTGACCGCCAAGGACATCATGCTGATGTTGATTGGACGATTCGGTTTGGCCGGTGCCGATTATCAGGCGATAGAATTTTCTGGCTCAGCGATTCGTGCGATGCCGATGCAAGAGCGTATGACTTTGACCAACATGTCTGCTGAGTTGGGTGCTCAAACGGCCTTGATCGAGCCGGATGCGACGCTGTTCGAGTATTTGCAAGGAACCGGAAAGTTTCACGAAGCGCAGATGCCGTCTTCCTGGCATGACTGGCATAGCGACGTTGACGCGGTCGCATCGGAGCATCATCAGTTTGATGCGGCGCTACTGACGCCGATGGTGGCGGCGCCAGATTCGCCTGCCAACAGCAAGCCGATCGAACACTATGCCGGCACGCCGATTGACGTTGCCTATATTGGCGCCTGCACCGGTGCCAAGCTTGAAGACCTGCGTATGGCGGCGCAGATTCTGCGCGGCCGCAAGGTGGCGGCCTCGGTTGACTTTCGGCTCGCGCCGGCCAGTTCGCTGGACCAGAGCCGTGCCGCCGAGGAGGGCGTACTCGACGTTTTGCTCAATGCCGGAGCGACACTGTTGCCCACAGCTTGCGGCATTTGTGCGGGTTATGGTGAGGGCCGATTCGAAGCGGGTCAGGTGGCGCTATCGACCACGGCACGTAATTTCAAGGGGCGCATGGGTGACGCCAGCAGCCAGGTTTTTTTGGCGTCGCCATATACCGTTGCAGCCAGTGCGATCCGGGGCAGTATTTGTGATCCGAGGGAATTTTTGCAAGTCCGAGGAGCGAGGGTGCTCGATTGAGTACACGTGTCATCCGAGTCTGGGCCGTTGGCGATGATATTGACACCGATCAACTGGCTCCGGGTCAATTCATGAAATTCGGGATTGCTGAAATCGCCGCCCACTGCCTCGAGTCGAGCCTGCCCGAGTTCGCGAGCACCGCAACCCCCGGCGATCTGCTGATTGCTGGTCAGAACTTCGGTTGTGGATCGTCGCGTGAACAAGCGGTCGCAGCGCTTGTTCATCTGGGCATCCAGGCGGTGGTGGCGCGATCGTTCGCAGGATTGTTTTATCGTAACGCCTTTAATCTGGGTTTGTTACTGCTTCAAACTCAGGCGCCCACTCGCCTGCTCGGGCGCAAAAACATTCGAATTGACGCGGCCGCCGGTTACATCAGCGCCGACGACGACCGGATTGACTGTGCGCCAATACCGGATTTTTTGCTTGACTATGTGGCGGCCGGCGGGCTGTTGCCGTATCTGAAGGCCAGTCGAATGAACTACAGATGAACACACACAGTTCGCTGGATCCGATCCTGCTCGCCGTACTCAAGGGTCGGCTCGAGCAGATTGCCGACGAGATGGATGCGACGCTGTATCGGGCCGCCTTCAACCCGATCATTGCCGAAGCGCATGATGCTTGCCACGGGTTGTACGATGCCCGCAATGGTGACACGCTCGTGCAGGGCAAGTCGGGGCTGCCGATTTTTGTCGGCGCGATGGCGTTTGCCGTGCGCTACGCACAGTCGATTGCGCAACAACAGGACGGCTTCATCGACGGTGACGTCTGGTTGTTCAACGATCCCTATGAAGGTGGCACGCACGCCAATGATTTCAAACTGGTGCGGCCGTACTTTCGGGGTGGCGCCTTGTTCTGCATTCTGGCCTCGGCCGGACACTGGCACGACGTCGGCGGTGCGGTGCCCGGCAACTATCATCCGGCCGCCACCGAGTGCTGGCAAGAGGCCGTACAAATTCCGGCCGTGCGCATCGTGCGCGGCGGCGTCATCCAGAATGACATCGTTGCGATTCTGCGTGCCAACACCCGCTTGCCCGACTCGATGTGGGGCGATCTGAACGGCCAGTTGGCGGCGCTCGAGTTGGGACGGATGCGTCTGGATTCACTGTTGGTGGAGTACGGCGAGTCGCCGATCGCCGCCGCCTTCGTCGAGTTGCGCCGGCGCGCGCATCGGCTCATGCGAATGCAGATTGCGGCGCTGCCCGATGGTCGCTATCGCTTCGATGACTTTCTCGATAACGACGGCATCATCAATCGGCCGATTCGAATCGCCCTCGATCTGGAGATTGCGGGCGATTCATTGACCCTTGACTTCTCGCGCTCCGATCTTTCCTGCGCTGGACCGGTGAACATCTCGCTCGCGACCGCCATTGCGGCCTGTTATGTCGGCCTCAAACATTTGTTTCCGGACGTGCCGGCTAACGCTGGTGTTCTTGATGCCGTGACATTTGTAATCCCCGATGGTTTGGTGATTTCGGCGCCGCGACCCAAACCGGTTGGCGGTTATACCGAGACCATCTTGCGAATGATCGATGTCATCTTCGCAGCCTTCGCTTTGGTTGATCCTGCGCGGTCGGTGGCGCATGCCTATGGCACCATCAATGCGCTGTCGATCGCGGGTCATCGCTCGGATGCTGCGCGCGCCGGCCAGCGCTGGGTCATGTTCAGTTTTTTCGGTGGCGGTCATGGTGGACATGCACACGGCGACGGGCTGTCGCATGGCAACGCGCCGATCTCTACCGCCACCATCCCGCCGCTGGAAATTCTCGAAGCGGCGTACCCGGTGCGATTTACCGAATGGGCCATGCGTCCTGACTCGGGCGGCGTCGGCCAGTTTCGAGGCGGGCTTGGCGCGATCTATGAAATTGAATTGCTCGAGCGCGACGCCGAAGCCTATGTGTTCGGCGAGCGCGGTGTGTTCGCGCCGCAGGGCATTGCGGGCGGCGGCAGCGCCGCGAAAAATCGCTTCAGCTACTGTGTCGCAGGCGTTTGGCATGAGCCCGAGATGGTGTCGAAAATGATGGGCATTCGGCTCAAGCGGGGCGATCGGGTTCGGCTCGAGACACCCGGCGGCGGTGGTTATGGCTCGGCTGCGAATCGTGCGAGCCAATTGATTGCCGAAGACCTGCGACTCGGATGGGTATCGGAATCAATCCCGGCTGACCCAAAACACGGCTAAGCAAAAGTATGGCTGACCAAATTATCGGCATCGATGTCGGCGGGACCTTCACTGATTTGTTTGTGCTCGATCCGGTGGCGCAGCAGGTATCGATTTTGAAAGTGCCGTCGACGCGCGGTGAAGAAGCTCGGGGGTTCCTGGACGGCGTGCTGCGCGCCAGTCCGCAAGTGGCGCGGATTGCGAGCATTGTGCACGGCACGACGGTGGCGACCAATGCGCTTCTCGAGCGCAAGGTCGCGCGTTGCGGGCTCATCACGACGCGCGGCTTTCGTGATGTGCTCGAGATGCGCCGCCGCGATCGGCCTCAGACCTGGGGTTTGACGGGTAGCTTCACGCCCGTGATCACGCGCGATTTGCGCCTCGAGGTCACGGAGCGCGTTCTGGCCGATGGCAGTGTTCATACAGCCGTTAATCTCGAGGAAGTGCGGACCGCAGCGCTTGCGCTGTTGGCGGCGGGCTGTCAGTCGGTCTGTGTATTCTTTATCAATTCCTTTGCGAATTTTGGCAATGAGCAAGCAGCGGTCGCCGAGGTACGCCGGCACTGGCCCAATCAGTATGTGACCGCCTCGCATGAAGTGTTGCCTGAAATTCGCGAGTTCGAGCGCTGTTCGACCGCCGTGCTCAACGCCTGTCTGCAGCCGGTTGTGGGTCAGTACTTGAATCAGCTTGCCGAGGAACTGCGGCAGCGCGACTTTGCCGGCGATTTTCTGATCGTCCAGTCGAGTGGCGGCGTGATGTCTGCGGCGACCGCCAGTGAATTACCGGTTCGCACGGCACTGTCCGGCCCGGCCGCCGGTGTGATTGCCTGTGCGCAGATTGCGCAAGCCAGTGGTTTTGCGAACGTCATTACCGGCGATGTCGGCGGGACTTCGTTTGATGTCTCATTGATCCTCGACGGCCAGGCCGCACTCGCCGCCCAGACGTCGATTGCCTACGGTATGGTCGTGCGTGCGCCAATGATCCAGATCGAGACTATCGGTGCTGGTGGCGGCTCGATAGCCGCGATCGACGGCGCTGGCTTATTGTGCGTTGGTCCTGAATCGGCAGGCAGCAATCCGGGGCCGGCTTGTTATGGTCGCGGCGGCACGCGAGCGACCTTAACCGATGCCAACGTCGTGTTGGGCCGCATCGATGCAAGCCGGCCGATCGGTGGTGGCCTGCTTGGCGAGCTGAACGTCGAGTTGGCGCGTGCGGCCATCGAAACACAGATTGCGCAACCGCTTGGCCTCGACGTCTGGCGGGCTGCCGAAGCGATTTTGACGGTCGCCAATGCGCGCATGGCCGGTGCCATCCGGCTGGTGTCCATCGAGCGGGGCCATGATCCGCGCAAGTTCGCCTACATGCCGTTTGGCGGTGGCGGTGCGCTGCATGCCTGCGCGATGCTGCGCGAGGTCGGGGTCGATGCAGCGATCATTCCGCGGTATCCGGGCGTCACCTCGGCGCTTGGTTGTGTGCTGGCCGATTTGCGCCATGACCGGGTTCAAACCTTGTCGATCCTGCTAGCCGATCTTGCTGCGCACAGTTTGCTGGCCCGAATTGAAGTCATGCGCGCCGAATGCGAGCAGCGCCTGGACGCAGCGCGCGCGCCGTTCGAGCGACGCATTGAGGCGATTGAACTCGACATGTTGTATGTCGGGCAGACGCATACCTTGTCGGTTCCGGTCAGCCGCGCTGAACTAACCCGTGAAGGATTGCAACTCGCCTTCGAGAGCACCTATAAAAAAGCATTTGCTCGGACCTTGAGCGGAATCGCGGTTCGGATCATCAACCTGCGTTATGCGCTGGTCGGCGTGCGCCCGAAGTTTGATTTGCGCATGTTGGCGCCCGCGCGCGCAATTGCACCGGCGACTGCACGGGCACCGACAACTGCACCGACACCGACAGCTACACCTGCACCGCATCTCGAAGCGTCGATCGGTAGTCGCAAGGTCTACCATGCGGGTGCCTGGCACGACGCGCAAGTTTACGCGCGACTCGAGCTGCCGACTGCATTCGAGCTTTCGGGGCCGGCGATTCTCGAGCAGTCGGATACGACGACCTGGCTCGAGCCCGGCTTTGCGGCGCGTGTTGACGACCTCGGCAACCTGATTGTTCGCAAGGAATCGATCACTTCATGAGTCCGATTCCGGTCCTCATCGTCGGTGCCGGTGCCTGTGGTGTCGTGGCCGCGCTCGCAGCCCGCGCGCAGGGCGTCGACGTACTGGTTCTTGAGCGTGATGCTTTGCCCGGCGGTTCAACCGCCTTGTCGTCCGGCTTCGTACCGGCAGCCGGCACTCGCGTGCAAGGTCGGCTCGGTATCGACGATTCTGCCGAGCGCTTCGCAGCGGATATTCGGGCCAAGGCGAAGGGCAGTGCCGACCCGGTGTTGACGGAATTGTTTGCTCGCGAGATTTCCGTCGTCATCGATTGGCTGACTGACGTGCATGGTGTGGCGTTTGAAGTGCTGGATGGGCTTCTCTATCCCGGTCACAGCCGCGCGCGAATGCATACGGTCGCCGAGCGCACCGGCCAAGGCTTGCTGGATCGTTTATGGCGTGCCGCAGAGAGACTTGAGATTACGTTGCTGACCCGAGCGCGAGTGACGGAACTGTTGCTCGATACCCATGGCCGCCCGAATGGCGTCACTTATGTGAAACCGGACGGCACGCTTGAATCCGTGACGGCTGATCAGATTGTGCTCGCCTGCAATGGCTACGGTGGCAACCCGGCCCTGGTTCGAGAATTGATTCCCGAGATGCAACAGGCGCTGTACTTCGGCCACGCCGGTAATCAGGGCGATGCCATTACCTGGGGCCGGCTGCTTGATTTACAGATGGCCGACCTGGCTGCCTACCAGGGGCATGGCTCGGTCGCGCATCCGCACGGTGTCTTGATTACCTGGGCGATCATCATGCATGGTGGCGTGCAAGTCAATCAAGCAGGCCAGCGGTTCTGGGACGAGTCGCAAGGCTACTCGGAGGCCGCACTCGCGGTACTCTCACAAGACGGCGGTATTGCCTGGAATTTGTATGACGAACGCGTGCATCAACAAGCGCTGCCGTTCCCGGATTACCAACTTGCGCAGCGGCTTGGAGCAATCCGGAGTGCGCCGACCTTGAGCGAATTGGCGACGATTTTACGAGTCGACCAAGCAGTACTTAAGCACGAATTCGCGCACATCAGTGCGGCCGCTGAACAGGCGTGCACGGACTGCTTCGGGCGGCGCTTTGATGCGAGCCAGTGCCTGCAAGCGCCTTTTTATGCGGTGCAAGTCACCGGCGCGTTATTTCATACCCAGGGCGGTCTGGCAGTCGATTCGGCGATGCGCGTCAAACGAATTGGTGGCGGCGTGATCGAGAATCTCTATGCGGCCGGCGGTGCTGCGCGCGGCGTCAGCGGTCATGCCGCCTCGGGCTATCTGTCAGGTAATGGGCTGCTGGCTGCGCTGGCTGGCGGCTACCTGGCCGGCCGCGCGGCTGCTACCACGCATGTTCAAGCAGTTGCATCAGATCATCAGTTGAGGTGATCGGTCGCGGGTTGGTGCGTACCCACAAATTATCAATCGCACCACTGGCAATTTGCGCGAACTGATCTTTGCGGACATTCAGATCGCGCAATCGGGTCGGCAATTTGAGCTGACTGATCAATTGCGCGATCGCCATGGCCGCGTCACCGTCGCTGCGGCCCATGGCTTCGGCGATCGCGCGCTGCTGACGCTGTGTGTGCTCGAGGTTCCAGCGCATGACATGCGGCAACATCACGCATGACGTGTAGCCATGACTCATGCCAGTGACTGCGCCGAGGCTGTGTCCCATGCCATGACTGGCGCCGTACGGCACCCGCAAGATGCCGGTACCGGCCAACCAGGCGGCTTGCAGGCATTGCAGGCGGGCCGCCATATCGCTGGCGTCGATCTGGGTCAGATGCAAGGAAAGCTTGAACAACTTGAGCGCTTGCAGCGCGGTTGCTTCGACCAGCGGCGACGGTTGGATCGAACAAATTCCCTCGACGGCATGATCGATCGCACGAATGCCGGTCGATAGCCATAACCATTCGGGGGTGTGGACGGTGATCGCCGGATCAAGAATTACGCTGGCCGCACCAATCTCGCGACCGACGTAACCGTCCTTGACCTTGCGGATCGGGTCGGTGCAACCGCCGAAGTTCGAGTACTCGGCGGCCGACAATGTGGTCGAGAGAACAATCTGACGCATGGGCGGCGCCTTGATGACCGGCGCGAATCGCGAGCCATCCGGGTTCATTCTTAAATGGTAGTGACTCAAGTCGTCGGGGTTGCGCAGGTCGTGCGCCAGCGCAATCAGCATGACCTTGACCGTATCAATCGCGGTGCCGCCGCCGATGGTCAGAATCAAATCCGGTCGCGCTGCGCGCGCTGCGTCGGCAGCCGCAATGACGCTGGCGCGCGGCGTATGTTCGACACATTCATCGAACGTGGCGACATGGCGCGCACCGAGCGCCTGGCGGATATTTGCGACCGCGTCGGTGCTGCGGTTCAAGGTCTTGCTGGTGACGATAAATATCCGCTGGGCGCGCCGCCTGTCAGCCTCGGCGAGCACGGCTTCGGCCGCCGGCGTTCCCCAGATGACGCGATCCTGCAGCAGAAATTCATGCAGGCCGGCGGAACTCGAGCTGCTGGTCAAGAGCGCACCTTGGCTGTACGGTGCACGCCATCGGGCAGCGCATGGGCAGCCTGCAGTGCAGCCGAGCTGAAAAACGGATCGTCGGCGAGTGCTGCTCGCACCATGTCATTGGCCTCGAAGCCCCAGATGAGACGTTCGCCGATGGCGCAGGTAGGCACCCCGAATACGCCGCGTGCGATCGCTTCATTGGTGTTATCACGCAAAGCCTGCTTTAACTCCGGATCATCAAGCTCATCGGGTTTGACCTGAAATTCCTCCAGCAATTCCGCCCAGGCCGCTTCGTCAGCCGGCGACTTGCCTTCTTTCCAGACGAATTGAAACAGGCGCTGAACCACGTCGAGCTTGCTGTCGAACAGGATGCACAACCTCAGCAATTGCAAGGGCACAAACGGATGTGCCGGTGGCAGAGTCAACGCAATGCCGCGGGTGTGCGCCTTCCAGGTGATGTCCTCAAAGGTCCAGACCCGCTTGCCGGGGATTTCGGCCGGACCCTTCTGGCCCCAGTGGTTCAGCAGGCCGGCGAACAGAATCGGCTTGCACTGTACGACCGCGTCCATGACGAAGTCGTTGAGCGAATAACTTTGCAAATAGGCGTAGGGAGAAATGAAGTCAAAGTACCAATCAATAGTTTTCATGGCCGGTCCGGTCTCAGCAGAAACAGAAATCGTAGCAGGTTAAACTGAGCTCTCCCTTTCAAGCCGTCCCTTAAACGCACGTTGGGATCGTTAAATCGACCGGATTCAATGACGATCACATGTTAAAACGCAGGCCGCCTTACTCATATTTCTGATGCCTCAATGCAGCAACCGCCGGTTTCGCTCGATTTGCAGGTTTTTATTCCTGTTGGTCGCGTTCGGATGTGCTCTCATCGGGCGAGGAACATCAACAGCGGCCGCCCAATCGCCTGCTCAGATTCAAGTTCAAAGCCAAGTTCAGAGCCAACGACAGCAATCGCTGGAGTTCGTCGGTTCAACGGCCGATTCCCTGGCCTTTCGGGCACTGGAACAGCCATTTGTCAACCGAATCCTCGCTGACCGATCGTTTGCTGTCGTCAAGATGGAACTCCGTGCCGCCAGTGAGGCCGAGCTGATTGGCCGCGACTTGCTGGATCGAACCAGCAGCGGCAAGGTCGGATTCACCGCCCTTCGTGTGACGCAATTTTCGCCCACTGAGGCGTGGTTCGATCTGGCCGATCTGACCGGCCTGGCGCTGGATGTGCCAAGCGCTCGTTTGGTGGCGGCAGGCTACCGCGATCGAGCCGCGACACTGTTTCAGGAAAAGTTTGGATTGCGTTTGCTGGCGCTGGCCGCTGTGCAGGCCCAGGCGCTTTATTGCCGCAGTTCGTTCGCGCGGCTTGCCGATATCAAGGGCCGCAAAATCCGCACCGATGGCGCGATGCAGGCCGCGCTAATTGAATCGTTGGGCGGCAGTGCGCATCGGATGCCGCTGGCGGAGGTCCGCAGTGCGTTGGCGTCGAAAACCATTGACTGTGCCATCGGCGGAACCATGACGGGTAACCAGGCACGCTGGCACGAGGTCAGCAGTCATTTGTTTTCGTTGCCGCTGGCCTGGGAGCTGATCCACTACGCGGTTGCCGAAAAAACCTGGGCGTCCTTGCCGCCGACAGAACGGCAGGCATTGCAATCGGAATTTCGAAATTTTGAAGCGCGGGTCTGGGAAAGCGCGCTGGTTTATACCCGTGAGGGAATCAACTGCAATGCCGGTGTCGAGCCTTGCCGAAGTGGTCAGGCGGGCAGAATGAACGTCGTCATTGGCGGCGATTCGGATCGGGCCGCCTTGCTGAAGACCATGAACGAGTCGGTGTTGCCTGCATGGTCGTCGCGTTGCGCCGGTGCCTGCTCGAGTACGTTTAACCAGACGTTGGCGAAACTGGTTGGCATGAAGTCCATCAAATAGGGAATGATATGAATCACCTGTTGAGGTTTCTGCTGTTGGGTAAAGTTCGGGTATTCAATTTCGAGACTTTTCCGCAATCGCTGGTGATCGCAGGCTGGACTGGCCGCGATTGGTCGGCGATCGAGCACCATATTGAAGAATTGGCCGCCTTGGGCGTATCACGGCCCTCAACCGTGCCGTTGTTTTATCAGGTGGCGGTGCCGAACCTGACCCAGGCGCATGGGATTCAGGTGGTCGGCGATCAAACCTCCGGCGAAGTTGAACCTGTGCTGGTAGCGATGAACAACCGGCTTTGGCTAACCGTCGGTTCCGACCACACCGATCGGCAGACCGAGACCTTTTCGGTGGCCATCTCCAAACAGGCGTGCGCCAAGGTGGTGGCCGATCAAGCCTGGAGTTATGACGAGATTGCCGATCATCTCGACGCGATTGAGCTACGCTCCTGGATTGACGAAAACCATGAACGGGTGCTTTATCAGGAAGGCCCGTTGGCGGCGATCCGGCCGCTGCATGATTTGATGACGCTTTATCAAAATTCGGTCAATCAAAGTCCGGTCAATGGGAAACCAGCTATTGAGAAACCGGCCAATCAGATATCGGCCAATCAGAAACCGGCTGACAGCATGAACCGATTGCCCGATGGCACCGTCATGTTCTGTGGCACCCTCGCAGCCTTGGGGGGTGTGCGTCCGACTTCGCAATTCCACATGGAGCTCTTCGATCCGGTGCTCGATCGGCGCATCAGCCATCGATATCGAATCGAGGTACTGCCTGTTGTCAGATAGGGAAAGAGCAACATGAAGCACAGCGGTTCGATATCCTCGTTCAGTCTCGCCTGGGTTCTGTTCAAGCGCGACTGGCGCGGCGGTGAATTGCGACTGTTGTTTGCGGCGTTACTGGTTGCGGTGGCCGCGATCTCAAGCGTTGGTTTTTTTGTCGATCGACTATCGCAAGCCCTCTCGCAACAGGCGCGCCAACTGTTGGGCGCTGATCTCGTGGTGTCGTCCGATGCGCCGATATCGGCGGAGTTGCTTGATGCCGCGCGCGAGGCAAAACTGATGATTGCACAGACCGTCGCGTTCCCGAGCATGGTCGCCATCGATGGCAAAACCCAGTTGGCATCGATCAAGGCCGTGAGCGCCAATTACCCCTTGCGTGGCCAGTTGCGATTGGCCGACAACGCTTCAAAGCCGGCGGGCGCAGAGCGCGCCGTGAGTGTCGCGCCCAAGCCTGGCCAAGCCTGGGGCGATCCGCAATTGTTTCAATCCCTGGGCCTGGCTGCCGGCGGTACGGTCGAGCTCGGTGAGTTGCAACTGAAGGTCAGTGACGTGCTGACTTATGAGCCGGATCGCGGCACAAACTTTGTGAACTTTGCGCCGCGCCTGATGATTGCTATCGACGATCTGGAGTCGACCAAACTCATCCAGCCGGCCAGCCGGGTAACCTACCGATTGCTGTTGGCGGGCGAGGCGGCGATCGTCAAACGCTTCGAGCTGCAGGTCAAGCTCAAACGCGGCCAGCGCATTGAATCGTTGGAGAACGGTCGGCCCGAGTTGCGCTCGACGCTCGATCGTGCCGAGAAATTCCTTGCGCTGGTGTCGCTGTTGACGGCGCTGATTTCTGCGGTCGCCATTGCGCTGGCGGCGCGCCAGTTCGCGCTGCGGCACCTCGATGGTTGTGCGGTCATGAAGACCATGGGCTTGCAGCAGTCGGTCTTGCAGTCGGCACTGCTGCTCGAGCTGCTGGTGATCGGGCTGGCCGCCGGTGCGGTGGGCGCGTTGATCGGCTGGTCCCTGCACTTTGTTTTGGTCAACGCGATCGCCAGTTTCATGCAAATGACGCTGCCGCCGACCAGTGGATTGCCGATTGTGCAGTCGATCGCGGCCGGCCTGGTATTGCTGCTGGGGTTCGGCGCCTGGCCGTTTCTGCGTATCGCCAACGTCGCGCCGTTGCGAGTGCTTCGGCGTGATATCGGCGTGCCTGCCGCGCAGTCCTGGATTGCACCGGTGCTCGCGGCCGGCGCGTTTTCGGGCTTGATGTTCTGGTTCGCGGGTGATCCCAAACTGGCGGCGATCGCCTTGCTCGGATTCCTCGCCGGCGGTCTTGTGTTTGCGGCCGCCGCCTGGGGTGTTGTCCGTTTGCTGTCGCCGGCACGCCGCTTGTTGGCCAAAATCGGCGCGGCGCCGGCCTTGCGTATTGCGCTGGCGACCTGGACCACGCGGCGCGGCGTGACGGTGGTTCAAACTGTCGCATTGGCGGTTGGCTTGATGGCGTTGATGTTGCTGACCGTGACCCGCAACGATTTGCTGGACAGTTGGCGCAAGGCCTCGCCGCCGGATGCCCCGAACCGGTTTGTCATCAATATTCAACCGGACCAACGTGCCGAGGTGAGCCGGATACTCGAGCAGAGTGGCGTCAAGTCACCGGATCTGTATCCGATGATTCGTGGCCGCCTGGTGTCGGTCAATGGCAAGGATATCGGCCCTGAAGGATTTAGCGACGAGCGCGCGCAGCGCCTCATCGAGCGCGAGTTCAACTTGTCCTATGGCACCGTACAGCCGGGCCATAACAAGACGGTCGCCGGTCGCTGGCTCGATGCCAGCAAACCGGAAGTCTCGGTGGAAGAGGGCATCATGCAAATCCTCAAATTGCAATTGGGCGATGACCTGGGCTTCGATATTGCTGGTGAAATCGTGCTTGCCAAAATCACCGGCGTGCGCAAGCTCGCCTGGGATTCGATGAAGGTCAACTTCTACATGTTTCTGTCGCCGGCTGCGCTCGAGCGGCGACCACAAACCTGGATCACCGCCTTTCATCAAGGCAACACGGCCAGTGGCAAGCCGGTCGATACCGCATTGGTACAGCGCTTTTCGAACCTGACTATTTTTGATACCGGCAGCATTGTTCGGCAGGTGCAGACGATGCTCGAGCAGGTCATACGGGCGGTGCAGGTTCTGTTTGTGCTGACCTTGATTGCCGGGCTGGTGGTGTTGTATGCGGCACTGACCTCATCACGCGAAGAACGCACGCGAGAGGCCGGTCTGATGCGCGCGATGGGAGCGACCCGACGGCAATTGTTGTGGGCACAAATGCTCGAGCTCGGTATTGCCGGTGGCCTGGCGGGCTTTCTCGCGGCCGGCGCCGCTTTGCTGGTCGGCCTGGTGCTGGCGCGACAGGTGTTTCAGTTTGAATATGATCCGCAATGGCTGGGGCTGTTGGCGGGTCTGTCGCTCGGTGCGCTGGCGGCTATGGTCGCCGGTGGGCTGGGTCTGCGCAAAGTACTGAGCACACCGCCGATCCAGACCTTGCGAAGCGTCGCCTGAGAGTACGTTGTCGACACAGCGTTACGGCAACACGCAGCCTTACGGCAGCATGCAGGCACGAAACTCCGGATCGATCGTGCCGCCCTTGCGCTTGCAATCGCCGATCGGATCGATCGGCTTGAGCCAACCGGGACGTTTGTCGGCAGTCTCTGTTTTCCGTGCGCCGGTCAGCGATTCGCTGCTGACCACATTCAAGGGTTCCTTGGGCTTCCAAGGCTTGGCGTTCGGATTGCCGTTGCACGGCTTGTCGGCGTAGACGGTTTTGCCGCCAGCGTCGCTGCATTTGTACATTTCGGCCTTGAGCATTGAGGTAAAGCTCAGCAGCGCGGTAAAGGCCAGTGAAATCAGTAATGTGCTGGCAGTAGTCATGGGTACACTTGAACCAGGCATTGGGATTGAATGTGAATACAACTAATCCTCGAAGCTTATCGGTAGTCGGAAATTTTGCGGTGACCGAATACCTACTGGTGGCCGTTCTGGTCTTACTGGCGGTGGCGACGGTGTTGCTTTTGATTCTAGTCCTGCGTCGGCCAGCCGATCCGGGTGCAGCGCTGACCGCGCTCAGCCGCGAACAGGCCAATGCGACGCGTGAACTCGATCATTCGCTGTCGGAGCAGATCGGTCTGCGTGCGCGCGAGCAGCGCGACGAGTTGGCCGTGTCGATCAGCCGGTTCTCGAACAACTTTTTGCAGCAGATGGCGAACATTGCCAATGTCCAAAACAATCAGATCGACTCCTTTGCGTTGCAGTTGCAAAAGCTGGCGCAGGCCAACGAGTTGCGGCTCGGCGAAATTCGTTTGACGCTCGAACAAAAGCTGCGCGAATTGTCACAGGACAATGCCCAAAAGCTGGAGCAGATGCGCGCCACCGTCGACGAGAAACTGCATGCCACGCTCGAGCAAAGGCTCGGCGCTTCGTTCAAGATGGTCTCGGATCGACTCGAGCAAGTGCACCGGGGGCTGGGCGAAATGCAGGTGCTCGCCTCCGACGTCGGTGACTTGAAACGCGTACTGACCAATGTCAAGACGCGCGGAACCTGGGGCGAGGTGCAGTTGGCCGCCTTGCTGGAGCAGGTCTTGATTCCCGAACAATATGGCGTGAACATCGAGACCGTGGCGGGTAGTGGCGAACGGGTCGAATTTGCGATTCGCCTGCCTGGCCATCAACTCGACCAGCCAGTCTGGTTGCCGGTCGATGCGAAGTTTCCGAGGGAAGACTACGAGCGGCTGTTGCTGGCCCATGAAAAGGCTGATCCGATGGCCGCCGAAGCCGCGCTGAAGGCTCTGAGCCTGCGGATTCGCGAGGAAGGCAAAAGTATTCGAAACAAGTATGTTTCGCCGCCCGGCACGACCGATTTCGCCATCATGTTCTTGCCCACAGAAGGTCTATATGCCGAAGTGGCGCGCCGACCGGGACTGCTGGACGATCTGCAGCGCGAGTTTCGGATTGTTGTGGCCGGACCGACCACGCTGTCGGCCATCCTGTCGAGCTTGCAGATGGGCTTTCGAACCTTGCAGGTCGAAAAGCGATCGAGCGAAGTCTGGCAATTGTTGGGCGCGGTCAAGACCGAGTTCGGCAAGTTTGGCGATATGCTGGCCAAGACCCGCAAACAACTTGAAAGTGTGACCAACACGATTTCCGATGCTGAGAGCAAGAGTCGAACCATTGAACGGCGCCTGCGCAAAGTCGAATCGCTGCCGGAATCATCCACGGCTAGTCTGCTTGAGGAGGAACCGGATCGCGATCCTTCGGGGTAATCTGCGTGCCCCCGGTTTCTTGACCCCGACCGGCTCCTGAATTCCATATGGTGGAATTTTCTTTCCTCATGGTGAAATCTTATGGGTGCGCTGCCGCAAGTGGATTTTTCATTGTGGTATGAATTTTTTCATAATGCGGAAATATAGGCTTAACTACCTGTTTTTATGTAAGAAAAGTCTAGAGGAATTATTTCACAGTCACTGTTGCTGCGCAGCATTCCGAAGGATAAGCTTGAGGACCTAAAGATTCCATTTTCCCTCACCTCGGAGATCTGCATGTCATCACGCGAACTTGAAGCTCAGAAACTACAAAAAGAATGGTCTGAAAGCCCACGGTGGCGCGGTATCAAACGCAGCTATGGCGCTGAAGATGTAGTCAAGCTGCGCGGTTCGGTGAGCGTTGAACATACCTTGGCCAAACGGGGTGCGGAGAAGCTCTGGCGCTCGATCAACGACGAGCCGTTTGTCAATTCGCTGGGCGCCTTGACCGGCAACCAGGCCATGCAGCAAGTCAAGGCCGGCCTGAAGGCGATTTATCTGTCGGGCTGGCAAGTAGCCGGCGACGCCAATTTGTCGGGCGAAATGTATCCGGACCAGTCGTTGTATCCCGCCAATTCAGTACCGGCGGTAGTAAAGCGCATCAACAATACGCTGACCCGCGCCGACCAGATTCAGTGGATGGAAGGCAAGAACCCGAGTGACCCGGGTTATATCGATTACTTCGCGCCGATCGTGGCCGACGCTGAAGCCGGTTTTGGCGGGGTCTTGAACGCCTTCGAGTTGATGAAATCCATGATCGAAGCGGGCGCGGCCGGCGTTCACTTCGAAGACCAGTTAGCTTCGGCCAAAAAATGCGGTCACATGGGCGGCAAGGTTCTGGTGCCGACGCGCGAAGCCGTCGCCAAACTGTCGGCTGCGCGTCTGGCCGCCGACGTCATGGGCGTGCCGACCATCTTGCTGGCCCGCACCGACGCCGAAGCGGCCGATCTGGTCACCTCCGACGTCGACGAAAACGACCGCGAATTCCTGACCGGCGAGCGTACCGTTGAGGGCTTCTACCGTACCCGTAACGGCTTCGATCAGGCTGTCTCGCGTGGCCTGGCTTATGCGCCGTATGCTGATCTGATCTGGTGCGAGACCGGTACGCCGGATCTCGAATTTGCGCGGAAATTCGCCGAGGCCATTCATAAGCAGTTCCCGGGCAAGATGCTGTCGTATAACTGCTCGCCGTCGTTTAACTGGAAAAAGAATATTGATGAATCGACCATCGCCAAATTCCAGCGTGAGCTCGGTGCCATGGGTTACAAATTCCAGTTCATTACACTGGCCGGGTTCCACAGCCTGAACTACTCGATGTTCAACCTGGCCTATGGGTACGCCCGTAACCAGATGACGGCGTTTGTCGAGTTGCAGGAAGCCGAGTTCGCCGCCGCCTCGCGTGGCTTCACGGCCGTCAAACATCAGCGTGAAGTCGGTACCGGTTACTTCGATGCGGTCACTACGACCATCGAGCGCGATGCTTCAACTGCTGCGCTGAAGGGCTCAACCGAGGACGAACAATTCTTCGATGCGGCCAAGCGCAAGGCCGCCTGATGACCCGATAGTCGGATGCGAGTCTTGGCGGCGCGCTCCAGGCTTGCTAGCGAACGGTGTTCACCACATTGTTCAGCAACATCAGCACTACCAGCGCCAGCACAAACGAGGTTACCTGCCAGAACACGGCAGGGTTGCGTTCGTTCAGCGGTGTCCGGACCAGGTTCAGGAACGCCTTGTTCGGATGGTGCAAATCGAAGGTGAACTCAGACGGATCGGCGTAGCGCTTGGCCGGATCAGGGTCCAGCGCTTTGCGAATGGTTTCATCGATCCACGCCGGAATCTCGGGACGATCGATCAGCAAGGATCGATACCGTAGCTTGCGTTGCTCGCGTAAGGTTTTTGCTTTCGGAACCTGCGCGCCATAGGGCAGTTTTGCGCTCAGCATCTGGTACATGATGACGCCCAGCGAAAACAGATCAGCGCGTGGCGAGCCGGCATGCCCAAGAAAATATTCAGGCGCGCTGTATTGCTCGGCGCCCAACATCGGACCGGGCGTATCGCCTGCCCCGGTCTTTTCCTGGACGCCAGCGACACGCGTCGAACCAAAGTCGATGATTTTCACGGTGCCGGTTCTATCGATGAGGACGTTATCGGGCTTCAGATCTTGATGCAGCATTTCCAGTCGATGAAAGGCCCGCAGGCCCTTGGCGATCTGATCAACAATGCTTCGCACAAGTTCAACACTGGGCTTCGGATGATCGATCATCCATTGCGCCAACGTCTGGCCTTCGACATATTCAGTGGCCACATAGAGAAAATTGCGCTGTCGGGTTTGCGGGCAGGGCTTTAGGACGTAGGGGCTGTTGATTCGCCGCGCGATCCATTCTTCCATCAAGAATCGCTCGAGATACACTGGGTCGGCATGTTGCTCAACCGACGGCGTCTTCAGCACGACCGGTCGATCAGTTTCGGAATCGATTGCCAGAAAGACGTGGCTGCGACTGCTCGCTTGCAACTGCCGGATGATCCGGTAACCATCAAATAGCATGCGAGCCTCAAGCGCCGGCGGCACCGGCAGCGAGTGTGCTTGTTGATGAATTTCGTGTGTATCGTGGTCCGGTAGTTCGTCCACCCGAGCCAGTTGCGCCGTTAAATTATCGGGGCTGCCTTGCTTGAATGCTTCCTCGGTAATGAGCCGCGCCGCTTGATCAAGATCGCTGGCGTTTTGTTTGACAGTCTCGATGACAAAGCGGGGGTTGACATGCTCGTAAACACCGTCGGTTGCGAAGAAATACACATCGCCCAGCTCGATGGCAATTGCCTGATAGTCGATCTCGAGTTGCGGCCCCATACCGAGCGCGCGACTCAGGTAGCTCGTCTCTTGCGATACCGAAATACGATGGTCCTGAGTCAGTTGCTCCAGCGATTGAGCGCGCAGCCGATAGATTCGCGAGTCGCCGACATGAAAGATATGTGCAGTGGTTGATTTCAACACCATCGCGCTCAAGGTGCAGACGTAGCCCCGATCTTTATCGAACCGATGTTGGCTCTGACAGGTCTGCGAATGCAGCCATGCATTGGTGGCATGCAGCACGCGTTGCACCGATTTCGTGACCGACCAGGCCTCAGCGGTGCAAAAGTAATCCTCCAGGAAGGTGGTGACCGCTGCCTGCGCAGCGATTTGACTGACGTCGCTGCTGCTGATGCCATCGGCCACCGCCATCGTGATCCCTTTCGAGCTCAGATGCGGTTGCCTCGGGATGCAGACGCCGTAGAAATCCTGATTGATTTCCTTGCGACCGGCAGCGGAATGCTGGCCGATCGATATGCTCAGTTCACTCAACCCCGACATCGTCCCTCCTAAACGAGCACACGCTTGGCGGCCGTCCTCAAGTGGGTGGAATACAGTGTCAGGCCGGTGAACGCCAGACCGCCCACCAGATTGCCGACGACCGTGGGAATTTCGTTCCAGATCAGATAATCCATCAACGAGAATTTTCCGCCGAGCATCAGGCCC
>JANLTP010000153.1:0-3680 GCA_031363055.1 Burkholderiales bacterium | reverse complement strand
AGTGTGTCGACTTGCGCCAACGTCTGTGGCGGTAATTCACGTCGCAAGCCTGCGTTGTCAGTGCCAGGCGCAGGTGCGAGCGGATCACCGCGGACCTGCAAGCTCTTGAGGGTCTTGACTCGATCGCTGGCAGAATCGGCGAGGCGCAGTAACAGTGGACCGTCAGGATTGTTCGAGACGATCACAAGGCCGGCGCGTTTCAATGCGGTGATTGTGCCGATTGAGGTTACGCCCGCCGTCGTACTTGATGTTGCGCCCGGTGTTGCGCTGGGCGTGCCGCTCGACTTCAAGCCGGCGGCACTAGTCGAGGCCTCGGATCTGACCTTGGCAATCAGTTCATTGGCGACGAAAGTATCGACCGAGGTGGCATCGTTCGGGCAGCTCGTTGCGCTGCTGGGACTCCCAACGCGCAACAGGTAGTTGGCGGCGCCAGCATAAGCCCTGACGTTGATCAGATAATCGCCGGCGGTGGTGATTCGTACGCACTCCCGCCGCGAGCTGTTGCCGATCGAGCGGCCGCGCAAGAACCCGGTCGCAGAGTAGATCCACAGGTCGAGATCGGTCGTGGCCGGATCACCATTGAATTCGAGTTCGATGACCTGACCAGGCTGCAAGTTGATCCGGAACAAATCGTCGATGTCGCCGTCGGTAAAGGTTCGCCCAGGTGGTCCGGTCCGCGGCCGATTGACATAACCGGCCAGCAGCACCGGATTCAACAGTGGCTGCGCTTGCGACGGGGTGTCATTGCGACGCCAATTGGCTTGGGTGACATCGTTGGTGTCGGAGTCGACATCAGCCGTGTCGGCGACCCGAATCGTGCCGCTGATCTCGAGCTGCCCAGCAACATTGGTTGCCGGTGGATCAACGCCACAGAAAGTCTCGGCGTAGATTACCGACGCCTGCGTGTTCGAGAGCAGTGCGCCGACTTGCTGGTGGTCCGTGCTGTGGATCAGGAAGATCTGCACGCCCGTGGCCGGCTCATGCGCATTCAGACTCTGGCCGTCAAACGTCGCCGCACGACTGATCACCGAGAAATCGCGATCATCGCCGTCGAAAGTTGCCTGATAACTCGCGCTACCAAGTCGCAACTTCGCCAGCCCGGTGGCATTCAGTTCGAAGGCGCAGGTATTACCTGTCTCGGTTCGTCCTACTTGCGCACCAATGAGTAGCGGCGTATGGGTGACGTCGTTGCAATGCAGAAACAGGGTTTCGCCTGTTTTGGTACTGGGTTCGCAAAAGCTGGCTGCCGGGGCGGCGGCGGCCGCTGGGGCCGCAATTGGCGCTGCCACTGGCGCGGGGACCGGCGCAGCGACTGGCGCAGCGACGGGAGCTGCAACCGGGGCAGCAGTGATCGGTGTTGGCAATGCGGTGATTGGCGTCGCTGCGGCAAGCTGCGAAGGCGAGGAAGCGCCGCCCGAGGACACAGCAACAGGAGATGCTGCCGGCGTCGCGGCCGGCGCGTCTGGCTGCGTCGCGCCTTCGCCACCACCGCCACCG
Source organism: Burkholderiales bacterium (assembly GCA_031363055.1). GTDB lineage: Bacteria > Pseudomonadota > Gammaproteobacteria > Burkholderiales > Burkholderiaceae_E > JANLTP01. The sequence continues at coordinate 2,183 of JANLTP010000153.1, read as the reverse complement.
CAGGCCGTCAACAGCAGCCCGAGCGCCAGCGCAAGACCGAATGGGCGTGTCTTCATGGATACATTGAACCGTTGCCGAACGGCATCGTCAATAGCCCGCTCGGTCTATTGTGAGATTAGGAGAATTCGTGCTCCGGGTGCAATGCAGTGTATTGTGGCGATCGAATTTATGGAATAGCCTATACATTAAGAATAGGCTATGCTAAAGTCCTTGCATCCTGTCACCATGGCAAGAGGCAATATGAAAGACTCTCCGTCAATTAACCCGGTCGCCCTGGGCGAAGACACCAGAACCGCCCGTCTTTTCAGAAACGGCGCCAACCAAGCGGTTCGCATTCCCCGCGAGTTCGAGCTACCGGGCGCGGACGTGACCATTCGCAGAGTCGCGGGTGCTCTGGTCATCGAGCCGATGCAAAAAAGCTTTCCTCAAGGCTCACCCAAGGCGCTACTCGCCGCGCTGGCGACATTGAAGCTGCTAGACGAGTCCTTTCCCGATGTTGACTCGGGACTGCTAGGCCTTGACGATGTGGATGTTTGAGCATGGCAGCACCGCTTTGGTTGCTGGATACCAATATTCTTTCCGGACTCATGCGATCACCGTCTGGTGTGATTGCCAAACATATCGCGGAAAGCTTGCAGCTTGTAGAGGAGGCGCAAGTCTGTACCAGTGTGATCGTCGACTGCGAGTTGCGCTTTGGCCTCGCAAAGAACCCCTCGGCAAAACTATTGGACGCCTATCGGGTGACGATGGCCGCTATCCACGTTTTTGATCTCGATCGAACTGTCGCACAACGCTACGCAAATCTGCGTCAATACCTCGAAAGCCAGGGCACCCCGATCGGACCCAATGACATGCTCATTGCAGCTCATGCCTTAGCCCTGGATTGCACCCTTGTCACCGATAACGAGGAAGAATTTCGCCGAGTACCAGGCCTGCGAGTAGAGAACTGGGGCAGAGACGAACGGATATAAACGACGGCCGAGCGTAAGGGCCGCGCGATGAATTGTTCATCGTCGGTCTCTGTTCGATCCGGTGACTGAACCGGAGTGCGCGGCGCGAATCGTGCCACGCCGGTTCACTACTCTCAAGCAAATGTGGCTCTGCCACTTTGCTTGAACCCCCGCGGGGGGCGGGCTGGGCGCAGCCCGGCCCTGGGGGTGCTCCTAGGCGTGCGAGAATCGTCCGGATTTAGCGCGCAGGGTGCTGAGCGCGGCACTGGCTAATCCAATCGCAAGCGCGACGGTCGACCAGCCAAAGCTGGCGATTGCTCATTAAGTCGCGAGTTCAGTTGCTCGGTCAAATCCCAGATCACCGTCCATCGCCGATTGCCGTAACGTTCGTTGATCCGCAGGCTCTGCGCCTCGGCTCGCTCGGTCAGCGTCAACGTCTGACCGTTTACCAGCACTTCGCGTCCACGCAACCGCACCTGATCGCCGGGCAACGCAATGATGCGCTTGATTTAGCGCTGCGTGCGGTCATTCGGATAGGTGAACACCGCCAGGTTGCCGCCCGCCACCGCGTATTTGCAATTGGGGCAGTTATAGCGCTTGTCGGCGAACAAAAAATCGCCCTGCAAAACGCTGGGTGCCATACTGCTGCTCGGAATACGAAACGATTCAAGCTGATGCTCGCGCACGGAACCGATGAACAACGGCAAGCTCAGCAAGTTACACAACACGAACACCAGAATGTAGACGCTGCCCTGTTGCCAGGGTGCCGGCAAGTAGTCTTGTCGGCGACGTGCTTCGCGCCAGCCATCGATCATCGCAAACAACCAGCAAGCGATCGTCAGCAACAAGCCCATCAGCAACAGCGGCATCATCCAGGCGCTCGGCAGGTAAAGCGCCGCGATCACTGGAAGCGGCACGACGACCAACGTGAATAGCAAAAAAAGCCAAAGGCCTTTGTTGATTTCGCCGTTGTAGAGCTGCCCAAAGCCCGGCAGCAACATCGACATAATCAGCGCCAACGCCGGTCGGCGCGGCTGGTTGCGAATCGAATCGCTCGTCTCTCGCGTGCTACTCAGTGTGTTATTCGTAGTGCTACCCCCTTCAAGTGTTTTTGTCGTCATCGGCATCGCGATTAGCCGGCCGCCACCGCTGCCCAGACACCAAACATGAAACCAGCCAATTGAGCCGCGCCGAGCGCCCCGCCCAACCCGGCAGACAGCGTCAAGGCAAGCC
>JANLTP010000137.1:0-36705 GCA_031363055.1 Burkholderiales bacterium | reverse complement strand
GCGCGGCACCTGCTGCGGGCACAATGGCGCGCCGACTGCGGCGGCGCCGTCCAGGCCGGCGCCGTCCATGCCGGCGCCGCCGCTGGGGGCACTCCCATGGCGACCCAAGTGCTGGTCGGCGAAGCGGCGCTGGCCGAAGTGGCCAGCGCCCCTGAGGTCGACTATGTGATGGCTGCGATTGTCGGTGCCGCCGGCTTGCGGTCAACGATGGCGGCCGCCGGTGCTGGCAAAAAGATTTTGCTGGCCAACAAGGAGTCGCTGGTGTGTGCCGGTGAGCTCTTCATGGCGCGTTGCCGCGAACACGGCGCCCGTCTGTTGCCGATCGACAGCGAACACAATGCTGTCTTTCAATGTTTGACACCGATTGACCCCGCTAACAAGCTTCCGAAAGTACCGTCCGGCGTCGTCAAGATTATTCTGACGGCTTCCGGTGGACCGTTTCTGAACCTCGGACTCGAGCAAATGCGCACGGTCACGCCAGAGCAGGCGTGCGCACATCCGAACTGGTCGATGGGGCGCAAGATCTCGGTCGACTCGGCAACCATGATGAACAAGGGACTTGAGCTCATCGAAGCGCATTACCTGTTCAATCTGCCGGCTGATGCCCTCGAGGTCCTGGTTCATCCGCAGAGCATCATTCATTCGATGGTCGAGTACCTGGACGGCTCGGTACTGGCGCAGCTTGGCAATCCGGATATGCGCACACCGATCGCACAGGCGCTGGCCTTTCCCGAACGTATCAACGCCGGCGTCGGTTCATTGCAACTGGCGAAGCTGGGGCGGCTCGATTTTCAGGCCCCCGATTACGATCGTTTTCCGGCGCTGGCGCTGGCGCGTGCTGCCTTGCGCAATGGCGGCGCGGCGCCCTGTGTTTTAAATGCCGCCAACGAGATCAATGTCGACTATTTTCTGAACGGCGCAATCGGCTTTACCGATATCGCTGATCTGAACGCTCGGGTGCTTGACCGCTTGGGCAGCGCGGCAGCGGCGCATAGCTTGGACGCAGTGTTGGCGCTCGATCAGCAAGCACGAGGCCTTGCCCGTGAATTCATCAAAGGTGTAACTCGATGACCCTTCTTCAAACCATTATTTCGTTTCTGTTTGCCCTGACCGTACTGATCTTCATTCACGAAATGGGTCATTATCTGGTGGCCCGCTGGTGTGGTGTCAAGGTGCTGCGTTTCTCGATCGGTTTTGGCAAGCCCCTCTTCACTCGCTTGATTGGCCCGGACAAGACCGAATGGTCTTTTAGCGCCATCCCGCTGGGCGGCTATGTGAAGATGCTCGACGAACGTGACGAATCGCAGTTACCGATTGCACCCGCCGATCTGCCGCGCGCCTTTACCCGGCAGTCCCTGGGCCGGCGCTCGGCAATTGTCGTTGCCGGCCCGGTGGCCAATTTTCTGTTGGCCATAGGGCTATATTGGTTGCTCAACGTGGTCGGGGTTGAGGAGCCGGCCGCCATTCTTGATCAGCCGGTGGCCCAATCACCAGCGGCTACCGCTGGAATCCAGTCCGGTGATCGCATTGTCTCGGTTGATGGCAAGGCGATTCGCTCCTGGAACGAGGTACGGCTGCTGATGCTCGATGCCGTGATCGAAAAGAGGTCGGTCAGTCTGGCGGTCAATCGCGCCGGCAGTACAGCGCAAACCGCGCCGACGACGCTCAACATCGATACCTCGAGTCTGCCCAGTGGCGAAGTCGAGAAGGACTTTCTGCGTACGCTGGGAATCGATCTGGCGGTCGGTCGGGTATTGGTCGCCAGCGTCATGACCGACAGCGCGGCAGCTCGCGCTGGCTTGCGCGCCAACGATGAAGTGCTGCGCGTCGATGGTCAGGAGATACGCCGTTCGGGCGAATTGATCGAGCGTATTCGCAGTAACGCGGGCAAGCCGCTGCGCTTCGAAGTGTTGCGCAGCGCCGCTACCTTGAGCCTTGAAGTGACACCGGATAGCAGAGAGTCCGATCGACCCAACGAAGCGGGCAAACAAGTCGGCAGGATCGGCGCCGGCTTGAACCACCGGGTCGCCATGGAAATGGTGCGATACGGACCGCTTGAATCGCTAGCGCGCGGCGCCCAACAGACTTGGGACATGTCGATCTTTTCGCTGCGCATGATGGGCAAGATGCTGGTCGGGCAGTTATCGTGGAAGAATCTCAGCGGCCCGGTCGCCATTGCGGACTATGCGGGTCAAAGTGCGCGCGTCGGCTGGTTTGCTTACGTCTCGTTTCTGGCCTTGATCAGTATTAGTTTGGGTGTGCTCAACCTGCTGCCCATCCCGGTCCTCGATGGTGGTCATCTGGTCTATTACGGGCTCGAAGCGCTACGCGGCAAGCCACTATCGGATCGCTTCGTCGAGATTACACAGAAGGCCGGCGTCGCGATCATTGGTGCGCTGATGGTCGTTGCCCTGTTTAACGACATAACCCGCCTGATCGGTTCCTGATGTACTCAAAGTTCAAAAAGCGTCGCTTGTCCCAGCGACTGACCTGTCATGTGGTGAGTGTGGCCGCTAGCGTGACCGCGAGTATGGCTGCGATGCTCTGGGCGCAGACCGCTTGGGCGTTATCGCCGTTTATCATCAAGGATATTCGTATCGAGGGTATCCAACGTACTGAACCGGGTACGGTATTCGGCTATCTGCCGGTCAAGGTTGGTGACACGCTGAATGACGAGAAAGCAGCCGAGGCGGTCAAGGCGTTGTTCGCCACCGGTTTTTTCAAGGATGTTCGACTTGAAGCGGACGGCGAGGTACTGGTCGTTTACCTCGAAGAACGGCCGGCAGTGGCCTCGATCGAGATCACCGGTTCGAAAGAGTTCGACAAGGACAATTTAAAACGCGCTCTGCGGGATCAGGGCCTGGCCGAGTCTCGAATTTTTGACCGTTCGATACTCGATCGCTCGGAACAGGAAATCAAGCGTCAGTATTTATCGCGCGGCAAATATGCGGTCAAGGTCACGTCGACTGTAACCCCACTCGAGCGAAATCGCGTCGGCGTGGTGGTCGCCATCGAAGAGGGCGAATCAGCCCGAATCAAATCGATTCGAATGGTCGGCAACAAGGTGTTCAGTGAATCCGAGCTGCTCGACCAGTTCCGTCAGGCGACGCCGACCTGGATGACCTGGTATACCAAGTCCGACCAGTACTCGCGTGAAAAGCTGGCCGGCGATATTGAAACCCTGCGATCGTTCTATTTGAATCGCGGCTACCTCGAGATTTCGATCGATTCAACCCAAGTCTCGATCACGCCCGACAAGGAGGATATTCACATTACCCTGAGTATTTCCGAGGGTAAGCAGTACAAGATTTCCGATATTAAGTTCGGCGGTCAGTTGCTCGGCCGCGAAGCCGAATTCAGGGCACTGATGCTGCTAAAGATCGGCGAGGTTTATTCCGGCGAGCGACTGACACAATCGACCAAACGCATGTCGGAGCGGCTCGGTGAGCTGGGTTATGCATTTGCAAACGTCAACGCGGTGCCTGAGACCAAGCGGGAAACCGGTGAGGTCAGCTTCAATGTCCTGATCGACCCAGGGCGCCGAGTCTATGTGCGACGCATCAATGTCATTGGCAACTCGAAGACGCGTGATGAAGTGATCCGGCGCGAGCTGCGCCAATACGAGGACTCATGGTACGACTCGGATCGCATTCGGTTGTCGCGCGAACGGGTTGACCGACTGGGGTATTTCAAGGAGGTTCAGCTCGAGACCCAGCCAGTAGCGGATTCGCCGGATCAGGTTGATCTTAATGTGGTGGTTGCGGAGAAGCCTACCGGCAACATCGGCTTCGGTGTCGGCGTTTCGTCAACCGATAAAGTCATCTTGACCGGCTCTTTGAACCAGACCAATTTTTTGGGCTCTGGCAAATCGGTTCGTGTTGAAGCCAACACCAGCAAGTTGAATCGCAACATCATCCTGTCGCTGACCGACCCGTATTTCACGGCCGACGGCGTCAGTCGAACTTACGATTTCTATATTCGTACCTTCAATGCCGAGGCGCTTCGTCTGGGCGATTATCAGCAGCGCTCGATCGGTTCATCGCTGCGGTTTGGTATTCCCTATACCGAAGTCGATCGGGTGTTTCTGGGCATGGGCGTTGAATCGAACGAGGTCCGACTGGGTGCAAATCCGCCGCTTCGATATGCAGATTTCGTTAACAAGTTCGGTGATCGCTCGGTCGCCTTGCTCGCCACCGGCGGCTGGATCCGCGACTCGCGTGACAGTGCGTTTATTCCAACTCGGGGGCGGTTTCAGACGCTGAATATTGAGGCGACATTGCCGATCGGCGATCTTCGATATGTTCGCGCGACCTATAACCAGCAATACTTCTATCCGATCAACAAGGATCTGACGTTTGCGTTAAACGGTGATCTGGGCTTCGGGCGACCCTTTGGTGGCAAGGACTACCCACTATTCAAGAATTTTTATGCTGGTGGCATCGGTTCGGTACGCGGTTATTCGCCAAGCTCGCTTGGACCGGCACGCGATCCGGTCGATAACATTGCGCTGGGCGGAACCACGCGAATTGTCGGCGCGGCCGAGATCCAGATGCCCCTGCCGGGCACTGGTAACGACCGCAGCTTTCGGACGTTTTTGTTCGCCGACGCCGGCAATGTCTTTCCGACCGGCGGCATCGATTTCAAGCAACTTAGGTACTCCTTCGGGGCCGGGTTGAGCTGGCTCTCGCCCTTCGGTCCGATGAAGTTCAGTCTGGGTTTTCCGGTGGCCAAACGCGAGGGTGATCGGACCCAACGTCTGCAGTTCCAGATTGGTACCGGATTCTGATCAATACGACGAGTTTCGGATCATCGTCGGATTGACGTAGCGGCGATGCATTGTGAGAGAATCCGGCTTTCGGCGACGGCTGAGCGAAGGCGCATGAACAAACGATCCCTGGTATTCATTGTTAGCATGGTCTGCGCGGCAGCGAGCAGTAGCGCCCTGGCGCAGGAAGTGACCAAGCTCGGTTATGTCAATACCGAAAGGATCTTGCGTGATTCGATTCCGGCCAAAGCGGCGTTGCAAAAAATTGAATCCGACTTCAGCAAACGCGACAAGGAACTGCAGGATCTGGCGGCGCGACTGAAGGCTCTGGGTGAACGGCTTGAGCGCGACGCCTCGGTCATGCAAGAGTCGGAGCGCGTGCGTCGGCAGCGCGAGTTTGCCGAACTCGAGAAGGATTTTCAGCGCAAGCAGCGCGAGTTCCGCGAGGATTTGAATCAGCGTCGCAATGAAGAACTGGCCCTGGTGGTCGAGCGCGCTCAAAAGGTCATCAAACAGATTGCCGAAACCGAAAAGTACGATTTGATCATCGGTGATGCGGTCTTTGTGAATCCGCGCATCGACATCACCGACAAAGTCATTCGGGCATTGTCCGGCGCTGCCAAATAGCGCTCGAGCGATCGCATCGCCCTCGCGTCCGATTTATGACAGCCCGTTTTCCCCGTCCGAGTTCCCTGTTGGAAATCTGCCAGCGCATCGACGGTCGTATCGTCCGCGGTTCGCCGCATCTGGTCCTCGGCGCGCTGGCGTCGCTCGAATCGGCGGGTGCCACCGAGCTCAGTTTTCTGGCCTTTGCCAATAATCGGGCGGCAGCACTGAGTAGTCGTGCAGCGGCGGTGTTGAGTTCGGCTGCGCTGGCCTCGGGCGTCAATGCCGAGGCGGCACTGATCGAAGTCACCGATCCGTACTTCGCCTATTCGACGCTGGCACGCTGGATCGAGGCGGAACAACGCCAGCGCCTCGACCCTGGCCCCGGTATGGCGAGTTCGGCAACCGTCGACGTCAGCGCTGTGCTCGGCGAGCGCATTGCGATTGGCCCGAATGTCGTGATCGGTGCATCGGCTGTGATCGGCGATGACTGCCGAATTGGCGCCGGTACCGTCATTGGCGCTGGCAGCCGAATCGGTGCGCACAGCCGGCTGGCTGCCAATGTCAGCATTGCTCATGATTGTGAGATTGGCGATCGCGCCATCGTACACAGCGGATGCGTGATTGGCTCCGACGGGTTTGGATTTGCGCCGAGCGGCGTGACCTGGAGCAAAATTCCACAGCTTGGCCAGGTCTTGATCGGCCATGACGTCGAGATCGGTGCCAATTGCGCCGTTGATCGCGGCGCCCTGGACCCGACGGTGATTGGCGATGGCTGCAAACTCGATAACCTGATTCAGATCGCGCATAACGTGCGCATTGGCGAGCATACGGCGATCGCCGGTTGTGTCGGTATTGCCGGCAGCGCCGTCATTGGCGCACGCTGCCGAATTGGTGGCGGCGCCGGCATCCTCGGGCATCTGGAGATCTGTGACGATGTCACTATTTCTGCCATGAGTCTAGTGACCCGTTCGATTCGCAAACCGGGTTTTTATACCGGTATTTACCCGCTGCAAGACAACGCGCAGTGGGAGAAAACAGCGGCGACGCTCAAGCAATTGCCGGGTCTGCGCGAGCGCCTGCGTTTTCTGGAAAAATCTCACGGAAGAGAATCATGACAGCCTTGGATATTCGCGCCATCCTCGAACATTTGCCGCATCGATTTCCGTTTCTGCTGGTCGATCGGGTGCTGGAGCTTGAGAAAGGCAAACGGATCGTCGCGATCAAGAATGTGACGATCAACGAGCCGTTTTTCACCGGGCATTTCCCGCACGTACCAGTCATGCCAGGCGTCTTGATCATTGAAGCGATGGCGCAAGCAGCCGGTATTTTGTCGTTCCAGACCATGGGGCGAGTGTCGGATAAGCGCTCGGTTTATTATTTCGTCGGCATTGATCAGGCGCGCTTCAAACGGCCGGTGTCGCCAGGCGATCAGATTCGACTTGAAGTTGAAATCATCAGAACCGTTCGCTCGATCTGGAAGTTCAGCGGCAAGGCGTTGGTTGATGGTGAGTTGGTTGCCGAAGCTGAACTCATGTGTACCTTGCGTGATATCGAACCGGTGCCGAGCTTCGGTGGTCCGACCATTACTACCTGACCGCGCTCAATGTTGATTCATTCCACCGCGCTGATTGATCCGCGGGCGCAACTAGATAGCTCGGTGACGGTTGGTCCGTATTGCGTCATCGGGACCGACGTATTCATTGGCGCCCATTGCCGGATCGATTCTCATGTGGTCCTTGAGGGCCCGACCCGAATCGGCCAAAACAATCGTATTTACCCGTACGCCTCGATCGGTGGCGCACCGCAAGACAAAAAATACGCGGGCGAACCGACCCGGCTCGAGATTGGCAATGGCAACACGATCCGCGAGTTCGTGACTTTGAACCGTGGTACCGTACAGGACAAAGCGGTCACTCGAATCGGCAACGACAACTGGATCATGGCCTATGTGCATGTGGCGCATGATTGTGTCGTCGGTGACCACACGATTCTCGCCAATAATGCGACGCTCGGTGGCCACGTAGAAATTGACGACTGGGTCATACTCGGTGGCTGGACCGCGATTCACCAGTTCTGCAAGGTCGGTGCGCACGCCATGACCGGTGCCAGCACCTTACTGCTGCACGACTTGCCACCATTCGTCATGGCCTCGGGCAATACCGCTAGCGCGCACGGCATCAATTCCGAGGGTTTGCGCCGGCGTGGCTTTAGCGATGATGAGATCAACCAATTGCGGCGCTGCTACAAGATCCTCTACAAGAACAGCCTGACATTTGAGCAGGCAAAGGTCGAGATCGGCGCCTTGCTACAGGCGCTGCCCAACGCGGCCGATTCGCCGCTGCAATTGCTGGCCGCATTCTTCGAGCGAGTGACGCGCGGTATCGTTCGTTGAAATGACCGGCCCTTCGGTCGCCATGGTCGCCGGCGAAAAATCCGGTGATCTGCTGGCTTCGGCTTTGCTGGCAGGCTTGGCCGAACGATCGTTTTTCGATCCGGGCGGCAAGGCTGCCGGCATTGGCGGCGACGCCATGGCCGCCCAGGGCTTCGAGAACTGGTGGCACATCGATGCCTTGTCGGTTCGTGGTTATCTGGAAGTCTTGCCGGCCTTGCCCCGACTGCTGTGGATGCGCTCCCGGTTGCGCCGACGCGTGCTTGAATGGCGGCCCGACCTCTTCATTGGGGTGGACGCGCCCGACTTCAATCTCGATCTGGAACTGGCCTTACGCGCGGCCGGGCAACGGGTGGTTCATTTCATCAGTCCGTCGATCTGGGCATGGCGACGTGAGCGCATTAAGAAGATACGCCAGGCGGTTGACCATATGTTGCTGGTCTTTCCGTTCGAGGCCGAACTCTACCGCGACGCCGGAATTGCCGCGACGTATGTCGGGCATCCGCTGGCCGACCTGATCGCGCCGCATAGCGATCGCGTCCACCTGCGGCTCGGTTTGGGCCTTGATGAGCATCGGCCCGTGATCGCGTTATTACCCGGCTCGCGACCGGACGAAGTGCGCTTCATGGCGGCGACTTTTCTGCAGACGGCTGTCTGGTTGCTGCAGCGAGAAGCCTCATTGCAGTTCGTGGTGCCGGCTGCAAACTCGGCGCTGGGCAAGGTGCTCGAAGGACTGCGCTCGCAACTTCCGGAAGCAGCCGCCCAGCATATTCACATCGTTCAGGGCAGGGCACACGAGGCGCTCGGCGCTTGCGATAACGCGCTCATTGCAAGCGGCACCGCTACGCTGGAGGCGGCATTTTTTCATCGACCCATGGTTATCGCTTACAAGATGAGTGCTCTGTCGTTCCGGTTGATGCGCAAGCGCGGTTACCTGCCGTACGTTGGCTTGCCGAATATTTTGTGCGGCGAGTTTGTGGTGCCGGAATTGCTGCAGGACCAGGCGCAACCCGAGGCGCTGGGGCAAGCGCTGCTCGACCAGTTGAACGATCCCAATGCGCGCGCACGGCTGGCCGAGCGCTTTGAAACCTTGCATGCCAGTATGCGTCTGGGTTGCGCACAACGAGCTGCCGAGGTGCTGATCCGCGAACGCGAGAGGCGAGCTTGAGTTTGATCGTTTGCGGCGTTGATGAAGCCGGACGAGGCCCGCTGGCGGGGCCAGTTTATGCGGCTGCAGTGGTGCTGGATGCCAGCCGCCCGATCATCGGCTTGCGTGATTCCAAACAGTTGAGTGCACCCCAAAGAGTTCGATTGGCCGCGCAGATTCGTCAATACGCCCGTGCTTGGTCAGTCGCCTCAGCGAGTGCAGAGGAAATTGACGAAATCAATATCTTGCAAGCCACCTTGCTGGCCATGTCGCGCGCCGTGGCTGGCTTGAGCCTGGCACCACAACTGGTGCTGGTCGATGGCAACCGCGCACCGCCGCTGAGCTGTCGAGTGCAGACCATCGTCAAGGGCGATCAGAGCGAGCCAACGATTTCGGCCGCGTCGATTTTGGCAAAGACCGAGCGCGATCAAGTCATGCAAGCGCTGGCGCTGCGGTTTCCACAGTACCGCTTTGAGACCCACAAGGGCTATCCGACGGCCGAACATGTGCGACTGCTGAACCTGCACGGGCCTTGCGCCGAACATCGACGAAGCTACGCGCCGGTGCGCAACGCCCTCGCTGTAAAGTAGTGTTAGCGATCTTGCTGAAACGCCGCCGATCTTGACGCAATGCCAACGAACTTGATGAAATGCCGCCGATCCTGATTCAGTCGAAAGACAACCCGCGATTCCGCTCGGCGCTGGAGCTCGTGCAGTCGTCGCGCGAACGACGCAAGCGAGCGCAGACCTTCATTGAAGGTATTCACCTGTGCCGAAGCTTTCTCGAGCGCGGCAGTATGCCGATTCAAGTGTACGCGACCCAGGCGAGTCTCGAGCATCCGGAAGTCGCGAGCCTCTGGCAAGCCAGCAACGCCGATGCGATGTTGTTGAGTCCTGCATTGTTCCGTGAACTCAGTCAGGTTGAGCACGGTCCGGCTATCGCCTATGTCATTGAAACGCCGAGGATCGAGTTACCTGAATTCGTGGCGAGCGCCAGCGTCTATCTGGATCGGGTTCAAGACCCGGGTAATGTCGGCGCGATACTGCGCTGTTGCGCGGCCGCTGGAATTCGCAATCTGTTCACCAGCGCCGGATCCGCCTTCTGTTGGTCGCCCAAGGTGTTGCGCTCGGCGATGGGCGCCCATTTCCTGGTCGATATTTATGAAGGCGTCGAGTGGTCAGTGCTGCGTAGCCGCTTGCGGCTGCGGAGCCTGGCGACCGCAGCCGGTACCCCCGACAGCCTTTGGCAAACCGATCTTCGCGAGCCTTGCATCTGGCTGTTCGGCAATGAAGGCGCGGGGCTGGATCCGGCGATTCGGGCAACGGTGGAGCACTGGGTGACGATTCCGATGCAGGCCGCTGTGGAATCCTTGAACGTCGCCAGTGCGGCGGCCATCTGCCTGTTTGAGCAACGTCGTCAACAGCATCTGAAGGTGTAGGCGCAGCACCCTTTATTCAACCCTGATCGATATCCTGCAGGATCGTCGTGGCAATTTCTTCAATCGATTTGGTGGTCGACGATAACCATTTGATACCTTCCCGTTTCATCATGCGCTCGGCCTCGGCCACTTCATAGCGGCAGTTCTCGAACGACGCATAACGACTGCCTGGCCGGCGCTCGTTGCGAACCTCCGCCAAACGTTCGGGTGAGATCGTCAAGCCGAACAGTTTTGTTTTGAACCGATACAAGACCTCGGGCATGCGGCCGCGCTCAAAGTCCTCGGGAATGAGCGGGTAGTTGGCTGCGCGAATCCCGTGTTGCATAGCCAGATACAAAGTGGTCGGCGTCTTGCCGCTGCGCGAGACACCGACCAGAATAACCTCGGCAATCGCCAGATCGGTGTTTGCCTGCCCGTCATCATGCGCGAGCGCAAAATTGATCGCTGAAATCCGGCGGCCGTATTGTGCGTTGTCAGTCGCCGTGTGCGAGAGACCGACCGCGTGCGTCGACTGCGACTGCAACTCCTTTTCGAGCGGTTCGAGAAACGAGGCGAACAAGTCCATGAACATGGCATTGGCTTGGCGCATGACCGAATTGATTTCAGTGTTGACCAGGGTGCTGAACACGATCGGTCGCATGCCGTCCTGACGACCCTGCCGGTCAATCCGGTAAACCGCCTCGCGCGCCTTTTCGAGCGAATTCACAAACGGCAGTCGTACCTCGCGCAACTTGACTGTCTCAAATTGTGTCAGCAGCGAGTGGCCAAAGGTTTCAGCGGTAATGCCAGTGCCGTCAGACACATAAAAGACGGTTCGATTGGCGCCCTCCGGGCTCGAGATAAATTGGCTGATCGGCATGGGTTATCTGCTTTTAGGGGAATATTCACTGATATTGCGAACGGTAAACCCGCGATTTGCTCGTCGTGGTCTATCTTTCAGGCCGATAACAGACCGATAACAGACCGATAACGGACCGATAACAGACGACAAATTTGGCCGGTGGTGACATTTTCAACCTAATGCCTTTCGGTCAGGAAGTAAAATTCGCCTAACCTGAGAATTTTAATCATGATAGGACACTCCGATGAACCTGCTCGATGGACGCTTAGTCGTCCCTTTCGAAGAGTTGCGCATGACCGATGTCGATTCGGTCGGTGGCAAGAACTCTTCGCTAGGGGAAATGATCAGTCAACTCACTGCCACCGGGGTCAGGGTACCGGGCGGGTTTGCGACCACGGCCCATGCTTTTCGACAATTTCTTGATAACAACGGTTTGACAGCGCGAATTGCGCAACGACTCGAAGGCCTGAATATTGAGGACGTTCGTGCACTGGCTGAATGCGGTGCAGAAATCCGTCGCTGGATGATTGAAAGCCCGTTGCCGGCGCCGCTCGAAGCGTCGGTACGCGAGTCGTATGCCCGCATGTTGGCCGAATCCGGCACCGAAATTTCGGTGGCAGTGCGTTCTTCGGCGACCGCCGAGGATTTGCCCGACGCTTCATTCGCCGGCCAGCAGGAAACCTACCTGAATGTCTCGGGCATTGATTTGGTGCTCGATCGAATCAAACATGTTTTTGCCTCGCTCTACAACGATCGGGCGATTTCCTATCGGGTACACAAGGGCTTTGTGCATGCGAGTGTTGCGCTGTCGGCTGGCGTACAGCGCATGGTGCGCAGCGACCTCGGTGCCGCTGGCGTCATGTTCACGCTCGATACCGAATCCGGCTTTCGCGATGTGGTGTTCATCACGAGCTCCTACGGGCTTGGCGAAACGGTGGTGCAGGGTGCCGTCAATCCGGATGAGTTCTATGTGCACAAACCGATCCTGGCAGCGGGCAAGTTCCCGATCATCCGTCGGCAAATGGGTAGCAAACTCATCAAGATGACCTTCGCCGATGCCGACCACGACGGACCGGCAACTTCGGTGGGCCGTACCGTGCAAACACTTGATACCCCGATCGACTTGCGAAACCGCTATTCGCTGAGCGATGCCGACATCATCGAGCTGTCCAAGTATGCAGTGATCATCGAGAAACATTATGGTCGGCCGATGGATATTGAATGGGGACTGGATGGCCGCGACGGCAAGCTCTACATTCTTCAGGCCAGACCCGAGACCGTCAAATCGCAAAAATCCGAGACCCGGCAACAGCGCTTCAAATTAAAGGGCAGCTCAGAGGTTCTGGCGACCGGCCGGGCGATTGGTCAAAAGGTTGGCGCCGGACCGGTCAGGGTGATTGCCGATTCCAGCCAGATGGATCTGGTGCAGCCCGGCGACGTGCTGGTCACCGACATGACCGATCCGAATTGGGAACCGGTCATGAAGCGCGCTTCAGCGATCGTGACCAACCGCGGCGGGCGCACTTGTCACGCGGCCATCATCGCTCGCGAACTGGGTATCCCGGCGGTGGTCGGTTGCGGCGATGCGACGCAGCGCTTGCGAACCGATGCGCTGGTGACCGTATCGTGCTCGGAAGGCGATACCGGCTTTATCTACGATGGCTTGCTTGAAACCGAAATCACCGAGCTCGAAACTGGCAGCATGCCGGATATTCCGGTGAAGATCATGATGAACGTCGGCAATCCACAACTGGCTTTCGACTTCTCACAACTGCCGAACGACGGCGTCGGCCTGGCACGGCTCGAATTCATCATCAACAACAATATTGGTATTCATCCTAAGGCTATTCTCGACTATCCGAATGTCGACCACGAGCTGAAAAAGGCCGTCGAAAGCGTCGCACGCGGCCACAGCACACCGAAGGCGTTTTATGTCGAGCGACTGGCCGAAGGCATGGCAACCATCGCGGCCGCCTTCTTCCCCAAGAAGGTCATCGTACGACTGTCCGATTTCAAGTCGAACGAATATCGGAAACTGATCGGCGGCGCGCGGTACGAGCCCGAGGAAGAAAATCCGATGCTCGGGTTTCGCGGCGCCTCGCGCTACATTGCGCCGAGTTTTCGGGAGTGTTTCGAGCTTGAGTGTGAAGCCATGAAACGGGTTCGTAACGACATGGGTCTGACCAACATCGAGTTGATGGTGCCTTTCGTTAGAACTTTGCGCGAGGCGGCGGCGGTCATCGAATTGCTGGCCCGCAACGGCCTGCGACGCGGCCAGGACGGCTTGCGCATCATCATGATGTGCGAACTGCCGTCGAACGCCATTCTGGCCGATCAGTTTCTCGAGTACTTCGATGGCTTTTCAATTGGCTCGAACGACCTGACGCAGCTTACGCTCGGCCTCGATCGCGATTCCGGCTTGGTGGCGGAAGGCTTTGATGAACGCGATCTGGCGGTCCGTGCCTTGCTGCAACGTGCGATTCAGTCGTGTCGCAAGGCCAATAAATATGTCGGTATTTGTGGGCAGGGGCCGTCCGATTATCCGGATCTCGCCGAATGGCTGATGGCGCAGGGTATCGATTCAATCTCGTTGAATCCGGATACCGTGGTGCAGACCTGGAACCGGCTCTCGAAGGTCCTGACGGAGCATGACAAGGCGACTGTACCGGCGTAAGTGCAAACGCTGTGAAAATCTCGCAGCAGAAAATGAAAAACGCCTCGGGAACCGCGAGGCGTTGATCTAACCGATACCGTTCAGACCTTCGGCATCGATGCAGTGGCCCAGGTACGGGCCACCTGCTTCACAAAAGTACTTACTTAACGACCATCATTGACGCGCGCTTGCCACCCTTGTAGGTGTACAGCGTCAAGGCGCCGTCCTTGATATCGCCCTTGGCATCGAACACGATCCTGCCCGTGATGCCGTCGTAGTTGGTTTTAGCCAACTCAGGCAGGTACTTCGCGGGTTCAGCCGAGTTGGCTTTTTGCATCGCAGCGGCCATGACCATGACGGAGTCATAGACATACGGTGCGTAGATCTGGACGTCGGTGTTGAACTTTTCCTTGAAACGCTTCTTCCAGGCGTCCATGGCGCCGGCCTTTTCCTTGGTCACGCCGCCGGCTTCAGCACAGATAACCTGGCTGTCCGACATCGCATCACCGGCCAGTTTTCCGAGTTCTTCCGAACAGATGCCGTCGCCGCCCATGAATTTCACATTCATGCCCAACTGCTTGAGCTGGCGCAACATCGGGCCGGCCACGGCGTCCATGCCGCCGAAGAACACCAGGTCGGGCTTCTTGCCCTTCAAGGAGGTCAGGATGGCGGTGAAATCCGTTGCCTTGTCGTTGGTGAACTCGCGGCCAACCACTTTGCCGCCAGCCGCTTTGACGGCCTTTTCGAACTCGTCAGCGACGCCTTGGCCGTAGGCAGTGCGATCGTCGATGAGGGCGATTGATTTTGCCTTGGATTCCTTGACGGCATAGCGACCGAGCGTACCGCCCAGTTGGCCGTCATTGGCAACCACGCGGAAGGCCGTTTTGTAGCCTTGCAAGGTGTACTTCGGATTGGTTGCCGAGGGTGAAATTTGCGGAATACCAGCGTCTTTGTAGATCGTCGAAGCCGGAATGGTGGTACCCGAGTTCAGGTGACCGATGACGCCATTGACCTTGGCATCAACCAGCTTCTGGGCAGCCGCAGTACCTTGTTTCGGATCGGCGCCGTCGTCTTCGGACAATAACTGGAATTTGACTTCCTGGCCGCCGATTTTGATCTTCTTGGCATTCAGGTCGTCAATGGCGAGCTTGGCACCCATCTCATTGTCTTTACCCAAGTGGGCAATGCCGCCGGTCATTGGGCCAACATGACCAATCTTGACCACGGTCTGGGCAGCAGCGGTGCCGGCCAAGGTGGTGCAGGCCAGTGCGATGGCGAGGCTTATTTTATTTAATTTCATCGGGACTCACTCCTCAGTGATTTAACGATCGTAAGAACGGTCAACTTAGTGGCGGGCGGATCGGTAACCAGATCTTTGACCATTTGCCAGCCAACGCGGTTGCCGCTGGGCAACCACAATGGGCGGCATGCTAGCTGGAAAATCAGGATACGGCAATCGGACGTGCTTTGGCGCTAGTTTCCCGGCGCTCTGGACAAAACGGATCAGGCCGACAATGAGTTGACTGCGGTCAAGCCTTGTTGGCCTGCTTGATGAATCGCTGTTTCTCGCGCTGCCATTCCTTGTCTTTCTCGGAATGGCGCTTGTCGAACTGCTTTTTCCCCTTGGCGAGTGCAATCTGTGCCTTGACCCGACCGCGGGTGAAATGCAGATCGAGCGGCACCAGGGTGTAACCGGCGCGCTCGACCTTGCCGATCAGTTTGCTGATTTCACTGGCGTTCAACAGTAGCTTGCGCGTCCGGGTCGGGTCCGGCAGGATATGGGTCGAAGCACTGGCCAAAGGCATGATGTGGGCGCCGATCAAATACAACTCGGCATTGCGAATGACCACATAACCTTCCTTCATTTGCGCGCGGCCGGCGCGGATCGCCTTGACTTCCCAGCCCTCGAGTGCCAGGCCCGCTTCAATCCGCTCCTCGATGAAGTAGTCGTGCGACGCTTTTTTGTTCTGAACAATACTCATTGGATTTCCGGGTGCGTCGAGAAAGCTAGAATCTGGTTACTCATTACGTGACTATGGCCTCGATTCGAAAATCCGCGCTTGTGCCTTATGCCTGCGAACGCATGTTCGATCTGGTATCCGACGTCGACGCCTATCCGCAATTTCTGCCGTGGTGTTCGTCTTCCCAAGTGCGTCCCGCCGCTGCCGGTTCGCCCGAAAATTCGGTTGATGCCCGCGTTGACGTCGACTTTTATGGCGCAAAGCTGAGTTTTACGACTCGCAACCGGCAACAACCACCGTCGCGAATCGATATGGTTTATTTAAGTGGACCGTTTCGTGAGTTTAACGGCTGCTGGCGTTTTCATGCGCTCGGCAATGACGCTTGCAAGATTGAATTCAGCCTCGATTACCTGATGAACGCAGGTGTCATTGGCGGCGCGCTGGCGCCGATTTTTGCGCAGATCGCTTCCAACATGGTCGATGCGTTTGTCAAGCGCGCCGATCAGATTTATGGCTGATGTTAATGACTGACTTTGATGGCTGGAAGTGATGGCTGGAAGTGATGGCTGAGGCGCTCTTGTTCGAATTGGCCTGGATCGAGAACAACGAAGGTCATTCGATTTCGCTCGCCCAGTCCGAGTCCGAGCCGGCTGCGTCAACCTATCAGCAACTACTGGACAGCACTGCCGTGCGCGACCTCATCAGTCGTCTCGGTTGGTCGGAATCTCGCTGGTCGGTGTTCGGCAAAAAGCGCGAACTGACGGATCGGGCAGGCGCAGGCGATCGAATTGAACTGTTGCCGGGTTTGCAGGTTGATCCGAAAATCGCGCGACGACGCCGGGCGGCGCACAGACTGCGGGCTCAACGAGCGGCGGGCAAGGTCGATTAACGCGGATCACTAACTTTGATCACAAACGCTGAGCACTAAGCAGGTTTGCAGCTATCCCTGATGTCGCGGCGTACCAGATCAAGGCGACGCTCGCGTTCTTCATCGGTCAGGAATTCGCGCTCGCCTTGCGAATTGACTCGCGCGGTGCGCATACCACTTTCAAGAGTCCGAACTTCAGTGCGCATGTCTTCGCAGGCGCGGGCCAATTTGGCGGACTGCTCAGCCTCTTCCTTCTTTTTGCGATCAGCGTCAGCCTTTTCCTTGGCTCTGCGCTTGGCATCGAGTTCCTTGTCGGCGAGACTTTCTCGGCCGCCGGCGTTGGCGTTGGCACCGTTGGCTCCCGAGCGCGTTTCAGGCGAAGCGTTGGCAGCGATCGGGTTGGCAGAGGCCGCACCGGACGATGCAGCGGTGCCGGCGGATGCGGTGCCGGACGACACAGCGTTCGCCCCCAGGTTGGCCGCAGCGCCGTTGCGTGCCGGGTTCGTTCGCACGATTCGGGAGGGATCGACGTTGCTGGGTGGGGGCTGGTCCGAGAACACCATCCGGCCGTTTTCGTCCTTCCATTGAAACTGCGCGCTGGCGCCAGCGGCAATCAGCAGCAGCGCGAGCGCAGGCAAAAGACGTTTGTATACTGTCCGGGACAACGACATAGGCATTCCAAAAACCTTGACGGCAGATTGAATCATCCAGCACACCGGCATGCGCAGGCAAATCCGACCGATGCATGGTCGGTTGGCCCGGACAGAAGTCGGCTTCTGTATAATCATGTTTTGTGCCCATACAAGGCATACAAACGCCCATGCGACTGTCCAAGAAAGCTCTGACGTTTGACGACGTCCTGCTGGTTCCAGCCTTCTCTGAAATACTGCCGCGCGACACTTCGCTTCGAACTCAGCTCACGCGCGAAATCTTCCTGAACATCCCCTTGCTCTCGGCCGCCATGGATACGGTGACCGAGTCGCGTCTGGCCATTGCGATGGCCCAGGAGGGTGGCATCGGCATCATCCACAAAAACCTCGATGCGCGCGAGCAAGCGGCTGAGGTGCAAAAGGTCAAGCGCTACGAAACCGGCGTGTTGTCGGACCCGATCGTGATCGACCCGGACATGAAAGTGCGCGACGTCATTGCCCTGAGTCGGCTGCACAAGATTTCCGGTCTGCCGGTCGTCAAGGCCGGCAAGGTCGTTGGCATCGTCACCAACCGTGATTTGCGATTCGAGACTCGGCTCGATCAGCCGGTCAGCCGCATCATGACGGCGCGCGAAAGACTGGTCACCGTGCTGGAAGGCGCGAGTCTCGAAGAGTGCCAGAGTCTCATGCATTCGCACAAGATCGAGCGAGTGCTGGTGGTGAACAAGGCCGGCGATCTGCGCGGCCTGGTGACCGTCAAGGACATGCTCAAGTCGACCGAACATCCGAATGCAGCCAAGGACGGGCAAGGCAAGCTGCGGGTCGGCGCCGCTGTTGGCGTAGGACGCGACGATGAAGAGCGTATCGAGCTCCTGGTCAAGGCCGGCGCTGACGTCCTGGTGGTCGATACCGCACATGGCCATTCCAAAGGTGTGATTGGCCGCGTGCGCGCCATCAAGAGCGCCTTCCCCGGCGTACAGATCATCGCCGGCAATATTGCAACCGCTGAAGCGGCGCTAGCACTGGTCTCGGCTGGCGCCGATGCGGTCAAGGTCGGCATCGGCCCAGGCTCCATTTGCACCACCCGCATTGTGGCCGGCGTCGGTGTTCCGCAAATCACGGCGATCAGCGACGTTGCTGCTGCGCTCGAAGGCAGTGGTGTGCCGATCATTGCAGATGGCGGTATTCGTTTCTCGGGTGATCTGGCCAAAGCGATCGCGGCCGGCGCCTCGACCATCATGATGGGTTCAATGTTCGCCGGTACCGAAGAAGCGCCCGGTGAGGTCACTCTGTACCAAGGCCGTTCCTACAAGGTCTACCGAGGCATGGGATCGATCGGTGCGATGCAAGAGGGCGCCGCCGATCGCTACTTTCAGGACCCTTCCGCCAACGCCGACAAGCTGGTACCCGAAGGCATTGAGGGCCGGGTGCCGTACAAGGGCTCGGTGCTGGCCATCATTTACCAGCTCTGTGGTGGCTTGCGTGCCAGCATGGGCTATTGCGGTTGTGCTGACATTCACGCCATGCGCACGCAACCGCAGTTTGTCGAGATCACGTCGGCAGGCATGCGTGAATCGCATGTCCACGATGTGCAGATCAGCAAGGAAGCGCCGAACTACCAGGTCGATTGAGGCGGGCAGACATTCAGCCGAGCAACCGAGGCGAGTACGAAATAAATGCATGACAAGATACTGATCCTCGATTTCGGATCGCAGGTTACCCAACTCATTGCCCGTCGCGTTCGCGAGGCGAAGGTGTACTGCGAAGTTCACGCCTATGACGATTCACTGACGACGCTGCAAGCCTGGCGCGCCGAGGGCAGCCTGCGTGGCGTGATTCTTTCGGGCAGTCATCAGTCGGCTTATGAGACTGACGCGGGTCAGGCACCCTCCGAAGTGTTCAGCGCTGGCGTGCCGGTGCTGGGCATTTGTTACGGCATGCAAACCATGGCGCAACAATTGGGTGGCCAGGTGGAAGCGGGCAAGATGCGAGAGTTCGGCTTCGCACAGATTCGCGCTCGCGGCCATACCCGCTTGCTCGACGGCATCGAAGATCAGCGCAACGAACACGGGCACGGCTTGCTCGATGTCTGGATGAGCCATGGTGACAAAGTAACCGCGTTGCCGCCCGGCTTCAAGCTGATGGCCTCGAGCGACAGTTGCCCGATTGCCGCGATGGCCGACGAAGAGCGCCGCTTCTACGGCGTGCAGTTTCACCCAGAAGTGACGCACACCCAACAAGGGGTGGCTTTATTGCGCCGCTTTGTGCTCGAGCTGTGCGGTGCGCGCGGCGACTGGACCATGCCGGGTTTTGTCGAGGAGTCTGTCCAGCGCATTCGTGAACAGGTCGGCAGCGACCGCGTCATTCTCGGGCTGTCGGGTGGTGTCGATTCTTCCGTGGCCGCTGCCCTGATTCATCGCGCCATCGGCCCCCAGTTGACCTGTGTGTTTGTCGACCATGGTCTGCTGCGCCTCGATGAAGCCAAGCAGGTCCGCGAGACCTTCGGCAGCCACATGGGCTTGAACATCATTTATGTTGACGCAAGCGAGCATTTCCTAGGCCAGTTGGCCGGCGTGACTGACCCGGAAGCGAAACGCAAGGTCATCGGTCGGCTGTTCGTCGAAGTGTTTCAGGAGCAGTCCGAGCGAATCACCGATGCCCGCTGGCTGGCACAAGGCACGATTTATCCAGACGTCATTGAATCGGCAGGTGCGAAGAATAAAAAGGCTAATACGATCAAGTCGCATCACAATGTTGGCGGCTTGCCGGATACGCTGAAACTCAAACTGCTTGAGCCCTTGCGTGAGTTGTTCAAGGACGAGGTCAGGGCGCTTGGCGTGACCTTGGGATTACCTCGGGAAATGGTGTTTCGACATCCGTTTCCAGGCCCCGGTCTGGGGGTGCGAATTCTCGGCGAGGTGCATCGCGCTTATGCCGATACCTTGCGCAAGGCGGACGCCATTTTTCTTGAGGAATTGCGAGCGACCATCGATTCCGACGGTCAGAGCTGGTACGACAAAACCTCACAAGCGTTCGCGGTATTTTTGCCGGTGCGCTCGGTCGGCGTCATGGGCGATGGCCGCACCTACGAACATGTGGTGGCGTTGCGCGCGGTGCAGACTCAGGACTTCATGACCGCGCAATGGGCGCATCTGCCGCATGACTTGCTCGGACGGGTGTCGAACCGGATCATTAATGAGGTCAAAGGGATCAATCGAGTGGTTTACGATATTTCGGGGAAGCCGCCGGCGACGATCGAGTGGGAATAATTTTTACCTACAAGAACTCCGCAGGAATAAACCTATATGGGCAGGTTCGAGCGCGATAGCATCTCGCTTGCCCGGGCCCGAGCGAACTGATTCCCGTAGTGGGCGGCGGCGGAACTGTACCAATCATTGAACTGTGCCTCGGCCTCGCTCTTTCCGGATCAATCAGGAAAGAGATCGCGGACGCGGGTGAAGGACGCGCCAGTTTCGGCCGCCCGTCGAATTTTGCGTTCGAGAACATGATTGAACGGAATTTCGCGATTCAGGGTCTCATAAAGATCGTAGCCGTCCATGCAGACGACACGCTTGCCTCGTCCGAAGGCCGTCAGCCCCTCATCGGTGAAGCCGCTGTTGCTGACGAAGAGGCCACGGGTTCAAGCTGCCTTCTGTTCGATCTTGCCGTAAAAAGTGTGCAACTCGGCGACGCCTATGGGCTGGCCTTGCCACTTAGCCTCTACGAGATACGTCTGCTGGCCGAACTGGAAGCTTCCGTCGATCTGTTCGCCCCGCAGGCGAAACGGCTCATGGGCTGCGATGCTGGCCCGCTTTGTCCCTGAAGCCGATTAATGAGCGCAAGCAACTGCCCATGTGTATTATCGATTTGGTGCGCCTTCCGCAAACGCCGGCGTAGCGCCTCCCGACACTCCCAAAGGCCGTTGAGCGTGCGAACAACCTTAGGTTTATCCGTGTTCTGGAGGAAGTGTCGCAGGCGCTTCCCCTTCGAGCCACCGTCCACTGCATTGGCCGGATTGTCAATGTCGAGGTTCAGCTCCTCCGCGAAAAACTGTGCGAAAGTCCGATTAGAAAAGTTGAGAACATAGCCGTCGCCCATCTCAAACAGTTCATCGAGAAACAACCTGTCGACCGCCCGAATATTCGTCATCACACTGCGCCTCGGAGCGGATTAATGACGGGTATGTCGAGGAAATCCTTCTCATTGTCAGTGACGACAGTGCAGCCGTAAGCCTGGGCCACGGCGGCGATGATCGTATCAAGGGCACTGCGTGGCCGGCCCTGCGCTTTTCCGTCCGCCAGAAGCCGCGCCCAGATCAGCCCGGCCTTCTCGTCGAAAGGAAGTACGCGGCCGGCGAACAGGGTCAGTGGGCCTTCCGGCCCAGAGAACCAGGCCTCAAGCTGATCGCGACGCTTACCCGCTGGTTTATCGAGAACCCCGCGTCGGATTTCGGCGACCGTCAAAGAAGCAATGAAAAGATCCTCGTCGTTTTGTGCGCCCATCCACGTGAGCAGGGAGTCCGAGGGAGCAGGCTTCGCGATGTTGCTAATGATGTTGGTATCGAGCAGGTAGCGCATCAGATCTGGACTTTGCGTCCGTCCTCGCGGGGTCGAGTTAGATCGAGATCTGCACCGACGAGCGGTGAGCGGCGCAGAGCCGCGAGAATGCCGCCCTTCTTTGGCGGCTCTCCGGTCAAGGTCTGACTGACCACAGCGCGCAGGCGCAAAGCATCAGCGCTGTCTTCCGCCAGGCGACGTGCCAGCGATCGGATGAGGTCGCGATCGGCGTCGCGCCCAAGCACCTCAAAGCGGGCGAGGCCGCGTTCGCTTAGGCGGGAGCGGTAATGCTGTAGAGCGCGTTTTTGCGAGCTGTCCATTGTGACCTCTGACTTATTTCCAGTAATATAGCCAGAAAAATGTGATTTTGCAAGGTGTAGTCAGTTGAGTTCGTTTCCCTAAGAGAGACGTTCTGCGCATAAAACATAATAATGATGAGCCAGAGATGTAAGCCACCGTATGCTTCATCAAAAGGGCAAGTGCGGGATGAACATCAGTGCCCACAGTCCAGACTAGTACATCGCCAGCCTGCGGCAGATCAATGTCCAAAGACGCAAGTGGATCGGCCGTCTGCTTTGAAGCGGGCGCGCTACGAAATGAAGAATAGTGCCCAAGTCCCGTCGCCATGTGGGTTTCCGGGCCTCTACAACGCCCGAGTTGACGCGAATTATTGAGAATCTCAATCCCGTCTTCAGCGCCAGGGACCGTTGGCAGGCTATCGGCATGGAACAGTCGCTCGATCAACTGGCCTCCTGGCCGGATTATCGACCGGACAGCGCAAGTTCGCGTGTGAAGCCGATCTTTCCCGCGCGGGCCCCTCAATCGAGCCAATCCACCCGCAATGGCCGCACCGTCGCCACCGCCTCAGGCCGGCCCGCCCACAAGCCAGGATCGGCGTCCACATAAACTTCGACCATCAGGCCATCCGGGTCACGCAGGTACAGCGATTGACTGACCTCGTGATCCAGGCCACGCGTCAGTGCCACGCCCTTATCGCGAAGGTGTGCACGAAAAGCCCGCAGCGTCTCGATGTCGTCGCCGATCCGCAGGGCGACGTGGACCAGGCCAGCGCCTAACGGGTCAACCGGCTTGACCTGCGGTGCCTCCAGCAGCGCCAGGTCGTGGTGGTTGCTGCCGAAGGTCAGAAACGCCATCTCGCCACCGACAAAGTCGCGCTTCGAGCTACCCGGCCGGGCCACTTCGCGCAGGCCCAGCACGGTTGTGTAGAAGGGCACCGATACCGCCAATGAGCACACGCGCAGCGCCACATGACCAAGACGTCCATGAGGATGCATAACAGCTCACTCGAGTCGGATATTGTTTTCAACGATCAGCGCCTGCAGACGGCCGCGCTCGTTGCTCAGAAATTTCGCAAAGTCCTGTGGCGTCCCGCCGCCGGTAACCCCGCCGAAATTTTTCACGAATTCGCGGAACTCGGCCCGCTGCACCGCGCGTGCACTGGCCTGGGCCAGTCGCTCGATCACCGGCCCCGGGGTGGCAGCCGGCGCCACCAAGCCCGCCCAGGCACGGGCACTGTATTCCGGATAGCCGGCTTGCGCGAAGGTGGGCACCTCGGGCAGCATCGACGTTCGGCCGGTGCTGGCCAACAGGTCACTCTGCCAATGATTGCCGCCGCTGTAGGGAATGTGATTGAGGCGGATGCCGGCCAGCTTCTGAAACCACTCCGCCGTCAAATGCGGGAATGAACCGATGCCGGCGCTGGCGTAGCTGATCCGCCCCGGTGAGGCTTTCGCCATTTCGACAAACTCGGCGAGGTTGCTTGCTGGCAGCTTGGCGTTGATATAAAGCAACCACGGGTGTTCGATGAACCGGATAATCGGAGCGATGTCCTTGTCGACGTTGAACGGCGGCCGGTCGACCAGCCGCGGATTGGACGTCAGGTTCGACGGGTTGCCGGCACCCAAGGTGTAGCCGTCGGGCGCCGCTTTGGCGACCGCATCCTTCGCCAACAGCCCTGTGAAGCCGGGCTTGTTCTCCACCACCACAGGCTGGCCCAGTTCGAGCTGAAGGGCCGCGGCGAACGCACGCGCTTCCACGTCGGGGCCGGCCCCGGGCGGCACGCCAATCACGATACGCACCGGCCGATCGGGGTATCCTTGTGCCCGTGCCGGCGCCATAGCGAGGCCGAGCAGACCCAGTTGGACTGCCGCCAGTTGGTACACTGCATCTCGTCTGTTCATGGTTGCCCTTTAGTTGGATTGGACCTCAGATCGCAGCGCAATTCGGCGTTGCTGTTGTGCTCCTGATGTCGTGCCCCATTAGGGACTAGCCCCGACCAAAACGCTTGAAACCCGCTTGACATTGATTTGAAATTTTTCGCATGAGTTTGAAATCACCTGCTGGCGAACGACTGACCTTCGGCGACTTTGTGATCGATACCGCGGCAGCGCAGCTTTTGCGGCAAGACCGTCCGATCGAACTCAGGCCCAAGTCCTTCGAAGTACTGTGCCTGCTCGCGCAGAACGCCGAGCGGGTGGTTACCAGGGATGAACTGGCGGCAGCCTGGCACGGTCGGGTGGCCACCGATGAGTCCATCGCCCAATGCATCAGCGACATTCGCCGGGCCTTATCGGACACCGACCAGAACCTGCTGCAGACCGTACCTCGGCGCGGTTTCGTCTTGAAGACACCCGTGCGTCAGGTGCCGGCCAAGTTGATGGTCGCTAGCCAGTCGATCGAGGGTTCGGCACTGGCCCTGGCCGTGACCGAGCGCCCTTCCATTGTCGTACTGCCGTTCACCAATCTCAGTGAACGCGACCATCGACTGGACATGCTGGCGCGCGGATTTTCCGAAGACATCACGGCCGGCCTGGCGCGTTACCCGCAACGGTTTGTCATCGGTCGCGAATCGGCCGTGGCGTTCGGCGAGGGCGCACGTGATGCGCGGTCGGTCGGCCAGGCAGCCGGCGTGCGTTTTGTTTTTCAAGGCAGCTTGCGCTGGAACCCGGGGCAGTTGCGCATCGCTGCGAAGCTGGTTCAGGCCGAGGACGAGGCGGTGATCTGGGCCGACCATTTCGATGGCGCGGACGACCAGTTGTTCACGTTCCAGGACGAGATTGTGGGGCAGATCGTCGCCGCGCTGGTGGCGTCCGTCGATCGCCAAAGCCATCGGCGCGCGCGCCACAGTGGCACCGAGAGCCTGAGCGCCTATGAGCTGTATCTTCAGGGCCGTGAATGGCGGCGCACGATCGTACCGGCCAACTTTCCACAGGCCGAGTTGCTGCTGGAACGCGCGACGACGCTGGACCCAGACTTCGCGCCGGCCTATGCCGAGCTGGCCTTTCTCCAGCACTACTATATCGGCACGCGCAACGGCACCCGCAGCCGCGCCGAACAGCTCGAGCGCGGCCTGCAGATGGCCCGCCGCGCCTATGAACTGGCGCCCGATCTTCCTTTTGCCAGCCTGGTGTTGGGCAACTTGCATCTGTGGGCTCACGACTTCGCGCAAGCGGAGCGCTGGTCGCGTCGCGCCATCCGGTTAGGTCCTGGCGACGTTGAGAACTACGCCGGTCTGGCCAACGTGCTGTCCTTCTTCGCGGACCGCTCGGAAGAAGGAATCGCGCTGATGCATACCGCCAACCGCTACAACCCTATTCGCCCACCCCTGCACGAGTTTTACCTTGCGCGGGCTCTGACCTGGGCGGGGCGCTTCGATGAGGCCTTGCCGCTCGCTCAGTCCTGCATGGGCCGCGCGCCGGGCTTTTGGGCTTGCAAAATGCTGCTGACGGTGGTACTGGCCCATCTGGGCCGGATCGGTGAGGCAAGTTCGACGCTGACCGATTGGCAGCAGCAGTGCGGCGTCGGGGCGCCTCGGACCTTCCTGGACCAACATGAAAAGCTGCCCGGCCCCGAGTTTGACCGCCTGCGCGAGGGTCTGCGCCTCGCTGGTCTGGCCGCTGGCGTTTCGCCATGAGTGCTCCCGACTCGGTCTTCATGCGCCTCGCAATCGATCAGGCGCACAATGCGGCGCTGGTCGGCGAAGTGCCCGTTGGAGCAGTCCTGATCAAAAATGGTGTGGTCATCGCCACTGGCTATAACCATCCGATCGGCAGCCACGATCCGACGGCCCATGCAGAAATTCGCGCGATTCGTGCGGCCGCCGATCTCGCGGGTAATTATCGTCTGCCCGAATGCGAACTATTTGTAACGCTGGAGCCATGCGTGATGTGTGCAGGCGCCATTTTGCATGCGCGCCTGAAACGCGTGGTGTTTGGCGCCGACGACCCCAAGACGGGTGCTTGCGGTAGCGTAGTGAATCTGTTCGAGAATCCGAGTTTGAATCATCAAACAGAAGTGCAGGGCGGGGTGCTGGGCGCCGAGTCGGCGACCATCCTGAAAGAGTTTTTTAAATCCCGCCGCTAGTTTGCTGAGCGACGGGCGGCTGTCTGCGTTGGCTCTTACGCACCGCTTTTGCGTGCCGCTTATTCGACCTTGGCCTTGGCGCGCAGATCCTGCTGTAATTTCTGCACAATCTTGCGCTCCAGGTCTTGCTGAATCTGCGACTTGACCTGATCAAACGCCGGTGCCTTGGTTTCGCGAACGTCTTCCAGGCGAATGACGTGGAAGCCAAATTGCGTTTTCACCGGCACTTCGGTGAATTTGCCTTTTTCAAGCTTGGTCATCGCTTCGGAAAACTCCTTGACGAACTGACCCGGAGGATTCCAGTCGAGGTCGCCGCCGTTCGCGGCTGAGCCGGTATCTTTCGATTGCTTGACCAGATCTTCGAACTTCGAGCCTTTTTTCAGATCAACAATAATCTGCTTGGCGACGTCCTCTTTCTCGACCAGGATATGTTTGGCGCGGTACTCTTTCTCGGCCGTCATCTGGCTCTTGGCTTTTTCGTATTCGGCTTGAACATCAGCGTCCTTGACCGGATTCTTCTTCAAGTGCTCACGGATCATGGCGCGAATCAGAATGTCTTGCCGTGCCGTATCAATTTGACGTTGAACCTCGGCATTCTTGGTTAATCCGTTACGCTCGGCTTCTTGCGAGAACAGCTCGCGGGCGATCAGCTCTTCGCGAACGGCGGTACGCAACTCGGGGGTGTCCGGGCGACCCTGGCCCTTGAGCATTTCAACAAAATCGTCGACCTTCTTCTTTGAAATCGGTTTGTTGTTGACCACGGCTGCGTTTTGGGCAATGGCCGGCACGGCAAAGGTCATGCCAATAGCAATGCTTGTTGCGAGCACCGTTGCGCGGGCGGCTGAGGGGAGGAAAAACATGAAAATCCTTTAGTCTAGGAAGCGGCTTCGGATGATCCGGCGCCAGTCTCGTTTGGGGTCAACGCTTCGATGGACAAAGCGTGCATGCGGTGGGGCATCCAATCGGCGACGGCATGATACACGAGGCGATGTCGAGCGACCCGATTCAATCCGGCGAACTTTGGATGGGTGATGTGGATGCGGTAATGACCGGCACCGCCTTCGGCGCCGGCATGCCCGGCATGCAGATGGCTTTCGTCAGTCAAGCGAATCAGGGCGCCGGGAAGCGCCAGCGAAACACGCTGCTCGATGTCGGCAAGGCTGGGTCGGATCGAGGCCGATTGCGGGCGGTTCACGCTCAAGCCTCCTTCACATGTCGGCTCAAGTACAGCGCCTGGGCAATCACGAACAAGATAGTCAGACCCATGGCGCCGAACAGTTTAAAATTGACCCAGGTTTCGGTCGGAAAATTATTGGCAACAATCAGATTCAAACCGGCCATGAAGACGAAGAACGCGACCCAGGCCCAATTCAGTCGTTCCCAGACGGCGTTCGGCAATTGCAATTGTTTGCCCATCATCGAGCTGATCAGGTTGCGCTGCATAAACAGTTTGGCAATGATGAGCGCCAGCGCAAAACAGGAATACAGGATCGTAGGCTTGAGCTTGATGAAACTCTCATCCTGAAGCACGAGCGTCATGCCGCCAAAAACGACAATGATGATCAAGCCCGCCCATTGCATGCCTTCGACGCGCTTGCCGCGCAATGTGAGCCAGGCGATCTGCAGGACACTGGCGGCAATGGCAACGGCGGTCGCCACATAGATACCCGCCATCTTGAAGGCGACAAAAAACAGGACGATGGGCAACAGGTCGTAAAGTATTTTCATGTCGCTATTGTAATGCGACTGCTATACTCGCTAGTTGCCTAACCACATTTGGATGTTCCTTCTCATGGCTGATGTCAGTAGAAACCGCCGTAACACGCTTGAGCGCCGCTGTATGCCGAAGTCATTGAAGCGCCTCTTCAAGGGCTCCTCAACGCCGATTTTCCGTATGCTGGAAAAAGTCAAGAAGTCCTGAGCCCGTTTTAATCTGCTGACGATCCACAAAAAACCCGCTGCCAGCGGGTTTTTTGCCATTCAAGCGGCGCTCAAAACCCGGTGGGAATGCTCCCGTCCTGGATCGCCCTGACGGCGGATTAACTGCCAGCGGATTAATATGCGTTAAACCACCCCCCAAAAGCAAAAACCCGGAGATTGTTCATGCACGGCCTCATGATGAAGTTCCCATTGCTCATCACGTCGCTGCTCGCGCACGGCGCGCGGCATCACGGTAAAACGGAAATCGTGTCGCGGCGAGTCGAGGGTGATATTCACCGCTACACCTACGATGCGTGCAACCAGCGTTCGCTGCAATTAGCCAGTGCGCTGGAGCGCCTCGGTCTGGCCCCCGGGCAGCGCTTGGCCACGCTGGCCTGGAACGGCTACCGGCATATGGAGCTTTATTACGCAGCCGGCGGCAACGGTGCGGTGGTGCACACCATCAATCCGCGCTTGCATCCCGATCAAATCGTCTGGATCGCCAATCATGCCGAGGATCAGTTCCTGGCGTTCGATCTGACGTTTCTGCCGATCGTTGAAGCGATCGCTGCGCGTTGTCCGAACATTCGCGGCTGGATCGTCATGACCAATCGTGCGCACATGCCGGCCAACTGCAACGTCAGCGGTTTGCTGTGTTACGAAGAGGTACTGGCACGCGGTGCGACAGACTTCAAGTGGCCCGCGCTCGATGAAAGCAGTGCGGTCGGCCTGTGTTACACCTCGGGCACGACCGGCAATCCCAAGGGTGCCCTGTATTCACATCGCTCGTCGGTGTTGCATGCGTTCGCTTCGGCGTTGCCGGACGTCATGAATATTTCGGCGCGTGACTGCATCTTGCCGGTAGTGCCGATGTTCCACGTCAATGCCTGGGGGCTGCCCTATCTAGCGCCGATGATTGGCGCCAAGCTCGTGTTTCCGGGCCCGCAGCTTGACGGCAAGTCGGTTTACGATTTGTTCGAGTCCGAACAAGTGACGTTTTCGGCCGGTGTACCAACCGTCTGGCTCGGATTGTTGAACCACTTGCGTCAGAACGATCTTAAATTCTCCAGTCTCAGGCGAACGGTAATTGGCGGCTCTGCCTGCCCACCCGCCATGATTCGCAGTTTCCGCGAGGACTACGGGGTGGAAGTGATTCACGCCTGGGGTATGACGGAAATGTCACCGCTGGGAACCACTTGTGGCTTGCAAAATACCCCGGCCGATCGGCCGTTAGCCGCCCGCCAGAAGTTGCTCGAAAAGCAAGGGCGGGTCATGTACGGCGTTGATATGAAAATACTCGACGATGCCGGCCGCGAGATCGCCTGGGACGGAACGTCCTACGGTAACCTGCTGGTGCGTGGGCCCTGGGTGATTCAGGAGTATTTCAAGTCGGATGGCGGTGACCCGCTGAAGTACGATGACGCCGGTGATGGCTGGTTCCCGACCGGTGATGTGGCGACCATTGATGCCGACGGCTTCATGCAAATCACCGATCGCAGCAAGGACGTCATCAAGTCGGGCGGCGAATGGATCAGTTCAATCGATCTCGAAAACCTCGCCATGTCGCATCCGGATGTGGCCAATGCTGCCGTCATAGGGGTAGCACATCCGAAGTGGGATGAACGGCCTTTGCTGATTGTGGTCCGAAGGCCCGATACCCAGGTCAGCCGCGAGGATTTGCTGCAATTTTACGAAGGCAAGATCGCCAAGTTCTGGATGCCCGATGATGTCCAATTCGTTGAGGCCATTCCGTTGGGCGCCACCGGGAAAATACTCAAGACCCGCTTGCGCGAACAGTTTTCCAGCTACAAACTTCCCACCGCTTGAGCGCACCGCGTAAGCGCGCCGCCGGGCCAACGTCAATCGAGCACCTATGAGCAAAACAATCAGCAAAGCCCACTATCAGGAAGACCAGGACGTTGCCATCATTACGATGGACAGCCCGCCGGTTAACGGCCTCGGTTACGAGCTGCGCCGCGAAATTGTCAGTGGCCTGAATCAGGCGCTGGCCAATCCGGCAATCACCGCTATCGTGTTGACGGGCGCCGGCAAGGCGTTCTCGGGCGGCGCCGATATCCGCGAGTTCGGCTCACCGAAAGCTTTGGCCGAACCGAACTTGCTGACGGTCATCAAACTGATCGAACAATCGACCAAACCGGTGATCGCTGCGGTTCACTCGGTCGCCATGGGCGGTGGCCTGGAACTCGCGATGGGCTGCCATTTCAGGATCGCCAAGGCGGGTGCGCTGATCGCGCTGCCGGAGGTCAAGCTCGGAATCCTGCCGGGCGCCGGTGGTACTCAGCGTCTGCCGCGAGTCATTCCGTATGAAATGGCGCTCAACATGATCGTCAGCGGTGAGCCGGTCAAAGCCGAAAAACTCAAGGGCACTAAATTGTTTGAGGACGTGATCGACGGTGACTTGCTGCCGGCGGCAATCACGCTGGCCCGCCAAGTGGTTACCGAGAAGCGTGGCTTGCCCAAGGTTCGAGATCTGACAGTCGACTACCCGAACGCCCAGGGCTACATTCAGTTTGCGCGCAACACCGTGCGCGCCGTCGCCCGAAATTTTCCGGCGCCGCTTAAATGTGTTGATGCAGTGGGGGCCGCGGCGACGGCCTCCTTTGACGAAGGCATGCGCGTTGAACGCGACGCCTTCCTCGAACTGGTTCAAACGCCCGAGTCACGCGCCCTGAGGCACGCGTTTTTCGGCGAACGCGCCGCCAGCAAAATTCCAGATGTACCGGAAGACACGCCGCTGCGTCCGATCCGCAGTGCCGCGGTGATCGGTGCCGGCACCATGGGTGGCGGTATCGCCATGAACTTCGTGAACGCCGGTATTCCGGTCACCATTCTTGAAAGCAATCAGGAAGCGCTCGATCGCGGTCTGGGTATCGTTCGCAAAAATTATGAGAACAGTGCTAAACGCGGTCGAATCAAGCCGGAGGATGTCGTAACGCGTATGGGCCTGATCACACCGACGCTTGACTATTCGGCACTTAAAGACGCCGATATCGTGGTTGAGGCAGTGTTTGAAGAAATGTCGGTCAAGGAGGTGGTGTTCAAGAAGCTCGATGCGGTCATGAAGCCAGGCGCGATTCTGGCCAGTAACACCTCGACCCTGGATGTGAATCAGATCGCCGCCTTCACGAAGCGCCCGCAAGATGTGATTGGGACGCACTTTTTTTCGCCGGCCAACGTCATGCGTTTGCTCGAGGTGGTTCGCGGTGACGCGACCGCCAAGGATGTGCTCGCGACCACCATGAGCCTGTCCAAAAAGATCAAGAAGATCGGGGTCGTCTCCGGCGTTTGTGATGGCTTCATCGGTAATCGAATGATCGAGCAGTACTCGCGTCAGGGCCTCTATATGCTGGAGGAGGGCGCCAGCCCGCAGCAAGTCGATCGCGCCATCGAAAAGCTCGGTTTTGCGATGGGTCCCTTCCGTATGGGCGATCTGGCTGGCAACGATGTCGGCTGGTTCATTCGAAAACGGCGCTATCTTGAGCAGCCGAACATGAAGTACCCGAAGATTGCCGACAAGCTTTGCGAGCTCGGACGTTACGGCCAGAAAACCGGCAGCGGCTGGTATCGCTACGAGCCAGGCAAACGGGATGCGATTACTGACCCGGTCGTCGATAAACTGATCGTCGATCATCGTGCATCGCTGAAGCTGACGCCGCGCAAAATCAGCGATGATGAAATTGTTCATCGATTGATGTTCGCTCTGGTCAACGAGGGTGCACGGATTCTCCAGGAAGGCATTGCGCTGCGAGCCTCTGACATCGACATGATCTATCTGAATGGTTACGGCTTTCCGCTGCATCTGGGTGGACCGATGCTGTACGCCGATGCTTACGGACTCTTTAACGTCGTCAATCGCCTGAACGGTTTTGCGGCGACCGCGCGTGGCGATAAAACGTTCTGGAAGCCGGCGCCCTTGCTCAAGAAGCTGGCTAACGCCGGCAAGACATTCAACGGCTGAGTGCTCGATGAACGCAGAGAACGACTACCTAGGAACATCGGCAGCAATGTGTATTGGCAACAATGTCTATTGGCAAACTCGAAGGAATTAATCATGCGTGAAGCAGTTATCGTATCGACCGCCCGGACCGGGCTGGCCAAGTCCTGGAAGGGTGCTTTGAATATGACTCATGGTGCCACCATGGGCGGGCACGTGGTCAAGGCGGCGCTGGAGCGCGCCGGTATTGACGGTGCAGAGGTCGAAGATGTCATCATGGGCTGCGCCAATCCGGAAGGCGCCACCGGCTCGAATATCGCGCGTCAGATCGCGCTGGCGGCTGGCCTGCCGGTCACGGTTGCCGGTGTCACCGTCAACCGGTTTTGCTCCTCGGGTTTGCAGACGATTGCGCTGGCGGCGCAACGCGTGATCGCCGGTGAGGCCGACGTTTATGTCGCCGGTGGCGTCGAGTCGATCTCCTGTGTGCAGAACGAAATGAACATGCATATGATGATCGACAGCAACTTGCAGGCGAAGAAGCCCGAGGTTTATTGGCCGATGCTGCAGACGGCTGAAATGGTCGCCAAGCGCTATAACATCGCCCGCGACGTGCAGGATCACTACGGCGCACAAAGCCAGCAACGTGCTTGCGCGGCGGCAACGGCCGGCAAGTTCAAGGACGAGATCGTTCAGATCACGGTGCGATGCGCCTTTGCCGACAAGAACACCGGGCAAATGATCACCAAGGACGTTGTGCTGAGTGACGACGAAGGGCGCCGCACCGATACCACCTATGAAGGCGTGTCACAGATTCGCTCGGCCCTGCCAGGCGGGGTCATTTCGGCCGGTAACGCCAGCCAGTTCTCGGATGGCGCCGGCGCCTGTGTCGTCATGGATGCCAAGCTTGCCGAGAGACGCGGCATCAAGCCGCTCGGTTATTTCCGTGGTTTTGCGGTGGCTGGCTGTGAACCCGACGAGATGGGTATTGGTCCGGTGTTTGCGATTCCGAAGCTGCTGGCGCGTGCCGGCTTGAAAGTGCAGGATATTGATCTGTGGGAACTCAATGAAGCGTTCGCTGTACAGGTGCTGTATTGCCGCGATCGTTTGGGGATTCCAGCCGATCGACTGAATGTCAACGGCGGCGCCATCGCTGTAGGTCATCCGTATGGCGTCAGCGGTCAGCGCCTGACCGGACATGCCTTGATCGAAGGCAAACGTCGCGGTGCCAAGTGGGCGGTGGTGACGATGTGTGTCGGCGGCGGCATGGGTGCGGCCGGCCTGTTCGAAATCGTTTGAACGAATGCTTTGCTGGATCGCCCACTAGCCCATGTCGGCACTCGATCTTTTTGATCTGACCGGCCGCAAGGCGATCGTGACCGGTGGCTCGCGCGGGCTGGGGTTGCAGATCGCCTGTGCGCTCGCCGAAGCTGGTGCGCAGGTGCTGTTGACCGCACGCAAGGTTGATGAGTTGAATGCTACCGTCACTCGACTGACGGCGCGTGGTTTGAGCGTCAGCGCCATCGCCTGCGATCTGAGTCGGACGGAGGACATTTCTGAATTTGCGGTGCAGGCGCTCGACCGCCTGGGCTATTGCGACATCCTCGTCAATAATGCCGGTGCCTCCTGGGTAGCCCCCGCCGAGGATCATCCGCTAGCGGCCTGGCAAAAGCTCGTGAACATCAACCTGACCGGCGTCTTTGTGCTGACCCAGGAGATTGGTCGTCGCTCGATGATCCCGAGGCATTACGGGCGTATCTTGAATATCGCATCGATTGCCGGTTTGCGCGGCAATCCGCCGAACACCAACAAGACCTTGGCCTACAACACCACCAAGGGCGGCTTGGTGAACTTCACCCGCGCACTGGCCGGTGAGTGGGGCCCGTTCGGCATTACGGTCAATGCATTGGCGCCGGGGTTTTTCCCATCGCGCATGACTCACGGTGCCCTGGGTGCGTTTGAAGATACACTCAAAGCCATGACACCGTTGCAGCGAATCGGCGATGATCACGATCTGCAGGGCGCAGCGCTGCTGTTCTGCTCGAACGCCGGCAAACACATCACCGGCCAGGTCCTGGCGATAGACGGTGGCGTTTCGGCGGTTTGAACCTGATCGCCCGATTGCCTGCGCTGGAAGTCCCTCGAACAACCCCGACCCGATAGAAGGAACAAACGTGGAAATGAATCAAAAAGTATTGTTGGTCAGTCGCCCCAAAGGTGCGGTGAGCGCCGCGAATTTTCGGCTTGAGGAAGCACCGATTCCGAGCATTGGCGACGGCGAGGTTTTGATTCGCAATCACTATCTGTCGCTCGATCCCTACATGCGCGGTCGAATGGACGACGCGAAGTCGTACACCAGTCCGCAACCACTCAATGAGGTCATGGGCGGCGGCACGGTCGGCGAAGTCATCGAATCGAAGAACCCGGGTTTTGTGGTCGGCGATACCGTGGTCGCCATGTCGGGCTGGCAGCTCTACGGCAAGGACAACGGCAAGGGATTGCGAAAAGTCGATGGTCGTACCGTGCCCTTGTCGGCTTACCTGGGGGCGGTCGGCATGCCGGGCGTGACCGCCTGGTACGGATTGAACAAGATCATTGTGCCCAAGGCGGGTCAAACCGTGGTGGTGTCGGCAGCCAGTGGTGCCGTCGGTGCCGTTGTTGGCCAGTTGGCAAAATTTCAGGGAGCGCGAGTCGTAGGTATTGCGGGCGGCGCCGAGAAGTGCACGATTGTGGTCAAGGAATTGGGCTTTGATGCCTGCGTCGACTACAAGGCCGGTAACCTGGGCCAGGATCTGCTCAACGCCACGCCTGCGGGCATCGACGGCTACTTCGATAACGTCGGCGGCGAGGTGCTCGATAACGTCTTGAAACGTATGAATGCCTTTGGGCGGATTGCGGTGTGCGGTCTGATTTCATCCTATAACGGCGAACCGATGCCGATTCACAACGTTCGCTCGATCCTCATCAATCGCTTGAAAATTGAAGGCTTCATTGTCTCCGAACACCCCGAGCATTGGCCAACCGCCTTGACTGAATTGGGTGCCTTGGTAGCCAGTGGCCGGATGAAATTCAAGGAATCGGTTGCTGTTGGCCTGGCTTCGGCACCGGATGCATTCATGGGTCTCTTGAAGGGCAAAAATCTCGGCAAACAAGTCGTCAAGCTGATTTAGAGAGTACTCATTTCTGAAGTGGTGCAGGGCGGCGAATGAAAAAAGCCGATAGTCGCGACGATCCGATCAAGCTCAAATTTGGTGCTTGGTCCGATCTGCAAAGTGATGCCACCTGGGTTCGCAGCCGGGTGTTTGTCGATGAGCAAGGAATCGACCCCGAACATGAATGGGACGATGCCGACGCGGTCGCGATGCATTGCGTGGCTTATCGACAGAAGCAGCCGATTGCGACCGCCCGCCTGTTGCCGGACGCGCACATCGGTCGTATGGCCGTGTTGCCCGAACACCGGCGCGAAGGGGTTGCACGGCAAGTGCTGGCGGCGTTGATGCAAATCGGCTTTCGACGCGGCGACTCGGCGTTCGAGCTCAGCGCGCAAACGGCCGTCAAGGATCTCTATTCGACGTTCGGTTTTAGCGTGACCAGCGATCCCTACCTGGAAGTCGGGATTGAACATGTCGAGATGCGCTTCGCCTCCGAGCTGACCGAAACAAGACAAGCGGTTGCCGAGGGCGTATCGCTTTATCAAGTCGATTGGCGATCCGCTGAGCCGCTGCCGAAGTGGCACAAGGGGTCGGAAGCAGCGCAGTGCGCAACAGCGCCGCCGGTTGGGCGTGGCATCTATCTGTTGCATGGCTTGGGTGAGCACTGCCGGCGCTACGACGCATTGGCGCGCTGGCTGAACTCGCTGGGCTGGCAGGTGCGGGCGCATGATCACCGTGGGCACGGCGCATCGGACGGTAAACGCGGCGTCATCAATCATCGCCGCGAGTTGCTCGATGATGCCAAGGCGCAGATTTCGCGATTTGCGGCCGAACTCGGCGGCCCACCGGTGTTGCTCGGCCACAGCATGGGAGGCAGCCTGGCGGCTGAACTGGTTCTGGTGGACGGCCTCGCGGTGCGCGCCCTGATTCTGAGCTCACCAGCCTTGGCACTGCGCTTATCGGTCGGTCAACGCTGGCTGCTCAAGCTCATGAACCGGCTGGCACCCGGTGTCGCGGCCGGTAACGGTATTGATCCGAGCCACATCTCACATGATCCTGACGTCGTTGCCGCTTATCGCAACGATCCCTTGGTTCATAACAAGGTGTGTGCGCGCTTGGTCATGAGTCTGTTATGCGGTGCCGAATTGATTCAGGAACGCGCCGGCGCGCTGGAGGTTCCGGCGTTACTCATGGTCGCTGGCAGCGATCGCTTGGTAGATCCTGCGGGTAGTGTTCAACTATCAGAGCGTGCCGGAAAGCGTGGGCTGACCACCCGTTGGTATGAATCTGCATATCACGAAATATTCAATGAGGCCGAGCCACTGCGACAGCAGGTGGTCAACGATTTTCGGGATTGGCTCGAGCATCATTTCCCATCTGAGGCTCGAAGCGCTCGACCTGTCGGTCCCCCACAATCAAGC
>JANLTP010000255.1:0-8201 GCA_031363055.1 Burkholderiales bacterium | reverse complement strand
GGAAACGGGTCATAAAGCGTCGGCAAGATGAAGCCATCGGCCGCTCGCAACACCGGACGAACATCGACCAGGCTGCCAGTAAACAACACCCGATCGCCGACACCACAGTCGTCGGCCAGTCGACGATAACGCTTGCCCCTGCGATCATCACCGACGACCACCAGCCGCGCATCGTGCGGCGCGCCTTTCTCGGCGAGCGCGCGAATCGCATTGGCCACGCCCTTGCGCTCGAAGCCGGAGCCCACGAACGCAAACACCGGCACGTCCTGCGGCAAGTCCAATTCGGTCCTGGCCTGGCAGCGCTGTTCGTGGGTCGGCGGCTGGAATTTATCGAGATCGACGCCATTGCGGACCAGATGTAATTTGTCGGGAACGATGCGAAACCGCGCCAGAATCTCGTCGCGCACCATGGTGGAATTGCAGATCACCGCTTCGAGATCGAGATGCTCGAACAACAGCGCTTCGGATCGGCACGTGAACCAGTGAAACGGATTGATTCGGAGCAGAAACCGCGCCAGGCCGCTACTGGCGTTCATGCGTTGTTGCAAATATTCGGCGTGCACGCCGTCACCGGCGCGGTAGATCTGCACACCCGGAATTCGTTCATGGCTTTGCACTAGATCGAAGCCGCCCTGTTGCAAATAATGCGTCACCGCTTGAGCAAACGAAGCATCGCGCCAGATTCGACCAATATAGAACGGATCGATCTTGTGCAAGCGGACTTTGGCAAGCGATTCGCCGGCCGGTGAGCTTTGCCAGTCACGCGCAATCACCGTCAAGGCCACCTGCTCTTGCGCCAACGCAGTCAGTGCGCGATGCACAAAACGCTCGGCGCCACCGTACGGGTTGTAGCGGGCCCGAATGATCGCGACCGCCAGCTTCGAGCTCGGCTCTTCAATACTCAACCACTACCTCAATCGGGTGCAGTTGTTGCTGAACCAGCAAGAACAGCTCCTCGCGTGGTTTGACCCGCCAAGGGGCGCCCAGTTCGACTGCACAACGCGCATCGCCATTGGCGTACTCGAGCACGACCGGCAAGCTCGAGGTCTCGTTGACACCGGCACCCTGGCCAGAACTGACGACATGACCTTGCAGCGCGCTTCTGAGCTTGATACCGTCGGCAATGCCGTTCAAGCGAATGCGCAACCGTTTGCCAAACTCCTGGCGCGCGACGACCAGATCGAGCACCCGTTCGGCCACCACTCGTTGACCACCGCTGTAGTCGTCCTTGCTGACCTTGACCTGCAGCACCAGCAATTCGTCTTCGCGGATGATCGCACGATGCCGCTCGAACACTTCGTTGAAAATCGACACCTCGACCGCACCGCTGGCGTCATCGAGCACCATGACCGACATCTTGCCGCGACGAGTCATCTGCGTGCGCAGCGACACCACGATACCGGCGATCCATACCGGCTGGGGGGCGGGCGCCAGATCGGCGATCGACTTCTTGGCGAAGCGGCGCACTTCATCCGAAAAGCCCGAGAACAAATGGCCGGACAAATAAAATCCAAGGGCCAGCTTTTCCTCCTTGAGCCGTTGTCGATCGCTCCAGAGCGGCGACTTGATCCAGTCATTCGCACCGAACGCCGGGGTGCCGGCATCGCCAAACAAATTGACCTGATTAATCGACGCGGCCGCAGCATCGGCGGCCTCAACCATCTTGCTGACATTCGCAAGCAAGCGGGCACGATCCGCATCGAAGGCATCGAACGCGCCGGCCTTGATCAGCGCTTCCATCGATCGGCGATTCACCACACGGCGATCGACTCGCGAGCAAAAATCAAACAAATCGGTGAATGGGCTGATCGCTCGAGCGGCAATGATGTTCTGCACCGCTGCCTCGCCGGTGCCTTTGACCGCACCCAGGCCATAACGAATCGAGCGCAAGCCTCGCGCATTGTCGACCGGCATAAACCGATAGTCCGACTGGTTGATGTCTGGCGGCAGAATTTCGACCTTGTTGGCCTTCGCGTCGCTGACAAAAAACTGTACCTTGTCGGTGTCGTCCATATCTGAGGACAAGGTCGCTGCCATGAATTCAGCGGTGTACTTGGCCTTTAACCAGGCGGTCTGATAGGTCAGGACCGCATAGGCCGCCGTGTGTGATTTGTTAAAGCCATACTCGGCGAACATCGCCATCAGATCGAACAATTTATTGGCCAGATCAACCGAGTAATTCTTGAGCTTGGCGCCGTCCACAAAGATGCTGCGGTGCTCGGCCATTTCATCGGCCTTCTTCTTGCCCATTGCCCGGCGCAACAAGTCGGCACTGCCGAGCGTATAACCACCGATGATCTGGGCGATTTGCATGACCTGTTCCTGATACACAATCACGCCATAGGTTGGCTCGAGCGTGCGAGTAAGGTCCGGGTGAAAGTAGTCGATCTTCTGCTGGCCCTTCTTGCGCAGGATGAAGTCATCGACCATCCCTGATCCGAGCGGCCCGGGCCGATACAGCGCCAGAACCGCGATGATGTCTTCGAAGCGATCGGGCTGAAGCTTCTTCAAGAGCTTCTTCATGCCATCGCCCTCGACCTGGAAAATGGCAGTGGTGTTGGCGTCTTTCAAAATCTGGTAGGCAGCCGGGTCGGTAAACTCCATCGAGGAAAGATCAAGGCCATGCTCGGGATAGCGAGCATTGATGAGCTGCACAGCGTTTTCGATAATCGTCAGGTTGCGCAACCCCAGGAAATCGAACTTGACCAAGCCAACGGCTTCGACATCGTCCTTAT
Source organism: Burkholderiales bacterium (assembly GCA_031363055.1). Taxonomy (GTDB): domain Bacteria; phylum Pseudomonadota; class Gammaproteobacteria; order Burkholderiales; family Burkholderiaceae_E; genus JANLTP01. The sequence goes on along the minus strand of JANLTP010000255.1, from coordinate 5,466 downwards.
CGTACTGACTGATGACCGAATCGGTGCCAGGTGCCTTGTAGAGCGGACAAAAATCCGTCAACTTGCCCGGCGCAATCAGCACGCCGCCAGCATGCATGCCGACGTTGCGCGTCAAATCCTCGAGCGGCTCGGCCAAGGCCAACAGCTCACGAACCTCGTCCTCACGCTCCTCGCGTTCCTTGAGCAAGGGTTCGGCCTCGCGCGCCTTCCGCAAGGACAGCGGTTTGTTCTGAATCACCGGAATCAACTTCGAAAGCTGATCGCAAAAGTTATACCCCATATCCAGCACTCGCCCGACATCCCGAATGACCGCCTTCGAAGCCATGGTTCCGAAGGTGACAATTTGAGAGACCGCCTTCTCGCCATATTTGCTGCGCACGTATTCGATGACCAGCGTTCGTTTGTCCTGGCAGAAGTCAATGTCGAAGTCCGGCATCGAGACGCGTTCCGGATTCAGAAAGCGCTCGAACAGCAAGGCATACGGAATCGGGTCGAGATCGGTAATGCCCAGGGCATAGGCGACGATCGAACCGGCACCCGATCCTCGGCCTGGCCCAACCGGTACGCTGTTTTTCTTCGCCCAGTTGATGAAGTCGGCCACAATCAGAAAATACCCCGAGAAGCCCATCTCGACGATGGTGTCGCACTCGTACTCCAGTCGTTCAAGATACGGCTTGCGCTTTTCATCGCGCACCTCAGCCTTGACGAACATCTTCAACAAACGAGTTTCCAGACCGGCCTTGGCCTCCTGCCTCATGAACTCGTCCAGGGTCAGACCCTCGGGGGTCGGAAACTGCGGCAAGCTGGCCTTGCCCAGAGTCATCGGCAAATTGCAGCGTTTGGCAATCTCGACGGCGTTGCGAAGTGCCTGTGGCAAATCGGCGAACAGCTCCAGCATCTGGCTTTGCGATTTGAAAAATTGCTGTTCGCTGAAGTTTCGCGAGCGTCGCGGATTGGCGAGTATTTCACCCTCGGCCACACAGACGCGGGCCTCGTGCGCCTGAAAATCGCCGGGCTCGATGAACTGCACCGGATGTGTCGCCACAATCGCCACACCCAACTCGTTGGCCAGCAACACAGCCTGCCGTAAATAGTTCTCGGCAGCCGCCGGCCCCGGGCGTTGTATCTCGACGAAAAATGCATCACCGAAATGGCCGTGCCATTGCTGCATGACACTCTTGGCGAGTTCCTGATTGCCAGCCTCCAGAGCCTGACCGATTTCACCATGTTGTGCGCCGGACAACAGAATCAGGCGCGGCAAACTTAAGTCGAACAGCCATTCGCGGCGAATCTCGGCGCGCCCGCGATACTCATTTTCAAGCCAGGCCCGCGACAATAATTCGCACAGTTGCAAATAACCTTGGTGATCGCGCGCCAGCAATAACAAGCGGTGCGGGCGATCGCGATCGTGCAGATTGGTCAGCCAGACATCGGCACCGCAGATCGGCTTGACCCCCCGGCCGCGTGCCGCCTTGTAGAACTTGATCCACCCAAACAGATTCGAGGTATCGGTCAGCGCGACCGCAGGCTGACCGTCACGCACCGCCGCGCCGACCAAGGAGTCGATGCGCACAATCGAATCATTGATCGAGTATTCACTGTGTACTCGCAAGTGCACAAATTGAGGATCGCGCCGAACTGCCGACATGGGCTAGCCCTTAGAATCAGAACTCCTATTTTATCGCTGATTGTTCGCCGACCCGACATGGCTGACACTTATTTGAATCTGGCGGCCTATAAATTCCTCGATTGGGACGGCTTGCCCGAACGTCGTGACCGTATTCAGGCCAGTGGGCTGAGTCTCGGGCTGCGCGGTACGGTGTTGCTTGCCCCCGAGGGCATCAATCTGTTTGTCAGCGCACCGCCGGACGCGGCCAATGCCTGGTTGCACGCATTATGCGCCGATCCGCTGCTGGCTGACCTTGGTGTCAAACGCAGCGAGTCGGCGCACTGCGCGTTCGGGCGCTGGCGAGTGCGCATCAAAAAGGAAATCGTCACGTTGCGGCAACCACAGATCCGGCCGCAAGATCGGCGCGCGGCGGCGATATCGCCAGCCACGCTTGCACGGTGGCTGCAACAATCGCACGACGACGACAGCCGACCGGTGAAACTGCTCGATACCCGTAACGCCTTTGAAGTGGCGGCCGGCGCGTTCGAATCGGCCAGTCATGTCGCGATCAAGTCATTCACGGACTTTCCGCAGGCAGTTCGCGCGGGCGTCGAGGAGTTCAGGGGCGCCCGCGTGGTGACTTACTGCACCGGCGGTATTCGTTGTGAAAAGGCTGCGCTAGTAATGCAAGACCTGGGTATTGAACAGGTAGTACAGCTCGACGGCGGCGTATTGCGATATTTCGAAGAAGTCGGACAAGCGCATTGGCAAGGTGAGCTGTTCGTTTTCGATCAACGTATCGGTGTCGACAGCGGGCTTCAGGCCACTTATTCCGATAGCACTGAGCGCTCGGCGCTTGGCAACTCATGAGTGTCCGGCGGGCGCCGAACTGAACGATGGCAGAAAATGATGGTCGAGACTGATCCGGATCTAACCCGACGCCAGCACCGCAATGCGGTCCTGCTGTTGTGTTTTTGTGCCCTGCTCTGGAGTACAGCAGGTGTGTTCACGCGGCAACTGGAGCGCGCCGAAAGCTTCGAGGTCACGTTTTGGCGAAGCTTCTTTTGTGTGCTCGGCGTCGGCGCGGTGCTGGCGTTGCGTAACCGCGGAAATCCAATCGCACCGATGTTCGCGATGGGCCGCGCCGGATTGGTCTCAGGACTTATGTGGGCCATCATGTTCACCTGCTTCATGGTGGCGTTGACCCGAACCACGGTGGCCAATGTGCTGTTGGTCTCAAGCCTGTCGCCGTTTCTGTCGGCGCTGCTGGCCTGGCTGGTGTTGGGTGAACGGATTCAATTAAAGACTGGTCTCGCCATTGTCGTTGCAGCGTTCGGCATTTGGTGGATGGTCCACGACGGCGTTTCCGCGCAAGGCGTTGCCGGCATGCTGATCGCGCTCGGTGTTCCGATCGCCGCCGCCATCAATCTCGTCACCTTGCGCAAGATGAGGGCTCGTGTCGATCTGGCACCCGCAGTGCTGTTGGGTGGACTGATTTCATGTGCGGCCACCTTGCCCAGTGCGTGGCCGTTGTCGGCGACGATCAACGATTTGAGCATCCTCGCGTTGCTGGGGCTGTTTCAATTGGCGCTGCCTTGTGTGCTCATGGTCAGGGTCGCCCGATATCTGGCCCCGCAGGAGATCGCACTGATTGCCCTACTTGAAATCGTGCTCGGCTCATTGCTCGCCTGGGCCGGTGCCGGCGAAGCGCTGAGTGCAGCCACGCTGCAAGGCGGCGCGATTGTCCTGGCGGCGTTGATGGCGAACGAGTTGTTACCCGATTGGACGAGCCATACGGCGGTCAGCTCACGATGAACCGGGATGACTCAGTGAGCTACTCGCGATGAACCGGGACGACTCTGTGAACGTCGACGGTCAGTCCAGCGAATGCAATCAATTCAGCAAACTCAGTGAACTTGATTGCTCGAACCTGGTCGGGGTGCTCACCGATATTGACGATACGCTGACCACCAATGGCAAGCTGTTGGCCGACGCTTACCAGGCGATGTGGCGGATGTCCGAAGCCGGACTACACGTCATTCCGGTTACCGGTCGATCGGCGGGCTGGGCGCACATGGTGCTGAAAACCTGGCCGGTCACAGCCGTCGTCGCCGAAAGCGGTGGCCTGTATATGGCGAGAACTGGCCAATCGAAGGGCATTGAACTGCAGCTTCATGCGCCCGCCCATCAGGTTCAGGCGGATCGACTGGCGCTGCAAGCCTGCGGTGAAGCAATCATGGCGCAGATACCGGGGCTCGCGCCAGCCAGCGACAACGCATATCGCCTGGTCGATTACGCGCTGGATTACTGCGAGGAAGTGCCAAGGGTCGCAGCACACGACGTCGCCCATGCAATCGCGCTGTTCAAAGCGCATGGATTTTCAGCCCGCGCCAGCAGCGTGCACATCAACGCCTGGCGAGGTGATTTCGACAAGGCGCCGATGACCTTGCGCCTGCTCAACGATCACTTCGATGATGCCCGGGGCAGCAACCACCCCGATTGCTGGATCTTTGTCGGCGACGCACCGAATGACGCCAGCATGTTTGCCGGGTTTGCGCGCAGTGTTGGTGTCGCCAACTTGTTGGGTTGCATGGAGCAACTCACCGCCAAGCCTGCGTACCTCACCGCACGTGCCTCAGGCGCCGGATTTGTCGAGCTTGCCGAGCACATCCTGGCAACGCGAGAATTCTGAGATTACAACACGCGCTTGCGCACAGAAGTGACCAGCACTTCGGCGATGACCACGACCGCAAAGATCGCGAACAGCACCACCGCAACCCGATCCCATTGAAATAAATTCAGTGCGGTATCGAGCGCCATGCCGATACCGCCGGCACCGACGAGTCCAAGCACGGCCGACTCGCGCACATTGATGTCCCAACGCAACAACAGAATCGACCAGAATGCCGGGCGGATCGCCGGCCAGAAACCATACCACCATTGACTTGCTTTCGAGGCGCCGGCCGCACTGAGCGCTTCGATGGGTCCGGCAGCGGCCTCTTCCATGGCTTCACCGATGAGCTTGCCGACAAAGCCGACCGAGCGAAACGCAATCGCCAACGTACCGGCCAACGCACCTGGCCCAAAAATGGCGACAAACAATAGCGCCCAGACCAGCGAGTTGACCGACCGGCTCGAGACCAGCACCAGATGCGCGAGCGCGTTCAGCCATCGCGAACGCGTGAAGTTGCGGGCGGCCATGACGCCAAAAGGCATCGCCATGATGACCGCCAGAATGGTACCGAGCGAAGCAATATGCAGGGTCTCGATGAGGGCAGGCTGTACCCCCTTCGGATAATGGCTCCACGCAATCGGCCACATGCGCTCGAACAGGTCGCGCATCTGTTCGGGCGCATCGAGCAGAAACTCGGGAATCACCTGGATCGAACGTATCGACTGGACGATCGCCACAACCACGAACAGCCAGACGCCAAAGCGCGCCAATTTCTGACCGCGATTGTGACGCTGCCAGACCTGCCGGGTCGGCGCGGCGGTTAGCGCAGCGTTCGTTGCGGGCGAACTACTCATGGCATCAAACGGGGATCGCTCATGGCATCAGATCGCGAATGCTCGCGCCATCCACAAACACCGATCGAACTAAGTTGGCCAGAACTTCGCCCAGCATGATGATGGCAATGATCGTCAACAGAATGGCGCAGACGAAGTCGTAGTCAAAGCGCTGAAACGCGGAGAACAATGCGCCGCCGACACCCCCCGCGCCGACAATGCCGACCATGGTTGAGTTTCGAAGGTTCGAGTCGATCTGATAAGTGGCGAAGCCGACAAAACGGCCCAGCACTTGCGGCACGACGCCAAAGGCGACGAGATTCGGAAACGACGCACCGGTCGCCCGTACT
>JANLTP010000222.1:0-4400 GCA_031363055.1 Burkholderiales bacterium | reverse complement strand
TATGCGCCACCTCGGCTGCACGGCGCAGTACAACTTCCTGCTCGGGCGTAGCGCGCAATCCAAGCCGGGCAGAACGGGCCGAAGTTGAAGATGCAATGGCACCCATGACATCACCTCATCATTTAGATTCAATGCCGGTATGTTAGTACAAAAGGCGTACGTTGCGTAGAGCCAAGTTAATCTGTGCCAGATAATTGACAAATATGTGCTGTATATATCCCAATATTGGGTATGTATCTCGTTGAACTTGGGCGACAAATGAAGACTCTGCGCAAGGCTGCCGGCTTTTCGCAGGCGCAGCTCGCCCAGCTCTCAGGGGTAGCACGCGAAACGCTGAGTCGCATCGAAAATGGCAGCTATAACGATATCGGCATCAAAAAGCTCGTTACGCTTTTTGATCTGGTCGGCGGTGAGCTTTCAGCACAGCCTCGGACGAACCGTAATGAACCGGACTTCGTGCGCCGGGCAGTCAGCACAGCCAATGTGAGTAACAAGCGGCGAATGCATGGCGACGAGCTCATTCAAGCGTTCGTGACCGGCGTGATTCCGACTGGAATGGCAGGCCATCTTTATTCGATGTTTGATGATCTGTCGTCGGCGAATCAGGAAGCATTAATTGAACAGATCGGAACGTTGACAAATGACAAAGCAAAGGTACGACGTGGGTTGGAGCGCTTGCGCGCGCGCCTGACGAGTGCTTCTTGACTGCCTCATACGGACTGGCGTTCCCGTCTGACCGATTGTTTGCGCACGCGGTTCGTATCCTGGATGACGCGGGAGAACGCTGCGGTCGCCCGTTTGATTGGACCTTGGGTGGCGGTACCGTTCTGGCTTTGCGACATGACCACCGTTTTAGCAAAGATGTCGAGATATTTGTCCCGAATCCACAGAATCTCGGATACCTTTCACCGCGACTTTCGGATGCAGCCGCTCCTGGCAGTCCTGATTTCGAGGAAGCGGCGGAGTTTCTCAAAATTCGTTATCCGGAGGGCGAGGTCGACTTTGTCGCGTCCGGCAGTTTGACGGAGCCTGGTTCAGAGCCGGCGACCGTCGATCGGCGCCCCGTGCGGCTCGAGACTGACCTTGAGATTGTCGCGAAGAAACTCTACTTCCGAGGTAATCAGTTCAAGGCGCGTGATTTGTTCGATTTGGCGCTATTGCTACAAGTGAATCCGGCTAATCGTGAACCTTTGCAAGTTTGGGCGAATCGACATCGTTCAGCATTGCTGCTGCAGCTCGCTCAATCGGGGGCAGGGCTGCGATCGGCTTTTGAGGCGATTGATGCGCGCCGGTTCAGGCCTGCATTCAGCGACGCACTTGGGCAGGTTCAATCATTTCTTGAGTGGCTTGAATAGCCCCGATTTGTATGCCGAAATCGTTAATGACCAAGGCGAGAACCAAGAAGCCGACGTTAAACATGACTAAAGCACTTTGACCGTGGGCAGCTTGCGCATCGATCGATCGAAAGTGGCAATAAACTCACAACCCAAAGACGCACTCTTCGACACTACAAGACAATCTGAAAAGCCACATGAATTTTGCTCGAACAGCGCAACAGCGCGCTCGATCACTTCACGGTCCTCGAACGCAAACGCCGTCTCATTCAACAGACTGCGCAATGCAAGTAATTGGGCAGATTTATCCTGGTCGTAGGCTGAACGAAGTGTCCATAGTGCCTCCGCCAGGACGACATCGGTAACCAGCAGCGAACCCGGTAGCCGGCCGTACTCGCCGAGCAGCATATCGATGCGCTTGTTCTGTGCAGGGGCGTCGTTTAGCCACAAGCGCAGCAAAAGATTTGTGTCGATTCCGATCATCGAGCCGGCTTTGCGCCCCGGCGGGTGATCGTTGCCTTCTTGCCCCGCATATGCCGAGCAACGCCTTCGTCCATTTGCTCGACTGAAAGGGCAGTTGGGTGCGGAGATTGCAGCAGGCCACGGATGCGCCGGGCGTCTGGCTTGACTGCTCGCACGGTGATTGTGTTGTCGGCGAGAACCTGGAAATCAAGAACAGCACCGGCGTTCAAATCGAGCAGGTCCCGAATTTCCTTCGGCACGGTAATCTGACCCTTGCTGGTGAGTGTTGCAAACATAATTTGAATTCGCCTGGAGTGGGTATTGCTCCTTACCTTTTACCACGGTAAGGATTGCCAAGCAAGAATGATTGTTTGAACAGTTTCTCAGCGTGCCCCGTTCGCGAAAAATCCTCACCGAATCAGTATCAAAGAAAACCCCGGCACATAAGTCACCAGCATCAACACCACCAGCATCATCGCCACAAACGGCACAATCGCGCGCGCGACTGGATAGAGCCCGATCTTCGCAATCGCCATGCCGACAAACAGGCAGTAGCCAATCGGTGGCGCGGCCATGCCGATCGCGACGTTAGTCACGATCATCGCGCCGAAGTGAATCGGGTCGATGCCGAACTGATTGCCGATGGCGATCAGCGTCGGCCCGAGAATCACCATGATGGCGATTTCGTCCATGACCGAGGCGAGCAGGAAGAAGCCGATGTTCAGCACCAGCAACATCGTCCAGCGCTCATGCAGATTGGCAGCGAACCAGGCGGCCAGGCGGGTGGCCATTTGCTCTTGTGCCACCAGAAAGCCGAAGCCGTTCGAGACCGCGACAATCGCCATGATGATGGCGCTGACCTGCATCGCGCGTGTGAAGATCGCCGGCAAGGCGCGTAGTTTGATGCGCCGCTCAATGAGCGTGCCGACCAGCAGCGCGTAAACGCAGGCGACCACCGCCGCTTCGGTGGGTGTGAACGCGCCGCCGTAGATACCGCCCAAAATGACAACCGGTGCCAGCAGCGCCCAGATTCCCTGGCGCAGCGCCGGCAGAATCTCGGACCAGCCGGCGCGCGGCTCGCGAAGGGCGCCTTCGTGCAGCGCGCGCAGCCACACCACGATCATCAACCCGGCCGCCATCACCAGGCCGGGCACGACGCCGGATAGAAACAGTTTCGAGATCGACTGCTCGGCGATGACGCCCCAGATAACGAAGGCGATGGACGGCGGAATCAGTGGCGCCAGCACGCCGGCACTGACCACCAGCGCGGTCGCGTAGGCCTTGTCATAACCGCGTTCGATCATCGCCGGAATCATGACCACGCCGATGGCGGCGGTAGTCGCGGGCGCCGAGCCGCTGACGGCCGCGAACACCAGTGCGGCGATGATCGTCACATGGCCCAAGCCTCCGGGCAGGTGGCGCACGAGCACGTCGGCCACGCGCACCAGGCGCTGCGACAAGCCGCCGGCCGACATCAACTCGCCGGCGAGCATGAAGAACGGAATCGCCAACAGGCTGAAGTTCTGGGTGCCGGCGATCAGCGTTTGGGGAATCAGCATCGGCTCGATGCCGTTCAGCAACACCACCGCAGTGACGCAGAGCGCAATCGCGAATGCGAAGGGTACACCGAGCAGCACGAGGGCGGCGAAGCCGGCACTGAGGATCAGCGCGGTGGTGCTCATGCGCGAGTCGCCGAAGGGGTCGTTGAAGCGGTCGGCGCAGGGGGCTCCGCAGGGGTCGTTAAAGCGCTGTCGGCGTCAGTCGTTGAATCGAGTCCCAGCGGTTTCGGCCAGAACGTGCGTTCAAGCGCAAAGATGGCGATCAGCAGCCCGCACGCAGGCGCCGACGCATACAGCCAGGCGATCGGGTAGCCGATGGCGGCCGAGGTCGTGCCGAGCGCGTCGATGACGTACTGCACGCCGTACCAGCAGAGCAGGGCACCGAAGGCGGCGATGACGAACTGGATAACTCGGGCGAGCGGCATCGAGAAGGCCGGCGGCAGGGCATCGGCCAGCGTGTCCATGCGCACGTGGCTGGCCTCGCGCACGGCCAACGCAATGGCCAGCAGCATCGACCAGGAAAAGCAGCCAAGCGCCAGTTCTTCGGTCCAGGCCAGCGCCTGATTCAGCACAAAGCGCGAGAACACTTGCAGGCTCAGCGACAGCAACATGGTCGCGGCCAGAATCACCACGGCCCAACGAGTCAGCGTCGCCAGCGCGTCAAGCGAGCGCCGCAAGCCGGCGCCATCAGAGGTCATGGCGAAACGGTCGCTGCACTTCGAGCGGTCACTTCAATTGCGTCAATACCTGATCCAGCAACGGGCCCGATGGGCTTGCGCGAAACTTTTCGTAGACCGGACCCACCGACTTGCGAAACGCCTCGACGTTTGTGACCTTGTTGATCTTCATGCCGCGCTTCTCGAGATCGGCGATCATCAAATCGGTGTCGGCGCCGGTCACCTGTCGCTGCACGGCGGTGGCCGAGCGGCCGGCATCGAGCACCGCCTGACGATGTTCGGGGCTGAGTTTGTCGAGCGCCTTCTTGCTCATGACCAGGCCGATCATCGAGTACGTGTGATTGGTCAGTGACAGGTACTTGGTGACG
>JANLTP010000204.1:0-23547 GCA_031363055.1 Burkholderiales bacterium | reverse complement strand
CCTTGCCGGAGTCGGCTTGGGCACAGTCAACAGTGGCGCGATCGTTCACAGCGAAGCCGGCCTTGGCGTCTCGCTCGACGAAACGGTTGATCTGTACGACATCACGCAACTCGCCCGCGCCATTACCGGCAAGACCGTGCTGCTAAGCGACGTACAACAGGCAGCCGCGCGAATGGGCATCGAGCCCGAGTCGATCCCGCCCGCGTTGCGTCGCAGCGGAGCGGTGCTGTCACACCCGGTCTTCAATTCACATCACAGTGAGACCGAGTTCATGCGTTATGCGAAGAAGCTCGAGAACAAGGACCTGTCGCTGGTTCATTCGATGATCCCGCTGGGTTCTTGCACCATGAAGCTGAATGCAGCTTCCGAGATGGCGCCGGTGTCCTGGCCAGAGTTTGCCAATCTTCATCCGTACGCCCCGGTTGCGCAAGCCGAGGGCTATCGCAAAATGCTCGCTCAACTCGGCGATTGGCTGGCCGAAATCACCGGTTTTCACAGCGTCTCATTCCAGCCGAACTCCGGCGCGCAGGGCGAGTATGCCGGCATTCTGGCGATACGAAATTACCTGGCCGCGCACGGCCACGGCCATCGCGATGTCTGCCTGATACCGTCGTCGGCGCACGGCACCAATCCGGCCACCGCCAGCATGATGGGCATGCGCATCGTCGTGGTCGCCTGCGATGAAAACGGCAACATCAATCTCGATGATCTGCGCAGCAAGATCGACGCCAATCGCAGCCAGCTCGCCGCCTTGATGATCACTTACCCGTCGACCCATGGCGTCTTCGAGGCGGCCGTCAGCGACATCTGCTCGATGGTGCATGCCGCCGGCGGCCAGGTCTACATGGATGGCGCCAACCTGAATGCGCAGGCCGGGCTGACCAAGCCGGGTCTGATCGGCGCCGACGTCTGCCACTTGAACTTGCACAAGACATTTTGTATTCCGCACGGTGGCGGCGGACCGGGCATGGGTCCGATCGCGGTGGCCGCACATCTGGCGCCGTACTTGCCGGTCGATCCGAATCCGGCGGCGAACACGGGGACGAGTTATGGAGCAAGCGGCTCGGCGAATCATGGCGGAGCCGGCTCGTCGAGTACCGGCCACACTCCCTATCATTTCGGCAGCAACGCCAGAGTCGATCGCTCAGTATCAGCCGCGCCTCACGGCAGCGCCCTGATCACCACCATCTCGTGGATGTACATTCGCATGATGGGCGCCTCGGGCATTCGCAAAGCCACCGAGGTCGCGATTCTGAATGCGAACTATGTGGCGCATCGGCTGCGCGAACATTTCCCGATTCTCTATACCGGCGCCAACGGTCGGGTCGCGCATGAATGCATTCTCGATCTGCGCCATCTGAAGGCCGACTACGGCGTCACTGCGGAGGACGTCGCCAAACGTCTGATGGACTACGGCTTTCATGCGCCCACCCTGTCGTTCCCGGTCACCGACACCTTGATGGTAGAGCCGACCGAGTCGGAATCGAAGCCGGAGCTCGACCGCTTTTGTGAGGCCATGATTGCGATTGCGCAGGAGCTCAAAGCCATCAAGGCCGGCACGCTCGATGCGCAGGACAATCCGCTCAAAAATGCGCCGCACACCGCCTTTGAAGTCGCAAGCGAATGGCAACATTCCTACTCGCGCGAACAGGCTGCCTATCCGTTGGCCTGGGTCCGAAGCGCCAAATTCTGGCCGAGCGTCAAGCGTATTGATAACGCGGCCGGCGATCGTAAACTCATCTGCACTTGTCCGCCAGTTTCTGACTATGAGTGACGCGCCCGAAATCGGTCAGCCGCTCAAGCGATTGGCGCTCGACGGACTGCACCGCGAACTCGGCGCACGCATGGGCGGATTCGCGGGCTACGATATGCCGATTCAATACGCCAGCGGCCTGAAAGCCGAACATCTGCACACCCGAGCCCAGGCGGGCTTGTTTGATGTCTCACATATGGGGCAGTTGCGGGTGACTGCGGCAACGTCGACGGCGGCGTCGACAGCAAATCGAAATACTGCACCGTCCGCAGAGCTGCAGGCCGCGCTCGAAGCCGCGTTACCGGTAGACTTCGCCGACTGGCCAGTACCCGACGCGCGCGGTATCGGCCATCAGAAGTACTCGTATTTGCTGAACGATCAAGGCGGTATTGAAGACGATCTGATGCTGGTGAATCTCGGATCGGAAGTGCGCATCATCGTCAATGCCGGCAATCGCGAAAACGATCTTCGACGTCTAAAGAGTTTGGCGCCGGGCTTGCGCTTTGAATGGATCGACGCCGCGTTACTGGCGCTGCAAGGCCCAGCCTCGGAAAGCGTTTTGGCAGCCCTTGATCCGAAAGCCGCCGATCTGCGCTTCATGCAATCGACCGGTCTAACCCTGCTCGGTGTCGAGTGCTTCGCGACTCGTTCAGGCTACACCGGAGAAGATGGTTACGAGATATCCATTCCGACCCAGCACGCTGACCGAATCGCGCGCCGCCTGCTCGAAGACCTCCGCGTAAAACCGATTGGCCTCGGTGCGCGCGATACCTTGCGACTCGAAGCCGGCCTGCCCTTGCACGGTAATGATATTGGCCCAGACACGACGCCGGTAGCCGCCGGGCTACAGTTCGCGATTCCGAAGTCCAGGAGAACAGGTGGCTCGAAATGCGCGGGGTTTCCCGGTGCAGCATTGATCCTCGGGCAACTGGCCAATGGCGTTACACGCAAGCTGGTCGGCTTGGTATCGGAGGACAATATACCGATACGATCACACGCGGCGATCGTGGATGGGAACGACCAGATAGTGGGCGCAGTGACCAGTGGAACCCTGTCCCCCAGTTTAGGCAAGCCAGTGATGTTGGCCTACGTGGACGTGACCGCCCTAGCAAATCCGCACGCCGACTTGCGCGCGGCGGTTCGCGACAAACGGCCGTCGGTCAAAATCAGTGCTTTACCGTTTGTGACGAAGCGGTACAAACGCTATTAGAGAAAAATCTCTATTGCCCACTTGAAACTTTTCAGCGCGCAATGCGAAGTTAAATTTTCTCAAGCAACTCGTAGAACAAGCTTTCTGCCGCAGGCACTGACATATTTGCGTACTGTCGCTATCGAAGGCGAATGTTTTCCAGTGGCCAAGGAGCGTTCGAGACGTGCGACCGATGGTGCCTGAGTGCCCATGCGTTCAGCCACTTCTGCTTGCGTCAGCCCAGCACCCAAGCGCGCTTTCAACAACGCGTCAAGAAGAACACCTTCTTCTCGCTCTATACGATCGACTTCCGCTCGAACTCCCGGGCGCTTCAATAGCTTCTTGACGATTTGCTCATGACTAGCCATCTTTTAACTCCTTCAGGCAAGGACAGAATGTCGTCCTCGACTTGCTTGCTGTAATAGACAATCGTGAAGTCCACAGGACGACTATAACAAATATGTTAATGAATCGCAATCCACTAAAGTACTATGAACACTGCGGTCTCTTTGACGAGTCAGCCGAATGGTGCGAGCGCCTTTAAAAGAAAATCGGTCAATGACTTGGGCTAAGACTCGGCGATAATTACAGTAATATATTTATCTAATGAAGAGTGGCATAGAAACGGGTTCCGATGAACATCGCGACTTTTCTCAAAGAGGTGCTGCGCGACCAGGTCTTTTTCGATGGCCGGAACATTTACGCACCCGACGACGTTGCGAAGGCTGGGCTGACCTGTTTCGGGATTGCCCGATGATATGAAGATTCTAATTACAGGCGCAGCCGGCTTCATCGGCAGTCACCTCGCAGCTCACCTGGCCGATCGTGGCCATGAGGTCATGGGTTTTGATAACTTCAATGACTACTATTCGGTCGAACTGAAGCAAGCCCGGGTGGCACGTTTTCTAAAGTCGCGGCAATTCAGCTGCGTGAATCTCGACCTCTGCGATGAAAGCGGCCTGCGCGCGCTGTTCGCTTCATTCAGGCCGCAAGCAGTTGCCCATCTGGCCGCGCAGGCTGGTGTGCGCTATAGCCTGACGAACCCGGGCGCCTACTTTCAGTCCAATTTGATGGGTCAAGGAAACGTACTTGAAATGTGTCGGCAGTTCGAGGTTGGTCATCTAGCGTTTGCGAGCAGCTCCAGCGTTTATGGGCTGAACAGCAAAGTGCCATTTCATGAAGACGACCCGGTTGATCGGCCGATCAGTCTTTATGCGGCGACCAAACGATCGGGCGAACTGATGGCCTATAGCTACAGCCATTTATACAAACTGCCGATGACTGGCCTCAGATTCTTTACCGTCTACGGCCCGTGGGGGCGGCCCGACATGGCGTATTTCAGTTTTACGCAGAAAATCATCGCCGGCCAGAGCATACCAGTCTTTGCCGACGGCAAGCTCAAGCGAGACTTTACCTATATCGACGATATCGTCGAGGTCATTGGTCGATTGCTCGAACTCGGCCCAGCCACCAATAAGAGTCCACCGTTTTCACTCTACAACATCGGCAACAACACCCCGGTGCATGTCAGCGACTTGATTCAAATCCTTGAACGCAATCTGGGGAAAAAAGCGGTGTGGGAACGTTTGCCGATGCAGCCCGGTGATGTCGAACAAACCTTCGCCGATACAACCCGGCTGAGCGAGGCGATCAATTTTGTTCCGCGAACTTCGCTGGAGACGGGCCTGAAGAACTTTGTGCAGTGGTACCTGGAGTTTTACAGCAATTAAATATTGAATATCTTCCCCGGATTCATTATGTTATCCGGGTCCAGCGCCAGCTTGATCCGGCGCATGATATCAATCGCATCCTCACCGGCTTCTTCGACCAGGAAGCCCATCTTGTGCAGACCGATGCCGTGCTCGCCGGTGCAGGTGCCGTCCATCGATAGCGCCAACCTGACGATCTCGTCATTCAGCCGCTCAGCATCGGCTATTTCGGCCGCATCGTTCGGATCGATGAGCAAGACCGCATGGAAATTGCCATCGCCGACGTGACCCAGGAGCATGGTCGGAAAGCGCGCTGAATCAAGAATACGCCGCGCGCCGGTGATCGATTCGGCGAGGCGCGAAATCGGCACGCAGGTGTCAGTTGAAATGGCGCGGCAACCGGCACGCACCTGAAGACAGGCGAAATAGGCATTGTGCCGGGCGTTCCAAAGACGCGTGCGGTCCTCAGGCCGTGTGGCCCATTCGAAGTCTTGCCCGCCCATGTCATGACACAAACTCTGAACCAGCTCAGCCTGCTCCTTGGCCGACGCCTCAGTGCCATGAAACTCGAAGAACAAAGTCGGCGCCTCACGCATGGTGGTATGACTATGCGCATTGATGGCGCGAATCGTCGCCTCACACAAAAACTCGCTGCGCGCAATCGGTACACCCAACTGAATGGTCTGGATCACCGTATTGACCGCCGCTTCCATCGTCGGAAAATTGACGACCGCAGCCGTCATCGCTTCGGGCACCGGATACAACTTGACCGTGACTTCGGTGATGATGCCCAGCGTTCCTTCTGAGCCAATGTACAGGCGTGTCAGGTCGTAACCGGCCGATGACTTCTTGGCGCGGCGTGCAGTGCGAATCACCTTGCCTTCGGGCGTCACCACCGTCAGGCCCAACACGTTTTCTTTCATGGTTCCATAACGAACCGCGTTCGTGCCCGAGGCGCGGGTAGCGGACATGCCACCCAGACTGGCATCGGCGCCGGGGTCGATCGGAAAGAACAAACCGGTGGACTTCAGTTCCTCATTCAACTGTTTGCGCAACACGCCCGCCTGCACGGTTGCCGTCAGGTCTTCGGCATTGACTGCCAGGACCTGATTCATCTGTGAAACATCGATACAGACGCCGCCATGAATTGCCAGCAGATGGCCCTCGAGCGACGAGCCAGCACCGAAGGCGATGACCGGAATCTTGTACTGGGCGCACAGCTTGACGGCCGCCACCACATCGTCGGTGGACTGCGCGAACACCACAGCATCGGGCGGTGTTACCGGAAACGGCGACTCATCGCGACCATGATGGTCACGCACGGCGGCGGCTGTCGAAAAGCGTTCGGCGAATTGACTCCTGAGCGCAGTCACAAGCACGTCTGGCAAAGGACGCTTGAGCGCGCCGAACAACGGGACCGGGTGATTCATTGCTTGTCTCCTCGAATACCTCACAGTTTACTGGGAATCAATAATTCGCGGCATAATTGTTGCTTGACTAAAAATAAGCCGGTCAATGCCCTTAGACCGCCATTCCCGGGAGACCTTGTTTCATGTTTGATTCGATGATTTGTTTACGCCCACTGCGAGTGAGTCTCGCCGCCGCATTGTCTTCAGCGCTACTGTTCGGCACCTCCGCCGCCTGGGCACAGGAAACCAAGATCAAGTTTCAGCTCGACTGGCGCTTCGAAGGCCCGGCCGCGCTGTTCCTGGCCGCCAAGGCGAAGGGCTATTTCAAGGATGAAAAACTCGACGTCACGGTCGACGCTGGCAATGGCTCCGGCAACGCCGTCAATCGGGTTGCCTCCGGCGCCTATGAAATGGGCTTCGCCGACCTCGCCGCGCTCATGGAGTTTCAGGGCAATAACCCGACCGCGCCCTCGAAGCCGATCGCGGTCATGATGGTCTACAACAACACGCCCGCCGCCGTGTTTTCGCTAAAGAAGACCGGCATCAAGAAGCCCTCCGACCTGGTCGGCAAAAAGCTCGGCGCACCGGTCTTCGATGCCGGTCGCAAGGCCTTCCCGATCTTTGCAAAAGCCAATGGCATCGATCTGACCAAGGTCAACTGGGTGTCGATGGACCCGCCGCTGCGCGAAACCATGCTCGCCAAAGGCGATGTCGATGCAATCACCGGTTTTTATTTCACCTCGTTGCTCAATTTGAATGCGCGCGGCATCAAGGACGAGGACGTCGCGATTCTGTCGTACCCGCAATTCGGCGTGAAGCTCTACGGCAACGCCGTGATCGTGTCAGATGACTTCGCCAAGAAAAATCCGGAGGCCGTCAAAGGGTTTCTGCGCGCCTTCACCAAGGCGGTCAAGGATGTTCTGGCCGACCCGGATGGCGCGATCAAATTCGTCAAGGATCGTGACGGTATCATCGATGAAACGCTCGAGAAGCGGCGCCTGAAACTGGCGATTGCCGGTTCCATCAACACGCCCGATGCACGCGCAGAAGGGTTTGGTTCAGTGGACGGCCCGCGCCTTTCACTGATGGCCTCACAGGTCGCTGACGCCTTTGCCACCAAGGACCGCATCGATCCGGACAAGATCTGGACCCCGGCTTATTTGCCGTCAAAGGAAGCGCGCAATATTCTGGGCAAATAGAGATTCAGGCAAATAGAGATTCAGGCAAATATACGCCTATGAGTCGCCCTTTCGTCGATTTCAAGAACGTCTGGCTGGCCTACAACGATGAGTTGTTGGCAGCCAGCGATTTTGCCGTCGAGGACATTACCCTAAGAACCCAGGACGGCGAGTTCATCGCCATCGTCGGGCCCTCCGGTTGCGGCAAATCAACCTTCATGAAGCTCGCGACCGGTTTGAAAAAACCGAGCAAGGGCAGCATCCAGATCGACGGCCATAACGTCACTGGCCCCCTGAAAATTGTCGGCATGGCCTTTCAGGCGCCGACGCTGTTGCCGTGGCGCACGACCATCGACAACGTGTTGTTGCCGCTCGAGATTGTCGAGCCGTATCGCTCGCAGTTCAAGTCGAAGAAAGCCGAATTTGCAGAACGGGCGCGCAAGCTGCTGGCCACGGTCGGCCTCGCCGGTTACGAAAAAAAGTTCCCCTGGGAGTTATCAGGTGGAATGCAGCAGCGCGCGTCCATTTGCCGGGCGCTGATTCACGAACCGAAGATGCTCTTGCTCGACGAGCCGTTCGGTGCACTCGACGCCTTTACCCGCGAAGAACTCTGGAATGTGTTGCGTGATCTGTGGACCACCCAGCGCTTCAACGTCATTCTGGTCACGCATGATTTGCGTGAAGCGGTGTACCTGGCTGATACCGTCTACATCATGAGCAAACGGCCGGGACGTTTTCTGGGCCAGCAGCAAATCGAGCTACCCCGTCCGCGCGAACTTGAGGTGACCTACACCAAGGAGTTCACCGATATCGTTCACGGGCTGCGCGCGCAGATTGGCGCAATTCGAAAGAGTTGAAGAACAAAAAATGAATCCGAAAACTCTGAAGAAAATTGCGCCGTTCCTGCTGCTGTTTGCCGTCCTGCTGGTTTGGCAACTGGCCTGCACGATTTTGCAAGTCTCGGAGTTTGTGTTCCCGAGCCCGCTGCAAATCATTCAGTCGCTCTATGAGTACGCCGGACCGATCATGCAGCACGCCTGGCGGACCTTCTGGACCACGATGATCGGCTTTGCGATCTCCATCGTGGTCGGCGTCGTGCTCGGCTTTGTGATCGGCTCTTCGAAGACGGCCTATGATGCGGTCTATCCTTTGATGACTGCTTTCAACGCCTTGCCGAAAGCCGCCTTCGTGCCAATTCTGGTGGTCTGGTTCGGCATCGGCGCAGGGCCCGCGATACTGACGGCGTTTCTGATCTCATTCTTCCCGATCATGGTCAACATAGCCACTGGGCTGGCGACCCTGGAGCCGGAGCTCGAAGACGTCTTGCGAGTGCTCGGCGCAAAGCGACTGGACGTGCTCCTGAAGGTCGGCTTACCGCGTTCCATGCCGTACTTTTTCGCATCCCTCAAAGTCGCGATTACGCTAGCGTTCGTGGGCACCACCGTTTCCGAGATGAGCGCCTCGAACGAAGGCATCGGCTATCTGTTGATCTCAGCCGGGTCGGCGATGAAAATGCCGCTGGCGTTTGCCGGATTGGTGGTCATCGCGATCATGGCGATGGCAATGTACGAATTGTTTTCTTGGATTGAACGGCACACTACGGCTTGGGCGCATCGCGGCCAAAACGCTTGATTAGAACTTGATCAAACGAAAATGGGCCATGAAAGTAACCCTTTCATGACCCACATTACCTGCTGCGAAAAGTCTACATACCGAACCTCACCGCCAGGAAATCAGAACCGGTGGCGCACACCAAAACCAATGCGACGCAGCTTGCTGGTTTCCGGGTTACTGTACTTGTCGTCAAACACCACTGCATACAGGTCGGTACGCTTGCTCAGATTATGATCGTAGCCGAGCGCAAAGCCGCGACGCTTGTTGGCCGTTGCCGCGTTGTCGTCAGTGATCTTGGTATCGGCAAACGAGGCCAGGATCGAGCCTGCGCCCAACGGTACCGCAACGCCCAACTGCAGCATGCGCTGCTTCTGTTCACCGGAGACCGAACTCTCCAGCTTGCTCTGGCCTAACTGACCAAACAGCTTGACCGCTTTCAAGTCGTAGCTGACGCCGCTCAGGAACGAGGTCTGCTCGGAAGTCAGGCCAGTGTTATCCAGGTTGTACTTGCGAACCACCAAGCTCGCCGCCAACGGCCCGCCGAAGTAAAAGCCGCCGATATCAAAACCCTTGTTGCGATTCTTGAAAGGGCTGCTGCTGTCGAGCTCAGCACCGAGGGTATAGATAGCATCAAGCTTGAAGCCGCCCAATACCGGTGATTGGTAGCGAATTGAATTCGAGAAGCCGGTATCGCCTTGGACGTTACCGATCAACTGGTGATAGACCGCTGGCGAGAATCCGAACGAATCACCGAACGGATTGAAGATGATCGTCGAGAGAAAGAACGGATTGGTGTTGCGGCCCATGGTGGCGCGACCAAAACCGCCGTCCAGACCGACATAAGCGTTACGCGCGAAGAACGGATCGCCATTGAAGCGGCCCGGCTCGCCGGTGTCCTGACGCAAAAAGGACTCCAACGCAAACACCGCCTTCAAGCCGCCGCCGAGATCTTCGGAACCGTCAACACCCCAGAAAGACGTCGACATACCGCCCGAATTAACGACGGTTTTGGAGCCTACTGCAGTCTTCTCAGAGCCTACGTAGCCGTCGATCAAGCCATACAGGCGAACTGAAGTTTGAGCTGCGGCCAAGGCAGGCAAGGCAGAGATCACACCAAGCGCCAGTGCTTTCAGTGCAAATGATTTTGTAGACATCCGAAAATTTCCTTCTCTTCACAGGCAGCGTCCGCCTCGCTGCTTTCTTGGTTTTAATTGGGGTGAGCGGTCACCACCAAATAGTAGCCAAACAATTGAAATGTCGAAGGAAAATCGACCAAGCAATCAGTCAATCGTTTGATTATTGAGACATGAAGCAAATAACATTCCACTTACCGGATTCTGAGCAGGCGCCGCCTTGGTTCCGGCGCACTTTCATGCAGCAAAAAGCGGCCTCGGAGCGCCAAGCTGGTGCGCTGCTCCGCTCCTGAATGGCGCGAACGGAATCTGGCCATCCATGATCAACAATCGCAGTGGCGCTAAACTGCGGCTAAGGAATATCCTCATCATTCATTAAGGCAAAGTATGGGCAATCGCCTCTCACAAATCACTACGCGCACGGGCGATGACGGCACCACCGGTCTGGGCGACGGTACCCGTACCCGCAAGGACAGCTTGCGAATCGCCGCCATAGGCGACATTGACGAGCTCAATTGTGTCATTGGGGTATTGCTGACCGAACCACTGCCCGATGAGGTCACGGCTGAACTCACGGTCATTCAGCATGATTTGTTCGATCTGGGCGGCGAGTTATGCATACCCGGCTTCGAAAACTTCAGCGTCGCTCAGGTCGCCCGACTGGATCAATTGCTGGAGAAGCACAATGCCAACCTGCCTCGGCTGGCCGAGTTTATTTTGCCGGGTGGATCGAAGGCGGCAGCGCAGGCGCACGTTGCCAGAACCGTCTGCCGGCGGGCTGAGCGGGCAATTGTGGCGTTGGCGGCGGTTGAGAAGCTGAGGCCTTTGTGCCAACAGTACGTCAATCGCTTGTCGGATCTGCTGTTTGTGTTGTCGCGGGTGTTAAATCGGTTCGCGGGCGGGAATGATGTTTTGTGGCAGCAAGGGTTGGGCAAAAGTCGTACGTGACCGAAGCCTACGCACTATTGTCAATTTTGTCGGGAAATTTGTCGAACGTTATTTTTACCCTAAAGTGATGAAGTATTCACTGTTGCCGTTTGTTAAAGTAGCTAAAAATCGAATTAGCTGATCTTCCATCACTTTTCGTTTGTCTCTCAGGGGACGCTTAGTTACACAGATGCTTATCGATATCGCTCTCGGATTCCTCATTAGTTTCGGCGTGAATTCGATGCTGCGGCCCGTGCTCAGGCGCTCTGGCTGGATAGATTCCCCGGGCGAGAGAAAATTGCACGCCCGTCCGACGGTAATCAGTGGCGGCTTGGGGCTCTTTCTCGCCGTGGCTATAGGGCTATTATTACTGCAAGTCCAGGCAACCAGCATTCTCCCGTCGCTGGCGGCCGTCGCACTCATGTTCTTCACCGGATTTCTAGACGACCACACGCCGATCCGCGCGCGCTATCGGTTAATCGTTCAAGTCGTCGCCTCATTTGCCCTGGTGGTCGCAACCGGTGCCGTGGTGCCAAATTTGGAAATTTGGAAAAACACGGATATCGCCGCATTACCCGGATTCGCAATCGCAATCTCAATGCTCTGGATGGTCGGACTCATCAACGCGGTCAATATGTCTGATGGCAGCGATGGTGTTTCGAGCGGATATGGAGCGATAGCCCTCATTGGTATCCTTGTGTTTCATGGCTTGAGCGGATCTACACCAGCGCTTTCAACTCCGGTAGCGCACTCGACGCAACTTCTTTTGCTGGGTGGTATTTTCGCGTTCTTCCTGTTTAATTATCCATTGCGCCGGGGTCGGCACGCGATCGCGTTTTTGGGCGACGGTGGAAGTATGATGTTGGGTTTTGTCGTCGGGTGGGCTCTTTTGAAAGCAGGACTTCCTTCAGGCACCGACAAGCCGCTTTCACTCTGGTATGCCGCTTGGCTTATCGCCCTGCCGGGTTTCGACGCTACCTACTGCGTTGTGCGCCGAATGCTCAATGGCAAAGACCCGACGACCCCGGATCGCCAACATCTGCACCACTTGCTCAAGGCTTACGGATTTTCAAAACGCAGGCTCGCTGTGACTTTGCACTTTACTGCACTGATCCTTGCAAGCTTCGGTATTTTTCTCTGGTATCGCGGAGTCCCCGAATACGCCGCCTTCTGGTTACTAGCGGGGGCCCTGATTATCTATTCGAGCGTCGTTACGGTCGCGTGGAATTTGCTTGCAGCTTCTTCATCGACCCGACAGTTCAACGTAACGCCTTCGACCTCGGTTGGCTCAGAGCGCGGCTGAAGTCGGTTCCCTGGTAGCTCTGGCGAAACTGCCACAGGCGTAGCCTAAGCAAAAGTACAAGGGCGCGAAGGCAGGCTGGCGAGACACCAGCCACGACAATGCTGCAAAAACAAGCAGTGGAAACGTCGCCGCAGAAACACTGCGGTTGATCTTCGAGACCAGAAACCATTGTCGGAATACAAACGTCCAGTACATCAGGAACATCAGGAACGCGAGGAATCCGGCCTGTGCCCAGATGTCCAGTACATTATGAATGTAGAAACCAGTGCCCTGGAAGGCATCAAGCTCGAAACCAAAGTATCCAAAGACCGGGTTCTCGCGAATTGAATTCAAGCCAGCGCCGATGATCTTCTTGCGCTCTTCATTTGAATGATCCTCGTCCGGCGTCAGCAAGGTCGAATGCCGTGTCCCTTCCAGAGTTTCGGAAATGTTTGTCATGATCGCTACTCTTGCGGTGACCGCGAAAATCAACGCGATCGCGACAATGTACATACGCGCGCGGAGATTCGAAACCATCAAACAGGCCAGGATGAGTGAGAAGGAGCCGATGACGGCCGCGCTTCGTGACGGAATCACGAACAAAATCGGAATGGTGAGTGCCGCCAAAACATAGACCGCAACCGGATGCCTGAAGCGTGCCATGATCATCAACGTGCAGATCACCAGCGAGTCTCCCAGTTGCTGATAGGCCACAATAATGCCCATCGTTTCATAACGCTTGTAAAGCTCTGCCGTCGTGAAATTTTCGCTGGACGTCAGGGTGTACGTAGCGACCGCCAGGTAGGCAAGCACAAAGCCCAACAGAGTCTCGCGGTTGCCACTGGTAATGCCAAAGGCAAAAAAGGCGAACGCTAGAATCAGAATCGACGTGTTTTGTATCAGCAGATCGAGACGCCTTGGGTGATATGCCGTTACAAATGCATAGTTGAAGCACGTTCCAGCAGCGTACAACAGCAAGACAATTGCCATAAATAGCGCAATACGCTGATCGGCGACATGCCTGGCCTTGGTTACAACCGCCGCAAGCAACATCAGCGCCAGCGCAGCGCCGGTCCAGACCGGCGATGGTACCGCTGTAACCTCGGCCCACAGAAATGGCAACAGTCCCAGAGCGATCAATGCCGCCGCATTGACGACCAAACCGATCAGGCGCTCTTTATACAGGCGCAGTCCGGCCGGTGGACTGGCAGTCCCGCCTGACGTAGTGGGCAAAGCATTCATCATTTTCGGACTCACCTCGTCAAGACTCGTGGCAAAGCATTTTTTTAATGTCGATACGTTCGTCAGCCAACACGGCCTGGACGCCAGGCAATCAGCGCGTCGACACGCGCGGCCAGACCAGTCGGCAGGACCATTTGGTACAAATTGCCCGGCGCCTGCCAGCGCACCTCGGTCGCACGGAAAACATACCAGAGCAGCAGCGACATCGCGATCATCTCGCCACCGTCCTCGATGGTGGCGAGTACAAAACTTTTGAGTTTCCCAATACCCCAAACCGCGTGCATAAGATCGACGAAGACCGCAAAAAAAACCAGCACTGAAAACAGCATCAGCAGGTCAAGAGTCACGCGTCTAAAGGTCGTCGACCCTCGCCACAAAGCGGCCAGCATGAACGCCATCAAGACCACACCAGCAATTGCGAATACCTTCAATTCGCCGACGTCCTGGGCCTTGATCCCCCATGCCGACGCCGCATAAAGTTGCATCGCCAACCAATCGCCACCGTACTCGTGAATCTGGAACATATCATCGCAAAGCGTGAATAAAAAAATCATTACCCAAGCGTAATAGCCACGCTGCCCGGTAACGCGAATCGCGTTAATCATTAGCAGCGTCAACCAAAATTCCTTGATGTACTGAAAAATCTCGCCATAACTACGTTCAAAGTCGATCGAGAACAACGGATGCCGCTCGCCCGTTAAAATGGCACTGGCGAAATGCACCCCAAAGAAAACCAGATCGGTCGTCAGTAACAAAAAAAATAAAGTCGAGGCGATCGAGATCTGCGCGGACTGCATTTTATTCAAGAGCATACCTGGTCTCAATGGTGCTTCGTTGTCATTTCGTTTCAGCTCAATGCCGTGATCGCATCGTCGAGTTCGGCGGCGTACCGATTCACTGAAAAACGCCGACGCGCCGTGTTCGGATTCATGGCTCTCGCCCGGTCAAGCAATCCCGGATTGTTCGAGGCGTCACGCAGGGCCGCAGCCAATCCGGAAATATCTCGCGGCGAAATCAGTCGATGTTCTGTTCCACTCAGCAACTCGTCAACATATCCAATCCTCGATGCGATCACGAACAAGCCTGCCGACAAGGCCTCGATCACACTGAGCGGCGAAGCTTCGGACGGATGATAAGAAGGAAAAACGAACACATCCGCCCTGTGCAAGGCGGCGAGTTTGGCCTCGCCGTCGAGTGGCCCAAGATAGCGCGCAGACGACAGACTGCCGAGCTCGGCCGCAAGTTCTTCTGCCGATATGTCTGAGATTGATTTGGCAATGGTGCCAACGACCTCTAGCGAAATAAGACCTCGTCCTTCGCTGGATTCAAACCGCCGTACCGCTTCAGTCAGATCCAGCAAGCCTTTGTAAAGTTGAATATTCGACAAAAAAAGGACCCTGAGCAGACCGCGATCCCCGGGTGTCTGGGTTGCCGTCGGACAATCGGCAAGCTCTGAGGCATTCATGATCGTACGTAAGCTCATATATCGCGCATAAGCGTCGAAGTGGTACTTCATTCGAGGGTCAAGAACGATCGAGAGCCGAATTGAACGATACGCCGCATCAAGTACCGCGCGTGCAAGCATTGGCATCGCCGCACGGGCCTGTGAAAAACCATTGCCATGGAGATGGTTGATCACTGGTATGCGAAGCAGGCGCGCGGCAAACAAAATCGGCGCGTCCTTGAAAACGAAAGCCATTGGCTTGCTGGACGCGGTCATATACAGCCGGTCCGGACGATTCATCAGCATTTGCCGAATGGCACGGGCAACGGCCAGTGCACGACTCCACGCCTTCGAAGCGAATCCGCCGCCTTCGCCACCTGAATCAATCGCCGTCAATTGCAGAGCTGAGTGGCGAATGAACAACAAGAACGCACGCTGCTGGCCGGTACGCATTCCACTCATGGGGCCTAAAGCGAGAACTTTCAGCATAGTGAACGGATTGTGCCGTATACGTGGCCTCGTGGTGTTGTCAATTATTCGACAAAGTGTCGGAAGATGATGGGTTCCACTGTTGCAGGCAGATATCGTATTCTACGAATCTTACCGTTGGTGCATGATTGCTAACCGCTCCAGTCGACCGCAAAGTCCCGATTATCGCCACCCTTTGGGCAACCTATGGGCCCTATCATGTCGCGCGAGTCAAGGCCATTGAAGAAGCCTTCGGTGGTCAGGTCATACCGATCAGCCATTGCGAATATGATCCGACATACCCATTTTTCAAGGAGCATCTTGCGGGGCAGATTGTGCTGACCAAGGGATCAATATCCGAGGTCCGGTTTCTGAAGGCGGTGTGGACAAGCTGGCGAACATTAACCGCGATCAATCCTGATCTGATACTCGCGGCTGGCTATGAACGTCCGGAAACCTTGGGTGCCGTGATGGCCGCCAAGCTGCGACGAATACCGATCGTGCTGATGATGGACAACCAAGCCACGGATTCCCGTCGTCAGTGGGCCAAGGAGTGGACCAAGGCACGCTACCTAAGGTGGTTTGATGGCCTCGCTTACGCTGGGCCCAGGAATGGCGAGTATCTGAGGAAGCTGGGCATTCCGAACCAATTCGAATGCGACGGCTATGACTGCGTGGATAACGACCGGATTGCCAACAAGGTCGCGCAGCTCAAGCAGAGTTCATCATCAAAACACGCGCGACCGTATTTGCTGTGTATCGCACGGATGATTCCAAAAAAGAACATCGCCCGGTTATTGCAGGCGTATGCACATTTTCGCGCCGGTGCGCGTGACTTGGAGTCAGCCTGGGATCTGGTTCTGGTCGGCGATGGTCCCGAGGCGGCTGCGCTCAAATCCTTGGCCTCGTCCCTTGGGCTGGAATCAAACGTGCACTTTGCCGGCGCTGAGTTCGATTTTGATCGAATCGTACACTGGTATACGTTCGCACAGGGCCTGATCCTGGCGAGCCACGAATCGGAACAATGGGGGCTAGTCGTCAACGAAGCGCTTGCCACCGGCCTGCCAGTGCTGGTATCCCGGCAATGCGGTTGCAGCTCCAGTCTGGTTGATGACTACGTCAATGGCAGATTGTTCGATGGCCATTCGGTCGAGCAGATTTCCGAGGCGATCGATTGGCTGCATCAGCAGTCGGGGCAACGCACGCAAATGTCACAGCGATCGATGGAAATTGCCCGGCGATTTTCGCCCCAAGCCCTTGCCCGGAAAATTCTCACCCTATACCAACAGACCCGAGCGCGGGGCGGGTCGGCACCCGAATGAGCAAAGTGGCGATTGTTCATCTCGACTCAACTCAAGGGCATCAGTTGATCTATGCGCAGTGCTTCGTCGAGGCAGCTCGCCAGGTTTACGCCCGGGTTACGGTTCTGGTTCCCGAGGCAGTGCGCGCAACTGCTGCCATGCACTTGGTCCAGTCCGGTGTCGAAGTGACGGGCTATCGGAGCGCAGGCTCGATTCGAATCGGCAAGCGGCAGCTTCCGCCCTACCTGAAACAATTTCTGCATTGGATCGCGGTCAGACGCTACTGCGCCGCCAGCGGACGTTCAGACCTTATCATTCCCTATTTTGAATCGCTTGCCAGCGGCATGAGTCTGTTGCGACCCCCACCGCAAGTTGAACGCATCATCGCGTTGACCATGCGCGCCGATCTGGGACAACACGATACACCTCAAGATGTGCGGCTGTGGTTCAAGCGCCGTCAATGGCGCCGCGCGTTCCGGCATTCGAGCAGTCCGCTTTCGGCCGTCAACCTCTGGGCCAGCAACGACCCTTGCCTGTATCAGTACCTGCAGGTTCGCGCTTACGATCAATCGTCAAAAGTACGACTGCTTGAAGACTTCACCGACTGTTTTGGTCTGCCGGCGCTGACGGTTACCTCGTCAAGACTGCGTTGCGTACTCCTCGGCCATCTAGACGCACGGAAGAATCTTTCGGTGGCCTTGCAAGGGGCATTATTTTGTGGATTGAATCTCGGACTCAGGGTTGAAGTCGCGCTGGTTGGACGATTCTTTCCCGAGGAACTCAACCTGGCCGGTCATGCCGCACTGAGCGCCCTCGCCAGCAGTGGTGCTGTGACCATACAAACAGAATTTGTCGATACCGAGCGTTACCGTGACGCTCTGTCGAACGCCGACGTCGTGTGGGTCGCCTACCGGGACCATCCGTTCAGCAGTGGCGTCGCACTCGATGCGATTGCGTCGGGCCGCGGACTGCTGGCGCAATCCACCGGTGTCATCGCACATCTGGCGGCTCAGTATCCGTTATCGCAAACGATCCCCGATGATGCATCGCCGGCGGTCGTGGCAGAGGCCATGAAGGAGCTCCACACCACTTTGCTGGCGCGGCGCGGCGAACATGATGGTATGTCCCGCCCACTCGAGCCTCGACCCGAATATAAACCGAACAATCGAACGGCCTATGTTGCGCAGATTGCCTCGCTGTTGATTGAATTATCAGGACGGCCCGCATGAACCCTGGAACTTTGCAGCATCGCGAGCTGGGTCATAGATCTCAGACCTCGTCGGCCTTGCGTCTCGCCGACTGGCTACCGGTGTGTCTTTTTTTCTTCGTACTTGCCTTCGATTTCCGAACAATTGACGGCGGCGGCTCGATAGAGCAACAGATCATCTACTTTGTCGCCCTCGCCAGCGGACTGTTCGGCGCCCGATACCTGTTTAATCGCCCGGCAGGTCTGAGCGGACTGTCACCGCAAATTTACCTGGTCGCTGTGCTCATAATCGTATCGATCGCTGCCTGGCCTTTGCGCGAGACAGCCACCACTCCGTTTCTAAGTGTATTTGCGCCGTACCCGCTTTTTCTGGTCGGTGCCTTACTCGCGGAAGTGGTGACGCGACAGAATTCAGCCGTCGAGCATCGAATGTTGACGGTAATCATCGCATCCGGATTCGTCGCTGGCGCGTGGACATTTTTTGTACAGAGCGCCCTGGTCGATTACACCTTCAAGGACGATCGAATTCAGGTTCTGGCCTCAGCCGGTCCGCATATCTTTGCGCTGGCGTTAATGGCGCAAGCGTTCGGCCTACCGCAAAAGCGCCTCGCCCAGCTCTTGATTATTGGCACCATTGCCGTCATTGCGGTCACCGTAACCCGCGCCTACCTGATGATGATCCTCGCGGTCTTTACTTATCTGATCTGGGTTTCGTCAGCTCGATGGACCAGCGGTCGAAATCTCAAGGCCATTTTGATCGCCTCCGCGATTCTGCTGTTCGGTGTGATCCTGACCTTCTTCTATTTGCCCGAGTTGTTCGATCGCTGGATTGCGCGATTGTTTTACGAGACCACCAAGGCTGGCGAAGTCATCACCATGGTTGCTCGCACAGCCGAGTGGCGCGGCCAGATGAGCGCCTTGTTCGGCTCAATCAATTCGACGCTGTTCGGCCTGGGCATGGGCAGCACGTTCCTGCTCGATGAAGCAACGCTCTCAATTTCAAAGGACTTTCTAAAGGCCAGCGACTATTTGAACGGGGTCGCCTATGCAGGCCACTCTTATTGGGTCTACAGCCTGTACTCGGGTGGGCTATTGACCGGCTGGATCATGCCGGCGATCATGATTCACGCGCTGATCGACGGCTTCTGGCGGCTGTTCACCTTGCGCCCGCTTCTCAAGCGGGCCCAGCCCTCACCCGCATTCCTGTGGCATTCTGCGATCGCCACGATCTATTTCGCGGTGGTAATTGCGACCTTCAGCCTGACGTTCTCGAGCAACCCGATGATGGAGCGCGCCGGCGCCGCCTATTTTGGCTTCTTTCTGATTGCGTCGCGCTCGCATTTCAAGCAAGCATTCGACACGCTGCCGCCGTGAACCTGCGCAAGGCTCCGGCGCTGACAATAATCGCAGGAGCACGCAGCGTCCTTGGACTATCGGTCACTTTTCTTTCGGTGTATTTACTTGGGCCCGCCGCGTATGGCCGCTATTCGGTGGGGCTGGCAGTGGGCATCGCCTTGATGTCCGCCTATAGCTCAATGTTTCCTGTCGTGATCAGCAAGCTGGTCAGTGCACAAGCGAGCGCCGGGATTCGAACGGACCGCCTGCAAGAGCGTGCCGAAATTTCGAGAACCGCGTTGCTGCTCGCACTGCCTGGCATCACTCTACTGATCTCAGCCGGCCTGATCGCTTATTTTGCCGGGCGAGCGGGCGACGACAGTTCAGCCATAACCATTGCAATCACGCTGATCGTCGTCAGCCAACTGATCACTCAATGTGCGCTGAGTATTGTCGAAGGGGCTGGTCGGGTCAGGATCGCCTCGGTTCTGGCGCTGACCGCCCAGGCAATCACGTTTCTGATGCTGGCGAGTTACGCGATTGCAGGCGGAGTAATTTCGCTGAAACTGTTCATGCTGCTGGTCAGTGTAGCGGCCTTAGTTGAATCGCTTTGCGCGCTCGGGTCATGCGGCGTGCATTTACGCGGGCCGGGTCGCTGGTTTGCTTCGAGCCGATTCAACGAAATGCTTCGGGCAGGATTTAATCTGCAAGCCGCCGCAGCGGTCAACTATGCCAGCGAGCCGGTCATCAAACTACTGCTTGCCGGCATTACCGGCCCCGCTGCGATCGCGACTTTCGACCTGGCCAACAAAATCGCGACCGGAATTCAGGCGATCTTTTCTGCCTATACCCGCTTGTTTCAGCAGTTGCCACCGGGTGCGAGCCAGGAGCGCCAGAACGCGCTTCGCACAGTGGCCGATCTGTCATGGGTATCGGCCCTGCTGGCCTCGGCGTTGATCTCCGCTCTGGCACTGCCGCCGATCGCACTGACGCTGAAGCTTGATGAATCCATCCTGCGCACCGGATTTGTGATCTGCGCGTTGGTCAACTGGCTCATGCTGATCGCTGGCCCGATGTTCGTGAGCTTGATCAATTTCGGCAATTATCGTGGCATTCTGCTGGTGCAATTGACTACGGTGTTGGTGACAATTACCTCGGCGGCCGGATTGATCTATCTGATCGGTCTGACCGGCGCGTTCCTCGGTTTGCTGATCGGCATGACCTGTGCAGTCCCCTTGATTGAGCGACAGTACGCCCGGCAGACAATGGAGCATCGCGTAACGCTGGGTGGACTGGCAAGGCCAATGGCAAGCCGGATTTCAACCGCTCTTCTGGTGTTGATCGTACCCGCAAGCCTGCTCGAATGGGCTTCAGTCAATCGGACGATTTACTGGCTCGCCGAGGCTATCGTCGTGCTGGTGATACTCGGGTTGCTGATGCGAGAACCAATTTGGCGAACCGCCCGGCAACTGCTAGAACTGCGATGGTTCCAGTGACCGGCGCAGGCGGCTGAGTAGCGTCAAAATTCGAATCCAATTCCAACCGATCGCTCGCGTCAAGCCGCGCTGTCGGATATCGATGGCAGTACAGTCATCGGTCACGTGCAAGGTGTGCAAGTGGCTGGCGTCGGCGTCGTCCGGCGTCAATTCAAATCGCGCGATTTCACGGTAACCCGACGTTTCCAGACGCACAACCTCGGCAACTACGACAGCGCGCCCGTAGGAGTCTTGCGAGTTTTGCGTGGGTCGAAAAAGCCGACCGTCCCGCCAGAACAATGGCCCCGCATTTCTACCCAGCACCGACCCTACCACCGCGACCGGCTGCCAGGGTCCTTGAGGGAATAGCGCGGTATGGGTGTGGAAGACGACTATTGCACCGCGATCATCGGCACCACCTCCGCCACGCGGCGAAGTCAACATAAACACCCCGTCGTCCTGCTCGTAAAAGGTTGAATCAACGAGATCGCAGTCGGCCATCACTTCCAGCGGCTCGCCCCACCGAAACGGAAACTCAAGGCAAGGATAGGCCAGGACTGCTCGGCGCTGGTAACTTTCCGGAATCAGATATTGAACGCCGTTGAGTTTGAAGACAAACGGAAACGACAGATGCCAGGGCTCGGAAAGCACCAAACGAGGTGGGCCAAGCGGATCAAATGTTGAGCTGAGTTCCTGAGCAAGCAAAACACCCTTGCCAGAGCGAGCAAGGAATTTCTCATAGAACAACGCCTGTCGGCCTTCAAATTGAAAGACCATAGGATCAGCCAGATAGGTTCCAGATTCGCCACGCAACGCCAATACCGGCGATTCATTGACCAGTGAAGGCAGGCGCTCCAGCGGTACATGCAGGTGTATCCGGATCTCCCAGAGACCGGGATAAATCACATCAAGCAGGCGGTGAACAATTCGCTGCATCACCACCCACACACTACACGAACGGGCGTCGATGTGTTACGGGCTTGCCGTACTATTGCTGCGTTCACGTGGCTGGACCAGCGCCGATAAATCGCGCTCGAACGCGCAAAGCACGGTTTCATGCCCGAGATTGGCCTCGGCGAAGGCGCGTGCTGCACTTCCCAAGCGCTTGCGACGATCGGCATCGGCCGCAAGCTCGAGAATCGCTACCGAAAGCGCTTTCGGATTTTCGGGTTCGACAACGACGCCCAAGCCTTGGACGAGACGGCCTAGGTCAGTGGTCAGTAAGGCGGTGGTCACCACCGGACGACCACTCGCCAGCATGCCGGTCAGCTTCGAGGGTAACATGAAGTCCGCAGCGCCGGCCATTTGCGGCAACAGGTGGATATCCGCCAAGCCGAGTAACTCGCCCAGTTTTTCTTCCGGCTGCAGATCGATGAAGCGAACGTTCGCAAATCCTTGGCAGCGCAACATCAGTTTTTCGCGCGCAACGCCGGTTCCGCTCAGGACAAAGGTCAGATTCGGATGTTCGTGCAACAGCACAATCGCATCCGCCAGCGTGTCGAGACCGTGCTTGATGCCCATATTGCCCGAATACAGTGCAACAATTTGATCCTCCGAAATACCGAGTTCTTCGCGGAAACAACTTGGCCGATTCAACGGTTGGATTTTGGCCAGATCGACCCAGTTAGGCAACGGCGATACCTCGGTCAGGCCCGCAACCTTGCTGCGAGCAAGCCGCACCATCGCGGTCGAGATCGAGGAAACTCGATCGAATTTGCTCAGCAGCCAACTCTCGAATCCGAGGACAATCTTTTTCAAGCGATCGCCCCTGAGCACGTTCAGCTCAAAGCAGGCATCGACCTCAAAGTCCTGAACATGCAGCCACGAGCGAGCACCGACCAGCTTGGCCAAGACCAGGGCAGCCGGGGAACAAAACAACGGCGGTTCGACGACGAATACCACGTCTGGTTGCCAGAACGCCTGCCGAAGCAGCAAGGGCAAGCTGGTAATCGCGAAGCTGCCCAGGTGAACCAGTCTGGTCAAACCCGTTGGCCTCGACGGTACATAAAGCGGCGCTCGCCAGACACTGACACCGCGCCATTTTTCGCGTGAATACCAAAAGGCCCTGAAACCGGCGCGTACACGCCAATCAGGGTAGTAGGGTGGCGCGGTCACGACCCGAACTTCATGACCCGACGCGGCCAAACGTTCCGCCATGTCGCCCATGTACTTCCCGACACCGGTCAATTCCGGTGCGAAGTTGATTGCGTACAGCAGAATCTTCAATTATTCAGGTCTTTCTACACATTTTTGGTGCAGCCCAATCGTACGAATAAATTCAATTCAAGAGCGCTGTCAAAACTATTCCACATGCAGTCAATGGCAACGGTGCTTCGCACGGGAACCACTGTTAACCAATGTTAGGATAAACCTTGAAAAAAGGTCTGCCGAAAGATTTGACGCGGACATCACAATCGTAGATTTCTGCCGATAGCGGCATCGATTGGAAAAGGAAAATGTCACCTACTGAGTTAACGCCTACTAAAGGAAGCGTGAGTTGGGAATTCGCGTACTTCATCCTGATGAGTTTGCAAAGTTGTCATAGGCTTCCTCCATTTTGAATCGCCCGGTATATCGGGGGTATTTCCGGTATGCTTCGAATCTTGCCCGATTGAGGTACCGAGTACCGCGGCAGAGTGGAATCACACGACTAGCAGCTTTACTTGGCGATCAACGACATCGAGCACACGAAGACCAAGGCCAATCACCCGAAAACCAACGGCATCTGCGAACGCTTCCACAAAACGATTCTGCGAGAGTTCTATCAGATCGCGTTTCGCAAGGAGATCTACCGATCGATCGAAGAGTTGCAGAAAGATCTGGACGATTGGATCGCCGACTACAACAACGACCGAACGCATCAAGGCAAGATGTGTTGCGG
>JANLTP010000188.1:0-94192 GCA_031363055.1 Burkholderiales bacterium | reverse complement strand
GCCTTCAAGCGCTCTTCAAACTCGCCACGGAATTTGGCACCCGCCAACAGCCCGGCCATGTCCAACACCAGCACACGTTTGTCTTTTAACGTTTCAGGCACCTCACCATTGACGATGCGCTGCGCCAGGCCTTCGACGATTGCCGTCTTGCCAACACCGGGTTCACCGATGAGCACCGGGTTATTTTTGGTTCGACGCTGCAAGATCTGGATGGTTCGGCGAATTTCATCATCGCGCCCGATCACCGGGTCAAGCTTGCCCTGACGCGCCCGCTCGGTCAGGTCGATGCAATATTTCTTGAGCGACTCGCGTTGTCCCTCGGCTTCGGCATTGTCCACCGATTCACCGCCTCTGAGGGCGTCGATCGCGGATTCCAGGGTCTTGCGCGTCAAACCGGCTTCGCGTGCCATCCGCCCGGCGTCGCCCTTGTCGTCGGCCAAGGCGAGCAGGAACATCTCGGTCGCAATAAACTGATCGCCGCGTTTGGTGGCTTCCTTGTCTGCCACATTGAGCAGATTCACAAGATCGCGGCCGACTTGAATTTGCCCGCCGGTACCAGTCACTTGAGGCAATCTGGCGATCGCGGCGTCAACTTCTTTTTTCAGAACGTTGACACGCACGCCAGCACGCTCGAGCAGAGCCCTGCCACTACCATCACTTTGACTGAGCAGGGCTGAAATCAGATGAACCGGCTCAATATAAGAATGATCGGCGGCCAGCGCCAAGCTCTGGGCTTCGGCCAGCGCCGACTGGAATTGGGTGGTTAACTTGTCTGCACGCATCTGCCGGACCTCACGAAAGTCAATGAAGCAGACGTGGGGTCGCTAGGGTGGATTTCAAGGGAGCGAGGGTGGATAGTCAGGCATTGAGCAGGATCGCCACGCCGGAAACGACCAAAACTATGCCGGCCAACTCGCGCCAACTGTTATCTTGCGCGAACAGTTTTCGGCTGAGCGCCTGTGCGAACAGGATTTCGACCAACGCCAGCGTTCGCACTCGGGCGGCGGTTTCCAGGGCGAACGCCAGAAACCACATTTGCGAGCCGAAAGCGCCCATGAAGCCGGCGAAAATCGATGGCCGCCAAGCCTTGAAGATTTCGCTCAGCGTCGCCGGCGATCGCAACACCAGATAGCTGCTCAGCAAGCCGGTCTGAATCAGTTGACCGACCGCCAGGGTCAAGGTGGCGTTGACAACGAATGAAGCCGATGCTAGCGACAAAATAGCGCCCCGAAAGCCGACCACGGATAACGCGAACATCGCGCCCGACACCACGCCGAAAAGCACTGACCGGATGTTATCGCGCTGCGCGGCCGGGCTGTTGATTGCGCCGGCCTTGGGCCAGGACATCAACAGCACTCCAACGGTTGCGATCAAAATCGCCAGCAGGGTCGGCAGGGTCAGTCGGTCGCCCAGAAAAATCAGCGCGAACAACGCCAGTTGCACCGGCTCGGTCTTGGCGTAGGCGGTGGCAACGACAAACGAGCGCAGTTGCATGGCCGATAACATGAGCGCCGTGGCGGCGATCTGGGCGACGCCGCCCAGCACAACCCAGGCCCAAAAGCGTCCGGGAATCAGCGGCAACGGGCGCCCCGAAACGAGCATGACCAGCAACAGAAACAGCAGCCCGAACGGCAACCCGAACAGGAAACGGACATGGGTCGCGCCGATGGTGCCCAAAGTCTGAGTCAGATTTTTCTGCATGACGTTGCGCAGCACTTGGGCGCCGGCCGCGACCAGCGTAAAGCCGATCCACCACCAACCCGGAATTTCGGTCATCAGGCAGAAAGCAGCCGGAAGCCCACGGCCGCCGCCGCCAGAGAGCCGAACAGATGCACGGCAGAATGAACGATCGCCGCCCCGAACTGGCCCTGTGTAACCAGCATCAGCGACTCGGCCGAGAAACTTGAAAACGTCGTCAATGCGCCCAGGAATCCAGTGACGATCAACAGTCGAAGGTTGGCGTCCATGTCGTGGTGGCCAGCAGCCCAGGCCAGTGCCAGACCGATCAGAAAGCCGCCACCGATATTGGCGACCAAGGTTCCCAAAGGTAGGGTCGGGTAAGCCGCGTTCAAGCTCAAGGACAAAAACCAGCGCAGCCAGGCACCCAGCACGGCACCGAGCGCCACCGCCAGCAGTCCCGCTGGAGTAATGCTGGCCAGCGCCGAAGGATTCACGTTGACGCTTTCTGCACTGGCGGATCCTGCACTGGCGGATCCTGCACTGGCGGATCCTGCACTGACGAATCCTGTGCTGACGGATCCTGCGCGGGCGCCTCGACGCGCCAGCGTGCGGCGGCCTGGTCATCGCTCTCGCGCGCATCGACCCAGCGTTCGCCGGTCGGTGTGTGTTCCTTTTTCCAGAACGGCGCCTGGGTTTTCAGATAATCCATAATGAATTCACAGGCCGCGAACGCGTCACCGCGATGAGCCGAAGTGGTCACCACCAGTACGATTTGATCGAGCGGTCGCAGCACCCCGTAGCGATGAATGATCAAGCTATCGTCGAGCCGCCAGCGACCCGCCGCCTGCTCGCAAATCGCAGCAAGCGAGCGCTCGGTCATACCCGGGTAATGCTCGAGCGTCAGTGTCGAGACGCCCGCGCCGTCGTTGATATCGCGCACGGTGCCAATAAAACTGGCGATCGCACCGACGCCCGGCCGATTCGCACGCATTCGCGCAATCTCGACGCCAATATCAAAGTCTTGGGGCTGAACGCGAACACTCATCGTTGGCTCTGACCGTCCTCAGCCGCCGGTGACCGGCGGAAAATAGGCGATCTCGACACCGGTCGTGATGAGTTCATCATCGTTTGCCATCTGCTGATTCACGGCCACCCGTACCGCCTTACCCAGGGCGAGCGCACTTGCAAACGGCTCGCCGCGCGCCAGCATCCAACGCCGCAAGGCACCAACGGTTCGGACCTCGTCGGGCAGATCGAGCTGTTCGCGCGCGAGCGCCAGTTGTTCACGAAGGCTGGCGAAGTACAACACGGTGATTTGCATGATTCAGTAAACTAATTCAACAGGCCGGACATCGATATGAATTGCACCGGATCACCCGGCTTGATCACTTGGCCGGCCGGATTGTCGACCAGGCCATCCGCCCAAACGGTCGAGGTCAGCACGGCAGAGCCCTGGTTCGGATACAGGTCGAGTCCGCCTTGCTGATTGATTCTAGCGCGCAAAAATTCGCGTCGCCGATCGGGCCGAGGCCAGGAAAAATCGGCGCGCAGACTTAATCTGGGCGGCGCAACGTCGCTCATACCTTGCAGGCGCAGGATGAACGGCCGCGCGAATAGCAGGAACGTCACAAAGGCTGAGACCGGATTTCCGGGCAGCCCGATAAAATGTGCTGTGCTCGAGGTCTCCGTATCACCCGCGCGCCGGACTTTGCCATAAGCGAGCGGTTTGCCGGGTTTCATCGCGATGTTCCACAGCGACAGACTGCCCTCGGCCTGAACGGCCGGCTTGACATGATCTTCTTCGCCGACCGACATACCGCCACAGGTGATGATCAGGTCATTGGACGCGGCCGCCTGCCGAAGCGCCGCCTGCGTCGCCGCCAGCGAGTCGGGTACGATGCCCAAATCGCTGACAATGCAGCCGAGCTTGCGCAACAAGGAAAGCAGCACGAAGCGATTGCTGTTGTAAATCGCGCCTGGCTTGAGCACCTCACCTGGCATGGCCAACTCGTCGCCGGTCGAGAAACAGGCGACGCGCACGCGTGCTCGAACCGGCACCGTTGCCAGCCCCACCGACGCGGCCAAGCCTGCCGCCTGCGGGCTCAAACGTGTT
Organism: Burkholderiales bacterium; assembly: GCA_031363055.1. Classification (GTDB taxonomy): domain Bacteria; phylum Pseudomonadota; class Gammaproteobacteria; order Burkholderiales; family Burkholderiaceae_E; genus JANLTP01. The sequence continues at coordinate 90,399 of JANLTP010000188.1, read as the reverse complement.
CCGGCTGGCAAAATGACGCTACCCGCCTGAATGTCCTCACCGACACGGCGTATCCATTCACCGTCTTCAGGCAGATGCTTGAAGAACACGCTGTCGCCCTGCAGCTCGGTCATCTCCTGCATGACCACCGCATCGGCGCCGGCGGGGATCAGGGCACCGGTAAATACTCTAGCGGCCGTACCGGCTTGCAAGGCTGTGCCGACTTTGCCCGCCGGCACACGCTGCGAAATCCGCAGGGGCACGCCGGCCGCCAGATCGGCGCGCCGAACCGCATAACCATCCATCTGGGCGTTATCCATCGGCGGCACATTCAGAGCGGCCAACACATCGCGCGCCAGTACCCGATCAAATACCTCAAACGTGTTCTGTTCCTCGATCGGCAACGGTGGTACTGCTTGCGACAGAATGTGTGCCAGCGCCTCATCGAAGGACAACAATTGGGGGTTCATAGGGTTGTCGGGTTCATGTCAGGCTGTGGCACATGTGCGGGTAACTTTACGATAACTTGAGGAAAACTTTAGGAAAACTTGAGGAAAACTTTAGGAAAACTTGCGAGTCACTTGCAGGTCACTTCCGGTTAGCGAACTCAAAGACAAATTCGGCGATCGGGTCGACCTGATTCAGATCGAACCAGGGCAATGCCGAGTCCAGCCGCTCGTCACTGGCCATCGCAATGATGTTCGGATCTTCCGGATACAGCAAGGGCTTGCCATTGGCGCTTCGATGGACCTCGAGTTTCGGGATCGGCTCGCGCTTGTAGCCTTCGACCAGAACCAGATCGCAGGGCGAGAACCGACTGACCAGTTCAGTCAGTGTCAGCTCGCGTTCGTTGCGCAGTTCATGCATGAGCACCCAACGCTGATCCGAGGCGATCATGACCTCGCTGGCACCGGCTTCACGATGCCGATAAGAATCTTTCCCCGGTTTGTCGATATCAAACGCGTGATGGGCATGTTTGATCAGTGATATCCGTAAGCCCCGTGCGATCAATCGCGGCAGCAACTGTTCGATTAATGTGGTTTTTCCCGAACCCGAGTAACCGGCGAAACCGAATAGTTTCACGACGACACACGATCGGCAATCAAGCGCTTGAGCTGTTTGGTATCGGCCGGCATCAAGGTAAACCGCTGCCCGGCCGATTCAAGATCGGCAAACGCGGCCGGCACAGGCGGATAGGTGCCGAGCGCTTCAAAGATCGTGTCGGCGAACTTGACCGGTTGCGCCGTCTCCAGGCAGATCATCGGCACGCCAGGTGTCAGATGCGTGCGTGCGACGAATACACCGTCGGCCGTGTGGGTATCAATCAAGCGACGGAAGTCACGCCATACCTCGCGAATGGTGGTGAGCCGATTTGCGTGGGTACTGCGGCCCGACACAAACCCGAATCGTGCGATACCGGCAAATTCACCGATCGCACCGTGCTGTCCAACATTCAGATCAAAGCGCCCGCAGCGTTCGAGCTCGCCCCATAACTCGGCCACGCGCGCCCCACGCCTGCCGGTGAGATCAAACACAAAGCGCTCGAAATTCGAAGCCTTCGAGATATCCATGGACGGGCTGCTGGTCTGATGCGTTTCCTGGGCGCGCCGGGTACGATAGACACCGGTTCGAAAGAATTCATCGAGCACGTCGTTTTCATTGGTGGCAACCACCAATCGGTGAATCGGCAAGCCCATCGTCCGGGCAATATGCCCCGCCAACACATTGCCAAAATTACCCGAGGGCACACAAAACGAAACCTGCTGGTCGTTGCTTCGAGTCGCCGCGAAATAGCCCTTGAAGTAATACACCACCTGTGCCACCACCCGCGCCCAGTTGATCGAGTTGACCGTGCCGATCGCGTGACGCTGCTTGAACGCGAGATCGCTGGATACCGCCTTGACCATGTCCTGGCAATCGTCGAACACCCCTTGCACGGCGATATTGAAGATGTTGGCATCGCGCAGCGAATACATCTGTGCCTGCTGGAATCGACTCATGCGTCCTGCCGGCGACAGCATGAATACCCGAACTCCACGCTTGCCACGCAGCGCGTATTCGGCGGCACTGCCGGTATCGCCCGAAGTGGCACCCAGAATATTCAGATGGGTGCCGTGGCGCGCCAAGGTATGTTCAAACAGATTGCCGAGCAACTGCATGGCCAGATCCTTGAACGCCAGGGTTGGCCCATTCGAGAGGTGTTGCAACCAGAGCTGGTCATCGAGCGCCGTCAACGGGGTGATGTCAGCCGAGCCGAACACTTGCGCCGTGTACGTTTTATCGATCAACTGTCGCAGCTCCTGCGCGTCGATGTCGTCGCAAAAGCGCGACAGAATCTCGAACGCCAACTGCGGATACGTCAAGTCACGCCAGCCAGCGAGCGTCGCCGAATCGATCTGGGGGTAAGACGCCGGTACCGCCAGCCCACCATCAGGCGCCAGACCGGCGAGCAAGATATCGCTAAAGCGCCCCAGCGCAACATCGCTGCGGGTCGATTGATAATTCATCTTTGACTTTTCATCGTTGGCTACCCCTCGCAGCTTGCCAATGGCCGCCGCAAGCCAGCGCAAAACACCACACTAGTTGAGTTCCTCGAGTCGAATCAGAATAACCTTCGACAACACGGTGGGCAGGGCCTCGATGCGCGAAACGGCTGCGCGCAGATGGCCTTCCAGCGTCTGATGGGTCAGCAGAACGATATCGGTCTGATTCTCACCCTCGGCCGGCTCGCGCTGCAACACAGCATCAATCGAAATGCGTCCATCAGCCAGGATGCGGGTGATGTCGGCCAGCACACCGGGCTCGTCAGCGACCTTCAGGCGCAAGTAATAGGCGGTCTGCACCTGATCCATCGGTAACACCGCGACATCGCTGAACGCATCAGCCTGAAAGGCCAGATGCGGAACCCGATTCATGGGGTCGGTCGCCAGCATGCGGGCGACGTCGACGAGATCGGCAATCACCGCACTGGCGGTTGGTTCGGAGCCGGCCCCTTTGCCGTAGTACATGGTGTGGCCGACCGCATCGCCCTTGACCCAGACCGCGTTCATCGCCCCTTCGACGTTGGCGATCAGTCGCTTGGCCGGAATCAGCGTTGGATGCACCCGCAACTCGATGCCCTTGAGCTGGCCCGCCTCGAAGCGTCGCTTGGTGATGCCGAGTAATTTGATCCGGTAACCGAGCTGTTCGGCATAACGGATGTCTTCGCTCTGCAACTTGGTGATGCCCTCGACATAGGCCTTCTCGAATTGCATCGGTATTCCGAATGCAATCGACGCCAGAATGGTCGCCTTGTGGGCCGCGTCGATGCCTTCAATGTCAAAGGTCGGGTCCGCCTCGGCATAACCCAACTTCTGCGCCTCTTTCAGCGCGGTATCGAAACTCAAACCCTTGTCGCGCATCTCGGACAAAATAAAGTTGGTGGTGCCGTTGATAATGCCGGCGATCCATTCAATCCGGTTCGCCGTCAGGCCTTCGCGCAGCGCCTTGATGATCGGAATACCGCCAGCCACCGCCGCCTCAAACGCCACCATGACGCCGTGCTCGCGGGCAGCCGCAAAAATTTCGTTGCCGTGCACCGCCAGCAGCGCCTTGTTCGCAGTGACAACGTGTTTACCGGAGCTGATTGCCTTGAGTACCAGTTCCTTGGCCACGCCATAACCGCCGATGAGCTCGACAATCACGTCGATTGCAGGATCTTCAGCCAAGCAAAACGCATTCCCAAGGACCTGCGCGGAGTCACCAGCCAAGGCTTTGGCGCGAGCCTGATCGAGATCGGCGACCGCCGAAATGCGGATCGGGCGACCGGCGCGCCGCTGAATTTCATCCTGATTGCGCGTCAGTACCTGCCATACCCCGCTACCGACTGTGCCAATGCCAGCCAGACCTACCTGCAACGGTTTCATGCCTGATGTCGTTTCTTGTATTGATCGAGGAATTTTGCGATGCGGCCGATGGCTTCGCTCAAGTCGTCGACATTCGGCAAAAACACGATACGAAGATGATCCGGTTTCGGCCAATTAAAGCCGGTGCCCTGCACGACCAGCACTTGTTGCTGTTGCAACAACTCCAGAATGAATTGCTGATCGTCCTTGATCGGATACATTCTTGCATCGAGCTTGGGGAACAGGTAGAGCGCCGCCTTCGGTTTGACACAGGACACACCTGGAATCTGGTTGATGAGATCGCAGGCCAAATCACGCTGACGACGCAAGCGGCCGCCTGGCCCGATCAGGTCGTTGATACTCTGGTAGCCACCGAGCGCGGTCTGGATTGCGAATTGCCCGGGCACATTCGCGCACAGTCGCATCGACGCCAGAATTCCCAGGCCTTCGAGGTAATCGTCGGCATGCCGCTTTTCACCCGAGATGACCATCCAGCCGGAGCGATAACCGCAGGCACGATAGTTCTTCGACAGGCCATTCATCGTCACGAACAGGACATCATCCGCCAGCGATGCAATCGAAGTGTGCGACGCGCCGTCGTAGAGCATCTTGTCGTAGATTTCGTCGGCAAACACGATCAACTGATGTTCGCGGGCGAGCTCGATGATTTGCCGCAACACCGACTCCGGATAGAGTGCTCCAGTCGGATTGTTCGGATTGATGACCACCAGCGCGCGCGTTCGATCGGTGATCTTGCTGCGCATATCCTCGATGTCGGGCAACCAGTCAGACTGCTCGTCGCAGATGTAGTGGCGTGCACGACCGCCAGATAGCGCAATCGCGGCGGTCCACAATGGATAATCGGGCGCCGGCACCAGCACTTCGTCGCCATTGTTCAACAAGCCCTGCATCGACATCACAATCAGCTCAGACACGCCATTGCCGATAAAAATATCGTCGAGCTCGACGCCGCGAATATTTTTAAGCTGGGTGTAATGCATGATCGCCTTGCGCGCCGAGAACAGGCCGCGCGAGTCCGAGTAGCCCGAGGCATTACCCAGATTCACGATGACATCATGTCGAACTTCATCGGGTGCCTCGAAGCCGAATGGCGCCAGATTGCCGATATTGAGCTTGATAATGCGCTGGCCCTCTTCTTCCATGCGTTTGGCCTGCGCCATGACCGGTCCGCGAATGTCGTAACAGACGTCGGCCAGCTTGTCCGATTTCGTGATCGGGTTCAGAAGTGCTCTTGCGGGGAGTTCGAGAGGTGCGTTCATCGGTGCATTTGCCAGTACATTCGCCGTTACATTCGTCAGTACATTCGTCAGTACATTCATTACTACGTTCATTCGTACGTTCATCGCAGTAAATGATATCGTAGCATTTTCAGCTACTTATCGATGAAACTTCACGCCGACAAAATACCCAGCCTGAACACAGTAACGGCTTACGACGCGCAGCATATCGAGGTCAATGCTCAGCGTTTCGAGTATTCGATCCTGCTCATGCCCGACAATCCAGTGCAGGCTTGGTCCATCAATGCATTCTCGCAGCTTGATGAGGCTCACTTTTTGGCAATACTCGGGCAAAAACCGGAATTGGTTATCCTCGGCACAGGGATACGACAACGCTTTGCACATCCGAAACTGTATGCCGAACTTGCGCGGGGCCACATTGGGGTTGAATTCATGGATACCGGCGCTGCGTGTCGAACCTACAACATCCTGATGACCGAGGGTCGGCTGGTCCTTGCGGCCTTGATCATTGAGGCTAATGTTTAAGATTCGCGATGGGACCATTTCATGGGACCATTGTTTGCGTGTGGTATCGTCGTCTTGTCAGCCTGAAGAGGAAGTTGTGAGCATTACCCTTGGAACCAAGCTGCCCGAGTTGCGCGCCAGCGTCATCAACGGCGAATTCAAACTCTCGCAGTTCGCCGGCCGCAACCTGGTCCTTTACTTTTATCCGAAGGACAATACGCCCGGCTGCAGCGTTCAGGCCGCTGATTTTCGCGATCAGTATTCGGCATTTTTGAAGTTGAATACGACAGTCATCGGTGTTTCGCGAGACAGCCTGAAGTCCCATCAAAATTTCAAGGCCAAGTTCGAATTGCCGTTTGATCTGATATCTGACCCGGATGAAATACTTTGCGAACTGTTCGGTGTCATGAAAATGAAAAATATGTACGGCAAAGCGGTGCGCGGTATTGAGCGTTCAACGTTTGTCGTTGATACCGGCGGCAAGCTCGTAAAGGAATGGCGCGGCGTGAAAGTGCCCGGCCACGTCGCTGAAGTGCTGGCCTACATCAAGTCGCTCTGAGATCAAAGATGCCCTTACCCAAACCACCGAACCGTCCTGCCACCCTTCTCGATCTGACCAGCGCAGTCAAAGCGCGTGCCAATCGGAGCGCTGTTGCTTCGAACAGTGAACGGCCGAGCACGCGGCTGGACGCCGAGACTGATTCTCACCCCGAATCTCGTGGCGAGTCTCGTGGCGAATCGCGAACTGAATTCCCCGCCGACTCAGGCATGGCATCGAATGCGCCGAACTCGGTGAACCCGGTAAACTCGTCGAGCCCGCTGAAACCGGCGCAGGCGAAGTCACCAACCAAGTTGCAAACCAAGTCGCCAACCAGGTTGCAGACGGCACAAACCGACCTTCGGTTGGCGCCGGTCTCGGCCACCTTGACCAGCTTGCCCAGGGTACGAACCCAAAAAGCGGCGGATGTGGTTCCCAAGCTTTTTGTGCTCGACACCAATGTGCTCATGCACGACCCGTCCAGCCTGTTCCGATTTGCCGAGCATGATGTTTATTTGCCGATGATGACGCTCGAGGAACTCGACGATCACAAGCGTGGCATGTCCGAGGTGTCGCGCAATGCCCGGCAGGTCAGCCGTTATCTCGACGAATTGCTGGCCACCGTGGCCGGTACGATCGACGACGGTATCCCCTTGAATGGTCTTGGCAATGCCGATGCACGAGGGCGCGTATTCGTCCAGACGCAGGCGATGGCCTCGATCCTGCCGTCGAGTCTGCCGGTTGGCAAGGCCGATAACCAGATACTCGGCGTTGTGCGAGCGCTGCAAGATCTGCACCCAGGGCGACAGGTTGTACTGGTGTCGAAGGACATCAATATGCGCATCAAGGCACGTGCCTTGTCAGTGCCTGCCGAAGACTATTTCAGCGATCAGGTCATTGAAGACACCGACCTCTTGTACTCCGGTCTGCTGAAATTGCCAGACGATTTCTGGGACAAGCATGGCAAGGGCATGGAGTCCTGGCAACAGGGCGGCGTCACTTACTATCGGATCGCCGGGCCGCTAGTCGGCTCGCTGGTGCTCAATCAGTTTGTCTATTTCGACGGCGAACTGCCGCTGTTGGCGCAGGTGCGCGAACTCAACGGCCGCAACGCCGTCCTGCAAACGCTGCGCGACCATGCCCATCTGAAAAACGCGGTCTGGGGCATCACCGCGCGTAATCGCGAGCAGAATTTCGCGCTTAACTTGCTGATGAATCCCGAGATCGACTTTGTGACGCTGCTCGGCCAGGCGGGCACCGGCAAGACCTTGCTAGCGTTGGCTGCGGGCTTGGCTCAGACCATTGAAGGCAAGCGATTCACTGAAATCATCATGACCCGCGCCACGGTGCCGGTCGGCGATGACATCGGTTACTTGCCGGGCACCGAAGAAGAAAAGATGCAACCCTGGATGGGCGCGCTCGAAGACAATCTCGAGGTGCTGAATCAAAGCGATCAGGCGGCCGGCGAATGGGGGCGGCAATCAACCCAGGACCTGATCCGCTCGCGGGTCAAGGTCAAAGCCCTGTCATTCATGCGCGGGCGCACCTTTATCAACAAGTTTCTGATCATCGATGAAGCCCAGAACCTGACGCCGAAACAGATGAAGACACTGATCACCCGCGCGGGGCCAGGGACCAAGGTGATCTGCATGGGCAACATCGCGCAGATCGACACGCCGTATCTGACCGAAGGCTCGTCGGGGCTGACTTATGTGGTCGATCGCTTCAAAGGTTGGGCACACTCAGGGCACATTACCTTGCAGCGCGGCGAGCGGTCACGGCTGGCTGATTTTGCCGGCGAGGCGCTTTAGGAAACCTAGTAACTCGTATTCGAAGCAAAATTCTCGAACTTCGTGTACTGCCCGACGAACGTCAGACGCAGCGAACCAATCGGACCATTACGCTGTTTGGCGATAATGATTTCGGCGCTGCCCTTATCCTCCGACTCAGGGTTGTAGACCTCGTCGCGATAAATGAAGAGGATCACGTCGGCATCCTGCTCGATGGCGCCCGACTCGCGCAGGTCTGACATCACCGGACGCTTGTTCGGGCGTTGCTCGAGCGATCGATTCAACTGCGACAGCGCGATCACCGGACAATGCAACTCCTTGGCGAGCGCTTTGAGCGAGCGCGAAATCTCCGAAATTTCGGTCGCCCGATTCTCGCCCGACCCGGTCGCCGACATCAATTGCAGGTAGTCGATGATGATCAGCCCGAGTTGACCAGACTGGCGCGCCAGTCGTCGGGCACGGGCGCGCAACTCCAGCGAATTCAGCGCCGGCGTCTCATCGATGAACATCTGCGCATCCTGCATTTTCTGGATCGCGTTGGTCAACCGCGGCCAGTCATCGTCAACCAGCCGACCGGTGCGCAAGCGCTGCTGGTCGAGCCGGCCTGCCGAACAGATCATCCGCATGGCCAGTTGAGTGGCGCCCATTTCCATACTGAACACAGCCACCGGCAGGCCCTGTTCAATCGCGACATGTTCACCAATGTTGATGCTGAAGGCGGTCTTGCCCATCGATGGCCGGCCCGCCACGATTACCAGGTCACCAGGCTGCAGGCCCGAGGTCAGACGATCGAGATCGGTGAAGCCGGTCGGCACGCCGGTCACATCATTCGGATTGTTCTGGTTGTAGAGCTCATCGATGCGCTCGACCACCTTGCCCAGAAGATCGGGCAGCGCTTGAAATCCGACCGATCCGCGCGAGCCATCTTCAGAAATCTGGAAGATCTTCGATTCGGCTTCATCGAGCAACTGGCGCGTGTCTTTGCCTTGCGGATTCAGTGCATTGGTGGCAATTTCATCCGAGGTCGAAATCAGGCGCCGCAGAATCGAGCGATCACGAACGATCTCCGCATAACGACGAATGTTCGCAGCCGACGGCGTTTCCTGAGCCAGTGAATTCAGGTAGACCAGCCCGCCCGCTTCCTCAGCCTTGCCGGCACGCTGCAAGGACTCAAACACGGTGACTACGTCAGCCGGTTGGCTCTTTTCGATCAATCTCGAAATTTGCGTCCAGATCAACCGATGGTCATAGCGATAGAAGTCCTCCTCGCGAATGACGTCAGCCACCCGATCGAAGGCCTCATTGTCGATCATCAGTCCCCCGAGCACCGACATCTCCGCTTCCACCGAGTTCGGCGGAATACGAAGCGCCGCCACTTCGCGGTCGGGGGGTGAAATGGGCATCACTGTAGACATGCTTCGCTAACCCATTAGATTCGCTAGCCGATTACCAGAGCTTAAATCCCTAGAGCTTGGAGTCCTATGCGCCTTCGCCTAGCACCGACACCGTCACCTCGGACAAGACGTCCGTGTGCAGCGCCACTTCGACCTTGTGATCGCCAACGGTCTTCAGCGCACCGTTCGGCATGCGGACCATGGCCTTCTCGACCTTGAAGCCTTGTTTGGTCAACGCTTCGGCAATGTCAAAGTTGCTCACCGAACCGAACAGGCGGCCATCAACACCGGCCTTCTCGGTGATTTGAACCGTCATGCCGTTGAGCTTCTCGGATTGCTCTTGCGCCGACTTGAGTTTTTCTCCGGCCACTTTTTCGAGCTCGGCACGGCGAACTTCGAATTCCTTGATCGCCAGCGCGGTCGCACGACGCGCCTTGCCGGTCGGAATCAAGAAATTGCGGGCAAAGCCGTCCTTGACCTTGACCACTTCGCCGAGCTGGCCGAGGTTCACGACTTTTTCAAGCAGAATAATTTGCATGTCGATCTCCTCGTTTAGTGGTTATCGGTGAAGTGCAGAAGCGCCAGAAAACGGGCGCGCTTGATCGCTTCGGTCAGTTGACGCTGATAGCGCGCCTTCGTACCCGTCAGTCGCGCCGGAATGATCTTGCCGTTTTCGGTGATGAAGTCCTTCAGAACTTCAATATCTTTATAGTCAATCTGATCGACCTTTTCTGCCGTAAAACGGCAGAATTTCTTGCGCTTGAACAATGCGCTCTGTGCATTGCGCTTGGGTCGTTTATCTTTGCTTTGCCGGCGAACGAACGCCATAAGACACCTCGTATTGAATCAGTATTTAAACAGCTCGAAATCAGCTCGAAACCAGCTCGTATCCAGTAGCGTGCAACTGCAAGGTTCTGGATTGCCTGCGCTTGTGTGCGAGAAAACCGCTGACACTCAAATGTTGCCCCAACACCAGCCGATCAGCCTGTACTGCCGCTTCACCGGCAAACAACAGTTCGATCTCGAAATCAACGCCTCTTTTGCCGCCGGCTTCAGTCTGTTCGGACTGATGCGCCAATTTGGCATTCAGTAACGCAATTCCTGCAGGGGTGAATCTGAGTGCGTCTCGCTCGACTAACCGCCCGACCAACATGACTGTATTCATTGCCGAAACCGAATTTGCAATCGTGCTCATTGGTTTCGATGAAAACCGGTCGTGTTCGCTCGGACCCGCGCAAACGCTCCGTCTACTTTAAGCCTGTGCCACCGCCACGACCTCGGTCGTGGTCTTGCGCGACTCTTCCTTCTGGATCTGTTTCCACATCGGCGAAGGACCGGTCTCGGCTTTTTTCATGCTTACCGTCAAGTGACGCAATACTGCGTCATTGAACCGGAAGGCATGCTCGAGCTCATCAAGCACGGGTTGGCCGCATTCGATGTTCATCAGCACGTAGTGAGCTTTGGCAATTTTCTGAATCGGAAACGCCAATTGGCGGCGGCCCCAATCCTCGACTCGATGAATTTTGCCCTGCTGGGCATCGATCATCGCCCGGTATCGCTCGATCATTGGCGGCACTTGCTCGCTCTGATCGGGATGGACGATAAAAATAATCTCGTAATGACGCATCAATTCTCCTCATGGAAAATACCGCCCAGGGAACTCGGAAGGATCACAAAACACCCGTTTTGCGTTCTTTGAATCAACTAGAACCTTGATTCATCCCGACAAACCGCTAGCTCGTCGAAAAGTGCCGACAATTTCTCGGAAAAATCCTGACGTTATCTGCCGGGAAAGATCTCCGCTATTGATTGCGACACGGCCTTGGTGCGGCAAGGAACCTGACATTGTAGTCGGAGGCCGCTAAATCGGCAACTGGGATGAATCGCCGACCTCCAGCGCCTGCGCTATTGCCCGCTCGCGGCCAAGCGTCAATTGCAAAAACTCGCGGGCGCCGGACATCGATTTAAAGGCGGTGAAACCCCGGACCAGGAACTCATGAATAGAGATCAATCCGGCAGCACGCGCCGGTCCGCGCATGGTGTTGAGCAAACCGCCCAGCAAGGGTTTTCGCACCAGTTTGTCAAGGGACGCACCAATCCGCTCGGCGGCCGTGATCTGTTCGTTGCGCTCGTCAAAGCCGCCTGCTTGGCGATAGGCCTGCGCATAGGCTGCTCGATCGAACTTGTGCGGATCTGGCGGCGCGGCCATCAATTGCCGAGCTACCCGATGGTCCAGCGATTCCGACAAGGCATCCAGCTCGATCGCCTCGCAGATCGTCGTCAGCGCGCCATCCGGCAAAAACCGGGTCAAGGTCGGAATGACTCGAGCCAGTTCGGCATCGCGCTGCGCCAGGCTACCGCTGCCGTACAGATCATCGACAAAAAACCGCGCGGCCGCCCGGTAGCGCGGGCTTTGCAGCAAATCGGCGTGGGTATGCGACAGACGATACGCTTGCCAGGCCTTGACCAGCGCTACGGCGCGCGCCAACTCAGGATCTGCCAAGGCAGCGGCCCGCAAATCGGCGGCCTTGCGGGCGGCGTGGATCAGGCGATCGGACACAGAAGGACGGGGCATGGCTGCCGATTTTAAGGGTTTCTGCACAGTGCCCGAGTTAGCACTGGACTTAGCACCAGACTCGGCTACCGAGTCTGGTCCGAGGTCCCGTACCTCCTGTACCATCTGCAAAAGCTGCGATCAAGGTACACGACAAGCATGGTCAGTCTGATTGGACGAGCGATTTTGCTGGCACAACTGTTGTTCAGTCTGAGCCTTGCGGCCTGGCTGATGTCGCGGTCAGGCTATTCAGCGCAACTGGCATTGGCCTGGGGTCTGGCCGCCGGCGCCAGTTTGCATATCGTCATTGTTTTGATCGAATTCGCACTGGCCAGTTACGCTGGCAGCGCAAAACCGCTCAATGATGAACTCAGCCTGTTGGGTTGGGCACAATGTATCGGTGGCGAGATAGCGGCCTCGTTCATGACCTTCAGCGTGCGTCAACCGTTTTTTGGTGCCACGCCACTGGCCAGCGCGGCGCCGGACAGTACGCGCACGCCGATCGTCTTTATTCATGGCTTTTTTTGCAATCGCGCAATTTGGCGGCCCGCTGCCCGTTGGCTGGCGGCGCGTGGCCATCCGATCGGATCGGTCAATCTGGAACCGGTCTATGGATCGATCGATCATTATCCGCAGCTCATCGATCGGGCGGTACGCGAGTTGCAGATGCGCTGCGGCCAGCGACCGGTTGCACTGGTCTGTCACAGCATGGGCGGCATCGCTGCCCGCGCTTACCTGAGGGACTTGGGCAGCGCCGCGATTGCGCGCGTGATAACGCTGGGCACTCCGCACCAGGGAACGTTTCTGGCCCAGTTCAGCCACGCCAAAAACGCGCGACAGATGCGACTGCAAAGCCCCTGGCGCGATGCGCTCGCGGCCAGTGAAAGCCCGGAGTTGCGTGCCCTGTTCGCGGTGATCATCAGCCACCATGACAACATCGCGATGCCGCAGGCGATTCAAACCATCGAAGGTGCAAAGTTGATCACTACCTCGGGCAAAGGCCATGTTCGACTGGCCGTTGATGCCGAAGTCTGGCAGATGATCGCCGACGAACTCGATCAGCCGACGATTTCGGCCGGCTGATCGCCTCGATCAAACCGGCGGAACGTCTAGATCAGAAGTGAATGCCTTTCATGAGTTGCTGGAAGGCGATCTGATCGGCACTGAGCTGCTGCGGCTTTTCGAGCGACTTGGTGCCGTCTTTCGGCGCCTTTGACGCGATCGAGTCCGGGAACATGCGGAACGATGTGTTCATGGCGATCTGCATGATCTTCGGCAACAGCGCATGCATGACCTGGCCGGCAATACCGAGCCGTGTCGCGACCCGCACCGGCTTGTAGACAATCGCATTGCAAATCAGGTCGGCCGCTTCTTCGGATGACAAGGTCGGTACGTTGTTGTACAACTTGGTCGGCGCAATCATCGGCGTACGTACCAGCGGCATGTTGATGGTGGTGAACTTGATGCCGACATCGGCGAATTCCGACGCCGCACAGCGCGTCCAGGCGTCGAGCGCCGCCTTCGATGCGACATAAGCTGAAAAGCGCGGAGCGTTGGTCAAGACGCCAATCGAAGAAATGTTGATGACATGCCCTCGGCGCTTGGCCATCATGCCGGGCAGAAAGCCCATGGTGACCCGTAGCGCGCCGAAGTAGTTGAGCTGCATGGTGCGCTCGAGGTCGTGAAAACGCTCGAAGCTGCCCTCGATGCCGCGGCGTATCGAGCGCCCGGCGTTATTCACCAACACATCGACGCCACCGAGATCCTTGTTCAGCAAGGCGATGAAGCGATCGGCATCGGCCATATCGGCAACGTCGACCGAGTAGGTGTGCACCTTCGCGCCTTTGCCCGCAAAGTCGAGAATTTCCTTCCTGGCCTGAGCCAGTTTCTCGGCATCGCGACCATTGATGACGGTAATCGCGCCAGCTTCAGCGATCTTCATCGCGGCCGCCAGACCGATGCCTGAGGAGCCGCCGGTGATCAACACCACCTTGCCAGCGATCTGGCCTTTCAGTGTACGGTCGATAAACAGATCCGGATCGAGATGCCGTTCCCAATAATCCCAGATGACCCAAGCGTAGTTCTTCAGACGTGGACATTCGATGCCGCTGCCCTTCAGCGCCGCTGTGGTCTCGCGACAATCGAATCGGGTCGGGTAGTTGACGAACTGCATCATGTCGTCGGGCAGGCCGAGATCTTTCATGACTGCGTCGCGCACACGACGCACGGGCGTCAGCGCCATTACACTTTTCTTGACGGCGCGCGGAATAAACCCGAACAGCGCGGCATTGACGCGAATGCTCATGCGCGGTGCATGACCGGCCTCGCAGAATGTATTGAGCACGTCACCGACCCGCATCGGCTCCGGGTCGACAAGATGAAAACAATTGCCCTTGGTTTTTGCCAAATGCGAGATGTGGTCCATCGCCTCGACAACAAAGTCGACCGGCACAATATTGATGCGCCCACCCTCGATGCCGACGGTCGGCACCCAAGACGGCAGCAATTCACGCAGCCGCTGAATCAGCTTGAAGAAATAATACGGGCCGTCGATCTTGTCCATTTCGCCGGTCTTCGAGTCGCCCACGACCAGACCCGGACGATAGATTCGAAACGGCACCGTGGCCTCTTTGCGAACAATGCCCTCCGAGTCATGTTTGGTTGAAAAGTACGGATGATCGAGCCCGTCGGCTTCTTCGAACATGTCTTCCCGAAACTGCCCTTCGTACATGCCGGCGGCCGCAATCGAGCTGACATGATGCAGGCAACCGGCCTTGATCGAGTTCGCAAAATTGACTACATTACGTGTGCCCTCGACGTTTACGCTTATCTGGCTTTCGGCGTCGGCTTTCAGATCGTAAATCGCGGCCAGGTGATAGAAGTGCTTGATCTTGCCTTCGAGTTTTTTTCGATCCGCCGCTTTGACGGCCAGCCCGGCTTCGGCGATGTCGCCCTTGATGGCAATGGCGCGTGTGCGATCAACCCCCCAATAGTCATAGAGCTTGGCCAGCTTTTCAGGGCTGTCGTCACGTGCCAGAAAATGAACGACCGTTCCTTTCCGCGCCAGGATCTTTTTGACCAGACGTTTGCCAATGAACCCGGATGCACCGGTGAAAAAATAGGTCATGCTGCTCCTCCCAATAAACGGCTGATTTTTGATTTTGATTCAACTCATACTATAGACGACCCATAAGTCAGTTTAGTCACCGTGCTCTAACGTCAGCGCTCAAAGTCCCGTTTATTAGTGTGCCTTTTCTACCGCGACTGCCTAGACTTCTTCCATGCACCCACAACGGGTAACCGAGTCAACGACCTCCGACACAAAAGGAAATTACATGGGCAAGAAACTCAAAGCAATGGCCGAAGGCAAGTCCGACAATCAATTGGCCTCGGCCATCAAGGAATCCGCTTCGCAGATCTGGCTGGCTGGCCTCGGCGCCTTCGCCAAAGCACAAGAAGAAGGCGGCAAGGTATTCGACGCACTGGTCAAGGAAGGTACGGGAATTCAAATGCGCAGCAAATCATTTACTGAAGAGAAAATCGGCGAAGTCACTGGCAAGGTGGCCAAGGCCGCTGGCGATGTCGCCAAACAGGCGACTCAATCATGGGACAAGCTGGAAAACGTTTTCGAAGATCGCGTCGGTCGCGCGTTGTCGCGCATGGGTGTTCCGACCAACAAGGACATGCAAGCATTGAGCGCTCGCGTTGAAGAGCTGACTGCCAGCGTTGCCAAGCTCGGCGGCAAGCCGGTCGCGGCCAAGCGCGCAGCGGCCAAGGCGCCGGCAAAATCCGCTGTCAAGGCGACCGTGGCTCCCGTCAAGGCTGCCGCAAAGGCCGCCGTCAAGCGCGCTCGCAAAGCCGCCTGACGCTTCATTGACGAGGCAGGAACGGTCGAGGCCAAGCATGCAGTCCAAGAATGCAGCCCGCTAGACGCGCCGAGGGCAAAACGTTGGTTGCCACAAGTAAACAGCGTATGGGCAAAACGCGTGTCAGCAAAACGCGTGTCAGCAAAACGAACACCAGGCCGATCGCCAAAATCGGTCTGGCACTGGCGGGCGGTGGCTTTCTAGGCGCCGCCTACGAACTCGGTGCACTGGCCGCTCTGGCCGAGGCTATTGACGGACTCAAACTGAATCAGCTCGATGCCTACGTCGGCGTCAGCGCCGGCAGCTTTGTAGCAGCCGGGTTGGCCAACGGCATTTCGCCGTACCAGATGGTGCGAATGTTCGTTGATTCCGATGATCTCGAGACCTCATTTGATCCGGCCAGCCTGGTTCAACCAGCCTATCGCGAATTGGGAATTGCGCTGCGAAGCTTGCCGAAGGCCGGCTGGTCGGCCTTGCGAATCAGCATCCGGAATTTACCGCTTGGTTTGCGTCCCACCCTCTGGCGAGCCCTTGAGGAAGTGACACCGGCCTTGCCGACGGGTTTGGTCAGTACCGAATTGGCACAGGCCAAACTGGCTCAGATCCTCTCCAAACCAGGGCGCACCGACGATTTTCGCCAACTGCGTCCGACGCTGCGCGTGGTTGCTACCGATATCGATTCGGGCTCGCCCATCGAGTTTGGTGCACCCGGTTTCGACCATGTGCCGATCTCGCGGGCCGTGGCCGCGTCAAGTGCCATACCGGGCCTGTTTGCGCCGATCCGCATCGATGGCCGCCACTACGTTGACGGCGCACTGAACAAAACCCTGCATGCGTCGGTAGCGCTCGAGGCCGGTGCGCAACTGGTGTTCTGCGTCAACCCGCTGGTACCGTATTCAGGCGGCTCGCCGCTCGCGCCCCATCGCCATCTGGGCAGTCTGTTGTCACAATCGGTGCGCACGGCGATTCGATCACGCATGGGCGTCGGCCTGGAGAAGTATCGAATCAATTATCCGAATGCTGACGTGCTGTTGTTCGAGCCCCGCGCCGACGACATGCAGATGTTTCAAACCAGTATTTTCAATATCCGCAAGCGCCGGCAACTGTGCGAACACGCTTACCAGCAAACCCGCCAGGATCTCAAGGCGCGCGCGCAATCGCTTGAAACGGTACTCAATGCGCACGGCCTCGGGCTGAATCACCGTGTGCTGGACGACGGTTCATTGACGCTGTTGCGTAGCAACTCGCCGGCGACTTCGAATGCTAACCCGAGCGCCATCGAGTCGACCCTGACACGACTGCGGCACACCCTCGATGATCTCGATCGCATCGTGCAGATGAGTCGGCTGGCCTGAGGGCTGCAGGTCTGGTATCTTGTTGGGTGGGATGAAGTTCCAGCCGCGAAAAATCCGAGACAAAGACACTCATGCAACGTAAGCCGCCCCGGCGCACCCGCGAACGGATTCTTGAGTTATCTCTGCGTCTGTTCAACGATCTGGGCGAGCCGAACGTCACCACCAGCGCCATTGCCGATGAGATGAATATCAGCCCGGGCAATCTTTATTACCACTTCGGCAACAAGGACGAAATTATTGACTCCTTATTCGAGCAATTCGAAAAGGAGATCGACGAATTGCTTGATGCTCCCGCCAAGCGCGACATTCACTTTGAAGACGCCTGGCTGTTTCTGCATCTGCTGTTCGAAGCGATCTGGCGAAACCGATTCATCTATCGTGATCTGAACGATCTGCTGTCGAAAAATCGCAAGCTTGAGGTCCATTTCCGTACCATTCTCGATCGCAAGACCAGTGCTGCCAAGGCGTTGTGCAGCGCGCTGGCCCGCGCCGGCGAGATGTCGGCCAACGAGCGCGAGATCGAGGCGCTGGCTACCAACATGGTGGTTGTGACCACCTATTGGCTGTCTTACGAATTTTCGCGTAACGCCCGAAAATTCAATGAAGCGCAGTATCAAAATGATGCGATGGCGCGCGGCGCCTTTCAGGTACTGTCGCTGGTGGCACCGTTTCTGAGCCCGGGCGGCAAGACCTTGTTCGAGCGACTTGCCCTGGAATATCTGCAAAAATAGACTCAACCACCAGAGGAGACCGGAATGGCCAAATGGACGAAGTTCGCGCATGCCGAGAAAGCCTATGAATACACACCCGCCACGCTGAAAAAGAATTGGGCGCGTCTGCACACCGGCGACTGTGAGCCGTTTCCGAAAAGCGATGCTCTGGTGCAAGCCTGGATTGCCTTTCATGCCGGCAACTTCGAGCAAGCCGCCGAGCTGGGCCTTGCCCAGGGCATGGCCGGCTATAACGTCGCCAACAAGGCCACCAATATCTACGCCAACTATCTTGAGAAGTCCGACAAGAAAAAACTAGACTTTTATCAGGAAGTGGCCGCACGCTGCGAAGAGCAGCAGGCCAAGGATAAAAAAGATCCGAACGGCTTCTATTTGTACTCGTATGCGATGGGCCGCTACAGCCAGGGCATTTCAATCACCAAGGCGCTGGCGCAGGGCCTGGGCGGAAAGGTCAAGGATGCATTGATCAGCACCATCAAGTTACAGCCGAAACACGCCGACGCGCACATTGGTCTGGGCGCGTTCCATGCCGAGATCATCGACAAGGTCGGCGCCATGCTGGGCGGTGTCAGTTACGGCGCGAAGAAAGACGAAGGACTGCGCCTGTTCAAGGCGGCTATAACGATGATGCCGCATTCTGCCGTCGCCAAGATCGAGTACGCCAACGGCCTGGTGATGCTGGAAGGCAAGAAGGGCATGAAACAGGCCGAGGAACTTTATGCACAAGCCGCCGAGTGTGCGGCGATGGATGCGATGGAGCGGCTCGACGTCGAGGCGGCGAAGGAAGAACTCGAGTAGTCGGGCCGAGTAGTCGGCTTTTAGCCTCGTCTTAGGGTTTGCGAACCACCGCCGACAGCAGGTGCGAGCGACCATCATGGCCGCTGCCTTCCTTGATGGTCGTGTCGGCATCTCGCCACGCCAGAATGTCGAGGTGCCGGAAAGCATCCAACAGCAAACTGCTGGTGTACATATGTTCAAGTATTCCAGGACCACCGGTGCGAAATTGCATCTGTCGCGGCCCGTAGCCTTCGATCACGAGTAATCCGCCGGGCCGCAGGCTGTTGATCGCGCCGGCAATCGTGGCATCGCGAAGCGCCGGCGAGGCGAATTGAAAGAAGATGGCGACAATCGCGTCCCAACGGTCGGCGGGCCAATGCCAATCCTGCAAGTCGGCGCGTGTCAGCGCCAGCTCAACCGCTTCACGGCGGGCGAAACTGCGCGCCCGCTCCATCGCCACTTCCGATGCATCAAAGGCTTGTACTTGCCAGCCGCGTTTGGCGAGCCAGACGCCGTTGCGCCCCTCGCCATCAGCGACTGCCAACAGCTCCGGTATTTTGCCCTTGGCGCGGATGCTGGCAACATGTTCATCGAGCCAACCTGACTGGGTCACCAGCCAACCGTTCGGCGCTTCGCCGAACAGAAAACCGTCGGCTTCACGATAACGTTTATCCCAGCGCTGGGCTGCGTCTTTAAATTCCATGGTGTCGCGAATGGGGGGATTGCGCGCATGCTAACACCCGGACTGCAGATCAGACACTGGGCACAAATTCGAGATTGCGGGTGGTGAACTGACGCAGGCTCGGAAAGATCGAGACCATACTGTTGGCCAACTCGGGCGCCAACCATCCGGCCAGCGTGGCCGCATATTGATCGACCGAGGTCGACGGAATCCATCGCCCCTGTTGCTCCCAGGAGTCCCTGCCGGCATCGTCGCCGCCGCCCAGCACCAAACTCGGATAGGTTCCGTAGGTTTGCCCGCCCTGCACCGCGCCGCCCATGACCAGATGTTGATTACCCCACGCGTGATCGGTGCCACCGTCGCCGTTCGGCTTGAACGTGCGACCAAAATCCGATTGCGTAAACAGCGTCACCTGCTGATCGAGACCGATATCCTGAGTGGCCCGATAGAAGCCCGCCAGCGCGACACCGACCTGGGCCAGCAAGGTCGCATGCTTGGTCATCTGATTGGCATGGGTATCGAAGCCACCCAGCGACACGAAGAAGATATGACGTGAACCACCCAGCGCGCTGCGATTCTTCAGCAACTTGGCCACCTGGTAAAGCTGTTTCGACAACGGATTGCCATTGACGCCCGCGAGATTGCCAAAGGCCGCCGACAACTCGGGGTTGGCCGTATCGGCCGAACCATTGGCTGGGGCCTGTTTCAGAATCGCGCCGAGGCTGTTAGATACGGCAAAGGCATCACGCTGCGCACTGGCATAACCCGCATACAGGGCGTTCGGACGGTTGGCGGCGACCAGCGCATCGAGCGCAACCCGGCGCGCCGAATCGTAACGATTGCTACTGATGCCATTCAAGCCCAGATCACTGCCCGGCGTCGGCAAGACCAGCGCCTTGTTCCGGTTACCCTCGCCGAACCGGGTATTGCCCGAGATGGACACCACCGACTGATTGGCAGCCAAGGCGTCCAGCACGCGGCCACCCCAACCGGTACGCACCAGCTTGTCCGGCGTGCAATTCTCCCAAAGAATCTGCTGATCGGAATGCGAGAAGAGGTTGTCCGGCACACGACTGATGTCATTGGCCTCGCGCCAGCTCAAATAATCGGATTGACTCAAGGGCCGCGCCAGTGGACCGACGTTGAATACCGGCGCCAGCTTGCCGGCATCCCAGATACTCTTGAGCGGCGCCAGCGACGGATGCAGGCCGTGCGCGGCGTTCAGCGCAATCAGATCGGTGTGCGCCAACGCGACACTTTTTCGCACGGCCGAGTAACGCGCGTAGCCGGCGCTATCGATCGGGGTGATGGTATTCAGACCGTCATTGCCGCCATATAAAGAAACACAGACCAAGGCGCGATAGTTATTCGACTGGGCCAACGCCGGCCCACCGAAATAGGCGTCGAGGCCCGATCCGAGGCCGGCAGCAGCCAGCGTTTGCAATAAGCGTCGACGATTCATGGAACTCCCGGAATGACTCATGGTATGACTCATGATCAGCGTTGCACCTGGTAGTGCGGTGAGGAAAGTATCAGGTAGATCGCCGTTTTGACCCGTTCGCGTTGCCAGTTCGATTGGTTGTTGGCATCGGTCAGCCAGGTGTCAGTCGGCTTCCATTCGTTCATCGCCAACACGATGCTGTTGCGCTCAGTCGGGTTCAAGCGGCCGTCGACCAGGTAGTCGTTCAGCGCCACCACGACCTTGATCGAATCGCTGGCCGGATCCTTGATCATCGACTCCCAACTGCTGAACTCGACTCGGGTACCGGTCGAATTTTCGATGCTGCTGTTGGCGGCCAGTCCCTGGCCCCGGTTGTACCACCAGTAAATCAGCTCATTCACAAAGTTGATACGGCCGAGCGCGGTGTTCGGTTTGACGATCGCGAACTGCGGCGCAACCAGGTTCGTCGCGCGCAGCGGGAAATCGGGCGGATAAAAATTGAACACGGAGGGCGCGTTGAACAACGGCTGACCGTTGGTCGCGCCCCAACTCCATTCGCCGAAGCGCTCGCCGTCGGTGACGCCCTTGAAGGCGCGAATCGCACCGGCCATGAACACCGCCGGCTCGCGCAGTTTGCCGAAAGAGTCGGACTCGGCGGCTTGCGGATTGCGGGCTTCATCGTCGAGCAAGATCGCCGCCAGGGTGGCTTTCAGATCGCCCTTCTGGCCGCTGCCGACTGAACCAATAGCGTCACTGAATCGGCCAGTGTTGAAGGCGCCGGCCACCCTCGCGACATAGGCCGGACCGGGATTGCTGGTGACCAGAAACTGGATCAACTGGCGGCTGATGAATGGCGCGAGATTGCCGTGCGCCATGATCGAATCGATGACGGCATTGCTGCCCTGCTGCGGCGTGCGATTGGCGGCTGCCTTGATATCCGAGAGCAATTTTCGCTCG
Source organism: Burkholderiales bacterium (assembly GCA_031363055.1). Taxonomy (GTDB): domain Bacteria; phylum Pseudomonadota; class Gammaproteobacteria; order Burkholderiales; family Burkholderiaceae_E; genus JANLTP01. The sequence goes on along the minus strand of JANLTP010000188.1, from coordinate 68,688 downwards.
AGCTTGTCATGTTGCGCGGCGATTGGCTTCATGAGGCCGCGAAAGTATTCGGGATTAGTCCAGCCGCCGCAATTCGAGCACCACGGATTGACGCCGCCGTCCGGATAGGTCCAGCCGGTCAGCGCATAGGCATACTCCCGAACCGTGGTGTTGTCGTAGGTCGAAATACATTTACCCGATTCGAGTGTGCCGTCCAGATTCAGGCGGCAGGTGCCCAAGGTGAACAGTTGCAACAGCTCGCGCGCAAAATTCTCGTTCGGATCATCGGCAGGATTGTTCACCATGTTCAGATAGGCGCCCATGACCGGAGACAACATGACGTTTTGCAGAACGTCGCGGAAATTTCCGAACGCACTGTCACGCAATGACTGGTGATAGCCGGCCAATGCGTAGCTGCCGCTGACTTCCTTGGCTGAGACCACGAAGATCTGGCCCAACGACAAGGCGACGCGCTGACGCAACTGATCCTGGTTGGCGACCGCCTGACGATAAAAATCCCATTGCAAGGGTTCGGTCGAATACCAGTCGCGCCAACAGTTCTCGCGCTCGGGCGTGCCGCTCGCGAATTGGGCGCAAAAATCCTGTCGTCCCGAGGTATGAATCTGCACGCGGTACTGTTGCGCCGGCAGGGTGTAGATATAGCGTGACGCCGGTTGCTCAAATTGATCGAGCACAGCTTTGCGCGCGCCCCGGCGCATGACTTCGGCGACACTGGCTTCAGTCGGCCCGAAGCCCGCCTGATTCAACAATCGAGTCGCGTCGCTCTTGCTGGTCGGACGATCGGGATCGTTCAAGACGGTAACCACCGGCGGTGGGTTGCCCATGGCGTCGACGCCGCCCGGATTGACCGACGTACCCTCCGCATTGGTGGTGTTGACCAGGGCGGTCTTGTCGCTGGCGGCGGCCGGTGACGTTTCGGTACCGCCGGGACTGTTACTAGCACCGCAGGCGCCCAACAACAGCGACAGACCGAGAACACCGACCAAGCCGGACAGACCCGGGAACCCAGGCAAACCGGTCGAGCAAAAACCAATCAAGTAATGCATCCAGACCCTCAGATGAAGCATGTTTCTTTCGAGGACACTGCACCGGGGTTTCCCGCTGCACGACGCTCGTCGGATTCAATGTCAACCAGGCTGGATCGGTTTCGTGCCTTTGGCCGCTACCGATGAAAAATTGATTTGTCTCGCATTAGAGAAGGAAGCAGCGCACAAACGCCGCTCAACAACGACGAACGGCCGCTGGACTCAGACCAGCGGCCGTTCAGGGGTTACCGACGGAGTGGGCACCCCGCGCAGGCCCACGCGCCTACCGGGGTAAAGCCTCGATCTGAACCGGTCAAAAGCCGAGTTTGCGGGCGTACCGAACGTCGGGTTTTACCGCATGCTCCTGCTCGAGCTGTTCGATAAAGGTATCGGCGCCGGCATCTTCGTCAAACAGCGCATATTGGCGTTTGACCGCCGCGAAATCGCCGGGCGCCAGCAGTTCGAGCTTGTTCAGCCGGTCGCGCAGTTGGTGGCTCAAGAGTTCGGCCTTGCCGCCCAAGGCTTCAGCCACAAACATGCGCTCGCGCTGTTCGCGGGTCAGGGTCAGGAACTTGATCTTGAATGAAAACCGCCGCAGGGCCGCTTCATCGAGCCGATCAAACAAGTTCGTGGTGCAAATAAAAATACCGTCAAATCGCTCCATCCCTTGCAGCATCTCATTGACTTCGCTGACCTCGTAATTACGGACCGCCAATTGCCGATTCTGCAAGAAGCTGTCGGCCTCATCGAGCAACAGCACCGCGCCTTCACGTTGTGCTTCTTCAAACATGGCAGCCATTTGTTGTTCAGTCTCACCGACGTACTTGCTCATCAAATCGGACGCTTTCTTGATGATCAACGGCTTCTCGATCGATTTGGCAATATGTTCAGCCAGGGCGGTTTTGCCCGTGCCGGGCATCCCGAAGAAACACATGGTGGCGCGCGGTTTGGTCTTGAGCGCCTCGACTATTTTTGGAATCGGGTGGCGGGTTTCGACATTGAGCAACGACAGGTCGTACTGAGTCACATTGACCCGGAATTCATCACCCTTGTCTTTCAAACCGAGCGCCTTGTCAGAGCGCTCCAGTTGTCGCTCGATGAGCGCCTCGATAGATTCGTCAATGCTGCTCAGGGTCAGGCGCGCAAAACGGCCAGCCGACTGGATCTGCGCCGGTGTGATGGTTTTGCGGGCAGCAATCTTGGCGACAAATTCTTCCGAAACACCGAGTTCGGACAGGTACTTGCGAGCGATATTTTCGCGTACCCGTTGCGGCGGATTGGCCAACTCCAGGTGAAACTGAAAGCGCCGGCGGTAGGCGGGATCAATCTGGCTGATTGAATTGGAGATCCAGATGACCGGCACCGGATTTTGCTCGAGCGTCTGATTGACCCAGGCCTTGCCATTGACGGCGGAGCCGCGGTTATCTTCGCGGCCCAATAGTCCGGCCAATTCGGCGTTGATCGGCGGAAAGACGTCCTCGACTTCATCAAATAGAATCGCGGCACGCGGCCTGCCCTTCAGGAATGCCTGCGATACCTGCAGTGAGCGATAACGCTCTTTACCGGACAGGCTGTTGCCGTCCTTGTCGAGGCAATCGACTTCGTAGAGTTCAAGCTCGGATAACTGCGACGCGAGTTTCGAAAACTCGGTCTTGCCAGTTCCAGGCGGCCCGTAGATCAAGACATTGATGCCCTTCTCGCTGTTCGCGGCCGCCGCTTTCAGGAGCGCAATCAAATATCGGGTGTCATCCAACACATGCGGAAAATCATCGGTCGTGAGCAGGGTCTGACCAGCGGGTCGCGTGAACGCGGCCATCATCGACGACTCACTCGCATACTCGGCCGTCAGTACGGCCAGCAGCTTGTCGGATACCCGCATCAGGTCGCCCAGATCGGTGATCGAGTGCTCGGCAATCGGCGTTTCAATGAGCCCCAGTGATTCGAGGCGGCTGCCTGATTTCAGCGAGGTCGCTACATCAGCAACGTTCAAACCCAGTACGTGCGCCAACATGCCGTAGGCTTCCTGAGCACTGGAGGCCTTGCAGTCAACCAGAACCGGCCGCAGATCGCGCTGATACTTGCACAGCGACGCATGCAACAGGATCGAGCGCTCGGCGTCGGAGAGGCCCAGCACCGCTGACAGCATGGCAATGTTATCGAGCAAGCGCACCCGAGTCTTGGCCAACTTGCCCTCGAGCGCGGCGACCGTCGCCTGAAAGACAGCCAGCAGATCTTTCGAATGAACCTTGACGAATTCGTCGAGGTAATAAAACAGCGTGGTGTCGTCGTACAGGCCATTCCAGGCGCCATGGCGCAGCATGAACTCGTCGACGCTCAACTTGGCCGCATCAGCCCAGGCTGGTGCGTCGGCACAACGGCGCGACAAAAAGTCCTTGAATTTGAGCAGTACCGGTTCCGGCCAGAGCAGCGAGCGACCGGTCAAGGTCACGACGTTATTGATGTCGCGCCGCAGATTGAATTTGGGACCAAGCGTCAGCACGGTTTTGAGCGCGAAGCGCACACACTGCAGATCCATGGGCGGCGCGAACTCGAACGTCGGCGAAAAGATCAGCCGCTCACCATGAACGGTTTGCAGGACGCTGTTATCTGCTTTGGACTTGGAACGATCTGACTTCATTAGCTTTAGCCTCGCAAAGAGTCACTACCGATTGCCAAGTGTACGGGCCAGATTGACGCGCAATTCGGATTCCAGTATTGTATTCTGTATACAGAGATTTAACCCCCCTCCCCCGACCCGCCTGTCCACATGCCGTCACTGCCACAGTTGCACACCGAACCCGATCTCGTCGAACGAGTCTATGAAGCACTGCTCGAAGGCATCTGCAACGGCCAGCTTGCGCCCGGCGAAAAGTTCACGCAAGAACAACTGGCTGACCGCCTCGGTGTTTCCCGACAGCCGGTGCTGCAGGCCTTGTTGTTGTTGCGACAGCAAGGGCTGATTGTCGACACCGAAAATCGTCGCGGCGTACGGGTTGCCGCGCTCGAGCCAGCCTTTGTTTCCGGTCTGTACGCGGTTCGTGCAGCGCTCGATGCATTGGCCGCGCGGGCGGCGGCCAATCGCCCGCGACCCGAACTCAAAACACCGGGATTGGACATTATTCGGCGCGGTCGCAAGGCCTCGGCCGATGGCGATCTGGCCGCATTGGTCAAACTCGATCTCGAATTTCATCGATTCCTGTACGAGGCGGCCGACAACCCGGTGCTGGTCGACAGCGCGCAACTGAATTGGCACCATACGCGTCGGGTAATGGCCGCTTACCTGCGCCAGCCGGTGTCGTTGCGCGGCGTCTGGGCAGAACATCTGGCGATCTTGAATGCGGTGGTGAAGGGCGACGCCAAACTCGCCGAGAAGCTGTCGCGAATTCATGCAGAGCAATCGGTTCGTTTGTTGTTTGCCAGCCTGGCCGGCCATCAGGCAACACACAGTCCGCCGGTAGCGCACAGCCCATCGGTGACGCACAGTCCACCGCTAGCGCACAGTCCACCCGCAAACCAAGGCCAAGTGGCAGCTTACGGCCGTCTGCCCCCTTCGAGCGTCAAGCATCAGGCCGCACTCACCGCGTCGCAAGCGGCATCTTCCACCCCCCCTACTATTGCCACCAGGAGACTCAGATCATGAAACTGAATACCGAGCAGATCGCCCAGTACGAGCGCGATGGCTACATTTTTTTTCCGTCGTTGTTCACGCCCACTGAAATGAAGGTTCTGCTCGACGAGGTGCCGAATATCTACGCTGAACAGCGCCCCGAAATCGTTCGCGAAAAAGACGGCAAGACACCACGAACCAGTTTCGCTGCACACACCTACAACGACGCATTTGCCAAACTCGGCCGGCATCCGCGCATGGTTGATCCGGTGCAACAACTGTTCGGCGAGGCCGTCTACATGCATCAGTTCAAGATCAACGGCAAGCAGGCGTTTGATGGCGATGTTTGGCAGTGGCATCAGGATTTCGGCACTTGGCACCGCGATGATGGAATGCCAGAGGCGCGTGCCATGAACGTGGCGATCTTTCTGGACGAAGTCAACGAATTCAATGGCCCGCTGTTGTTCATTCCGGGCTCGCACAAGGTAGGCGTTGTCGAAGCCGGGCACGACCTGCAAACTACCAGCTATCCACTCTGGACCCTCGATAACGCCAAGGTCAGCGAACTCGTTGCCAAGGGCGGAATCGTCGCCCCGAAAGGTGCGCCCGGTTCCATGTTGCTTTTCCACGGCTGCCTGGTGCACGGCTCACCATCGAACATGAGTCCCTGGAACCGGGTCATCGTTTACTTGAGTCTGTGCGCGGTCAGCAACCATATTCGCCAGTACACGCGGCCCGACTATATTGCGCATCGCGACTTCACGCCGATCCAGACGCTGGGTGACGATTGCCTGTTGCGCCCGGATGTCAAAGGGCTACCCTGGCCGGCGGCACAACAGCAGGCGGCTTAGCGATGAATCTGTATCGACTATTGCGTGAACGCGCGCAGAACCACCAACCCTTGCGCATCGGTTTGATTGGCGCGGGCAAGTTCGGTTCCATGTATTTATCGCAGGCGCGCCGAACACCCGGCATTCACCTGGTGGCGGTCGCCGATCTGTCGCCGGCGCGCGCTCGAGTCGCGCTCAAGCATGTCGGCTGGGAAAGCGCGCAACTGAGCGCGCGAAGTTTTGCGCAGGCGCGCAAGAACGGCAGTACGTTCATTACCGACGACTCGGCGGCGATGATCGCCTGCTCCGAAGTCGAGATCATCATCGATGCCACCGGCAGCCCGTCGGCCGGTATTGCCCATGTGCTGGCCTGTTGCGAGCACGGCAAACACATCATCATGGTCAACGTCGAAGCCGACGCGCTGGCCGGGCCACTGTTGGCGCGCAAGGCCGCGGAGGCCGGTATCGTCTACTCGCTGGCCTATGGCGATCAACCGGCTTTGATCTGCGAGATGGTCGATTGGGTACGCACCATCGGCTTCGAGGTCATCGCAGCCGGCAAGGGGACCAAGTATTTGCCGCTATATCATCAATCAACGCCGGATACCGTCTGGCCGCACTACGGAATTTCGCCCGAAGATGCCAAGGCCGGCGGCATGAACGCGCAGATGTTCAACTCGTTTCTCGATGGCACGAAGTCGGCCATTGAAATGGCCGCCGTGGCCAACGCCACCGGACTGAAACCGGCGCCGCACGGCCTGATGTTTCCGCCTGTCGGTGTCGATGATCTCGCGCATGTCCTGCGGCCCGTCAAGGACGGCGGCAGCTTGCATCACCGTGGTCAGGTCGAAGTCATCTCCTGCCTGGAGCGTGATGCGCGGCCGGTCTTTCGCGACTTGCGCTGGGGCGTGTATGTGACCTTCGCCGGTGACAGCGACTATGCCAGACGCTGCTTCAAGGAATATGGACTGGTTACCGATTCGACCGGCAATTATTCGGCCATGTACAAACCGTATCACCTGATCGGACTCGAACTCGGGATGAGCGTTGCATCCGTAGGCCTGCGACGTGAACCCACCGGTTCGGCCATCGCCTGGCATGGCGACGTCGTGGCGTGCGCCAAGCGGCCACTGAAGATTGGCGAGGCGCTCGATGGTGAAGGCGGCTTTACCGTCTACGGCAAATTGATGCCGGCGGCCGACTCTTTGAAGCTCGGCGGCCTGCCCCTGGGTCTGGCGCACAAGGTCAAGCTGAAACGTGCGATCAGGGCCGGGCAACCACTGAAGTGGAGCGATGTCGACTTCGACGCGGGCAACCCGGCGGTCAAGTTCCGCCGCGAAATGGAGCAGGTCTTTCGCAAACAATGAGGCAAGGTTTTTCGCTGACGGCAGCCCTGCTTGCAGTGCCAGTGTTTGCGCTGGCCCAGATGTCCACATCAACCTCGGCGCAACGCAGCGAATCGTGCAGTAAGGGCTCGCCCGATTGGCCCATGCAGCTGACGCTGGCACACGACAACGATTTCTTCGGTCGCACCGATCGCGATTACACCAGTGGCACTTTGCTGTCGTTGCGTTACTCGAAGCTAGAGACTGTGCCGCAAGACGGTTGTCCGCAAGGCTGGTTGCGCAGCACTGCACTCTGGATGAACCGTTGGCCAAGCGCTGCGCTGCCCGAGCGCGACTTCGTATTTGCCTTGGCGCAGCAACTCTATACGCCGGCCGACTACCGCGCCCGAACGACACTTCTGAAGGAGCGCCCCTACGCCGGCTGGCTGTTTGGCCGCTGGGCCATCCATGCCAATGATTCGCAACGCAGTCAGACGATCGCGATTGACCTGGGGGTTGTCGGACCGGCCGCGCGCGGCGAGTCGTCGCAGAATTTTTTTCATGCGCTTGAAGGGTACCCACGATTTCAGGGGTGGAACAATCAACTGCGAAATGAGCTGGGGCTGCAAGTCAGTGCCGAAAGGCGAACGCTGCTGGCGCGCAGCCCCAACTCGCGCCTGATTGGCCACTACGGCGTCGGTGTCGGCAATATCGAAACGTATCTGAACACCGGATTGCAATGGAAGTTTGGCAACCGCCTTGCGGATTCTCAAGCAATACCGAGTTCGCTCAGGCCGGCCAGCCCGGTACGCGCGAACGCCTTGACTCAGAGCGCCCGATCGGCGCAATGGTTCGTGGGCATCGACGCGCGCGCCGTCGGACACAACATTTTTCTGGACGGCAACACGCGCTCGTCAAGCCACAGCGTCAACCGCAAACCGATCGTCGCAGACCTGAGCGCAGGCGTCGCCTGGAGTCGGGGCTGGGCCGATCTGGCCTACATCTACAGCTTGCGCACTCGCGAGTATGAGGGCCAGTCGTATAACCAAGTCTTTGGCGGTGTGTCGATCAGCATGCCACTTAACTAGTGGCGTACTTCACGCTGCCCAGCTCAAAGCGATCGAGGTAATAATCAGCATCGCCAAATCGACGAGCCAACATGGTCAATCGTCGAAACGTGTGACTGACCTTGAGTTCCTCGGTCATGCCCATGCCACCATGCAATTGCACAGCTTCCTGGCTGATGTGCCGCGCCGCGTCAGCCACCCGGATTTTGGCAGCGGCGACCCGCCTTGATCGTTCCGCTGCACCGAGTTCACCGTTAACCGAGGTGCAGGCCAGATAGACCATCGAGCGTGCCTGGATCGCCGAGATCGTCATGTCGACCATGCGATGCTGCAGCGCCTGGAACGCGCCGATCGGCTGGCCGAATTGTTTGCGTGTCTTGATGTATTCGAGCGTCGCCTTGTTGGCGTACTCCATGGCGCCGACCGCCTCGGCGCAACTGACCGCATTGGCGAAATCCATCACTTCGTCGATGACCGCACGCGCGCGGCCAGGTTCGCCCAGGACATCGCCACCGGCGATCTGCACGTTCGTCAAGGTGATATCGCCCGCGCTCAAGTCGTCGAAGGTACGGTAGGCATCGAGTTTGACACCTGCTGCTCGGGCGTCGACCAGGAACAGGCTAAGGCCGGCGCTGTCGCGGGCAGTACCGGCAATGCGCGCCGACACGATAATCTTGTCGGCCTCGGGGGCGCCGAGCACGACCATTTTCTTGCCGTTCAAGGTGTAATTACTGCCCAACTGAACCGCTCGAGTTTCGCAGTGATCGAGGTTGTAACGCGATTTCGACTCGCTGATCGCCAACGCGAGCTTCAAGCTGCCGACCGCCACTTTCGGCAGGATAGCCATTTTTTGAGCCGCGCTGCCCGCCAATGCCACCGTTCGGGCGCCCAGTATGACGGTCGCGACATAGGGCTCACTGACCAGGCCTTCGCCAAACGCTTCCATGACGCCGATGAGGTCAACCGCACCGCCGCCGAAGCCGTCGTATTCGAGCGGCAAGGGCATGGCCAGCAAGCCCATTTCGGCGAACTGCGACCAGACGCGCGCGCTGGATCCGGTACCCGCGGCTTTGAGCATTTTCTTGCGACTCTCGAAGTCGTATTCCTTCTCGACAAACTTGCGAACACTATCGGCCAGCAGCGTCTGCTCTTCGGTGTAATCAAAATTCATGTCAGTTCCTCGCCAATTGCTGCGGTTGCCTTAAAGGCCAAGACTGGCCTTGGCCAGGATGTTGCGCTGGATTTCATTCGAGCCGGCATAGATCGAAGTCTTCCGGAAATTCGCATAACGCGGCGCCAGCCAGGCATGCAACTGATCGACCTCGCTGTTCGGATCCATCTGCTTGCAGACTTGGGCGAGTGGCCCGATGGCATCAACCATCATTTCAGTCAGCGCTTGCTGAATTTCGGTACCCTTGATCTTCAATACCGAGGTTTCGGCGCCCGGCGGTTTGCCGGTCTTGCGCATCTGGTCAACGAAGCGCAAGTTGGTGACCTCGAGCGCCATCAGTTCGACTTCGACCCTCGCGAGACGATCCCGAAAGCGGGTATCGTCCATCATCGAGCCGCTGCCATCCGCTGGCTGTGTGGCCGCGAAGTCCTTGAGAATCTGGATATTGCGTTTGGACACGCCGATCTGGCCCGTGCCCAGGCGCTCATGGCCCAACAGGAACTTGGCGACCGTCCAGCCCTTACCCTCTTCGTACACCAGGTTCTCGGCCGGCACTTCGACATTCTCGAAGAACACTTCGTTGACTTCATGACGTCCATCCATGAGGATCAGCGGACGCACCGTGATACCGGGGGTTGTCATATCGATCAGCAAAAAGCTGATGCCCTCTTGACGCTTGTTCGACTCGGAGTCGGTTCGGACCAGACAAAAAATCCAGTCAGCATGTTGCGCCAGTGATGTCCATATTTTTTGGCCATTGACGATGTACTTGTCGCCGCGCCGCTCGGCCCGCGTCTTCAGCGAAGCCAGATCAGAGCCGGAACCCGGTTCCGAATAACCCTGGCACCAGAAGTCGTCACCGTTATAAATGCGCGGCAGGAAACGCTCTTTTTGCGCCTGAGTACCGAACTGCTGCAGCACCGGGCCGCACATGGACACGCCGAACGGCACGACCATGGGTGTGCCGGCATAGCCACATTCCTCGTCCCAGATGAAGCGTTCGATCACCGACCAGTTGGTGCCGCCCCATTCGGGCTTCCAGGACGGCGCAACCCAACCCTTTTTGGCCAGAATTTTGTGCCAGGTCAACAACTCTTCACGATCGAGTTCCTCGAATCGATTGACCTTGTCCTGCAGTGGCTTGGGCAGATTGGCACTCAACCAGCCGCGCACTTCATCGCGAAACGCGAGTTCTTCGGTTGAAAAATTCAGGTCCATGGTCTGTCCTCAGGTTGCGGTTGTCTCGTGTGACTTGTTACTTATTGCCTGCCCGCAATGCTAACCCAAGGTCCCGGAAATCATGTAATTCCCGATAGCGCGGTCGTCGCCCAACACCACCAGCGCAAAAAGCCATTCGGCGAGCGAGTTGGCGGCGGCACTTCGGCGTGCCAGCAGCGGGGTCGAGCGATCATCGATCAAAATTGCATCGGCCTCCAAACCGACCGCCAGATTGCCGACGTAACGGTCGAGATCCATGGCACGCGCCGCCCCCAGGGTATGGCGAAACCAGAGCTGCTGCGGGCTCAAGCTGACGCCGCGCAAGCGCGCCACCTGATAGGCCGCCAACATGGTGTGAAACGGCGAGAATGAGGTGCCACCGCCAATGTCACTGGCAAGACCGTAAGCAAAGCCAGCCGCATCGGCCGCCGCAAAGTCGAACAGCCCACTGCCCAGGAACAAATTGGAGGTCGGGCAGACAGCCGCTGCCGCGTCGTTGGCCCGCAGCGCGGCACGATCGTCTTGATCGAGATAAATGCAGTGGCCATAAACACTGCGCGGGCGCAGCAGGCCGAGTTCCTCATAGACGCCCAGGTAACTTCTGGCCGCCGGGAACAGTTGTGCGACCCAGGCGATTTCCTCGTGATTCTCGGCGACATGAGTCTGAATCCAGGTGCCCGGGTAAGCGCGTGCCAATTCGGCGGCACCGCGCATTTGCCGGGCCGAGCAACTGGCCGCAAAACGAGGGGTCAGCGCGTAGCCGAGTCGGTCGCGGCCGTGCCAGCGTTGAATCAGTGCTTCCGAATCCAGCAAACTTTGCTCGGTCTGATCGCGCACCGCGTCCGGACTGTTTGAGTCCATCAGGCATTTACCGGCCACCAGACGCATCTTGCGCGCCGCCGCTTGTTTGAGAAGCGCGTCAACCGATTGCGGATGTGAACTGCAATAGGTCATCGCCGTGGTCACGCCATTGCGCAATAATTCGTCGAGAAAAAAGGTCGCCACCTCGGCTGCATAGATCGGGTCGTCAAAACGCGCTTCATGCGGAAACGTGTACTTCGAGAGCCAGGGCAAAAGACCTGCGGCCGGCGATCCGACCACGTCGGTTTGAGGATAGTGAATATGCGTATCGACAAAACCGGGCGCCAAGGTCAGCCCTCGGCAGTCGGTCAGCGGCACCGTCGCGTAGGTCGGGAACAGTGCCGAGTACTCGCCGATGGCCCGAATCAGACCGTCCTCGACGACCAGCAGGCCATCGTCAATACGGTGCAATTCATCGTCATGATCGAAGCTCAGGATGGCCGCGCGAACGGCCTTCACAGAGCGGAGGTCGGCGCTCACGGCGAACCGAGTTTCAGGCTGACGTTCAGACTGTCGGTCGTACTGAATTTAGGGTCCATGTTCTACACAAGGTTTTGCCGGAAGCCTGGTCCGAGATTTTGTTCGAAATGCTGATCGAGCCGTTGCACGAACTGCGATCGCTCGCTGGTCGAGGCAAAGCTGGCCTCGAAACTGTTGCGGGCCAGCGCATACGCGGCATCGGCGTCCAGACCCAATGCATCAAAGGTCTGGACATAGTTCTGGTTGATGTAGCCGCCAAAATAAGCGGGATCATCCGAGTTCACGCAGACATTCAGGCCAAGCTGCAAGAGCCGAGCCAGGTTGTGATCGGCCAGACTCGGGAAGACCTTGAGCTTCAAATTGGACAAGGGACACACCGTCAACGCGATCCGGCGCTCGGCCAGGACTTTCAGCAGATTGGCGTCGCGCATACACTGCACACCGTGGTCGATCCGCTCGACCTTCAAGACATCGAGCGCCGCCCGGATATATTCTGGTGGTCCTTCCTCACCGGCATGTGCCGTCAAGCGAAAGCCCAGTTGTCGACAACGCGCATAGACGCGCTCGAATTTTTCAGGTGGATGACCAAGCTCGCTTGAATCAAGGCCGATCGCAAGAATTTTCTCTCGAAAGGGCAACGCCTGCTCGAGCGTCTCGAATGCCTGCGCCTCACTGAGGTGCCGCAGGAAACTCATGATCAATTGGGCGCTGATGCCGAACAGCGAGCGCGCGTCCTGACACGCCCGCGACAGGCCATTGATGACGGTAGCAAACGATACCCCGCGATCTGTGTGGGTCTGCGGATCGAACATGATTTCGGCGTGAATGACGTTATCGGCCTGTGCGCGGGCGAAATAGGCCATCGCCATGTCGTAAAAATCTGCTTCGGTCAGCAGTACGCTGGCGCCGGCGTAGTAAATGTCTAGAAAGCTCTGCAGGTTCGTGAACGCATAAGCATCTCGCAGCGTTTGAACATCGGCATACGGCAGTGTTAGCCGATTGCGTTCGGCCAGCCGAAAGATCAACTCCGGCTCGAGCGATCCTTCAATGTGCATGTGCAACTCGGCCTTCGGCATGCTGGCCAGCAAGGCGTGCAATTCAGGTGTTGTTTCAGTCATGGTTCGTGACTCCAAATCGTATGCCCCATTGGCGCAACAGGCGCCGATAGGCGGCGCTCGATTTATCGGCCGCGCTATGCAGCTCGGCGCCCGGATCCAGGGGCAAGCATTTCGGTCGTTGTGACTCGAGAATCGGTTTGTCCTGATTGAAGATCGTATCCTGAAACGAAGCGAGCTCAGAATCGGGCGAGACAAAATCATTCATGGCCAGACGAAACCAGATGCGGCTCTGCTCCGGTTCAACCGGGCAGACAAATAGCGCGATCGATTCACGGAACTCACTGATGGCGACACTGCCCTGATCGGGAATCTTGGTCAGGATGGCCGTAAACGGCGCGTTGACTTCGTACCTGTATTCAACCATGGCGCCGGATTGGGCGTGAATACTCGATTGCGGTTGCCAAGCGCGGCAGCCGCGGGCCACAAATCCGCTTGCAGTCGATTCAATCTGATAGTCGGCGATCGCCGGTTCCGCACGCGCGCCGAGCCAGTGTTCGTGCACAAATCCGAAATGAGCGAGATCGAGAAAGTTCTCGACGATGCGTGGCGCGCTGGTCGCGACGTCGTAGGGGCCGACGCTGACCTTGCGCAAGCGCAATTCCGACTCGGCTGCGAACAACGGTGGCTCGGCTCGCTGGGCTGCAAGACTAGTCGGATCGACGGTGACGTCGACACTAGCCCTGTCGGCAGCCGCTTGCAGGCGCACCCAGATCAGCCCGTATTGCTCACAAACGTCAAAGGCGCGCACCCTATGCGCGGCGGGCGGCGTGAACTCCGGCAAGGCAGGCACGTTGATGAGCTGCGCATTCGCATCGAATTGCCAGCCATGATACGGACACTCGAGCACCGCGCCGACGACCCGGCCCATGGACAGGCGCGAGCCGCGATGCGGACATTGATCGATCCAGGCGTGGACATGGCCGATACCGTCGCGCCATAACACCAGGTCCTGCTGCAGCAACTGAACCGCGCTGGGCCGATCGGCCACCGAATCAACGGTGGCGACCGGATGCCAGAGCTCGCGTTCGATCAATTGAATGACTGAGACAACTTACTTGGACGACGAGACAACTTACTTGGCAGACGGAATATTGCCTTCGACGCCCTTGATCAGATAGTTCATTTCGCTCTTGAACTTGTCGTCGCCAACGGCGTCCTTGGCCAGCACTTCCTTGCCGGCGTTATCCATCAGCGGACCCTTGAACACCGCAAAGTTGCCAGCCTTCAACGCCGTCTTGATCTCGTCGATCTTGGCCTTGGTGTCAGCCGGTACGATCTCGTTGATCTTGACCAGATCATTCATGGATTCCTTCGTGCCCCACTTGGTGGATCCCGTTTTCCAGGTGCCGTCCAGGGCCTCGGTGTAAGCCTTCTCGTAGTACACACCCCAGTTCAACACGGCCGACGCCAGATGCGCTTTCGGTGCGAATGCGCTCATGTCGCTGTCCCAGCCGAAGGCATACTTGCCATTCTTTTCAGCAACTTGCAGCACGGCCGTCGAGTCGGTGTTCTGCAGCAGCACGTCTGCCCCCTGGTTGATCAACGACTGCGCCGCCTCGCCCTCTTTCGGCGGATCGAACCAGGTATTTACCCAGACCAATTTGGTCTTGATGGCCGGATTGACGCTCTGCGCGCCCAGAGTGTAGGCATTGATGTTTCGGAGCACTTCAGGAATCGGAAACGAGCCGATAAAACCGAGGGTGCCGGTTTTGCTCATCTTGCCGGCGATGACGCCAGCCATGTAAGCATCTTCGTAAAACAGGCCCTCATAGACGCGCAGATTCGGTGCGGTCTTGAAGCCGGTCGCATGTTCGAATTTCACCTCCGGATGATCCTTGGCGACCTTTTCCATGGCGTCGCCATAACCGAACGAGGTCGCAAAAATGAGCTTGTTGCCTTGCGCCACCAGATCGCGAATGACGCGTTCGGCATCCGGGCCCTCCGGCACTTTCTCGACGAAGGTCGACTTCACTTTCTCACCGAATTTTGCGTCTGCTGCCTTGCGACCGTTGTCATGGGCGAACGTCCAACCGGCATCGCCGACGGGGCCGACATAAATGTAGGCTGCCTTCAGCGTCTCAACCTTGGCCGGCGCGCTGGCGGCGGGCGCCGCTGCTGGGGCGGTCGCAGGTGCCGCAGCCGGCTTGGCTTCTTCTTTTTTTCCGCATCCGCTCAGTACTGCGCCTGCTAGCAATGCGCCGGCGGCAGCCATCTTGAGCAGGGTTCTCTTGTTGAATTCAGCCATCACACAATTCCTCTTGTTTTAGTAGTTCAAAGTGGTTCAAAAAAGTTCCAAGTCAATCGGGTCAGAGCCCACGGCACACATTATCTCAGCAGATCGGCTTCCTGCAGCCGTTCGCCTGGCGGTATTGCCACGATGCAAATTTCATCCCGGTGAAAACGGCTTGCCCAGCGAGGCCGGCATATTGAGCCGGATCCAGGCCGGATTCCGCGAAATCAGCACCAGCACCAAAATGGTCGCCAAGTACGGCAGCATACTCATGAATGCACTCGGTATCTGAACGCCACTGCCCTGCAGATGCAGTTGCAACATGGTAACTCCGCCAAACAGGTAGGCACCGAGCAAGACTCGTGCCGGCCGCCAGGTGGCGAACACGGTCAGCGCCAGCGCAATCCAGCCGCGACCCGCGACCATGCCCTCGACCCAGAGCGGCGCATAAATCACCGAAAGATAAGCGCCCGACACCCCGCACAAGGCGCCGCCGGCGACCATGCTCCAGAAGCGGATCCAGCGCACCGAAAACCCGAGCGCATGCGCCGATTCGGGCGACTCGCCGACCGAGCGCAGGACGAGGCCGGTACGGGTATTCTGAAAGTACCACGCCATCGCGAGCGCCAGAATGATCGTCAGGTAGACCATCGGATGTTGCCTGAACAGCGCCGTGCCCAGAAACGGCAAGTCAGCCAATATCGGAATATCGTACAGCATACGATCGCCGAGCTTCTTGCCGACATAGGCGATGCCGACAAAGGCCGAAAAGCCGGCACCGAACAGGCTCACCGCCAGACCACTTGCATACTGATTGGTGTTCAGCCAGATCAGCATCCAGCCTAACAACGCGGCCGTACTGGCGCCGGCCAGGGCACCCGCACCAAAGCCCAGCCACTCGTTGCCGGTGTGAAACGCGGTGGCAAAACCGGCCACCGCTGCCACCAGCATCATGCCTTCGGCACCCAGATTCAGGACGCCGACTTTCTCGTTGATGAGCAGACCCAGACCGGCCAGCGCCAGCGGTGTACCGGCACTGAGCATGGCCGCAATCAACAACGCCATTTCGTTCATTGTCGACCCCATCGCAGTCGATTGTTGATCAGCGTATCGCAGCCGAGCAAGGCGAACAACAGCACGCCCTGGAACACGCTGGCGAGTGCCGAGGGTAAACCGATGCGCGACTGGGCGAGCTCGCCTCCAATCAGAAACATGCTGAGCAATACGCTGGCCAGTACGCAGCCAATCGGATTCAAGCGGCCGACGAACGCAACAATGATGGCCGTGAATCCGTAACCGGTGGAGGCGTAAGGTGTCAGTTGGCCCATCGGCCCGACGGCTTCAAAGGCGCCCGCAATACCCGCCAGGCCGCCCGAGATCAACAGCGCCATCCAGAGTGATTGTCGTGCCGAGAATCCGGCATAACGCGCCGCCGCCGGCGCCAGACCACCGACCTGCAATTGATAGCCCTTGAAGTTGCGAAACAGAAATACCCACATCAGGCCGGCGATCACCAGCGCCACGACCAGTCCCCAGTGCATGCGGTACGGCGGAATCATGCGCGGAATGGCGGTACTGGCGTCGAAGCTGATGGTCTGCGGAAAGTTGAAGCCCTTGGGGTCTTTCCACGGTCCGAAGACCAGATACGACAGCAACAGGTTGGCGACGTAGACCAGCATGAGACTGACCAGAATCTCGCTGGCGTTGAAGCGATCGCGCAACAACGCCACCAACGCACTCCAGAACATGCCACCGAGGGCACCGGCCATGATCGCCAGCGGTAGAAAGCCCCAAGGTCCCGGCAGAATTTTCTGGTTGCTGCAGTACATGGCGAGGCCGCCCGCACTGATGGCCCCCAACAGAAACTGACCTTCGGCGCCGATGTTCCAGACGTTGGCGCGATAACACAGCGACAGTCCGACCGAGCAAAGGATCAATGGCGTCGCTTTCAAGCCGAGTTCAGTCAAAGAGCGCGCGCCATTCAAGGGCTCGAGCAGAAAAATCGCCAGTCCCCGAACCGGATCCTTGCCCAGCGCCACAAACAGCACACAGGCCACCAGAATCGTTATGCCCAGCGCCATGACTGGCGAGGCGAAGGTCATGATTTGCGAGGGCGCCGCACGGGCTTCGAATCGAATCATGAGGCGACGGCACTCGAGGGACCAGGCCAGAGGCCGCTCATCCATTCTCCGATCAACTCGACCGAAGCGGCGTGCACGGAAACGGAGGGCGATAGTCGGCCGCGTGCGATCACGTAGAGGCGATCAGAGATTTCGAACAATTCGTCCAGTTCCTCGCTGATCACCAGCAAGGCGCAGCCATCATCCCGCAACTGCAGAAGCTCCGAGCGAATCTGCGCGGCAGCGCCGACATCGACGCCCCAGGTCGGCTGG
Organism: Burkholderiales bacterium; assembly: GCA_031363055.1. Lineage (GTDB taxonomy): Bacteria > Pseudomonadota > Gammaproteobacteria > Burkholderiales > Burkholderiaceae_E > JANLTP01. The sequence goes on along the minus strand of JANLTP010000188.1, from coordinate 51,363 downwards.
GCCAGCACCAATACCTTGGGGCGCGCCGAGACTTCGCGACCGACAATGTACTTTTGCAGATTGCCGCCCGACAAACTACGCGCTGGCGCGTTCGGGCCGGCCGCCTTGACCCGGAACCGTTGAATAATCTCGGCACCCTGCCCCTGCAAACGCGCTCGATCGATCCAGCCACCCTTGCCGATCGCCTCGCGCCGTGTCAACGGCAGATTTTCAGCCAGACTCATCATGGGCACCGCGCCGCGCCCCAGCCGTTCTTCGGGCACGACATGCAATCCCAACGCCCGTCTGGTGTTCGGACCGGATGAGCCCACATCGGAATTGCCCAGGAACAGGCAGCCACCCGGCGTGCGCTGATCTTCGCCGGACAGCACCTTGAGCAGTTCCTGTTGGCCGTTGCCCGACACGCCGGCAATACCGACAATTTCGCCCGCGCATAATTCCAGCGATATCTGGTCGAGATCGGTTCCAAATTGATGCTCGCGCTCGAGCTGCAGCGAGCGTACCGCCAGTCGCTGTTCGCCCGGTGCCGAATCGCGCGGCTTGAGTCGGGCCGGTTCGGCACCAATCATGAGCCGACTCAGACTGGCATTGGTTTCATGCCGCGGATCAACCTGGCCGGTCACCCGACCATCGCGCAACACCGTGCAGGTGCTGCATAGTTCCCGGATCTCATGCAGCTTGTGACTGATGTACAAGATGCTGCAGCCCTGCGCCGATAACTGTCGCAAGGTTTCAAACAGGCGATCGACCGCTTGCGGGGTCAGCACCGACGTCGGCTCATCGAGAATCAACAAGCGAGGATGAGTCAATAGTGCCCGGATGATTTCAATTCGTTGACGCTCACCCACCGACAGCGTGTGCACCGGCCGATCCTGCTCGAGCGCCAGTCCGTACCGTTCCGAGGTCACGCCGATTTCGGCCTTGACCTTCGACAATGAAATAGACCGGTCGAGACCGAGCCAGACATTCTCGGCAACACTGAGTGTTTCAAACAGACTGAAGTGTTGATAGACCATGCTGACACCGAGCGCACGTGCCGCTTGCGGACTGCGAACCCGCACCGCTGCCCCATCGATCTTGATCGACCCCTGATCCGGTGCTACCGCGCCATAGATGATCTTCATCAACGTCGACTTGCCGGCGCCGTTCTCGCCCAGCACGGCATGCAACTCGCCGGGCGCGACGATCAGTGAGATGTCGTCATTGGCCACGACGCTCGGATAGCGCTTGGTGATGTGCTGCAACTCGAGTCGCGGCACGATCAATGGCGGCATGACCAGTGGACGCACGTCAAGTTGCGGCAGAACAGTTGTGATGGGCGGATGATTGGACACCGGCTGACGCATGATCACGCGCGTTTTCGCGTATATTTAAATGATTCTCTATATTCTTCTCGCCGTTACTGTAGCCGAAGTTGAGCACAAAGTATTCCATGCAAGCATCGAACTATCCGCTGAGGTTTCTGCGGCATGGCCAATGGACCGAACTCGCGTCGGTCGATCCGAATCGCACCCTGTTAGATCATATCCGCGCGGCCAAGCCGGCCGGCCTTGGGTGCCAAGGCACCAAAGAGGGTTGTGCGCAGGGCGATTGTGGTGCATGCGCGGTGCTCATTGGTGAGCTGACACCCGACACGAATGAGTTGCGCCTGCGAGCGGTCAACGCCTGCATCAAGCCATTGAGTTCGATCGATGGCTGTGCGTTGTGGACGGTTGAGGATCTGGTCGATTCACAAGGACTATTGCATCCTGTGCAAGCCGCGATGGTTAAATTTCATGGCTCGCAATGTGGCTTTTGTACGCCAGGCTTTGTCATGTCGCTGGTCGCGCTGTACGAAACGTCGCGCTTGTCCAAGCCGCCCGCACAGCCGATGAATCGCGAGGCCGTGCTCGAGGCGATCTCGGGAAATTTGTGTCGTTGCACGGGCTACGCCCCGATTGTCAATGCGGCGCTTTCGCTGAGTGCGCAGGCTCCGCAGCCGACGACCCATTCCGGTCTGATTGACCAGGCCGGGCGCGACGCGTTGCTGGCCGCGCTGAAGAGCCGCGCCGCGCTGCGCCCGTTCCGGCCGCGCAGCTTGAACGGTATGCTCAAGCTGCGCGCTAAATATCCGCAGGCACAAATGTTTGCAGGCGCTACGGATGTTGGCCTCTGGATCAACAAACAACATCGACGTTTCGAGGAAACCATCGATCTTGGTGCGGTCAAGAGCCTGCAAAAAATCGAAGTCAAGCGAGCGCAACTGACCATCGGCGCCACTGCACGCCTGACTGAGGCGTTCGAAGCCCTCTGTCGCGACTGGCCACAACTGCGGACGTTTACTTCAAGATTCGCCGGACTGACGGTACGCAATTCAGCTACCTTGGGCGGGAACATAGCCAATGGTTCGCCGATCGGCGACTCGATGCCGCTGTTGATTGCGATGGGCGCAACCTTGCGATTGCACAGCGTCCGAGCGGTACGGGAAATGCCGATCGAAGATTTTTTCCTGGGCTTTCGCCGGACTGCGTTGCAGGCCGATGAAATTCTTGGCGCGATTTTGATTCCTCGCGGCAGTGGTGCTCGGCTGCGCGCTTACAAGGTATCGAAGCGCTTCGAAGACGACATTTCGGCCGTCTGTCTGGCGATCAGCATCGAGGTCGACGCCGACGGCACCATTGTGGCCACACGCATTGGCGTCGGTGGCGTTGCCGCCACGCCGGTTCGCGCCCTTGTGACCGAGCAGGTCTTGATCGGCCAGCGCTGGACACAAGCAAGCCTGGAGCGGGCGGCGCAAAGTCTCATGACCGAGTTCAATCCGATTTCAGATCTGCGGGCCAGTGCGACTTATCGAAGCGAGGTATTGGCAGCGCTGATGCGGCGTTTCTGGCTTGAGGAGAATGGTCAGTCACTCGCCCTGGAGGACATCCGCCCTATTGCGAGTAGCCCATGAAGATGGAACCTGAGATGGCGGCACTGGGTCAATCGCTGCCGCATGAAAGTGCCCGTGCACAAGTGTGCGGCGAAGCGCGCTACCTGGACGATTTACCCGAGTTGAACGGCACCCTGTTCGCAGCACCGATCCTTAGCCGTGTCGCCTGCGCCCGATTGCTGGCCATTGATGACGCACCGGCTCGTGCGCTCGACGGTGTCGTTGATTTTGTTTATGCAACCGATATCGTCGGCGACAAATTACTGGCCAATTTTTCGCATGATGAACCGATATTGGCCGTGGACCGGCTGAGTTATGTCGGCCAGGTCGTGGGTCTCGTGATCGCGACCTCGCACAGGATCGCCCGACGGGCCGCCGCACTGGTCAAACTCGAGGTCGAACTGCTACCGGCAATTTTGAGTATCGATGACGCAGTACGCCAGCAGAGTTGGGTGCTGCCGCCGGTTACGCTCGCGCGCGGCGATGCGGATCATGCGATCAGCAGTTCTGAGCACACTTTGACTGGCGAGCTCGAGGTCGGCGGACAGGAACACTTTTATCTGGAAGGCCAGATCGCCTGTGCGCAACCGCAAGAACAGGGGCAATGGCTGATCCATTCATCGACCCAGCATCCCGGCGAGGTACAGCATTGGGTCGCCCACGCACTGGATATCGCCTTGAATCAGGTGCGGGTTGAATGCCGGCGCATGGGCGGTGGCTTCGGCGGCAAGGAAACTCAGGCTGGGCAATTGGCCGTGTGGGCGGCTCTGGCAGCCCGCAAGACTGGCGCCGCCGTCAAGCTGCGCTTCGATCGTGATGATGATTTTTTGATCACCGGCAAAAGGCACAATTTCAAGTATTGGTATCGCGTCGGATTTGCTGCGAACGGTCTCATAGAAGGCCTGTCGCTCAAGATGGCCAGTCAATGCGGTTACTCGGCCGACCTCTCGGGCCCGGTCAACGACCGCGCGATCTTTCATGCCGATAACGCCTACTTTCTGGAACATGTGCAGATCGAGTCCTTGCGCTGCAAGACCCATACGCAATCGAACACGGCCTTTCGCGGCTTCGGCGGCCCACAGGGCATGATTGTGATCGAGAACATCATCGAGGATATTGCCCGCGCGCTCGCCATCGATGCCATTGATGTCCGGCAACGAAATTTTTATGGCGTCGAAGAGCGTAACGAAACACATTACGGCATGACTGTTACCGATAACATCCTGCAACCGCTGTTCGAGCGGCTGATTGACAGCAGTCAATATCGCCAGCGCCGCTCGGCCGTGGTTCAGTGGAACCAACACAATCAGACCCTGAAGCGCGGGCTGTCGATGACACCGGTCAAGTTCGGCATCTCTTTCACCGCGACCCAGTTCAATCAGGCCGGCGCGCTGGTCAATATCTATCTCGACGGTAGCGTTCAGGTCAATCATGGCGGCACTGAAATGGGCCAGGGTCTGCACACCAAGATCGGCCAGATCGTGGCCGATGAGCTCGGCCTGCCGATCAGCCGGATTTTGGTCAGTGCCAGTGATACCGGCAAGGTGCCGAACGCCTCAGCAACCGCCGCGTCGGCAGGGACTGATCTGAACGGGCGCGCCGCCCAGGTAGCTGCCCGCGTGATCAGGGATCGACTCGCCGATTATGTCGCCGCCCGAGATCAGGTCAGCCCTGAAGAAGTGCAGTTCATCGACGCCGAGGTCCGAACCCGGCAAGGTAGCCAGAGTTTTCAGGCGCTCGTGAACGAAGCTTACGCCGCCCGCATTCAACTGTGGTCAGACGGGTTCTACAAGACGCCGAAAATTCACTACGACAAGCACACCTTGAGCGGCCGGCCCTTTCTGTATTTTTCGTACGGCGCCGCCTGCTGCGAAGTGGTCATCGACACTAGCACGGGCGAATCAAAAGTACTGGCAGTTGATATCCTGCACGACGTCGGCCGCTCGATCAATCCGGCCATCGATATCGGTCAGATTGAGGGCGGTTTCGCGCAGGGCATGGGCTGGCTGACCACCGAAGAGCTGGTCTGGAACGATCAGGGCGCCTTGTTGACGCACGCACCATCAACCTACAAGATTCCGACGGCTCATGACCTACCCGAGCACTTTGTGGTTGCGCTCTATGGCGAGCCGAATCCGGAAGATTCGATCTATCGCGCCAAGGCGGTGGGTGAGCCGCCGCTGATGCTCGCGATTGCGGTGTTCCAGGCACTCAGGGATGCTGTGTCTGCTTGCCAGGATACCTCTGGCCTGGATGTGTCTGGCCAGGAGGCGTCCCTCCGGACCGTTTGCAACGGCCAACCCCGGGCTGATGTGGTTTTGCGCGCGCCAGCAACGCCTGAGGCAGTATTCAATGCCATCCGTACGATGCGCGCCGGAACCTGCAGTGAATGAATTGAGCGATTGCGCTGGCCGCTGGCTGGCCGCGTCGTGCCGCGCTGTTCGAGTGTCAATCATCGAGGCTCGAGGCTCCACGCCGCAGGCGGTGGGCGCCCGCATGCTGGTTTGTGCAGACCAGATCGCCGGTACGATTGGCGGCGGCAATCTCGAGTGGCAGGCAGTGACCCGCGCCCGTGTATTGCTGAACGAATCGTCGTTTGGCTGTGTCGAAGAATCGCAATCCCTGGGCGCAAGCCTCGGCCAATGTTGCGGTGGAATGGTGCGCCTGCGCTTCGAGCTGGTCAGTGAATCCATGATCGCCGTCTGGCCGGTTGAGAAACCGCTGTTTGAATTGCATCTGTTTGGCATGGGACATGTCGCCGAGGCGCTGGTCAACGTGCTTTCGGCGCTGCCGTGCGTGATTCATTGGCACGATGAGCGCGAGTCCTTCGTTGAACTCAGATCCCGGCAGTGGTCATCGAGAACCATCAAGGCGACGTTGTTGATCGCGAGCGATGGCAAGCTGGGCGGTATGCAAGGCGCTGCGCCTGATTATTCGGGCCCCAAGTCGGTCCCCGAGTCGGCCTACGCGTCAGCGCCTGCGCCGACCCTCGCGCTCATCATGACCCACAGCCACGCCGTCGATTTCGATCTTTGCCGACGCATACTGGCGGGCACCGCGTTTGAGTGGGTAGGACTGATCGGGTCGGGAACCAAACGCTCCCGATTTGAGCGGCGATTTCGCCAGGCCGGCCTGATCGAGCCGCAGATTCAGAAGCTGACTTGCCCGATCGGCTTGACCGAGCTCAAATTCAAGCCACCGGAACTGCTGGCGCTATCGGTGGCGGCACAACTTTTACAGGTAGCGCAGATCGAACCACTTCAGCATTTCGCACAACCCGCTAGTTTTGGCGATGCTGGTAAAGTCGCGGATCTACATTGCGCGATTGCAACTCATGCAGCCTCTGTCCCTGGACCCCGCCTCGTTACTTAAACATCTGTATCAGGTCGCGGTGGCACGCGCGCTGCCCGAAAAAATTCTCGCGCAACATCTGCCACCACCGCCGAAGGGTCGCACCGTCGTCATCGGCGCCGGCAAGGCCGCCGGCTCGATGACGCTAGCCATGGAATTGGCCTGGCCGCAGAGTGCGCCGATGACCGGCTTGATGATCACGCGCTATCACCACACTCCGCCGGCTTACGATCAATTTAAAGCCGGACTGTGCAAACTCGGCAATCAGCCACGAATCGAACTGGTTGAAGCCTCGCATCCGGTTCCCGACCAGGCAGGACTCGATGCAACGCGGCGACTCATGTCATTGGTTCGCGAGCTCAGTCCGGATGACCTCGTCATTTGTCTGATTTCAGGCGGTGGTTCGGCCTTGTTGACGCAACCGATTGCCGGCATGAGCCTGGCCGAAAAGCAGGCGGTCAACTCGGCGCTGTTGCGCAGTGGCGCCAACATTGGTGAAATGAATTGTGTTCGCAAGCACCTGTCCGTCGTCAAGGGCGGGCGGCTCGCCGCACTATGCGCGCCAGCACAGGTACTGACCCTGGCGATCTCCGATGTCCCTGGCGATGATCCATCGGTGATTGCCAGCGGACCCACCGTGCCGGATGAAACCCGTTGCGCCGATGCTTTGGCGATCCTCGATCGTTATGCCATCAGTCTGCCGGCTGCGATCCGAACCCAACTGCAGCAGGGCCTCTTGGAGACGCCCAAGGCTGGCGATGCAGCGTTCGCGCGCTGTCAGACGAAGGTCATTGCGACCCCGCAACAATCGCTGCAAGCGGCTGCCGATGCGGCGCGCGCGCATGGGCTGGCGGCCTACATCCTGTCTGATGAAATCCAGGGTGAGGCGCGCGACATTGGTTATATGCATGCGGCGCTGGCCAAACAAGTCAGCCGCCAGAATCAACCGTTCGCCAAGCCCTGTGTGCTGTTATCGGGCGGCGAAACGACGGTGACTGTTCGAGCAGCACACGGACGCGGCGGGCGTTCGGTGGAATTTTTGTTGGCTGCGACCCTGGAGTTGGCCGGTCGCGAGAACATCTGGGCGCTGTCGGCCGATACCGACGGCATCGACGGTACTGAAGAGCATGCCGGTGCCCTCTGCGGCCCCGATACCCTGGCTCGCGCGCTCAAGCTTGGCGTATCGGCACAGGCAGCGCTGGACGCGAATAACGCCTACTCATTTTTTGATGCAATCGGCGATTTGCTGGTGACCGGCCCGACTTTTACGAACGTGAATGATTTTCGTGCGCTGCTGATTCTCTAGCCCTTGCCGTACACCAGGTTCGGCAAAAAAAGCGTCAAGACAGGAAAGAGGCTCAGCAATAACAGCACACCAATGAGTGCCGCCAGAAACGGCAAAACCTCAACCGTGTAGTCATCCATCGGTACCCGCAACACTTGCGAGCTGATGAACATCATTTGCCCGACCGGCGGCGTCACCCCGGCAATGGTCAGATTGGTGACCATGACAATGCCGAAATGTACCGGGTCGATGCCGTACTTGAGCATGACCGGAACAAAGATCGGCGTCAGTATGATCAGTGCCGAGGTGCCCTCCACGGCAGTACCCAGCACGATCAACAACAGATTGATGAGCAACAGCAGCGTGGTCGGGTCCTGGGTCAGGGTAATGAGCCAGGCTGCCATTTGCGGCGGAATGCGCTCCCAGGCGAGGTAAAAGCCGAACGCCGAAGCGGCACAGATCATCAACATGACGGAACTGGTGTCGAGCGCTGTTTCTTTCAACAGCGCCGGTAGATCGCTGAGCTGCAAGGTTCGATAGGCGAACAGACCGACCAGGATCACATAGAGCACCGTGATTGCCCCGGCCTCGGTCGGCGTGAAAATTCCGTAGCGCAGACCAATGATGATGAATACCGGAATCGATAATGCCCACAGCGATTCCAGAAAGCAGCGCCACACCTCGCGAAACCCGGCAAAGTGCGTGCGCATCGGCAAATAGCCGCGCCGCTTCGACACGATCCAGGTGACCAGCATCAGCGCTGCCGCCAACAGCAGGCCCGGGATGATGCCGCCAATGAAGAGGCGGCCGACCGACACATCGGCGATGTAGCCGTAGATGATAAGACCGATCGACGGCGGAATCAGGGTCGTGATGATTGCTGCGCAGGAGGTGATGACCGCCGCGAATGCCGGGCTGTAGTGATGCTTGACCATCTCGGGGCCCAGCACCTTGGCGAGCATGGCCGCGTCGGCGCTTGACGATGCGGTCAGGCCACCGAGCAAGGTCGCCAAGACGGTACAGGTCTGCGCCAGCGCGCCCGTCATATGGCCGACCAGCGCATCGGCCAGGGCCAGCAGTTTCGCCGTGATGCCGGCCTTGTTCATGATGGCGCCGGCGAATACAAAAAACGGTACCGCCAGCAACGGATACGAATCGGTCGCGGTCACCATTTTCTGCACGAAGATATTTAACGGCACATCGCCACTGAGCAGAAAAAACGACAAGGCCGAGATTGCGATGGCAAAAGCGATCGGTGTGCCGAGTGCAAACAGCGCCAGCATCGTAATACTGGGCAACCAGTCGGCAAGGGCACCCGACATCAGCTCTGACTCCAGGTTCGGCCCGCGATGACCTGCAGGTAACGCAGCGCCATCAACGCGAAGCTGAACGCCACCGGGCCGTATAACCAAGTCAGTGGCAGTCGCAGAACCGGGGTCGGGTTCGACCAGGCATCGATGGCGAAGCGGGTGCCGAACCAGACCATGAAGGCACAGAAACCCAGCACCAGCACGTGATTGATGACTCGGCACAGCCGCTGGGCCGCCGGCGAGAACCTTTGCACCAGCATGTCGATGGCCGGATGCAGGCCGTACTTGACGCAGGCAGCGGCACCGAAAAAAACCAACCAGGCAAACGCCAGGGTGGCGATTTCACTGGCCCAGGCCGCTGGCTGCGCGGTAATGTAGCGGGTGATCACGCCCCAACTGACCGACAGCACAATGACGATCACCGCTGCGCCGGCGACGAGTTCCTCGAACTGATCGATCCACAGCGCCGGTCGCCGTGGCGTTGCCACGGCATTCAATTTCGAAGGATGGCGGTCACGGTTTCATGCAAGCCGGGGGTCCATTTCGGAAACACCTTGTAGACACCGGCCGTGCTTTTCTGGAATGCCGGCAAATCGACATCGGATATGAAGGTGACGCCGGCCGCCTTGAACTTGTTGACGTAGTCATTTTGCAATTCGAGTGTCAGCCGGGTCATTTCTTCGCCGCCACGCTGGCCCTCTTCGATGAGTACTTTTTGCACATCGGCCGGCAGCTTGTTGAAGTAGTTGGCATTGATCGGCCACATGGTAAACGCCGTAAAGTGTCCGGTCATCGAGATGACCTTGCGGGTCTCATGCAACTTCGAGCCCCACAGCGAACCGAGCGGCGCCTCGGCGGCGGCGACCACATTTTGCTGCAATGCGTTGTAGACCTCGGACCATTGCACGGTCGTCGGCCGCGCCCCCATGGCCTTGAAGGTTTCAATCCACATGGTGTTCGGTGGCACCCGCACCGTCATGCCAGCGACGTCTTCGGGCTTGCGCACCGGCTTCTCGGCGATGATGTGTCGTTGACCGAAAAACCCATTGGCCATGATGAGCTTGAAGCCCGCCGCCTCAAGCTTTTTCTCGACCCCTTTGTACCAATCCGACGCCAGTAATTTCGTGTAGTCAGCAGGGTCCTTGATCAGATACGGACCGTTCAACACACCAATATCCGGCACAAAATCCGACAGGTAGCCTGGGTCAGTGATGTTCATCACGTTGGCGCCCTGCCGGATCATTTCGTTGACCTCCTTGCCTGGCCCGAGTTGCTCACTCGGGAAGACCTGAATCTGTACGCGATTATTGGTGCGTGCTGCGACATTTTTCGCAAAAAACTCGGCCGCCAGATGTGCTGGTTCGGTCGACGACAGCGAATGCGCAAAACGGATCTTGAAGGTCTCCTGTGAGTGCCCAGCCTGCGGCAGACCGAGCGCAGCGATTGCCGCAAGATTCAATGCAACCAGCTTCAATGCAAACAGTGTGTCGCGACGGGTTTTCATGACGAGTCTCCTTCTTTTGATCTGATTGGATTCAATCTCATTGGATTCGATTGAATTGGATTCGATTCGTTTTGATCTAATTTGTTTTGACGGGATCTGATTCGATGAATCGAGATTCGTCACAGCCCGACGGTAGCCCCCAGGCGTCCCGCCTTCTGCGCGCCGGCATACAAAATCTTCAACTGTCGATCGATCACTTCCTTGTGGTGGGCGACGGCATCAGGATGCAAATCAGCTGCCGGTGTTTGCTCATGATCGAAATGATTGAATTCATCAACCCCGCGAACCAGCGTCGCGCTCTCGCGAAGTGGCGACTTCTGGTGGACATGGGTCGGCACATAGCGGATCGCAAAACCGATGCGCGAATGGTCGGCACGATTCGGCTCGGAACCGTGGATCAACAGCACATGGTGCAGCGACATCTGCCCGGGTTCGAGCACAACGTCGAGCGCCTGCTCGAGATCGACCTTGACCGCAATCTCCTGGCCGCGGCTCAGCAAGTTCTGCTCGGCAAAGGTATCGGCATGGCTGAGCTGATGCTGGTGGGAGCCGGGAATCACGCGCATGCAGCCGCTCAGCGGATTTGAGGTACTGAAAGCCACCCAGGCGGTGACCACTTCCGGCGACGACAGGCCCCAATAGGTGGCATCCTGATGCCAGGAGACAAAACTGGCATCGCCGGCAGGTTTGGCAAAAAACTGGCCGCTCCAACACAGCAGGTTGCAACCGAGCAAATCTTCAACCGGATCAAGAATGTCCGGATGGCGAATCAATTGATTGAGCCACGGATACAGCAGATGCGGCTTCTGGCTAAAGCGCGCCGGTACTCGGCCGCCATGATGCGCGGCAATCGATTCGTAGCCACGCCTTAACTCGCTGGCCTCTGCTGCGTCCATGACGTCAATGGGCGTCAGAATTCCGGTCTGTGCATACGTCGCAATCTGAGCGCTGCTCAATCTCTTGCCCATGGTCACCTCTCTGATATATCACCATCTTAGGCAAGCCACCGGTATTGTCAAGGCATACCTTGAACCGGAGTTTCACTGAGCTAAGCTATACCGAGTCGCGCCAACAAGGTGCCGCGTCGCTCCAAGGGATTTTCTGCCGCCTCTTGCAAGGCCGGTCGCGAACCCCAGATGCGTACTCGAAGCCTGGCCCGGGTAACACCGGTGTAGACCACTTCCCGGCGCGCCAACGCATGCGAAGGCGGCGCGATCACCAGATCGACCTCGTCGTATTCGGACCCTTGCGCCTTGTGCACGGTCAGGCACCACGCAGGCTCGACATATTGCAATTGCGACACGGGCAGCCACTGCTCGCCGGCGGGATCGTCAAACAAAACGCCCAGATGTTCGCCGCGTCGGCAACACAACCCGACATCGCCGTTGACCCTGCCAGCCGCGCGCAGATTGCGCGTCAACATCACCAGTCGACCCTCATACCAGAGTGCCTGTGCCACGGCGCCACAATGTCGCCGCATCAGTTTGTCAATCGCATCGGCCAGGTATGCACTGCCCCAGGGCCCGGTTCGAAGGGCACTGAGCAGCCGATAACCTTCCAGGTCCGCCAGTTGCTGGCTAGCAACCGCCAGCAACGACTCTGATGTCGACGGGTGCTGTTGGTCCGTCGAGCATTGCAGCAATGACCGATAGCGATCGGCTGCCTGTTCGATCAATCGTTGCTGACCATCGCCGGTGGTTTCAATCAGTCTGACCTCGGACGTTTCTTCGTCGATGACTAGTCCTTCCTGCAGGCCACGCGCCAGTCGCGCCAGACCTGGCGCATTCTGTTGTCGATAGTTCTGGCGCAATCGCACCAGCGCACCCGACAGACCTGTTGCTCCGGCAGCCAGCACATCGGCAAAGACACTGCCCGGATCAACCGATGCCAACTGATCACCATCGCCGGCGAGGATCAATCGAGCATGGGAGGGCAGCGCCTGCAACAGGCTGCTGGCCAATTCCAGACCGAGCATCGATGCTTCATCGATCACCACCACGTCGTAAGGCAGCGGATTTTCGCGACCATGGCGCGGCGCCACGCCGGGCGCGCGCATGCCGACCAGCGAATGTACGGTGCGCACTGACCATCGATTGGAAATCATGGCGCCAGCCAGCGCTTGCGACAAACGGGCGGCCGCCTTGCCGGTTGGTGCCGCCAGCGCAATGCGCAAATCCGGCGCTACCTCGCTGATGGCTGCGATCAGCCGCGCCAGGGTGAAGGTCTTGCCGGTTCCAGGTCCGCCGGTCAGCAGCAACAGACGGCGCCGCAGGCCTACCCTGATCGCCTGCACTTGCGCGCTGGACGGATCCGATCGACGCTCATGCTCAGCCAGGCAAGCCGCCAACTTTGCCGGATCGGCGACGCGGTCCTCTCGATTCAGCGCCAGCAAGGCGCGACTCACCCGGGTCTCGGCCAGCCATAGGCGCTGCAGATACAAATGATCGGCCTCGAACACCAGCATGCGCGCGGGTAGGGTCGGCTGCTCACCAGCGTCCAACGAGGGCAATCGGCTGACCAGAGGGCTTTCCGGCAGATCCGTCGTCAGCGCAATACAGGAATCACCCTGGCGGATCGCCTGCAAGAGACTCAGGCAATGCGCTTGTAATGAGGCCAGCGCCGCCTTTGAGCCGCCCTCTCGAACATGCAGGCGGCCGATGAATGCCAACCAGGACTGTTCGGCATCAGCATCGCTGAGGTTTTTGTTCACCCTGGAATCTCCGCTCGGCCCAGTTGGCGATCATCGGCCAGGAAAAGCCCGTCCAGTTGCTGCAGCAACTCCAGGTTGGGCATCCGATAGTAGATACCGGCCTGCGACGCACCCGGAAGCTCGGGCGCCGCGCCGACCCCGCGAATGAACAGGTAAAACACACCGCCCAGATGCCGAGCCGGATCGTAGTCCGTCAATCGCAGCGTCAGATGACGGTGCAACGCAAGCTGGTAGATCGAATACTGCAGCGCGTAGGCATGCTCGCGAATGGCTGCCGTCATGCCGTCCGCGCCGTAGTCTGCTGCCGAGTCACCGAGCCAATTGCTCTTCCAATCGAGCAAGTAATAGCGACCCTCGAAGCGAAAAATCAGATCGATGAAGCCGTTCAGAAAGCCGCGCCATGGCCGCGACGGCAAGTCAAGATCAATCGGTTCGGTCCGTTCAATCGCCGCCACCAAGTCAGCATTGCCAAGGCCCGATACCCGCAGATTGAATTCAAGTTCAACCCGGCAATCGGCTGGCGCAATCTGGCTAAGGCGCAGGCCAGGCACCCCCAATTCGGTGTTCAAGACCTGATTCAGCCAGCTCACCAACTCGGGCGCCAACTGCGACGGCAAACCATAAGAAGCCAATGTTCGTGCGGCACGCGTGGCATCAATGCCCCGGCGAAAATCAGCCTCTTCCAGAATTCGATGCAGACAAGCGCCGGCATTGGCACCGGCCGGAAATCCGAAGCGCACCGCGTTAACGGTTGGCGATTGTGGTTTTGGTTGTGGTTGTGCCAACGGTTGCTTGGGCGACTGCACCGGCGCGCCGACCCATTGATCGCGATCACGTGGATTATGTTGCCCGGCTTGTGCTGCATTCTGGGCGGACGCAAGGATGCCCGAGTAACTGCTGGTTTGCCAACTGCGGAACAAACGCCGTTGCAATTGAGCGAGCCTAAGCGGCGGTGCAAGCGCTTTAGTCACCGCACTATCGATAACCTCAACCGCGAATAGTTCATCAATATCCAAACGGGTAATGACCTTCAAGGCATCACGCAAATGTTCCGGTGAATATAGGCTCATCAGATAGTCGATCGCCGACTGATTCGACGCGCTATCCTTGAGCGGCTTCGACGCTGGTGCCAACGGTGCAAGTGGCTGTGTCGAAGTCGCAAGCGCTGGTGCCGAGGGCGCAAGCGCTGATGCTGGCGGCGCAAGCGGTGGTGCAAACAAATAGCATCGATGCCGCGCCCGGGTGACAGCAACGTACAGGAGCCGCAACCGTTCGGCCAGTTCTTCTTCCTGCTGGTGGGCAAGCGAAGCGCTGCGATGCTTGAAGTTCAGATCGATGACGGCTTGCCAACGCGACTGGTCCGGCTCAACGTCCAGATCTGATGGCGCCGGCCGGTGAAAACGCAGGCCGGCTGAGTGCGTTCCGCGCCGGCGTGAACCCCAAGCAAACGGCACAAAGACCACCGGAAACTCGAGGCCTTTGCTCTTGTGCAGCGTCAGGATTCGAACCAGATCGGAGTCGCTCTCCAATCGCAGTTCGAGTTCATCGGACTCGACATCGGGGCGTTCTTCCTGATCGATGACACGCTGCAGCCATCGAAGGCCCAGCGAAGCACTCGACTTGGCCTGCTCGGCACCGGCCAGCAAGTCAAGCATATGACTGTGATTGGTTAATACGCGTTCGGCATGAACACCGCTGGCCAGACGGGCGGCGCTATCAAAGTGTCGGAACAACACGCTCAGGGCGGCGCGCGGTCCCTGTATCGGCCAGAGTAGTCGGGCCTGCTCGAACAGCACCGCATGTTCGACGAGACCCAATTCAAGCTCGGCGAATGCAACCCCCAAAGCGCGCGTTGCCAGTGCACCGCGCAACAGTGGTGTCTCGCCCGGACTGGCGATGGCCGCAATGATTCTCAACAGCTCGTAGGCTTCGTCGCTGGTGGTGACTTGCTCGCGCGTAATCTCGACTGCGCCCAGGCCCAGATCCTTGAGCGCCGACTTGACTGCGCGACCCTCGTCATGGCGTCCGACCAGCACGGCAATGTCATTCGGCGCGAGCGGCTTGCCGTCAATCGCAGTCCTGCCGGGCTGCAGCAACGAGCGAATTTCGCTGGCGCAGGCCTGTGCGATGGTGTGAACATCCGGTTTACCGGGCCGACTCCACTGCACCCAACAAAACGATCCGCGTGCGTCACTCTCGCTTGCCGTCGCCTTCGTGGTGAATACTGCCCGTGGCCGCGCACCGGGCCGTGAGTTCCGATACTGAATCTGCGGGATCAGAAACGATTCAGGCACCTGAAAGATCGCGTTGATGCCCGCCAGCAATGCCGGATCACTGCGCTGATTTTCGTCAAGTCGCGCCAGCGCCGGCCGGATCGCTGCGACAGCCAGATCAGACCTGCGCGGACCCCAATGGCTGCGCGCCTCCAGGTAGGCATAAATGTCGGCCCCGCGAAAGCGGTAGATCGATTGTTTCGGATCGCCAACCAGCACCAGACCTTCGCGGGCAATGGTCTTCGATTTCGTGCTCGAATCGGTCTGCGAATCCGGGTCAGAATCGGAGTCCGAGGCGCGACCATTGTCCATCGGCCAGATCTTGCGCAGAATACTCCACTGCATCGGGTCGGTATCCTGACATTCATCAAGCAGCGCGAATGCATAGCGCTGCCGAATGCCGGCGGCCAGACGGGCCCCGTTGCCGGCATCGCTGAGTGCTTCATGGGTCAACCGAATCAGATCATCGTAAGACAACTCCGCCTGATTGAATCGGCCCGTCTCAAGTTGCCGGCGCACGCTGTGCAGGCACTCATTCACCAGCGCGGCGAAGATCGGGTTTAGTTGCTCGTCGTACTGGCTCAACAAATCATCACAACGGCGAACCAGACTTAACTGAGCGAGCATCGGCAGGTTCGCACCTTGCCTGGCCAGACGCGCGCTTGAGAAATAATCGAGCGACTCGGCTGGCCAGGGCAGCATGCGATCGGCTCGACTGAATTCCAGCAAGATCGCCAGATGTTTGACAGTCGACTTGCGTGGAAACAATCGTCCATCAATTTTGGCCTTGCCCGACTTACCGGCACCGAACCATTCCATGACTCGTTCGCGATCGCCCTGCACCGCCTCGGCCAATGCAAGCCGCGCGGCAATCGCCTGCTCGAGGCAGCCGCGCCAGTCGCCGGCTGCTTCAAGCACAACCGATAAAGGATCGATCAGCCGTTGAGTAACTGCATCAATCAGATTTTTAAGCCTCAAGCCCAGCGACAACAACAAACTGGCGTCGGCCAAAGGCAGAGTCAGGACATGCGTGCGCCACCAGTCTCGCGTCGCGCTGGCGATCGGCGCGGTGCCATCGGCGACCGGTTTGAGGTCGGGTGCGGTTCGCGTCAACAGCGGTTGCGAACTCAGCAGCCGCTGGCAGAATCCATGCAAGGTGAATGCCGCCAACTCATCACTGCGAGCCAGAGCCAGACGAATGCGACGCAGCGCCAACTCCGGGCTGATCAGCGCACCGTGTTCGTCGTGGATCGCGGCGGCGGCAATCTGATTGCAATACGTTGTAATAAACGGATCGCCCGGCGCGTGACTGTTTGCCGCCTGAGCCAATTCCATCGGGTTGGCCGATTCCAGCGCTGCGGCTGTTTCGAGCGCCGCGGCCATATCGAGCAGGCGCCCGCGGGTTCGCAACTTCAGTTCGGCAACGGCAGCATTGGTAAAAGTAACGGCGAGCACTGCGTCTATGCCCAGATTGCGTTCAATAATCGCTCGCACAATCAGCCCGGTCAGGGTCCAGGTTTTGCCGGTGCCTGCATCGGCCTCCAGCAAATGCAGACCGTGCAATATCGACGCAGAAAAAACCGGGTGCCGCAAGTCGGCCTCGGACTGGGCGGTCGTATTCAATGCGGCGGTATTTGATGCGGTGGTATTCAAGGATTTCAACGCAGATTCTCGAACATGACACGGTAGACCTCATCGCTGGCCTTCAGCACCGAAGGCAGTGGCGGAACACCGCGCAGGTACATAGCGATATGGCTGCGATCCTGTTGCTCGCGCTCAAACGCTTGCTCGGTTATTTTTTGCACCTTCCGATGATCCAGAGCATCACTCAGATTCAAGTCAAGTCCCTCGGCACGGCGCGCCCGCACCCAGGCAAAATAGGTCTTGGGAAAGAGGCTCAACGGCTCGCTCTTGATGCGTTGCACCCAGCCAATCATTTGCTGTAACACTGATTCGGCCGAACCTTCTGAGGCAATCTCTGCGTCTTGATGCGGCACGGTTGTTGAAGATCTGTGATCATCATTCGGCCTCCCAGGTACATCGCCGATCTGCCACGACGACTTCTCGCCAAACCAAAAGGTTACAACCGGCTCGCCGGGATAAACCAATCGGGCCACTTGATGACGCATCCAGGTATCGATCGCCGCATAGGCGCCCTCGGCGAACGCTGTCCAGACAATCTGCGCGCGCTTGTCAAGTGCCATCAAACGCTCGACATCGAGCATCGCCGTTTCCAGCGTTACCCCGGCCCAGCGAATCCTGCGCGTGGCGAGGCCGTAATCGCGAACAGTGGCCGATGCGTCGAGTTGTAATCGTTCGGCGGTGGACGACCAGCGTTGATCGCGCATTGCCTGGAACCGCTGCACCGCCAGATCCCCCATCGCCGCCTGCGGCAGATAGGGCTGCAGGCGCCAGAACGCTTCGATCTGAAGCCGGGCACTCTCATTTAATGGCAGATCCAGCACCGACTGCGCGCGCTGCTTGAAATTGCTGCCGAGATCGTCAAACGGATCGAGCGGTGGATCACCACTGACTTCAAGGTAGGAGCGTGGCAATTCGATGCCCAATCCATGTCGCAAATAGGCCAGCGCCGGCTTTGCCAGCGCCGCCACCCATTCGCGTTGCGATTCATCGAGGCTCGCAACCCTCGAAGTCATTGGCGCAGACTCAAGGCCGCGTGCCGACGGTTCGCCTTCGACGAGCTTTTGCGCAGCCTTGAATGCTGCGCCGTCATAGCCGGGTCTGTCGGGGTTCATAAAAACCTGCGGCGAAAACCGCATCAGCGGATGTTCGATCACAGAAAATTCAGCCTGGTTTTCCTGTGAACTCACATAAGACAACATCTCCTGAATCAGCAGCGACGGATTCAAGGCCTCGTTGCTACGAATATCGCGACCGTCGAACAGCATGATCAAGCGATCCGAGGTCAGACCAATGGCCTCAAGAAACAGGCCACGATCAACAATGCCCGATGACAGATCCGCAAATCGCGGACGCGCCTGAATCAGGTCAAACTCCAGCGGTGTGTTTTGACGCGGAAACGCCCGATCCGACAGACCCAGCCATGCGGTCACTCGAGCGGGTATGGATGCGAGCGCATCGATCGAAGCAAAACTGAGCCCGCTGCCCGGACGAACCGCCGATTGCGAAGCCGGTTCAGTCTCTTCGAGCAGCCGCACGAACGCATTTAGTCCCAACTGACACAACGTCTGGCGCTCGTCGGTTCTGGCTCGCGACACTTGCTCACCGAGCATTTGCAAGCGATCGAGCAGCGCCAGACGTGCGCCGCTCAGGCTCGACGATGCAAACCAGAATTCGACTTCGTTGGCGGCAATACTGCACCACTGCAAGATATCGGGCCGATTTCGATCGTGCGTCGAGAGGCGAGTCAGGGCACTGAACAGCAACTCCAGGGTACCGAGTTGATCGATGTTGGTGGCGCTCAGACCCGGCACTGCCATGCGATCGGCCTGAACCGGTAGCATCTGATTATCCTCGGTGCTCATGCACAGCCCCAGCCACAAGCGTTCAATCGCAGCCGGCCAGTCATGTTTACCGGCCGGATCTTCGGTGACATAACGGAAACCCGCACGCTCGAGCCAATCCGATAACAACGACGCTTGCGCAGGATCGATTTCGAGGGCGCTCGCAATGGCCGGTTCTTCAAGCAGCGCGCGAATCACCAGCGACGACACCGGCGCGCCAGCCGCCCTCAACAGCGCGGTGAAGGCCTGCGCCAGCGGATCGCCTTGTGATCGCCGACCGTCAATCGAATACGGAATCTGACCGTCACCAAAGACACCGTCAATGGCATCAGCAAAGTCCTCGATATCCGGCGCCAATACCCGGACCTGTTCGGCTTTCAGATCGGGCATATCGTCGAACGCTTGCAACAACAAGTCACGCAACACTTCAAGCTGCCGGGTCTTGCCGTGACAGGCATGAATCTCAAGCGAACGATCGTTATCGTGCGCAGCATAATGCAGGGAAAAGCGATCGGCGAGCCGCGAGTGATCGGCAAGGCGCGGGGGATCGGCGAGGCGCGGCGCCAACTGATGGTTGGCCAACTCGTGCCAGGGTTTATCGCTCAACTCCAGCAAAGAACGCTGCACGGCCTGCAGGCGATTGACGGGCGGCACCGACTCGCGATCTCGAAAATCCTCAATCACGCGAACTTGCGTCGCACCTTGCAATGATTCTTCGAGACCGCGCAGTTGCGCCAGATAATCGCGCTGCATGCGCCCCCAACTGCCCAGCACCACCGGCTCATGATCGTAGAGCCATGCAACGTCCGGACGCGAGTTGCGAATCTCGGCCAGATAACGCGGCGACACCAGATCCTGCCAGAACTGGCGACTCGGATCGGGCACAAAAAAGGTGACCTCGAACGAGCGCGACAACTGGCCGAACAGCGCAACTTGTTCAGGTGACATGGGCGGCACACCGAACACCGCAATTCGCCGCACCCGCGTGCGCAAAAATCGGCGCGACCGTTCCTGCGCGTCGGTGCGTTGCATCCATTCGGTGAATCGATCGTAAGGATGACGCGCTGACACCTCGGGCATACGGGCCAGCGTCTGGCGCCAGAGCCAGGACAGCCAGACTTCATGACGAACAAAGCCGGCATCCGCGCGGGCTGCCTCAAGTCGCTGGTCATTGGCCCAGAGTTCCAGCCAATCACGCCGGAAATTCAGCAAATGGGCAAACTGCCGGGCAATCTGGGTCGCCAACACGAGCAATTCCTGGCTGGCTACCGGCGAATCACCCGGGCGCACCGCCAAGCGAGCGTGCAAGACCGCCAGGCGCTGCGGCTCCAGATCGGGCTGGGCGGCGATATCGACCAGCAACGGGTAAATAATCCAGCGCACCACCTCGGCATCGAACGGCGAGTCGGTGCTGACATCATCGAACAGACGAGACATCATTTGCCACAGAAATCGACTCGGCAATTGCAGCTCGATGCCGCTGGCAATAGTAAGGCGGTTTGCAATCCCTTGTTGCAACCATCGTCCCAGTCCCAGACTGGCGGTCACCAGTACATCGTGCGAAAACGGATCTTCCGGTTCGGCGTCATTGGCAGGCGCCACCAGAAATCCGATCAACTGATCGAGCAGCGGTTCGGTGCGGTTATCAAAGTAAAGCGACAGCGGCATGATTAATGGCTGGCGGACCAACTGTTCCAGATGATCATGATGCCACCGAACACGATCAGCGCTTCCATGAACAAAATATGAAGCCGGGCGTGCAGCTTGTTGACCAGCACCGAAGCCAGCCAGCTTCCCGGGAAGGTAGCGACGCCAATCGCCAAACCCAACAGCGCGGATGAGCCGTTCAGCAGATCGAACTTGCCGAAAATCGCCGCTCGCAGCAGGTCGATGAAAATCGTGATCATGGCATCAGTCGCCAGCACGGCTGGCCCGCTAAGCCCGGCGCCCAGCAAGAGCGAGACGAGAATGACGCCCATGCCGGAGGCAAAGCCATTGGTGAGTCCGAACACCCCGCCACCGACCATGAGTCCGCGTTGCCCCAACGTGATGGCGCGCGCCTTCAAGGTGCGGCGAATCGGGATGCTGAGCAGAATCATGCATCCAATCAAAATACCGAGTGGGCGGGCATCGAGCCGGGCGTAGATGAAGGTGCCGAGCACCAGGGCGGGAACCGCCGTCATCAACACGCGACGGGCGACCGGCCAATTGATTTCACGGCGATAGAACCAGAAGCGACCGCCATTGATCAACACACCGGCCAATGACAACACGGGCACGACGGCCTTGACGCCGACCAATGGAATCAACACCGCTGTCAAAATAATGCCGGTGCCAAAGCCGCCGACGCCGCCGAGAATGGCGCTGCCAAACGCCGCCAGCAAGACCCAGGCGAGACGGGTTGAATCAAGCATCAAACTGGCTGGATCGAGCATACGCTCAGGCGCTTCCCACAGCACCAAACAGCGCCTCTTCGAAGACCGCCGGATCGAGCGATGAATCGATGAACATTTCTGCGGGCAAGAGGCCGAGCATGAGTACCAGCTTTTCGAATTCGGGTGCAAAACCATCAATGATTTGTTGTGGTTCAGGGCATAGCCCGGTGTCGGTGATCAAACCGAACTGCACGCCGCCGTTGTACGACAAAATTGAAACACCGACACCGACGTTACCCGACTGCGGTACCCAGACCATGATTCGCGATACCTTCGAGCCTGCCATGTAGATCGCCTGCTGCGGTCCCGGGACATTGGTCATCACCGCAGTGGCCTTGCTGGCCAGTAGATCGAGCACATAGGTTTGCACCGGTTTCGGCGCCATGCCAACCAGCCCGAGCACCCCAAAGGCGAGCATCGCCTGATAACCACCCTTCAGGCCGTCCATACGGCGTCGAATCTCGCGAAGACGCGCAATCGGATTGGCAATGCCGACCGGCAGACTCAAGGGTACCAGTCCAAAGTGGTTACCCAGTTCGAGTGCACGGTCGAGCGGGCGCAAGTTGACCGGCACCATCGCACGGAGCTCGCACGTTTCGGCAACCTCGCCCTGGCTCGCCAGATAGTTGCGCAACGCACCGGCGACACAGGAAAGGAGAACATCATTGATCGATGCGCCGAGCGCCCGGCCCACCGCTTTCACTTCATCCAGCGGCAACGGCTCATTCCAGGCAACAGCTTTCGACAGGCCGGGCACCCCTTTGAGGCTGGTCGCGGAATCATCAGGCATCAAGGCAATTTGCAGCGCGTCCTTGACGACCTGGCTGGCCATCTGCGCATAGTCGACCAACTTGTCGGGATTGGCGATGACTTCCATTGATTTCGACCAGATCGATCCGGTCGCCTGAATGGCCGAGAGCGTGCCCCGCTCGAATGACTTGACGTAAGGACGCCAGGGATTGGTTTCGAGCGCGCCGTCGCCTTCCCCAAAACTCGGCGCTTCCTTGCGCGCAGCGGCGCCAGCAACACTCGAATCGGTCAGCGATAACATCACCGCCACTAGCGCAATGCCGTCGCCAACGCAGTGGTGCACACGGGTCACCAGCGCCTGTTTACCTTGATAGTTCTCGACCAGATGAAACTGCCAGAGCGGTCGCTCCGGGTCCAGCGGTTCAGTCGCCAGCCCGGCGACCAGGGCCTGCATTTCCTTCTGACCGGATGGCGCAGGCAACGATACGCGGATGAAATGACGGGCAAGGTCGAACTTGCGATCATTGATCCACCAGGCGCCGCTGGCATCGCTATCGACTCTTTGCTTGAAGCGCTTGAAGCTCAGCAGGCGTTGCTCGAACAGCGAGCACAAATCTTGATAGGACACCGGCGAATCGAACACCTGGAACCCGACGATCATCATCAGATTTTGCGGGCTGTCCATGCGCAACCAGGCGGTATCGACGCTCGACATACGCTCACGCCCCATCAGCACTCCCCGTGATATTGATGCTACCCATCTTACCCCGCGCGCCTCTTATCCTGCGCGCCTCTTACCCTGCGCCCCTATAATAACCAAGCGCAAGCGTTCGCTTGATTGACATGAACAACAGGAGGCTCTGATGAGTGATCTGACCAAGAAATTCGAGAAGGCCCAGGCTGATTCCAAGAATATGGCCGAGCGCCCGGATAACAACACGCTGCTGCAAATTTACGCCCTCTACAAACAGGGCAGCGCTGGCGATGTTGATGGCAAACGGCCTGGTTTCTCCGATATGGTCGGCCGCGCCAAGTGGGACGCCTGGAACGCGATCAAGGGGCTGAGCAAGAACGACGCCATGACGCAATACGTCGCACTGATCGAAGACCTGAAGTAGCGCCAACCCGTGCTGCGGGGCGCGCCTATCCGAAGTACTTATCGAAGTTCTTGCCGATCTGTTCTTCGATGCGTGGCTTAAAGGCCGACAGCAACAATCCGAGCTTGGCATTGACTTCGACAGAGTCCTTCGCAATTTGCATCACGCCCTGGACCCCGGAGCGCGAAAAATGCAACTGCTGACCTTGCCATTCGCTCTTCATGTCGAAGTGCTCGGCCAGATCATTGGCCACTTTCTGCGCTGCGGCCTTGGCTTTTTTGAGGCCCAATGCGTGTTTTCGTTTGATATTGATATCGGCCATGGGATTCCTGCAGGCTAAAGTGGGACAGTGAACTAGGCCACCGGCGTGAGCAACGGCACACCGGTGGCCCAGCAGATCAGATTGTCAGCGGCCAACATGGCCATGGCAACCCGGGTCGGACGAGTCGCGCTTCCCAAGTGCGGAGTCAGCGTGACATTTTTCAAATCAAGCAAGGCCGGCAGCAACGCCGGCTCGTTTTCATAGACATCGAGTCCGGCACCGCCTAGTTGCCCCGATTGCAGCGCCTGTGCCAGCGCCTGGTCGTCGATGATGCCACCGCGCGCGATATTGACCAGGACGGCGGTTGACTTCATCAAGCTCAATTCGCGCGCTGCAATCAAATGGTGTGTTTGCGCCGAGTAGGGCACCACCAGGACGATGTGATCGGCCCGAGCAAGCAGTTCATCTTTTTCGACCCAGGTAGCGCCGAGTTCGGCCTCGTTGCTGGCCCGACTGCGATTGCTGTAGATCACCTTCATTGAAAATCCGCGGGCGCGCCGCGCCACCGCCGAACCAATCCGGCCCATGCCGATGATGCCCAAGGTCGCACCATGGATCGGTTGACCCAGAAACTGATCAAACGCCCAGCGCTTCCAGTGGCCCGCACGCAGCCAGTGCTCGGACTCACAGACCCGACGCGCCGTCGCCATCAACAACGCCCAGGCCATATCGGCGGTCGCTTCGGTCAACACGTCAGGGGTATTGGTCACCGCAATACCGCGTGCAGTACAGGTGGTGATATCGATCTGATTAAAGCCCACCGAGGCGGAAGCAATCATCTTCAGATCAGGTGCGCGCTGCAACAGTGCAGCGACGATTTGATCCGAAGCGCAGACCAGCAAGGCATCTCGATCGGCGATCGCCGAGTGCATTTGCGGAACGCCCCATTGCTCGTCAGACTCATTGTCGCGAATCTCGAAATGCGGCTCGAGCCGGAGCAGCACTTCGGGAAATACCTTGCGAGTAATCAGCAAACGCGGTTTCATCGAGCCGGCTTCTCAGCGGAGGACCAAGGCGACGACGAAGCGGAGGACGAAGCGGCGGACGTCGGGTCGCCGCGTTTGGCGCTCGGATGCCAACCCCAGACCATGGCCATGACCGCGAAGCCGACCACATAGGCGACGGTGACGTGCCAGCCGTGGCGAGCCCAGGCCGACGCCGAGCGCGCCTGCGGAAACATGCTCGAAATCGCCACGCCGGCCGAGGATCCGAACCACATCATCGAGCCACCAAAGCCGACCGCATAGGCCAGTACACCCCAGTCGAATCCACCTTGTTTGATCGCCAGCGCGGTCAGCGGAATGTTGTCGAACACGGCCGAAACAAAGCCCAGCACAAAGGCGCTGGTGATCGAGGCGGCCGGCAGCTTTTCTACCGGCATGAGGCTTGCGGCCATCACCAGACTGAGCAGAAAAACGGCCCCCTTGGTGGCGCCGCCAATCAGCGACCAATCGGGCTTGCGAATCGGCGCCGACAGCAACAGCGCGACCCAGACGGCGGCACCCAGAAACGGAAACTGCTCACCGACCTCGCCGAGATAAGAATTCACATAAACGTTGACCACGATGGCCGACAGCAAGATAAAGAGCACAATGCCCACTCTGGCCCAATCGATCGGGTGTCCGCGCCGGGCGTTTTTAAGGATTGGATGGAATTTGTGCTGTTGCATCGACGCCGGAATGCCGCAGATGATCAGCGCACTGCCGGCTGCGATAAAGGCCGGCAGCACCGCCAGCGGACTGATTCCGGCCAGCCACATCATGGTCGTCGTGGTGTCGCCGACCACGCTGCCCGAGCCGCCAGCATTCGAGGCCGCCACAATCGCTGCGATGTATCCGACATGAACCTTGTGACGAAACACCGTGTTGGCGATCGCGCCGCCAATCAGCGCCGCCGCGATGTTATCGAGAAACGCCGACAGCACGAACACGATGATCAACAACACGAAGCCGCCCTTCCATTCATCGGGCAGATAACGCGGCAAGACATCGGGCACATTGCTTTGCTCAAAGTGCCTGGAGAGCAAGGCGAACCCGATCAGCAAGCACAGCAGATTGGCCAGAATGACCCATTCATGCGCGAGATGACTTAACAAGCCGGACATTCCGACGCCGGTTTTGAAGCCCGCGTAGAAGAGCTTGTACAGGACGAGCACCAGCATGCCGCCTAGGGCGATCTGAAGGGTGCGACCGTGGAACAGAGCGACGCCAGCCAGGGTCAGCGCAAACAACATGAATTCAAACGGAATACCAAGGATCATGGGCGTCTAAGGCGTCGTCGGCTGCTTGATTTGAAAAACCTGCCGCAGGTATTGCAAATAGGCTTCGTCGTCACACATGTTCTTGGCCGGCGTATCGGACAGCTTGGCCACCGGCTGGCCGTTACAGCGAACCAGCTTGATGACAATTTGCAGGGCCGTGTAGCCGAGATCGTTGGTCAGATTGGTGCCGACACCGAACGCTACACGAATGCGTTCCTGGAAGGTTTCATACAATTTGATCGCGATCGGAAAACTGAGTCCGTCGGAAAACACCAGTGTCTTGGTGCGCGGATCGACTCGATTCGACTCATAGTGAAGAATCATGCGCTCGCCCCATTCGAACGGGTCGCCCGAGTCATGACGCGCGCCGTCAAACAGCTTGCAGAAATACATGTCGAAATCGCGCAGAAAAGCTTCCAGCCCGAAGACATCGGACAAGGCAATGCCGAGATCGCCACGATACTCACGAGCCCATGTCTCAAACCCGAAGGTCTGTGAATCCCGCAAACGAGGACCGAGCGCCTGGCAGGCTTGCAGATATTCATGCGCCATGGTACCCAAGGGCAACACATTATGTTTCATCGCATAGTAGACGTTCGAGGTGCCCGCAAAATTGCTGGCCAGCTTGTCGCGACAGGCAAGAATCACTTCCTCATGCCAGATACGCGAAAAACGCCGACGGCTACCGTAATCGGCAATCCGGATGCCTTCGATTTCGGGGCGCGAGCGAATCAGGTCTATTTTTTCATCGAGCCGGCGCCGCCCTTCCTGATAGTCGGGGGACTTCTGAGTATTGCGGAAGTAGATTTCGTTGACAATCGACAGCACGGGGATCTCGAACATGATCGTGTGCAGCCAAGGTCCGCGCACCAGAATATCGATTTCGCCGGCGTTTTCCTTCGAAGCCGATACCGAGATATATTTCGGATTCATCTGGAAAATCGCCAGAAAATCAACGAAATCACTTTTGATGAACCGCAGGCTGCGCATGTACTCGAGTTCGCGCTCGCGAAAGCGCAGCGAGCACAAATGCAGGATTTCCTCGTTGATTTCATCCACATAAGGCGCCAGATCAATGCCTTCATTGCGACATTTGAAGCGGTATTCGACCTGGGCGCCGGGAAAATGGTGCAGCACAACCTGCATCATGGTGAATTTATAGAGGTCGGTATCGAGCAGAGAATTGATGATCATCGACAGATGTTATCCCGCAACAAATCGCCGGATCAAATCGGCACTGGTTTGCCAATGTCGCTCGAGCCGTTTCGGGCTGCGCAGATCGCTGCCCAGCACGGCCGACAGTGTGTGCTGATTCGACAGATAAAAATAGCCCTGGGCGGCAATCGCAATGTAGAGTTCCTCGGCATCGACGCCGGCCCTGAACACCCGCAACTGAACACCGCGCTCGACCAGAGTCTCGAGCAATCCCAGGATCGGCGAGACCAACTCGTCGAGTCGCCCTGATCGGCGCAAGTGCCGGGCCTGTTGCCCATTCTCGGTGTTGACCAGGCCAATGAACTCGGGGTGATCGAGGTAATAACGCCAGACAAAGCGGCAAAATCGATCCAGCGCCTCAGAGGGTGCCAGCTGGTCCAGCGCCAGCGATCGTTCGGCCTCGCGCAACGCAAAATAAGCAGCCTCCAGAACTTCGCGAAACAGCCCCACCTTGCTGCCAAAGTAGTAATAGACCATGCGCTCGGAGCAGGCGGCTCGGCGCGCAATCCGATCGCCGCGCGCGCCAGCAAAACCCTGTTTGGAGAATTCAGCGGTGGCGGCACGCAAGATTTTCGCTCGGGTGGCGACCGCGTCGCGACGCTTGCGAGCCGTCGGCGGCCGCTCGCTCACAACCGGCGAGACCGCAGGTTCGATGTTCACGCCTCGATGCTCACGGTTCAATGCTCAAGGGCGCAGCGCCCGTTTTCTCAGTGTTCAACGATTGGCACTTGCGCAGCAGGCGGTGTGTTGCGGCTGCGCTCACAACGCACCAGACCGTCGATCATGACCATACCGACGCCCGGCAGGTCGCCCAATTCAATGCTGTCCAGAATGTTCTTGCCGGCCGAGTTTTGTGCCATATCCAAAAAGACAAAGTCGGCGGCGCGACCCACTTCGATCAGCCCTTGATTCAGGGACCGAATTCGACAGACGTTACCGGTCGCAAATCCGAACACGATCTCGGCGGGTATGTTGGCCATGGACGAAATCAGTGCGATCAACCGGAGCATGCCGAGTGGCTGAACGCCCGAGCCGGCCGGTGCATCGGTGCCTAAAATGACACGGTGCGGACAGTTCAGTTCCATGGCATGTTTGGCCGTCAGTATGCCAATACGCTCATTGCCGTTATGAACAATTTCAATCGCCCGGCTGCTGCGCTCGCACAGATCACAGACTTGCCGATATGGCAGCGCCGTATGGCCACCGTTGATATGACCAATGATGTCGGCGTCCGCTTCAAGTACGACGTCCCGGTCGATCAATCCCGAACCTGGAATCGACGGGCCACCGGTGTGAATGGTACTTTGCATACCGTATTTGCGCGCCCAGTCAACCATCTGCCGCGCCTCCCGACCAGCCTTGACCGAACCCAGGCCGATCTCGCCCAGCAGCTTGACGCCGGCCGCCGACAACTCGGCAAAATCCTGCTCGACCATACCCTGCTCAATGATCGGTGCGCCGGCCAACACCTTGACACCACCGCCAACGCCGGCAGCGCGCATGCCCTCAAAGGCCCGTTGCGCCGTGATCGCCAGAGCCTTGAGTCCGACGATATCTTTCGGTCGACCGGGCAAGTGCACTTCGCCCGCCGAGATCATGGTGGTCACGCCGCCGTGCATGCATGACTCGATCCAGCCCAATTGACTTTGGCGCGGCGTCCAGTCGCCAAATACCGGATGGGTATGCGCATCGATGAGGCCCGGCGCGACGCAAGTACCGCGACAGTCGATCACGACCAGTGCCTGCGCAACGTCGCAATCAGCGTACTTCGCCACGGCACTGATGATGCCATCGTCAATGACGATGGTGTCGGCATCGAGAATCGGTCGCTCGATATCGCCCGATAGCAACAAACCGATGTTACGTATGACAACCTTGCCTGACTTACGGCTCAAATCCGGTCCAGCCATTAGAACTCCTCAAAACTACTACTTTTCAAAACTACTACTCTTCAAAACCGCGACTCTCCAAAACTACTGTGCTCTAACTGTATCAACGCAGGCCGTCCTCACCCTTGGCCTCATGGGCTTGCAGGCCGCCAATTCGCGCCAGCGGCCGACCGCTGTCAGTCACCGCAACGGCCACCACAATCTCGCCGGCTCTGGGTGCGTCCGACACGCGCACTTCAATGGCGTCGAAATGACTGCGCACAAAAGCAGCGTCCTTGTGTCCGAGGGGAATATCGATGGCGGTACCCGGGCCACCCATTTTCTTGGCCGATGGCACCAGCGCCGCGCCTTTTTCGACTGCCTTTCTGAGCGGCGCACCGAGCTTCGGATGCAGCAGGGCGGCGGCGTGTTCGAGTTCACCGGCTTCGCCAACGATGGCAGCCTTGCCATAACTGTGCGCAGCCGCCGGGCTGATGCCAAGCGCCTTGACGCAGGCGGCGCCGAGCAGCGCGCCGAGTTCTTCACCGATAGCAATCAACTCATCGAGATTTTCCACATAGCGCCCGGCGCAGGGATTGGTGATGACCGCGATCGCGACTGCACGACGCGTTGGTGGCGAGATGGCTCGACCCATCTCGCGATGCGTTTCATCGACCAGGATCTGAATTTTTCTGATTTCGGCAGGCATTCAGTAGTCTCCGTCAATGCTGTTGTCGCGAGGGCTAGTGCGCGCGCACCGCGCGAGTCGATCCTTGCAACACCAGAAACGCCGACTCGATCAGACCGGCGTCAAGTGCGCGCTCGGCGAAGGCGGCACCCTTGTCCAGGGCCGCATCGATCGAGGCGCCCGGTAATGCGCAAACTGAACAGGTCACCAACCGGGACTGCAGATCGGAGTCATCGCGCACCTGATCGGCGGGCAGACGAACAATTCCGGGATGTTCAACATTGACGGCATTGGCGATCAAGGTGGCCGCCGAGTCAGCGGCGGCGGCCGTCCTGGCAAGCACGGTGACGGCATCGGCAATGCCCATCGAAAGACTGCGGCCACGCCAGCCCGACGTTGCAATACCGCGTACGCCACTGTCGTGATCGATGCGGACCGTGGCGGCCAGCGCGGGCAAGGCGGCAGGCCCGTGCGTCTTGAACTCTGAAACGACACCAATGTCGAAGTGTTGATCGGCTGCAACATACAACGCAATATCGCCACCATTATTGACGCTGGCTCGCTTGATTCCGGGCAGCACGAGATGCTTGAGTATTTCCTCGGCAACACTGCCAGCGACTGCGGCCATGGGCGTCACGAACAGGCCGAAGCGTTCATGAAACGGCCAACAGGCGTCGGCCATCCGTTGTGCAATCGGCGACACAAACCGCGAGGCGGGGATGCCGTCTGCCCGTAATAGTGTCAATTCGGCGCAAAGCTCGAGCAACACACCTTGAAAACTTCGCCAGGCCGCGTCGATACCGCGCTGGCTGACATCGGGTGGACCGTCGAGCGTGATGATGAGATCGATCGGGCCATGTTGAAAATGCCAACGACCATCAGCCAGTCGGGCGCGATAAATTCCCGATCGGTTAATGTCGTGTTCTTCGCGCTCAATAAAGTCGTGCTTTATACGGTCGTGTTTTATAACGTCGACTTTCATAATCACGATCACTCGTAACCCGATTGATTCAGCACGCCCGCTTGCGGCCACGGATTGGTCGACGGCCAATCCTGAATTCGATGATGCGAATCGGCGAGCACCGATTCGATCGACTGGATACGGTCCATATGTCCGCCGAGCAATTGATAGTCGCGGCGGCGCAAGGTGAATTCGATCGGTGCCACGATCGCCGGCGTCGGCACCGAACCAAACGATTGAGCGGGCATGCGCGCAACATCGACCATGACCGTAATGCCACCGCCGGGCCAGACATAGGCCGGTGCACCGCCACAGGTGACGCGGGTCAACAGATTCTTGATCGAGCGGGTCAGCAACACCGGATTATCGGTGACGCCGGCACGCAAGCTGCCGCCAGCGCCGCCCACAAACAGTACGGTTGCCATCGCCGGCTCACAGTTCTCGCCGATTCGCTGCACGGTTTGCGCCAGCACATCGGGCATTGGCATGCGCTGCGGATTCAAGTTTTCATCGAGCACAAAGTAGTCAGCATGTTCACCAGTGGTTGAGACCATCAATAACCGCACACCCGGTTTGGCGGTTTTCGGATCCCAGGCCTCAATGATCGTCAACGGATCGCGTATGTCGGTGCCGCCCCAACCGGTGCCCGGATTGGCGACCTGAAAATAGCGGCCCGGCGTCGACTTGCGACCGCGCAAGCGAATGCCGCTCGGCACCATGTCGAGACAGCGCCCCGCCTGATGTTCGCTCAGCACGCCGGTGATGTGATCGTCGACGACCACAACTTCGTCCGCATGTCCGAACCACTGCTTGGCGAAAATGCCGATCGTGGCCGAACCACAACCGACCCGCATGCGCTCTTCCGGCACACCGTTGACGATCGGCGCGCGACCGGCCTGCACCGTCAGTTGGGCGCCGCCCTCAATCGCCAGATCGACGGCTTGTTGATTGCCCAGAGCGAGCATCAGATCGCAGGTCAGGCGACCCTCTTTTTTGCTGCCGCCGGTCAAATGATGAACGCCGCCCAGCGACAAGAACTGTGAACCGTATTCGATGGTGGTGACGTGCCCAACCGACTCGCCCCGGTAGCGCACGGTAGCTTGCTCGGGTCCCAGATATCGGTCGGTATCGATCTTGATCTTGAAGCTGCAATAGCTGAAGATCCCTTCGGTGACCACCGTGACCATGTCGACGCCTTCGTGTTGGCTGGCGACAATGAACGGCGCTGGTTTGTAGTCCGGGTAGGTCGTGCCGCTGCCGACCCCGGATATGAATACCGGCGCGTGCTCCAGCAGTGATCCGTCCCACTCAGTATTCGGCGTGGCGACCTCGGTGGTGCCGTTCTCGCGCGAATCGGCATCGGGGAAATCAGCGCTGCCACGCGCCACCAGCGCAACGCCGGGTCGGCGCATGAGCAAGACAGGATCCATGCGTTTGAGCACGCCGTCGACGTTTCCCCAGCGATCACAGGCACCCAACCGTCCGGCACTGATCTGGCACAGGACCGGACAAGCATCACACTGGATCTTGTTGAGCGACATATTATCCGGCGCCCTGGCGGCGACGACTTCGGGCGTGTTCGCCAGGCCATCACCGCGCGGCGCTATAGGCTCAGGAGTTAAGGGGCGACCGGACTTCGATTCACTCATGACCGTAGCTCCCGCAGAGCCGCCAGCACCCGATCCGGCGTCGCCGGGACTTGCATCATGCGCACGCCGGCGGCATGGTAAATCGCATTCAGGATCGCCGGCGCGGTAGCCACCAGCGCTGGCTCACCAACGCCCTTGGCGCCGTACGGTCCAAGCGGCTCGGGATCTTCAATCAGGTGGGTGATCATCTGCGGCATGTCGCCAACGGTGGGGATCAGATAGTCATGCAAATTATCGGTTCGCCCGCTCACGTATTCTTCCATCAGCGCGAGTCCGAGGCCTTGCGCAATGCCGCCGTGAATCTGCCCTTCAACCTGAGTCGGATTGATGGCGCGGCCAACATCGTGCGCGGCATGCACCGACAACACGCGTACCGTACCGAGTGTGATGTCCACCTCGACCTCGGCGAACTGGGCCGCAAAACCATAGGTCGCATACGGCACACCCTGGCCATCGGCATCGAGCGCAATGGTCGGCGGATTGAAGTAGCCTTCGCCCAATGCAAGGTAGCCATCCGGGCGTCGGCTCAAATCGGCCAGTTTGATCGATCGAAGCTCGCAGGCAGAACGCGCCATCAGCAGACCGTCGTCGATGTCAATTTGCGCATCATCCGTGGCACCGAGCAAGCGCAACAGTTGGCCGCGCAAGTCCTCGGCCGCCAAGCGTGCCGCATTACCCGACACAAAGGTCTGACGCGACGCCGAACTCTTGCCGGCGTCACGCGTCAAGTCGGTATCGGCCGATGTCTGATCAATGAAGTCGACCGGCACCCCGAGTGCATCGGCGGCAATCTGAACCATGATGGTGTAAGTACCCTGGCCGATATCGACCGCGCCGTTATGCAACAAAAATCGGCCGTCGGGTTGCAGGGCCAGTGTCATGGATGACGGATTGGCAATCACCGTGTTGCCGATGCCGTACCACATGCAGGCGATGCCGACACCACGGCGCAGCAGTCCGTCGCGATGAAGCTCGTTGTACTGTTGCGCTAATTGTCGTTTGATCGGCCATTCAGTCTTCAGGGCGTTCAGACATTCAAGCAGACCGACGCTGGCGCTCAGCAATTGACCGGTGGCCGTGTGATCACCCGCCCGCAGTGCGTGTTTGATGCGAAACTCCAGAGGATCGATATGCTGGCGTTCGGCCATCTGATCGATCAGCAGTTCATTGATCAAGGTCGATTGCGGCACGCCGAAACCGCGAAACGCACCGCCGTTGGCATTATTGGTCAACACCGCTCGCGTCAAGGCACGAATATGGCGGATGCGATACGGGCCGCTGGCGTGAATCGGCACTCGATTGGCGACCGTCGGTCCCCAGGAGGAATACGCGCCGGTATTGAAGTCGCCCGAAAAATCATAGGCGAGTAGCGCGCCATCATCAGCGGCCGACAACGTTGCCCGCATCAGCGCTGGATGCCGTTTGGTAGTGGAGACCATCGACTCGGGTCGACTGTAAACAATGCGAACCGGCACCCGGAATTTTCGCGCGGCTGCCACCAGCAGCGGTTGAATCGAAATGTCCAGCTTGCCACCGAAACCACCGCCAACCGCCGACGGAATGATTCTGACCTGTTCGGGCGCCAGCGCGAACATGGCGGCGATTTCGTCGCGATCCATGTACGGTGTCTGGGTGCAGGCAAACACGTGCACCCGCTCGACGCCCTGCTCGATATGCCACTCGGCATAACCGGCTTCGGGCTCGATATAGGCATGTTCGACGTAGGCCGTCGACATCTCGGCCGTCAACCGGATGGCGGCGGACTCGGAATCGACATCGCCGCGAACCACCCGGCCTCGACAGAGTACGTTATCAGGCCAACGTGTCTGAATGGGCTCGCCGCCATTGGCGGCTTGTTGCAGGGAATCCGATATTTCAGTGACCGCCGGTTCTACGGTCCAGCGCACTGGCAGTTCGGTCAGATCGAGCGCTTCAATCGCCGGCTGGGTACCGACCACCGCCAGGATGGCCTCCCCGCGCATACGCACCCGCAGCTCGGCCAGTGCTGGTTGATCGCGCAGATCAGCGAAGATCGCGAATCGATTGTTCGGAATATCGCCGGCGTGAACCAGACCGGTGATCCCCGGATGCCGCACGACAAAAGAATCGAGGTCGCCGAAGCTGAAACTGGCACGCGCATGCGGCGAGCGAAGCACGCGCATCCACAGCGCATTGGCTGGCGCAGTATCGGCGCCAAACAGCGCCTGCCCGGTGACTTTCGCGTGCGCATCAAGCCGATCGAGGCGCGCCCCGACGGCGCGGGTTCGTTGCGCTGGCGCAGATGCCAGCGTCGATATCAATGAGCGCTGCTTCGCCACCGCCAGCACCGCTTCGACAATCTTCTGGTATCCGGTACAGCGACACAGCACGCCTGCGAGTCCGTCCAGAACCTGCTCGGCCGTTGGGTCAGGATGGCGCCTCAAAATGTCCTCGGCGGCCATCAACATGCCTGGCGTACAAATACCGCATTGCGCGGCACCGCCGGCAATAAAACCGCGTTGCAATTCGCTGAGCTCGCCTCGCCTGCTGGACAAGCCCTCGACCGTCGTCACCGATCGGCCCTCGCATTGCGCGACCGCCAGCATGCAGGAGCAGATCTGCTCATCGTCGAGCAACACAGTGCAGGCGCCGCAATCGCCGGCGTGGCAGCCCACCTTGGTGCCGGTCAATTGCAGGCGGTCACGCAGTACCTCGGACAGGCGGCTGAGTGGTGACACTTCGATTTGTACCGGCTTGCCGTTTACGGTCAGATTGACCACCAACGTACGGTTCTCGCCCCCTTTGAATTGAATCCGCTGTTGCATCGGCTTAATCCATGAGTTCGGCGAACAACCGAGAAACCAACTGCCGCACTGCTGCCAACCGATACTCTGCGCTGCCTCGGACATCATCAATGGGACTCAAGGCTTGCAAACAGTCAAGCCGATCGAGCCAGGCTTGCACCTGCCCGAGCACTTGCGAGCGCGGCAGACCCATCAGCGCCGCTTCCAGGTCGCCCAAGCGACGCACACTGGGCGCACACGACCCGACCGCGATACCGCAGCGACTCAAGGCGCCGTGCCGATCAAAGTCAACACAGACCGCTACCATGGCAATTGAAATGACCAGGTATTTACGGTGCCCGAGTTTTCTGAATTGCGAGCGCGCGTTCGACGAAAACGCGGGCAAAGTGACGGCCGTGAGTATTTCGTCGTTGGCCAGTTGGGTACGGCGATTGCCCTGAACGAATTCCACCAGTGCCAGACTGCGGGTGCCGCGAGCGCTGCGCAACTCCACCTGGGCGTCGAGCGCAGCCAACGCCGGCACGCCATCGGCCGCGGGCGATGCATTGCACAAATTGCCACCCACCGTTGCCTGATTCTGGACCTGAATCCCGCCCATCTCGCGAGCCGCGCTGACCAGTGCGGCCAACGCGGGAGCCTGCGCCTGCCGCTGCCGAACCAGATCGCTCCAGGTAGTCAACGCACCAATCCGCCAGGCAGCGCCGCCGGCAACCTCGATACGGCTGATGCCCCGCAGATCAGTCAAGGCGCTGATATCGAGGACCGGCTCGTTCATAGGCCTGGCCACTCGGGACGGATAGAAATCCGTGCCCCCGGCCAGAACCGTGAGTTCGCTCTCGGCACGCAAATCCAGTGCGTCTTCCAGGGTTAAGGGTCGGTAATAGCTCATTGCAGGATGTAATGAAGTGATTACTTCATAAGACTTGCCTTAAAGTTACTCCACGTTACAATCTCAGTCAACCAAAGTTGGCCCCGGCCTGCCGATTTACCAAAGGTAGTTTCATGACCCACGTCGTAACCGAATCCTGTATCCGGTGTCGTTACACCGATTGTGTTGATGTTTGCCCGGTGGACTGTTTTCGGGTTGGCCCGAACATGCTCGTCATCGATCCTGACGAATGTATCGATTGCGCCGTCTGCATTCCCGAGTGTCCGGTCGAGGCGATCAAGGCCGAAGAGGACGTTTCGGCCGAAGAGCATCATTACATCAAGCTCAATGTGGAGTTGGCCAAGCTCTGGCCCAGCATAACCCGGACCGTCCCGCCGCTGGCTGATGCCGACGACTGGAAAGACGTCAAGGACAAACTCGCGCAACTCGATCGCGGGTGATATGTCACCGGTAGTCAACGCCGCTGCGGTAGAATTCCGGCCCGGCTATGGAATCACTTTCGAAGACTTATACCAGAGGGCTGGCCTGGTGCGAGTTGATCAGGCGTTTCTGGCCGAATTGCGCACGCGCAATGCCAACCTCGCTGATCAACTAACGGCCGCGCGCACGGCAACCCAGTCAGGCACTGCGCTACCCGCTAAAGAGGAGGCAGCCCTACTGATCGCGCTGGCGCCTTACGCCGAGGCCTTTATCAGCGTGCTGTTTGATGTCGTTGATGAACTGGCCGACCTGAAGGCGCGACACGACGAGCTCGAGCCGCTTTACCGGGTCAAATGGAAGTTCGTCAAGCGCCAGGCAATGTTGAAAATCGCCGCCAGCGAAGTACAGAACTTTGATGGCGCGGCGGCCGAACAGACCATTCGATCCTGGCTCGGTGGCTCGTTCGACGAACTGCTGATTGCCAACGCGGTTCTCGGCTGGCAGGCCAGTGAAGTAGCGAATGCTGCGTCTAATGGCGCGGACGCCGATAGCGCGAATACTGATGGTGCGAACGCCGGCGGCGCAATTGCCGATGCCGACAAGATTCTCAAACGCTCCGAAGCAGGCGTCAGGCTCGCCCTGCTGATGAAATATTCAGCCTGGGCGGTGCACACCGAAGCCGGCCAGCATCGGCATCAGCACAGCGTGTTATTCAAGCAGCCAGGCCGCGTCGATCCATTCGCGTTGCTGCTGCATGCCCAGCAGAAAATCGAACAATCGGTTCAAGTGTTCACGATCAAGCCGGATCAGATCCGTCGCCGCCAGGGCTTCAAGCTGACCGACGAAGGCACCGATCTGCGCGGTGCACTGGACCAGGTGCATTACTGTATCTTGTGCCACAACCAGGGCAAGGACTCGTGCTCAACGGGCCTGCGCGAAAAAGCCGGCGCCGATGGCCGGGCTGCCTTCAAAAAGAGTGTGTTTGGCGTCAAGCTCGCCGGTTGCCCGCTTGAGGAGCGCATCTCCGAATTCCATACCCTGAAAATGCAGGGACTGGCGATTGGCGCCTTGGCGATGATCACCATCGACAACCCGATGGTGGCGGCCACCGGACATCGAATTTGCAACGATTGCATGAAGGCCTGCATCTATCAGAAGCAGACACCGGTCGATATTCCGCAGGCCGAGACCCGCACGCTCAAGGACGTTCTCGAGTTGCCTTACGGGTTCGAGATTTATTCGTTGCTAACGCGCTGGAATCCGCTGAATCTGAGCCGCCCGCTGCCCGCTCCGGACTCGGGCTATAAAGTGCTCGTGAGTGGCATGGGCCCGGCCGGCTTTACCCTCTCGCATTACTTGCTCAATGATGGCCACACCGTGGTCGGCATCGACGGCTTGAAGATCGAACCCTTGCCCGAGGCGCTGTCGGGCCTGCGTTATCGCAGCGATGGTTCGATCGAGCGGGTGGCGTTTCGACCGATCGAGGCGATTGACGATGTGTTCGAGTCGCTCGACGATCGTGTCATGGCCGGCTTTGGCGGTGTTGCCGAATACGGCATTACCGTGCGCTGGAACAAGAACTTCCTGAAGGTCATCCGCATGCTGCTCGAGCGGCGGCAGACTTTCAATATGATTGGCGGGGTCCGGTTTGGTGGCACGCTCAGCGTTGATGACGCCGCCGCGCTGGGCTTTGATCATATTGCGCTGGCCATGGGCGCGGGCAAGCCGACCACGCTCGACATTCCGAACGGCCTGGCGCGCGGCGTGCGCACCGCCAGCGACTTTTTGATGGCCTTGCAACTGACCGGCGCCGCCAAGGCGGACTCGATCGCCAATATGCAGGTGCGTTTGCCGGTCGTCGTCATTGGCGGCGGGCTGACCGCCGTCGATACCGCCACCGAATCACTGGCCTACTACGTGGTTCAGGTCGAGAAATTTCTCGATCGCTACGAAGCCCTGTCCAAATTCGCCGGCGCTGCCTTCGTGCGTTCACGCTGGAATGATGAAGATCGCGAAGTCGGCGACGAATTCATTGCCCACGCTCAGGCGATTCGCGCCGAACGGGCGCAGGCCGCCAACGAACAGCGGCCGGCGCGCGTCCTCGAGCTGTTGCAGTCCTGGGGTGGTGTCACCTTGGCCTATCGCAAACGGATGGTCGACAGCCCGTCGTACACCTTGAATCATGAAGAGGTTGAAAAGGCGCTCGAGGAAGGCATCCGGTTTGCCGAGTGTCTGAGTCCGAAGCGCATCGACGTCGATGCGCGCGGCGCGGTCGCCTCGATTACCCTGACGCGACAACTGCGCTCCGACGAGGGTCGCTGGAGCGATGCCGACGATACCGTGTGGTTGGCACGCACCGTCTTCATTGCCGCTGGCACGCAACCAAATACCGTCTTGGCGCGCGAGGACGGCGTACATTTCAAGCTCGATGGCAAGTATTTTCAAGCCATTGACGAGCAAGGCGCGCCCCTGAAACCGGAGTTCTCGATCAGCAAGCCGACCGAGGCGCGGGTGCTGTTGAGCAAACTGGCCGACGGCCGACTGTTGTCCTTTTTCGGCGATCTGCACCCCAGCTATTTTGGCAACGTCGTCAAGGCAATGGCTTCGGCCCGGCAAGGCTACCCGGTGATTTCCCGCGTACTCAAGCACCGCCCGCCCGCCAGTGTGCTCGATTCAACCGCCTTTGGCGCACTAATGAATCACGAGCTTCGCGCCACCGTCGAGCGCGTCGTTCGCCTGACGCCGACGATCATCGAGATCGTGTTGCGTGCGCCGATGGCAGCGCGCAAATTCGAGCCCGGTCAGTTTTACCGCCTGCAGAATTTCGAATCGCTGGCGCCGGTTGCGGCGGTTGATGGTCATTTGACGCGGTTGGCCATGGAGGGTCTCGCCCTGACCGGTGCCTGGGTCGATCGTGAGCAGGGCCTGGTTTCGACCATTGTGCTCGAGATGGGTGGCTCGTCCGATTTATGCCAACTGCTCAAGCCCGGCGAGCCGGTGATCCTGATGGGCCCAACCGGCGCTGCGACCGAAATCGAAGGTCGCGAAACCGTGGTACTGGTCGGCGGTGGCCTCGGCAATGCGGTGCTGTTTTCAATTGGCGCGGCGTTTCGAGCGCGCGGCTCAAAGGTGCTTTACTTCGCCGGCTACAAGAAGATGATCGATCGATACAAGGTCGAGGAGATCGAAGCCGCCGCCGATATCGTGGTCTGGTGTTGCGACGAAGGCCCGGGCTTCACGCCAACTCGTAGCCAGGATATGAGTTTCGTCGGCAATATTGTTCAGGCGATGGTGTCTTACGCCAGCGGCAAACTCGCCCAGGCGCCGACAATTTCGCTGCGCGAAGTCAATCGCGTCATTGCCATTGGCTCCGACCGCATGATGGCCGCTGTCGCCCTGGCGCGCCACGCTGAACTCAAGCCCTGGCTCAATCCGGCGCATGTCGCCTATGGCTCGATCAATTCGCCGATGCAATGCATGATGAAAGAGATCTGCGCGCAGTGTCTTCAGCCGCACCGCGACCCTGTAACCGGGGTGGTCAGCTACGTGTTCTCCTGCTTTAACCAGGATCAGTTACTGGATTCGGTTGATTTTGCCGCACTGAATCAACGCCTGAGTCAGAACTCATTGCAGGAGAAGTTGACCGCGCTGTGGATTCAACAGTGTATCGGGCCCCTTTCTGCGGCGGCGGGCTCATGAGCCAGGTCAAGCTCGAGTCGATTCACGTTTACCCGGTCAAGGCCTGCCGGGGCATCACGCTCGACAACGCGACCCTGCTCACCGAAGGGATTCGCTACGATCGTGAGTGGATGATTGTTGATCGCTCGGGTCGCTTTTTGACCCAGCGCGAGCGGCCTGAGCTGGCTCGGGTGGTGACGCAGTTGGATCGTGAATCGCTCGCGCTTTCTGTGCTCGGCCACGGTCGCACGCGGGTACCGCTGCGATATCAGGATGGCCCATTGACGCCGGCCACTTGCTGGCGTTTTGCAACCGAGGCGCTCGATTGCGGCAGCGATGCCAGCGAATGGCTGAGCGACTATCTGGGCGTCAAGACCCGGCTGGTGCGTTTTCCGCGCAAGGCGACACGGCCATGCGACGCGCAGTGGACCGGCGGCGTTGCTGCACAAACGAAATTCTCGGACGGCTTCCCCCTCCTGGTGCTGGGCACCGACAGCGTTGCCGACTTGCGACAGCGTATGAGAGTCACCGACTATCAATTGCCGATCGACCGGTTCCGCGCCAACCTGGTCGTCAGCGGCCTGCCCGCCTATGAAGAAGATTACATCGACACCCTGAGCCAGGGCGAACTCGAATTGAAGCTTGTCAAACCCTGCGGCCGCTGTTCGGTTCCCGATGTCGATCAACTCACCGGCGAGCGCAACGGCCCGACGCCACTGGACACGCTTACCGGTTACCGAATGAACGCTTCGGTTGAAGGCGCAACCTTGGGCGTGAATGCCGTGATCGCCGCCGGCGCGGGCAGTGATATTCGCGCCGGCACACTTTGGGACACAAAAATCAAGTTTTGAGTGCGTTTTGGTCAAAAACGGACTTTATTTTGACCAACGGGTGAAAATTCGCACCAGACGCAAGCCCTGCACAAGATGCTGCGTTGCACAAACAAGCCTGAAGCTCTATAGTAGGGCGACGCAATTCTGAGAACTGATCCATGCTCTATCAAATTCGAGAAGCACAACGCGCCTTTTTGAACCCCTTGTCCGACTGGGCTCATGCCATGAGTCGGCTCTATTCAGATCCCTACAGTTTGCTCGCGCATTCGCCGATGTCGACGCGGCTGTCAGCCGGCTATGAACTGTTGCATCGACTGGGCAAGGAATACGAAAAGCCCGCGTTTGGTTTGACGGTCACCCAGATCGAAGGTCGGGAAGTTTCAGTGGTCGAGCGCATCGAATTGACCAAACCGTTTTGCCGATTGATCAAATTTGAGCGTCTGTTGCCCAAGGGCCTGACCGGGCACGCTGACGATTCAACTATTCTGCTGGTGGCGCCGCTGTCCGGTCATCATTCGACCCTGCTGCGCGATACGGTTCGCGCATTATTGCCGAAACACAACGTCTACATCACCGACTGGGTCGATGGCCGCACGGTACCAATGTCGGCCGGACCGTTTCATCTCGACGACTACGTCGGCTACTGCATCGAGTTCATTCGTCACCTCGGACCCGATATTCATCTGATGTCGGTGTGCCAGCCGACGGTTCCGGTCATGGCTGCGGTATCGATCATGTCGACGTTGAATGATCCGAGTCTGCCGCTGTCGATGACCATGATGGGCGGCCCGATCGATGCGCGTTGCAGCCCGACCGAAGTCAATAATCTGGCCACCAAGCATAGTTTCGACTGGTTCCAGAATACGGTCATCATGACCGTGCCGGACAAGTATGCGGGCGCAGGCCGACGCGTGTACCCGGGCTTTCTGCAACACGCGGGCTTTGTCGCGATGAATCCTGATCGGCACAGCACCGCCCATTGGGACCACTACCTCGATCTCGTGCGCGGCGACCTCGACGATATCGAACAACACCGCAAGTTCTATGACGAGTACAACGCCGTCCTCGATCTGCCCGCCGAGTATTACCTGGACACGATTCGGGTGGTGTTTCAGGAGCATGAATTGCCGCGCGGTCTGTGGAAGGTACGCTTTGAGGGTCAGTTGATCGAGGTTCGGCCCGCCGATATTACCGATGTGGCCTTGTTCACCGTTGAAGGCGAGCTGGACGATATTTCAGGGTCAGGTCAGACTCAAGCAGCCCATGGCCTGTGCTCGAGTATTCCCGATGAACACAAGCAGCACCTGACGGTTGAGGGCGCCGGACACTACGGAATTTTCAGCGGCCGTCGTTGGCGCGAGATCATTTACCCCGAGGTCCGCAAGTTCATCGCCGCGCATGGCGAACGTGTATGCCAGATCAAGAAACCCCGGACGCTGAAAACTGCGAGCGCGCAACCGAAGTTACGCTCGGTCAAGTAGACGCGCTGCTGCCGCAGACTCAATGCACGAAATGCGGCTTTGACGGTTGCCTGCCCTATGCGCAGGCGATCGTTGCCGGCCAAGTCGCTATTAATCGTTGTCCGCCGGGTGGCCAGGTGGGCATCAAGCGGCTCGCCGCGCTGACCGGTCTGCCAGAATTGCCGCTCGATGAGTCCTGCGGGCTGGAGCAGCCACGCAGCGCAGCCTGGATCGATCCTTCGCACTGCATTGGTTGCACCTTGTGCAT
The DNA here is from genome assembly GCA_031363055.1 of Burkholderiales bacterium. Taxonomy (GTDB): domain Bacteria; phylum Pseudomonadota; class Gammaproteobacteria; order Burkholderiales; family Burkholderiaceae_E; genus JANLTP01. The sequence continues at coordinate 8,958 of JANLTP010000188.1, read as the reverse complement.
CGAGGCCTGTCCGGTCGACGCAATCATCGGCGCCGCCAAGGCCATGCATGCGGTCATTGCAACGCTGTGTACCGGTTGCGAGCTCTGTGTTGCGCCCTGCCCGGTCGACTGTATCGAAATGCGGCCAATTATTCCACCCGGGTGGACTGATGGCGACGCTGCCGCCGCTCGCCAACGCTTCGAGCGTCGCAACGCCAGAATTCAATCCGAAGCGCGACAGGCCGACTCGCTGCGAAAAAGCAGCATCATTGCGGCTGCCCTCGCGAAAGCACGCCAGCGTTTGACGGCGCGGACCTCGACTCGACGATAATGTCCGCATGAATCAGCTCAAACGAACTGAAATCTTTTCCCGGCTTCAAAAACTGAATCCCGCACCGACCACCGAACTGATCTTCAACAGTCCGTTCGAGTTGCTGGTCGCCGTCCTGTTGTCCGCACAGGCCACTGACAAGAGTGTCAACATCGCCACTCGAAAGCTGTTCGCCGATGCCAATACGCCGCAGGCCATTCTGGCGCTCGGTGAGGCCGGTGTCATCGAATACATCAAGACGATTGGCCTCTATCGCTCGAAGGCCAAACATCTGCTCGAGACCTGCGCGCTGCTGATTGAGCAACATCAGAGTCAGGTACCGCGAACTCGTGAGCAACTCGAGGCACTGCCCGGCGTCGGCCGGAAAACTGCCAATGTGGTGTTGAACACTGCCTTCGGTGAACCGACGATTGCGGTCGACACGCATATCTTCCGGGTCGCCAACCGCAGCGGACTGGCCAAAGGCAAGACGCCGCTGGAAGTGGAGTTGCGCCTGCTCAAACAGGTACCGGAGCAATTCAAGCAGGACGCGCATCATTGGATGATCTTGCACGGCCGCTATGTCTGTGTCGCACGTACTCCGAAGTGCTGGCGCTGTCCGATCAGCGATCTGTGCGAGATGCGCGGCAAGACGTTCCCGCCCGACTAGAGCCGACGCAATGTTCACGCCATCCCAGGCCGAGGTCAGGCGCTTTTTTTGCGGCGTCTGGCGCAAACACGTCCAACACCTGCCGCTCGAGCCTCTGGAGGCGTTGGCGCTCGACTGGTGCCTGCTGCATCCCGAGTATCACGACCAGTTATCCTCAGAAGAACAGGCGATTGCGCGCCAATTCAGCGTCGACGCCGCTCAAACCAACCCGTTCCTGCATTTGTCCATGCATCTGGCGATCGCCGAACAATTGGGAATTGATCAGCCAACTGGCATTCGCGCCAGCTTCAACACGCTGGCACAGCGACTCGACTCGCCGCATGAGGCCGCACACCGGATCATGGAGTGTCTGGGCGAGACCTTGTGGCGCGCGCAACGTGAACAAAAGGGACCCGATTCCGATGCTTATCTGGAATGTATCCGGCGGCAGCTAAAATAGCGGGGCACCGATAAGAACTCATCAAGTTAACCGTTCCTCAAGACCTTTCTGGACTCAGCCATGTTTGGACGTATCATGCCCCGCGAGGGCAGGTTTTTCGAGCTCTTTGATCAACATGCTGAGCAGATCGCCGCCGGTAGCAAGTCGCTGGTCGATCTGATGAGTCAGTACAGCGACCCGCAAGCACGCCGCAAACATATCGACGCGATCGATGCGATTGAAAAGTCGGCTGATCGTTTTACTCATGAAACGGTCGCGCTGCTGCACAAGACCTTCATTACGCCGTTCGATCGCGAGACGATACACAGCCTGATCTCGCAAATGGACGACATCTGCGATCTGATCCAGGACGTGGCCGAATCGGCCATGCTCTATGACTTGCAGCGAATCACGCCGGAAGCACAACAACTGGCCGACTTGAATCAGGCGTGTTGCGAGCGGGTCAAGGCGGCCGTGAATCTATTGCCCAGCATGGAGAATGCCGAGCAGATTCTCAAGATCTGTCAGGAAATTGATCGGCTCGAATCCGACTCCGACCGGGTCATGCGCTCGGCGATGTCAAAGCTGTTTCGCGACGAGGCCGATGTCCGGCAACTGATCAAGCTGAAGGCCATCTACGAGTTGCTGGAGGCGGTGTCCGACAAGTGCGAGGACGTCGCCAACACCATCGAAGGCGTTGTACTCGAGAACGCTTGACCCAACACCGTAAACGCCTGACCCAATAAAGATAAATCATGGGTACATCCCAAATGACGTTCACCATTCTGGTCATGCTGGTGGTACTGGCACTCGCCTTTGACTTCATGAACGGTTTTCACGACGCCGCCAATTCGATCGCGACCGTTGTCTCGACCGGCGTATTGAAACCCCACCATGCGGTTGCCTGGGCGGCGATTTTCAACGTACTGGCCATCCTGATTTTTCACTTGAAGGTCGCGGCGACGGTTGGCAAGGGTATCGTCGATCCTGCGGTGGTCGATCACTACGTCATCTTCGGCGCGCTGGTTGGCGCGCTCGCCTGGAACATCATTACCTGGTACTTCGGAATCCCTTCGAGTTCTTCGCATGCACTGATTGGCGGCATGGTCGGTGCAACAGTTGCCAAAGTAGGTACTGGATCGCTGGTCGGCGCGGGCTTGTTCAAGACCGCGCTGTTCATCCTGGTCTCACCGTTATTGGGCTTCGTGCTCGGATCGGCCATGATGCTGATCGTCTCCTGGTCGTTCTTTCGCTCGACTCCGACCCGCATGGATCGCTGGTTCCGGCGGCTGCAGCTCGCCTCGTCGGCACTCTACAGTTTGGGCCACGGCAGCAACGATGCGCAAAAGACCATCGGAATCATCTGGCTGCTTTTGATTACCGCCAACGTGATCTCCAAGGACGCTGCGATGCCGCCCACCTGGGTCATTGTTTCGTGCTATCTGGCGATCGGCGCCGGCACCATGTTCGGTGGTTGGCGCATCGTTAAAACCATGGGTCAGAAAATTACCAAGCTCAAACCGGTTGGCGGCTTTTGTGCCGAAACCGGCGGTGCCATCAGCTTGTTTCTGGCCTCCGGCTTTGGCATTCCGGTGTCGACCACGCACACCATTACCGGCGCCATTGTCGGCGTCGGTTCTGCCCATAAATTTTCAGCCGTGCGCTGGGGCCTGGCGGGCAATATTGTCTGGGCCTGGGTGCTGACGATTCCGGCTTCCGCCTTCATGGCGGCCGTTGCCTGGTGGATCGGCCTGCATATCTTGTGAGGTGCTGCTGATTACCTGCACGCATGACCTCAGGTGAACAAAGCCTCATGCGTTAATCATATGACCTGCTAGAGAATCGTTCGTTCGGAATGTCGTGAATGCGCACTATGCTCGCGACATGGAATTCTCTCTCGGATTGGCACTGGCTGGCCTGTTGGTCGGACTGGCCGTTGGAATGACGGGTGTTGGTGGCGGTTCATTAATGACGCCGGCGCTGATCTCCCTGTTCGGTGTGCCGCCCGTCACTGCGGTGGCGACCGATCTCGCCTTTGCGGCCGCCACCAAAAGTGTCGGTGTCATGGCGCATCGTCGTACCGGTTTGGTTTGCTGGCCAGTGGCCGTCATCATGATTGTTTCAAGCTGCGGCTCGGCTTTGCTGACGATGTATCTGCAGCGTTGGTGGGCGGCGCCGACGCGCGAACTCGAAGCCTTGGTGCGTAACGCACTGGCCATCGCGTTGACGCTGACCGTTTTGGCGTTGCTCTTTAATGAACCGCTGACGCGATGGCGCGCTGGCAAAGGTGCGTTGAAGCCGGCAACGACGCTAATACTGACCGCGATCGCAGGCGGGTTGATCGGTGCACTCGTCATTATCTCTTCGATCGGAGCCGGCGCCGTGGGCGTAACCGTCTTGAGCCTGCTGTACCCGCAGTGGCAGCCCCGCGAAGTCGCAGCGACCGATCTTGCTTATGCCGTCCCTTTGACGGCAGTGGGCGCTGTACTGCATGGTTTGGCCGGCAACATTGATACCGGATTGCTGCTGGCCCTACTGGTCGGCTCAGTACCCGGCATTCTGATCGGGGTCTACGCCGGCGCCCGCTTGCAAGCGAGAACCGCACGAACCCTGCTGGCCGGCTGCCTGGCCATGGCCGCCGCCAAACTGATTACCTGATCACTGCATCAAGCTCATAACCCATCACGCAAAACATGACAACCCTGACCAGCCATTCAATGTGCGCGATTCAGCAGCTCGAGCACAATCTGTCGGAGATCGCCCAGCGTTTCCGGCAACCTCGATTGGCCAGTTCATTGGCGGCCGAAGATATGGTTCTCACCGATGCCATCGCACGGCTGCACCTGCCGATTGCCATCTTCACGCTCGATACCGGCCGTCTGCATAACGAGACCTATGAACACCTGGCGAAAACCGAAGCACATTACGCAATCCGCATTACCACCGCACATGCCAAAGCAAGCGAGCTGCAAGCGCAGGTTCGGGCGTTTGGCATCAACGGCTTCTACGATTCCCTGGAAGCACGCAAGGCCTGTTGCCGGGTACGCAAGGTCGAGCCACTGGCGCGCGCGCTGACCGGCGCTGATGCGTGGATCACCGGCCTGCGCCGCATGCAGAGCGAAACACGGGCCGAGCTTTCGTATGAAAGCACGGATCAAACTCATGGCTGCCAGAAATTCAATCCGCTGCTGGAGTGGACCGAGTTGCAGATCTGGGCGTATCTGAGTCATTTCAAGGTTCCCGTCCACCCGCTTCAATTGCGCGGCTATCGCAGTCTCGGCTGTCAGCCTTGTACCCGCGCGATCGGCGACGACGAGCCGCTGCGCGCCGGACGCTGGTGGTGGGAAAGTCCGGAACACAAGGAATGCGGCCTGCATATTGCGCCGCAGGAGAAAACACATGCAAGCCATTGACAACCTGCAAGCCAATAAAAGCTCACCTCACCTGGACGGCCTCGAGTCCGAAGCCATTCATATTTTCCGCGAGGCGGTCGCCGAGTCACGCAAGCCAGCGCTGCTTTTCTCGGGTGGCAAGGATTCACTGGTGCTGTTGCGCCTCGCCCAAAAAGCGTTTCGCCCCGCTCAGTTTCCGTTCCCGTTATTGCATATTGATACCGGCCACAATTTTCCGGAGGTCATCGAGTTTCGCGATCGAACCGCTACGGAACTCGGCGAACGATTGCTGGTGCACACCGTCGAGGACAGCATTGGCAAGGGCCTCATCAGTGATCCGGGACCGCTCGGTTCGCGCAACGCCTTGCAATCGACGACCTTGCTGGAGGCTATTGCCGAACATGAGTTCGACGCCCTGTTTGGCGGCGCTCGTCGAGACGAAGAGAAAGCGCGCGCCAAGGAACGGATCTTCTCGCACCGTGACCGCTTCGGCGCCTGGAACCCGCGTCGCCAACGCGCCGAACTCTGGTCGGTATACAACGGACGAGTAGCGCCGGGCGAACATGTCCGGGTGTTCCCGATCTCGAACTGGACCGAAGTCGATGTCTGGTCGTACATCGTGCGCGAAAAATTGGCATTGCCCTCGATCTATTACGCCCACCATCGACCGGTCATTGCGCGCAGTGGCAAGCTGCTTGCCGTGACCGCTGTCACACCCGCCCGACCGGGCGAGACCGTCGAGTCCTTGCGCGTGCGTTACAGAACCGTCGGCGACATGACCTGTACCTGTCCGGTGTCGTCGCAGGCCACCGATAACCGCGCGATCCTCGACGAAACGCTGTTGGCGACTGTGAGCGAGCGCGGCGCCACCCGGCTCGACGATCAGACGTCGGAGTCTTCGATGGAAAATCGCAAACGCGAAGGATACTTTTGATGAGTGCGATTCATATGCCGACTCGTATCATGACAGCCGGCAGCGTCGAAGACGGCAAGAGCACGCTGATCGGTCGGCTGCTGTTTGATCTTGAATTGATCGATGACGATGTCCTGGCAGACTTGCGCACCGCGTCGCTGCGGCGCGGGCGCGGTGAACTCGACCTGTCGCTGTTCACCGATGGTCTGTCAGCAGAACGCGAGCAAGGCATCACCATCGATGTCGCCTTTCGCTACTTTCGCTACCAGCAACGCGCCTTCATCCTGGCCGATTCACCTGGCCACGTACAGCACACCCGCAACATGGCCTGCGCAGCGAGCCTGGCCGACTGCGCCGTCATTCTGGTCGATGCCCGTACGGGACCCACCGAACAGACCGCTCGTCACACCCGTATCGCTCGCATGATGGGCGTTCGTTCGCTGATCTTTGCCATCAACAAGATCGATCTGGTCGGTTATTCACAGTCCGTGTTCGAGGAACGCTGTACACAACTCGCCAGCAGTCCCGGGGTAAATGCGGTCGATCTGGTGATTCCGGTTTCAGCATTACTCGGCCACAACATCGTTCATCGCAGTGATCACTATCCATGGTATTCGGGGCCGACCTTGATCGAAGCATTGGTCGCACAACCCGAACAGCGTGGCTTCGACACCCATGCCGCGCTGCGCTTTCCGGTTCAGGGCGTTACCCGTCCAACCGGTCACGGCGGTGCGGGTACATTGCATGATTTTCGCGGCATCGCCGGGCGCATTGAAACCGGTCGGCTGAACTTGGGTGATCGTCTGCGAATCGCGGGCACTTCACAATCGGCGACGCTCAAGCAGATTCACACCTTTGATGGCGACCGCGAGAACGCTTCGGCCGGTCAAGCGGTTCAAATCGTGCTCGACGACGATCTGGACCTGTCGCGCGGTGACACCTTGATTCGCGCCGATGACGTCTTATCGGAATCCAGCCACGAACTGAGTCTTGATCTGTGTTGGATGAGCGAGCAACGTCTGATACCGAAGCGTCGCCTGTTGTTCAAACAAGGAACGCGTACGACCGCCGGCTTTCTGGAGACTGGCGAGCTGGACATCAGCCTGAATAGTCTGTCGCGGGTCAAGCTGAATACGGCAGACGCTTTGCTTAACGATGACTATGCAGCGTTTCGCAGGACCGGCGCCTTGATCGTCATTGATCCGCAGTCCTTTGACACGCTGGGAGCCGGCATGATTCGCGCCGCCTGAGTCACCGCGCATCGCCCGGAAGTATCCGCTGGTTCGCTTTTGCGTTGTCCTTGCACACAATTACCTTGACGATGGGACTCCTTACAGAATTTGGAGTTCCTGATGAAACTGAAATCGATTGCCCCCTTGCTGTCAGCCGTAACCCTGGCCGCATTTGCAGTGCCTGCTACCGCCCAAAGTGTTTCGCTGAGCGCCGGTACCTATCACTGCGAATTGAATCAGAACGTGCAATTCGAAAAAGTTTCCCAGGACCGCAAGAGCGCCGTACTGAAGTGGGGTAAAAAGAACTACGCGATGAAGGCCGTTGAGACACAGACGGGCGCCATTCGTTACGAAGACAAGGCCTCAGGCATGGTCTGGCTGATGGTCGCGAACAAATCCATGTTGTTGAACCAGAAACACGGCCAACGTCTCGCCGATGAGTGCAAGGTTTAACGCGCCTGCAATAAAATTACTCAATCAATGGGAAGTCGCGTCGGGTCGGTAGACGCGCTTCCCCAGATTTACCAGCAGCAGCGTCAGCGCGCCGGCAAGGACGCCGACAGCAAAGTCGAAGAGACTGCCCACCACCGGCTTTAACCACGCGGCTTGGGCGAGTTGACTCGACAACAACTGTATCCAATGCTCCTGGGTGTGATGCAACACGGCAATACCATGCGACAAAATGCCGCCGCCGACCAGAAACATGGCAGCAGTCCCGAGCACCGAGAGCGTTTTCATGAGCCACGGCGCGAACCACAAAATGCCGAAGCCCAGTTTTTGCCTGAGGCTTGGTTCCTCAGATTGCGGGTTCTCGCCGACCAGGTAAAGACCGAGATCATCGAGTTTGACGATGGCGGCCACAATGCCATAGACACCCACCGTGATTGCAATCGCCACAATACTCAGGACCAAGGTTTGCGATAAAAGGCTGGTGCCAGCCACAGTGCCCAACGAAATTGCAATGATCTCAGCCGACAGAACAAAGTCGGTGCGAACGGCACCCTTGACCTTTTCCCGCTCCAACTGAACGAGGTCGACCTTCGGGTCCTTCAACGCGTTCACACGGTCGCGGTGTCGCTCTTGAGTTTCAGCACGGCTGTGCGAAAAGCGATGCGCGATCTTCTCAAACCCTTCAAAGCACAAAAACAAGCCGCCGATCATGAGCAGCGGCGTGATGGCCCAGGGTGCAAACGCGCTGATGAGCAAGGCCGCTGGCACCAAAATCGCCTTGTTCAAGAGCGACCCTTTTGCCACCGACCACACCACCGGAAGTTCGCGATCAGCTTTCAGGCCGACCAGTTGCTGGGCGTTGAGCGCCAGATCGTCGCCCAGGACACCGCTGGTTTTTTTGGCGGCCACCTTGGCCAGGATCGCAACGTCATCGAGAATCGACGCGATGTCATCAATAAGCGCCAGTAAGGAGCTGAACGCCATTACGGTAACTTCAAAAGGCCGCTTGGGGTAGCAAGCTGCGAGCCGTTCACAATGTGTCAAGCGGGAAAATCGGCCGACGAACCTTGCTGAAGTTCAGCATCGAGTAGTCTGAAGTACATACGCCGGTTCCGGCGCATTCGACGATCGCACGGGCGTAGCGGCGCAAGCCGGCGCGCCAATGGATACGGCTCTTGAGCATCAGAAAACGCTTCGCTGCGGGATCAATACCCAATACGCGCAGGGTCGCGATATCGAACGGCTCGACATGGCTCGAGATCACCGCAATCTCGATTTTTCCAGTGTCCAACACGGCGCTGGGCCCCATGTAGGCACGCTCGCCTCGGGCCATCGGTCCTTCGAATTGGTAGCGCCCCTCGGTCACTGCCTTGACCCGACCGCTGACTTGTCTTGGCCTACCGTTCTCGCCAACACTGGGCATATCGAACTTGCCGCCCAGCGACAGGCTAACCTCGGCACCGACACCAGCAGCGATCATGGCCTTCGCTGCCACTGGATCGAAGATCGCAAAGGCGGCGGCGTGTTCCAGCCCGGCGTCGATCATGGCGCCGAGTACCGTCATCGTGTCCATGGTGCCGCCCGAGGCGCAGTT
>JANLTP010000177.1:0-18744 GCA_031363055.1 Burkholderiales bacterium | reverse complement strand
AGCGGCCGATGGCTTCATCTTGCCGACGCTTTATGACCCGTTTCCGAATGCCGTACTCGAGGCGCTCGCCTGTGGTCTGCCGGTCATCACCAGTCCGAAGTGTGGCGCCGCCGAACTGATCGAGTCCGGCAAAAACGGCTTTGTGTGCAGTGCCATCGATGCGCCGACCCTTGCGACTCATATGTCGCAAATCGTCCGAGCACCCGAGATGCGCGCGGCGGCCAGAGCGAGCGCAGCCCCGTATTCTCTGAAGTTTCTGGCCGGGCAGTTGTTGACGCTGTACCGGTCGATGGTCAACGGAAAATCGGCGTGAAGCAGAGCCTGGAACTCTATCGGCGCCTGTTGCGCTACACCCGGCCTTATTGGGCGGGCTTCGCGATTGCGATTGCCGGTCTGGTGCTGGCAGCAGCGACCGAACCGTTGTTGCCCGCGCTCATGAAGCCTTTGCTGGATCAAGGTTTTGTCGAGAAACGTACCTTCTCCCTGTGGATTGTTCCGGCCGCCATTCTCGGTATTTTTATGCTGCGCGGTATCGGCACTTTCTTTGGCAATTATGGTCTGTCCTGGGTCGCCAATAATGTACTGCTTGATCTTCGCAAACAGATGTTTTCGCATCTCATGCGGTTATCGGCCGCCGACTTCGAGCGGCAGGCCTCCGGGTTGCTGATCTCGAAGGTGGTGTTCGAAGTCAACAACGTAACGGTGGCGGCCAGTCGGGTGTTGACCACCGTGGTTCGCGACAGCCTCGTCATCGTCGGTTTGCTCGGCTACTTGCTTTGGTTGAATTGGCGACTGACCTTGGTCGCGCTGGCGTTGATTCCGGTCATGGCGCTGCTGGTGGCCGGGTTCTCGCGCCGCATTCGCAGCCTCAGTCGGCAAAGTCTTGAGTACACCGGTGAATTGACGCGGGTTGTCGAAGAGGCGGTACACGGCTACAAGGTCATCAAGGTGTTCGACGGCTACCCGCGCCAGCAAGCCATGTTCACGCGAGTCGCTGAACGGCTGCGCGGGTTCGCCATGAAAATGACCATCGCCACCAGTGCGACCGTACCGGTAACCCAGATTGCTGCCGCCATCGCTGTATCGGTCGTGGTCTGCGTGGCGCTGATTCAGAGCGCCAGCGGCCAGACCACCGTCGGCGGATTTGCGGCATTTATTACTGCCATGCTGATGTTGCTGGCGCCCCTCAAACACCTGGCTGATATCAACAGCAGTTTGCAGCGCGGCCTAGCCGCCGCCGAAACGGTGTTCGAGTTGCTCGATCAGCAGGTCGAGCCGGATACCGGCACCCGAACCCTCGATCGGGCGCGCGGCGCAATCCGTTTTGAGCAGCTCAGCTTTCGCTATGCCGGCGCCGACCGCGATGCCATCAGCCAGATCGATCTCGACGTAAAACCCGGTGAGGTCATCGCACTGGTCGGCGCATCGGGTGGCGGCAAGACCAGCATCATCAACCTGTTGCCACGGTTTCACCGTGCCAGCAGTGGGCGTATTTTGCTCGACGATATTCCGATTGAAGACCTGAGTCTGGGCAGCTTGCGTGCACAAATTGCGCTGGTCAGCCAGGAGATCGTGTTGTTCAACGATACCGTGCGAGCCAATGTCGCTTTTGGTGTGACCGCCGTAGTCAGCGATGAACAGATCTGGTCAGTGCTCGCCAAGGCGGCGCTCGATGACTTCATTCGCTCGCTGCCCGATGGGCTTGATACTCAGGTCGGCGAGCGCGGTACCAAACTATCGGGTGGTCAACGTCAGCGCTTGGCCATCGCTCGTGCCTTGCTCAAGGACGCGCCGGTGCTTTTGCTCGACGAAGCCACTTCGGCGCTCGACTCGCAGACTGAACGTGAGGTGCAACTCGCGCTGGAGCGTACGATGGCCGGTCGTACCACCCTGGTGGTTGCGCATCGCTTGTCAACCATCGAGCGCGCCGACCGGATTGTGGTGTTGGAGGCCGGCCGAATTGTCGAGCAGGGGCGACATCGCGACCTGTTGCAGCGAGACGGGCCGTACGCGCGATTGCACCGTGCGCAGTACAGTGAGGCGACCAGCCCCATGACGGCGTCCAATCCGTGAAGGCAACCAGCCAATGAAGGCAACCAGCCAATGAAGCTGAATCTGGGTTGCGGCGGCAAGCGTGTGGCCGGTTTTGTTGGCGTCGATAAATATTTGACGTCAGCCGTCGATGTTCGCGCCGATCTGACTCAAATGTTGCCCTTCGCGAGCAGCAGCGTCGACGAGATTCTGCTCGATAACGTGATCGAGCATGTGATGGATATTCCAGCGCTCATGCGCGAAATGCACCGCATCAGTCGCGATGGTGCGACGGTACGGATCTTGACGCCGCATTTCACCAGCCTGTCGTCCTGGCGCGACCCGACGCATGTTCATCATCTCTCCTATTTCTCGCTTGATCACTTTACCCGGGAGCAGGTGGCGCACTACACCTCGGCCGGTCACCGGTTCGAGATTCTCGAGCGGAAACTATCGTTCGGCGGTCTGATGGGCAATATCGGCCGCCTGATATTCAAGCTGAGCCCGAAGAGCTACGAAAGCAATTGGTGCTTCGTATTCCGCGCCTCGACCTTGAGCTTCCTGCTGAAGGTTCGCAAGGTCGAAGCGAGCAACGGCTCGGGGAGTTAAGGCTTGCGCCGCGACGAAGCTCAGTGGATCAACGCGGCGCTGCTCGAGTTTTTGCCGGTCCACGTGGTGGATACCAGTGCCAACGATGCTGGCGCCGCGCCGGTGGTGCTGAATCTCGGCTGTGGTTCACGGCGGGCGCGCGAGCAGCAAAAGCCGCATATCCACGAGCTCACTTTAAAGCCGGTGCTTGCGCGCGGCTACCGCTTGGTGAACTCGGACATGTTCGTAGATGACGGCGTCGATCTGCAGGGCGATTTGTTCGATACGCAGTTTGTGTTGCGGCTGCGCGCACTGCAACCGGCGCTGATTTTTTTCTGCAATGTGTTTGAACATGTTGATGCCGAAGCTCGTCAGCGACTACCGGCCATTCTTGATTCTATCGTTCGTCCCGGCGGCTTGATTCTGGTTACCGCACCGTTGTCGTATCCCTATCATCCGGATCCGATTGATACCTACTACCGGGTCTCACCCGCCGAGATTGCAGCCTTGTTTCCCGGTTACCGGTGTCTAACTTCAAAAGCGGTCGAGTGTGGAAATTACGGCGAGGAATTTTTCGCCAATTCACTGGCCAAACGGACCCGTCGCGTGCTTCGCTTGCTGTTTCCGTTCATTGCACCGCGACGTTGGCTGACCCTGGCGCACAAATTCTTCTGGCTTCGTAAACCGTATCAGATTTCTTGCGTGCTGTTGCGAAAGTGACCTGCAGCCGAATAGCACCCCGAACCACCCGGCAGAGGAGCCGATCTGCGGCACCTTACAATCGATGCGTTGATTTTTATGAACGCCCTTGCCCGTGTCCGAGTCTGCGGTAAAACTGTCCGTCTGCGTCATCACTCGCAACGAAGAGCATCACATTGAACGCTGTTTGCGCTCGGTCACCTTCGCCAACGAGTGGGTGGTGCTTGACTCCGGTAGCCAGGACAATACGTTGAATCGGGCGTCGGCGCTGGGCGCAGCGGTGCATTCAAGTGCCGATTGGCCCGGCTTTGGCCGCCAGAAGAATCGCGCTCTGGCCTTGGCCCGTGGCGAATGGGTGTTTTCGATGGATGCCGACGAATGGGTCAGCGCGGAACTGGCGCAGTCCATCCAGGCTGCCCTGCAGGCACCCGAGCGTGATGCCTACTGGGTCGTCAGGCGCTCGCGATTTTGCGGCAAGCTGGTTCGTTATGGCGACTGGGGTGGTGATCGCGTCTTGCGTCTGTTTCGCCGTCAATCGGCGCGATTCACTGATGATCTGGTTCACGAGCGCGTTGAGGCGCCGTTACCGCAAGGTGAATTGGCCGGCTTTCTGTGGCACGACAGTGTTGAGAGCTTGGCCGACGCCCGCGAGAAAATGCTGCGTTATGCCGAGCTGGGCGCCCGCAAGATCCGTGAGCGCCGAACTGACCGCGTTTCGCTGCGCAGCCGATGGCGCCCGACCCTGGCCGCAGTGCGCGGTCACTGGACGTTTGTTCGAGGCTACCTGTTGCGAGGCGGTTTTCTGGATGGCGCTGCCGGCTGGCAAATTGCCCGGCTCAATGCGCGCGGTACTTACCTGCGCTATCACTGGTCAAGGTATTCCGAGGAAGTGGCACACGCGTTGGCCGAACTAGAATCGAATCTTTAATACCCGGACTCAAACCAATGGACTCAGTCAAAGATCGCTTTCCGATGCCGGCCATCGCTAGTCTGCCGGAGGACCTGCGGCAGAAAATGCTCGAGGTTCAGCAAAAAGCCGGTTTTGTGCCGAATGTGTTCCTGAAAATGGCCCGCCGGCCGGATGAGTGTCGAGCATTTTTTGCCTACCATGACGCCTTGATGCTGCGTGAGAACAATCTGTCGAAGGCCGAGAAGGAGATGATCGTGGTCGCCACCAGCGGCCTGAATCAGTGTCTGTACTGTGTGGTCGCGCATGGTGCGATTCTGCGGATTTATGCGAAGAATCCGCGCGTTGCCGACCAGTTGGCGACCAACTATCGCAAGGCCGAAGTGACACCTCGCCAGCAGGCGATGCTGGCGTTCGCGCTGAAGGTTGCGGGCGACTCGGCGAGCCTCGGTGAAAACGATTTTGCAAACCTCCAGGCCCATGGCTTTGGCGATGAAGACGCCTGGGACATCGGTGCGATTGCGGCGTTTTTTGCGCTGTCGAACCGAATGGCGAACCTGGTAGGCATGATGCCCAATGACGAATTCTACTTGATGGGCCGGATGCCCAAGCCTGCTCAAGACGCGGCCAAAGAGGCGGTGAAAGAGTCAGCGAAATAACTGATCAAGGAGGCTACTCGGTCAGTAACTCAGGTACGCGAGCGAAGTCAGTGTGCGCGATTAGCGAGGTCAGCGAGCCGATCGTGCAGCCATCAGCGACAGCGCCGGCTCGCCCTTGGCTACCGCCTCAAACACCGCCTGCATGTCGTCGCACATGCGCTCATACGAATGCCGCTCGAGCACCCACTGGCGGGCGGCATCGCCCAAGGTTTGGCGCAGTGCCGGATCCTGGCGCAGACGCACCAGCGCGGCTGCGATGGCTTCAACGTCCTGAGTCTCGACCAGCAGGGCCGTGACGCCATCTTGCGCAACTTCGGATATTGCACCGACATCACAACTGATGCAGGGCAGACCGCACATCATCGCCTGCATCAAACTCTGCGGCACCCCTTCGTTGGCGTACGAGGGCATGCACATGACGTCGAACGCCGGAAACCAATGTTCCGGTTCATGTTGTTGGCCTGCCATGACCACGACGTCGCTGATGCCGGCGTCCTCGATCTGCTGGGTCAGGGGTTCAGCCATCGGCCCGTCGCCGACAATCAGCAAGCGATCCTGTGGTTGCCGTATTCTGGCGAAGGCATCAATCAGAAAGCGATGACCTTTCCAGGATCGCAAGGTCGCCACAATGCCCACGAAGAATCCGTTGATCGGCAGACCGAGTCGGGCACGGGCCGCGATCTGGTTGGCCGGTTTGAAGCGCTCGGAATCAATACCGGTTGGAATCGACACAATTGGCACTCGTTTCAGCCCGGACTCGTCGATCAGTTGCTGCTTGAGTTTTTCACCGGTGGTGACCACACAGGAGGCGGCGCGATCATACAGCCAGCGCGTCGTCGCACGATTGCCCAGTGGGGTCGACACATGTCGCGTTCGTACGATCGGCGGCGATCCCTTCAGACTGGCGCAAGCCAACGCGGCCAGCCAACTGTCGGTCGAGCTGTGGGTGTTGATGACATCAAACGGTTGTCGCACCAGCAGCCGGCGTAGCGCGAGTAATCCACCCAGGCGCTTCTTGCCGATGGCGACCGCCACCACCGGAACGCTGTAACGCTCGGCCTCGCGAAAGATTCGGGATTCCTCCGGGCACGCAAGCGCGACCAGATGGCCACGTGCCATCAGGCCGGCCGCTTCGCTCAGAATCCTGATTTCCTGGCCGCCCCATCCCAGTGAGGCTTCAGTGTGCAAAATTTTCAAATCAGGATGATGTCGTATTGTTCTTGTGAGTACAGTGTCTCGACCTGCAACGCCACCGGCTTGGCGATTTCCTCACCCAATAACGCCAATGGTTGTGCCTCTTCTTCCAGAAATAGATCGATGACTTCTTGCGAGGCCAGAATTCGAAACTCCTTGGGATTGAACTGATGGGCCTCACGCTGAATCTCGCGCAGGATTTCATAGCAGATGGTCTGTGCGGTCTTGACCTCGCCCTTGCCGCCACAGGTCGGGCAGGGTTCACACAAAATATGCGCCAGCGATTCCCGCGTCCGTTTGCGGGTCAACTCGACCAGCCCCAACGAGGTAAAACCATTGACCGAGCTCTTGGTGCGATCGCGCGACAGGGCCTTGCGCAACTCGGACAGCACCGTGTCGCGATGTTCACCGTTGATCATGTCGATGAAGTCGACGATGATGATGCCACCGAGATTGCGCAGCCGCAGTTGCCGCGCAATCGCGTGCGCCGCTTCCAGATTGGTCTTGAAAATGGTGTCTTCAAAATTGCGCCCGCCAATGAAGCCGCCGGTATTGATGTCAATGGTGGTCAGCGCCTCGGTCTGATCGATCATCAGATAACCGCCGGACTTCAGATCGACTCGTCGGGCAAGTGCTTTTTGAATCTCCGACTCGATGCTGTGCAGCTCGAAAATCGGCCGATCGGCCTGGTAGAGTTTCAAGCGTGGTGCTACCGATGGCATGTAGGTCGCTGCAAACTCATTGAGGGCCGCCAAGCCATCGGTCGAATCAATCAGCACCATTGAACTCAAGTCATTGGCCGTATCGCGCAGCATGCGTTGCGTCAAGCTCAGGTCCTGATACAGCAGCGACGGCGCGGGCAGGTGCTGACTGCCATCGAGGATCTGACGCCAGCGTCGACACAGATACTCGACATCGCTTTGCAGGTCGTCGTCACTGGCATCTTCGGCCGACGTTCGAATAATAAAGCCCAACGTTTCGCCTTTCGGAAGCAAGCGTTGCAAACGTTGCCGCAGTTGCTGCCGCTCGCTTTCATCGCCAATGCGTTGTGACACGCCGATGTGCGGATCATGCGGCAAATAGACCAGCATGCGCCCGGCGATGCTGATCTGGGTTGACAGTCGCGCGCCCTTGGTGCCGAGTGGATCCTTGATGACCTGAACCAGCAAGGGCTTGCCTTCGAACAGGATTTTCTCGATCGGATGCGTGTGGTTGGAGCCGGAACCGCTGCCCGCGCCGCCGTGCGACCCCGGCGTTGGCCGCGATTGCCAAAGGTCGGCTACATGCAGGAACGCCGCACGCTCCAGCCCGATGTCAATAAAGGCCGATTGCATCCCGGGCAAGACCCGTGACACCTTGCCGATGTAGACGTTGCCCACCAAGCCCCTGCTGGCAGTACGTTCAATATGCAACTCCTGCAGGGCACCTTGCTGAATCACCGCGATCCGGATCTCGTGCGCTTGGTGGTTGACGAGTATCTCTTCGTTCATGAGACCTTTTGCAAATTGATCACGACAGCCCGCGCAGCAATCGCGTAAGCTCATATAACGGCAGACCCATGATACCCGAGTAGCTGCCTTCGATTTTTCGAACGAAACAGGCAGCCGGCCCCTGTATGCCATAACCGCCAGCCTTGTCGAGTGAGCTGCCGAGCGCGACATAGTGTTCGATCTGTGCGCGATCAAGCCGCGCGAAACTGACCCGCGACACGCTGATCGCCAGCCGCGTGCGCTGCCCTTGCAGACCGTGGCTTACGGCGAGGGCCGTCAGCACGCGATGCGTTTTGCCGCTCAGGCGCGTCAACATCGCGATGGCAGCCTCAGCGTCGGCAGGTTTCCCCAGGATTCGACCGCCGAGTGCGACGGTGGTATCGGCGCTCAGAATCGGCCGCAAAGGCAGGCCGCGTTCGGCGAGTCGGCGCCGCGCCGCGTCAAGTTTTGCCAGTACGACGCGCTTGACATACGGCTCGGCCGTCTCGGCTCTGCGCACCGCTTCGAGGGCTTCCGTGTCCTCGCCGGGTGCCGCCAACAACAGCTCGAATGCGATGCCGGCTTGGGTCAGCAATTCGCGTCGTCGCGGGCTCTGTGAGGCCAGATAAATGGGTGAGGCGCGAGCGCTATCATTGACGTGATGCAATCGTCAGGCTCGATGGTAAGGGTGATTGGCCAGTACCGACCAGGCCCGGAATAATTGTTCGGCCAGCAGCACGCGCACCATCATATGGGGCAAGGTCAGGCTCGATAAGCGCATCTGTTCGTCGGCTTGCAACTTGATCTCGCTGGCCAGACCATCGGCGCCGCCGATCAGAATCGCAACCGGCCGGCCGGCTTCGCGCCATAGCGACAGTCGTTGCGACAGTTGCACGGTATTGATGTCGCGACCCTGTTCATCGAGCACCACGCACCAGGCGTTCTCCGGCACACTCAAGCGAATACGTTGCGCTTCGCGTTGTTTCCAGAGCGACGCGTTGCCATTGGCCGAGCGAGGCTCCGGTTTGATTTCTTTCCATTCAAGCTTGAACTCGGCGGGCAGGCGTGCGCTGTAGTCGTTCACGGCACTTTGAACCCAGGCCGGCATCCGAACCCCGACGGCGATGATTCGAATCAGCATGTAGCGATTCGAAGCATTATCGGGCCGCAGTCGTACCCAACTTTACTCTGACCGGTTTGCGTCCCCAGATCTCGGCCAGGTTGTAGTAGACCCGAATTGCCGGCTGCATGACATGTACGACGATATCGCCTAGATCGACGAGTACCCACTCGCCAGTGTCTTCGCCTTCAACCGCAATCACATCGCCGCCGGATTCCTTGACGCGATCGCGAACATGATGCGCAAGTGCACGGGTTTGTCGATTGGAGGTGCCACTGACCAGCACGACCCGATCGAACAGATCGGTCAGCTCGGTGGTGTCGAAGACTTCGATATCCTGGCCTTTGACGTCCTCGAGCGCGTCAACAACCAGTCGTTGTAATTTTCTGAGTTCCAAGTGGTTTGATTCCTTAGGGTGAGCGGTAGAGCTTGTGTTGGTTAATGTAGTCGAGAACGGCGCCGGGCAGCAATTCGACCGGTGGCTGGTGGGCGGCAATCTGTCGACGCAAGACAGTGGCCGAGACCGGCATCATCGGCATCCGGAAAAACACGATGGAGCCGGCCGCCGTGTCGGGCAAACGATCGCTGCCATGCGCAGCCAGCAACTGCTCGACAGCGTTTGGAAACTGGCTGAGGCGAACATCCTCGCGCTGAGTGACCGCAATATGAGCAAGGCCCAGAATGGCTTCAAAACGATGCCAACTGGCCAGATTGTGCAACTGATCGCTGCCCATGATCAAGACCAGCGCCGCCTCATTGCCCAGTTCGTGGCGCAGGCTCTCGAGCGTATCCACGCTGTAACTGGGTCCGCCGCGACGAAGCTCGCGATCATCGATCTGCGCAAAAGTATCGCTGACCAACGCCAACTGCAGCATCGCCAGTCGTTGGTCGGCACTGGCCCCGGCTTGCGCCTTTTGCCAGGACTCGCCGGTGGGTACGACCCGTACCACGTCGAGCCGTAACTCGGCATGCGCCCATCGGACGATCGTCAGGTGACCAATATGAATCGGATCGAACGTGCCGCCAAACACCCCAATGCGTAGCCGCGTGGCCGGTGCCGTCATACCCATTCGCGCACGGGCAGAAAGTCGCGATAAAGCAGGTGTTCGGGCGAGCCCGGCTCGGGCTGCCAGTTATAGCGCCAACTGACCGTCGGCGGCATCGACATCAGGATCGACTCAGTTCGCCCGCCCGATTGCAAACCGAACAAGGTGCCGCGATCAAACACCAGATTGAACTCGACGTAGCGGCCGCGCCGATAGGTCTGGAACTGGCGCTCGCGTTGACCCCAGGTGTCGTGGCGGCGGCGCTCGACGATCGGGCCATAGGCGCCCAGAAAAGCGTCGCCGACACTGCGGATCAAACCGAACGAGGCATCAAATCCGGCTTCATGAAAATCATCGAAAAACAATCCGCCGACGCCGCGGGCCTCGTTGCGATGCTTGAGCAGAAAATATTCATCGCAATTCTTCTTGAAGCGCGCATGCAACTGGTCACCGAACGGCGCGACCGCATTTTTGCAGGCTTGGTGAAAATGGATGACATCTTCATGGCGAGGATAGTAGGGCGTCAGGTCCATACCGCCACCGAACCACCAGATTGGTTCAGCGGACTTGGCTTCCGGTGAAGAGGCGGGCGAAGAATCCGGCGGTGCAGCGACAAAAAATCGTACGTTCAAATGGACCGTCGGAATATGCGGGCTGTGCGGATGCAGGACCAGCGAAACGCCCATCGCTTCCCAGGGCCGATTGGCCAATTCCGGCCGCTGCACACTGGCTGACGGTGGCAGGCGATTACCCTTGACATGCGAGAAGCCGACCCCGGCGCGCTCGAACAGGCGGCCCTGCTCAAGCATGCGACTGATACCACCGCCGCCCTCAGGCCGCTGCCATTCATCACGTTCGAACTTCGATCCGTCGAGGGCCTCGAGCCGCGCGACGATTCGCTCCTGCAAGCCGCGCAGATAAACCCGTACCGATTCGGCGTCAACGGGTAGTGGGCTGGCACTAGCCATCAGCGATTGCGCGTCAGGCCGCGATTGCCGATGTCCTGGCGAAACTGCATACCTTTGAAGCGAATATTTTTGATGGCCGCGTAGGCGCTTTCCTGCGCCATGCGCACTGAATCACCGAGCGCGGTCACGCACAGCACCCGGCCGCCGCTGGTGCGGATGACTTTGTCAACGGCGCTGGTACCGGCATGAAACACCAGCACATCGGCGTCCGGCTTGTTGTGGTATTCGGTGAGACCGGAAATCTCGTCGCCGCTGCGCGGCTCGTCCGGATAGTTGGCAGCCGCCAGCACCACACCGAGCGCGGTACGCCGATCCCATTGAATCTCGACACCGTCGAGCTTGCCGTCGATCGCTGCTTCAAATATCGGCACCAGATCGCTCCTGATGCGCGCCACCACCGGTTGCGTCTCCGGGTCGCCCATCCGGCAGTTGAACTCCAGCGTCTTGACGTCACCATTTGCGCTGATCATGAGCCCGGCGTATAAAAAGCCGGTAAACGGAATGCCATCGCGGGCCATGCCGGCCACCGTTGGCCTGATGATCTCGCGCATGACTTTGGCATGCACCGCAGGGCTGACCACCGGCGCTGGCGAGTAGGCGCCCATGCCGCCGGTATTCGGTCCGAGGTCACCGTCGAGCAGGCGTTTGTGATCCTGGCTCGATGCCAGCGCCAAAATGTTGGCGCCATCGACCAGAACCATGAAGCTGGCTTCTTCGCCTTCGAGAAATTGTTCGATGACCACGCGCGCGCCGGCTGCGCCCATGCGGTTGCCCGTCAGCATGTCATCCACCGCTGCATGGGCTTCGGTAAGCGACTGCGCGACGACGACCCCCTTACCGGCGGCCAGCCCATCGGCCTTGATGACGATCGGTGCGCCGCGCGCATCGATGTAGTCGTGCGCCAACTGCACCTCGGTAAAGCTCTGGTAGTCGGCGGTGGGGATCTTGTGCCGCTTCATGAACGACTTGGCAAAATCCTTCGAGGATTCAAGCTGCGCGGCCGCTCGCGTGGGTCCGAATATTCGCTGACCGGCCGCGCGAAACTCATCAACAATGCCGGCGGCCAGCGGCGCTTCCGGGCCGACGACAGTGAATGCTATTGGCTCGCGACGGGCAAATTCGATCAGCGTGGCGATACTGGTGACTGGCAGGTTGGTAATGATCCGGTCATGCGCCGTTCCGCCGTTACCCGGGGCGACGAACACTTGCTGAACATTGGGTGACTGCGCGAGTCGCCAGGCCAATGCATGTTCGCGGCCACCGGCACCGATAACGAGTATTTTCATAGCGTCAGTGCGCGGCTATTCAGTGTGAATGACGGCACTGGTATAGACCTGTTGCACATCGTCGAGGTTCTCAAGCGCATCCAGCAATTTCTGCATTTTCACGGCGTCATCACCGCTATAAACCGACTCATTCAAGGGTTTCATGGTGATTTCGGCGACCTCGGCCTTCAGCCCGGCTGCTTCCAGCGCCGTCTTGACCTTGGAGAAGTCGTTGGGCGCGCACAGCACTTCGACGCCGCCTTCTTCGTCGCTCTGCACATCGTCGGCGCCGGCGTCAATCGCGGCTTCCATGACCTGCTCTTCGGACGTGCCCGGTGCGAACAGAAACTGGCCGCAATGCTTGAACAGGTAAGCTACAGAGCCATCCGTTCCGAGGTTGCCACCGTTCTTCGAAAACGCATGCCGGACCTCAGCGACAGTGCGGGTGCGGTTGTCGGTCATGCAATCAACGATGACGGCGGCACCCGAGATGCCATAGCCTTCATAGCGGATTTCTTCGTAATTTGCGCCCTCCAGGCCACCGCTGCCACGTTGCACCGCGCGCATGACCGTGTCCTTGAGCATGTTCGACTCGGCGGCCTTGTCCATCGCCAGCCGCAGCCGGGGATTGATGGCAGGGTCAGGGCCGCCCATGCGCGAGGCGACCGTAATTTCCTTGATCAGGCGAGTGAAAACCTTGCCGCGCTTGACGTCCTGCCGGCCTTTTCGGTGCTGAATATTGGCCCACTTGGAATGGCCCGCCATGTTTGAGACTCGCTGGTTTGGATATCTGTTCAGTCCATTTTAACATTGGCCTTACTCTTTATAGGACTGGACCTGCCATGGCTAAGCCACTGATCGTCGCCGTATCCGGACAAACCGAGCTGGCGCTATTGCCGGCGCTGGCCAATCGGCATGGTTTGATTACCGGTGCGACCGGCACCGGCAAGACGGTTTCGTTGCAGGTGCTGGCCGAGCGCTTTTCGTCGATTGGTGTGCCGGTCTTCATGGCTGACGTCAAAGGCGATCTGGCGGGCATCTCGCAAGCGGGCGCGATGTCGCCCAAGTTGCAGGAGCGACTCGATCGATTGAAGATCGCGGTACCGCCGTTTCAGGGTTTTCCGGTGACGCTGTGGGACGTGTTTGGCGAGTCAGGTCATCCGCTAAGGGCCACCATCTCGGACATGGGACCGTTGCTGCTGTCGCGCATGCTCGGTCTGAACGAGACCCAGGAGGGCGTTCTGCATCTGGTCTTCAAGATTGCCGACGAGCGCGGTTTGCTGCTGCTCGATGCCAAGGATCTGCGCGCCATGCTGCAATATATCGGCGATAACGCGCGCGATTTCACTACCGAATACGGTAATGTCTCGGCCGCTTCGATCGGTGCCATCCAGCGTTCGATGTTGACTTTGACCGAGCAGGGCGGCGATCGATTTTTCGGCGAGCCGATGCTGAACCTCGACGATCTGATGCAAACCGATACCCAGGGGCGCGGCGTCATCAACATTCTGAGCGCCGATAAGCTGCTCAACGCCCCGCGCCTGTACGGTTCGTTCCTGCTCTGGATGCTCTCTGAATTGTTTGAGCAACTGCCCGAGGTCGGCGATCGCGACCAACCGAAACTGGTTTTTTTCTTCGACGAAGCCCATCTGTTGTTCAACGAAGCGCCCAAGCCGCTGTTGGCCAAGGTCGAGCAGGTGGTGCGCCTGATCCGCTCGAAGGGCGTTGGCATCTATTTTGTGACCCAGAACCCGCTCGACGTGCCTGATACCGTATTGGGTCAGTTGGGTAATCGCGTTCAGCATGCACTGCGGGCTTTTACAGCGCGCGATCAGAAGGCGGTGCAGGCCGCCGCCGAGACCATGCGGGCCAATCCGGCGTTCAGCGCCGAGCAGGCGATTACCGAAATGGCGGTCGGCGAAGCGCTGATCTCGTTTCTGGACGAAAAAGGCCGCCCGAATATCGTCGAGCGCGCCTTTGTCGTGCCGCCGGCTTCGCGCATCGGTCCGATCAGCGACGATGAGCGCAAGGCGCTGATCAACGCTTCGATCGTCGCCGGCGTCTACGAAAAGCTGATTGATCGTGACTCGGCGTTCGAAAAGCTCAAGGGTACGGCAGGCAAGTCGGCCAGTGGCAAAGGGGCTCAAACCAGTCAGGGCGCAGGCGCGGCCGGGGCGACGACGGGTTCAAATTCATCCGGCGCCGAGCCGTCCGGGAAGGTGGCGCAAACCCCTAGTTTTGGCGATCGGATCAAGGAAACGATTGGCGGTGTCCTGGTCGGCGGCACGGGCCGCAAGGACTCGGTAGTCGAGGCCATGGCCAAGAGTGCCGCTCGAACGATCGGCTCGCAACTGGGTCGCCAGATACTTCGCGGTGTCCTCGGATCGATCCTTGGCGGGCGGCGATAGCGCGCGCATTTCAATTTGAGACCGGAACCGTCAGAATCCGCAACCGCCGTCTGCCATCTGCGTGCCAGAATGATTGATTGAATTCGGAGGCGAAATCATGGATCTCGGTGTCAAGGGTAAATGGGCGATTGTGTGCGGGGCCAGCAAGGGCCTGGGTTATGGCTGCGCGCTGTCGCTGGCACAAGAAGGCGTCAACTTGGTCATCAACGCGCGCGGGTCGGAGGCGCTGGTCGCGGCTGCCAAGACCATCGGTGAACAAACCGGCGTGACGGTTATCGCCGTGGCCTGTGACATTACTACCGCTGCCGGGCGTGCCGAGGTGCTGGCGGCTGCTCCGCAGGTGGACATCCTCGTCAACAATGCCGGTGGTCCGCCGCCAGGAGACTTTCGCAGCTTCACGCGTGACGACTGGATTCGCGCTATCGATGCCAACATGTTGACGCCGATTGAGCTCATCAAGGCGACGATCGATCCGATGATCGAGCGCAAGTTCGGCCGGATCGTCAACATCACGTCGAGTGCGGTCAAGGCGCCGATCGATATTCTGGGCCTCTCGAACGGTGCGCGTTCGGGCCTGACCGGGTTCATCGCCGGCATTGCGCGCAAGAATGCCCTGCACAACGTGACGATCAATAATCTGCTGCCCGGTGTGTTTGATACTGACCGGTTACGCTCGACCAATGCCAGCGTTGCGAAGAATATGAACATCAGCGTCGAAGAGGCCACCAAACGCCGCATCGCTGCGGTACCGGCTGGCCGTTATGGAACCGCCTACGAATTCGGTCAGGCCTGCGCCTACCTGTGCAGTGCTCAGGCCGCTTATGTGACCGGTCAGAACTTTCTGATCGACGGTGGCGCCTACCCAGGAACTTTCTGAACGAAATTAGCGGCAACCGAACTGATCGACCGATTTGGCGGTCGATCGGTGCCTCGGAAGCCTCACGTCTTGATTTAAAACACAGCGGAGCACGACATGAGTAAAGCGATTCGAATCGAACAAACCGGCGGGCCGGAAGTCATGAAACTGGTCGACGTTGAAGTCGGCGCCCCGGGACCCGGTCAGGTACAGATCAAACAGAAAGCCTGTGGGCTCAATTACATCGACGTTTACTTCCGCACGGGCCTCTATCCGCAGCCCTTGCCGGCGGGGGTCGGCCAGGAGGGTGCAGGCGTCATCAGCGCTGTCGGTGAGGGCGTAAGTAACTTTAAGGTCGGCGATCGGGTAGCTTATGCGGGCGGCCCGCAAGGCTCCTATGCCGAAGTGCGCAACATCACCGCAGCACCCTTGGTCAAGCTGCCGAAAAATATCGAGTTTGATACCGCCGCCGCCATGATGCTCAAGGGCATGACAGTACAGTACCTGTTTCGTCGCACCTACAAACTGCAGAAGGGCCAGACCATTTTGTTTCATGCCGCTGCCGGTGGTGTCGGTCTGATCGCCATGCAATGGGCGAAGGCGCTCGGCGTCACTGTGATTGGTACCGTCGGATCGCAAGCCAAGGCCGATCTGGCGCGTGCACACGGCTGCGATCATGTCATCTTGTATAACCAGGAAAATATTGCCGAACGCGTGCGCGAAATCACCAAGGGCAAAATGGTACCGGTGGTTTATGACGCGGTTGGCAAGGACACTTTTCAGGCCTCGCTCGACAGCCTGCAAGCCTTCGGTTTGATGGTCAGTTTCGGCAATGCGTCGGGGCCGGTGCCGCCGATGCCACTGACTGCGCTGAAGAGCTCGCTCTACATCACCCGGCCATCTTTGATGCCGCACACCGCGAGTCGCGCCAACCTCGATGAAATCGCCGCCGATCTGTTCAAGGTGGTCGGCGCTGGCAAGGTCAAGATCAAGATCGATCAGCGCTACAGCATGGCTGACGCGGCACAAGCACATCGTGACCTCGAATCGCGTAAGACCACGGGCTCAACCTTGATCATTCCCGGGTAGATGCCGGGCGCTGATCTGGCGCGTCGCTTTGGCGGCGTGCTGCGCCTGTACGGCCCAGTCGGGCTGGAACGCCTGCAAGCCGCGCATGTTCTGATTGCGGGCATCGGTGGTGTCGGTTCCTGGGCCGCCGAAGCGCTGGCGCGCTCGGGAGTGGGCAAGCTGACCTTGGTTGATCTCGATCATATTGCCGAGTCGAATATCAACCGGCAGGTACATGCGCTCGAGTCGAGCCTGGGCGCCTCGAAGATCGGCACGATGGCGCAACGAATAGCCGACATCTCGCCCGCTTGTGAACTCGTTTTGGTAGACGATTTTCTGAGCGTGCAAAATCTCGATGCTTATGTTCCCCGGGAAGCCCATGTCGTCATCGACGCGATCGATCAGGCGCGAGTCAAGGCAGCGCTGATTGCGCACTGCCACGGGCGCCTGCAGCCGATCGTGGTGTGCGGCGCCGCCGGCGGTCGCACCGACCCGTTAAGCCTGCGTCGCGATGATCTGGCACTGACGCGTGGCGATGCCTTGCTGGCCGGCGTACGCGCGCGGCTGCGTCGCGATCACGGTTTTACACGGCAGGCCGGGCGAGCGTTTGGTGTCAGCGCGATCTTCAGTTCGGAATCCGTGACTGCGGTTGCTGATTCGGCCGACGTTAGCGTGGACTACGATGACGTGGCCGGCTTTAAACCGGCCGACGTTCAAGCCGCCAGCGAAGTGTCGCCACGTGGCGGAGCCGCGCTGGCCTGTTCCGGTTACGGATCGATCGTTACCGTCACGGCCAGCATGGGTTTTGCTGCCGCGCAGTCGGCCATCAACAGCGTGTTGCGCCGCTGATTAATCGCCTATCGCCTAACCGCTGATTGATCGCCCAACCGCTCAACCGCTCAACCGCTCAACCGCTCAACCTCTCAACTGCCCAGCCTACAAATGCATTTGGCTCGAACATGAAATCCTGGCTGGAAAAAATCAGTGGTGCACGGGGTCCGGAATTGGCGGCCTGCCTCTGGGCGTTCGCGTATTTTTTCAGCCTCCTGGCCGGCTACTACGTCTTGCGGCCGATTCGCGATGAAATGGCCATCCAGGTCGGGCGCGATCAACTGCATCACCTGTTCACTTATGTCTTCGTCGCCATGCTGGTCATGGTGCCGGTGTTCGGCTGGCTGAGCTCTCGATTCGCCCGTCGACAAATGTTGCCTTGGCTGTATACGTTCTGCGCACTGAACTTGCTGGGGTTTTACTTTCTCATGCAAGCCAGCGGTACGCAATCGCGCCTGCTGGCAAGCAGCTTTTACGTCTGGCTCAGCGTCTACAACCTGTTTGCGATTTCGGTGTTCTGGAGTTTCATGGCGGACATCTTCGACACCGAACAGGCCAAACGGTTGTACGGATTCATTGCGGCCGGTGGCACCACCGGTGCGCTGACCGGACCGACCATCACAGCCTCGATGGTCAATGTGCTCGGCCCCAAACTATTGATGGCGGTATCAGCGGCATTCCTGCTGATCGCAATCATCGCTATCGTGCAACTGCGGCGCTGGGCGGCCAGCCAGGCGAGCGGGCGGGAGAACGGCCAGGAGACCGGACCAGTGGTCACCGCAAACTCAATCCTTCCAGGTGGCGACTTGCGCGAGCCGGCTGCCTTGGGTGGCAGTATCTGGTCCGGCATCACCGATCTGCTGCGCTCGCCTTATTTGCTCGGTATCTGCCTATTTCTGCTCTGTTATTCGCTGCTCTCGACGTTCCTGTATTTTCAGCAAGTCGAGTTGCTGCCGCAGGCCATCAGCGACAGTGCACGGCGCACACAATTGCTGGCCTGGGTCGATCTGGCGGTCAACATCGCTACCCTGCTCATTCAGTTACTGGCGTTCGGTACGCTGATCCAGCGCCTGGGCACCCCGGGTATGCTGGTCGCCATGCCCGTGTTATCGGTGTTCGGCTTTGCGGCGATGGCCGTCAGTCCGGTGCTGGCGACCTTGCTGGTGTTTGGCGCGTTGCGCCGCGCCGGTGAATATGCAATCAGCAAACCGGCGCGCGAGACCTTGTTCAATGTCTTGCCTGCCGATCAGAAATATAAAGCCAAGAACGTGATCGATACGCTCGTACATCGCGGTGGCGATACGCTTTCCAGTTGGCTGTTCAACCTCCTGAAGGGTTGGCGTTTGAGCACTACCGACATGTCCTGGCTGTCGGCAGTCATCGCGGTGTTCTGGAGTCTCGGCGCACTGTGGTTGGGGCGTCGTGCGCAGCAGATGGCGAAGTCGAGTTAGCGTGAAACAGAACAATAACGTGACACAGCACAATAGCGTGAAACAGCACGCTAGGAGTTTGTCGGAGTATCGCAGTTTCGCTGCGTACTTCGGATCGAGTTCGATAAAATTGTGCTGTTATTTGACGTCATGGGTTGAGGTCTCCGATGAGCAGATTTGTGCAGGTTGATCGAGACACGGCGTA
>JANLTP010000168.1:0-1669 GCA_031363055.1 Burkholderiales bacterium | reverse complement strand
AGCAAATCGAGGCGACACGAGAGAAGGCTTTCCGGGCGCCGTTCCTCATGCTGGCGGTTGCGCAATTAGGCGCTGTTGGGCAAGCCATCCCTGCTGCGGAGCGCTTGGTATCGCTGGGTTGTGCGATTCAAAACATCCTGCTCGCCAGCACCGCCGCAGGCTTCGGCTCCGGTTTAACCAGTGGTCGATCGATGTCGTCGCCCCGCTTGTCGTCTGTTTGCGGTGTTGGCGAGAACGAGCAGCTTGTTTGCTGCGTCAATATCGGCACAGTGGCAAAAAATGCAACACCCCGCATACGGCCAGATGTATCAGCGTTTATCTCGGTGATGCCCTAGAGCGAGTTCAACTGACAGAAGTTATTAGACAGTAGGTATTGTTGAGTGAAAGTATTATTGAGCGAATGAGGTTACATACCAGTGTCCGAGACTGAAAAGTACCGCGAATGTTCAAGGAAACTCACCCAATTCTCGGCACACGCGAGATCAAAGGTGCCATTGCTTTCTACATACAGCGACTTGGCTTCAAGTTGGCCTGTAATGACAAGTCTGACCCAGCAAACTGCGTCGGGTTTCGCCGTGACTTTGCCGAGCTGCATATGCAGTTTCAGTTTGAGCATGAAATGACAACGACCCGTCTGCGATTTCTGATCGAGGACGTCCACGGACTCTTCAATGAGTATCAGCTACCTGGCGTCGAGTGCTCGCCCAACGGTGTTCGCGATACGCCGTGGGGAACGCGCGAATTCGCTCTGTACGATTTGGATAGAAACTCACTGACCTTCTACCGGAACCTTTAGAAGTGGCGGTTTCAAGGTCGAAGTGCTGGCGATCCCAGCGAAGAAGGCACGACAGCGGCCAGCGACCTACCTTGAGGCGCAAGACGCCCGTCTCATTCTGAACATGCCGGAGAAGCGCACCCGCGACGGATGGCGCGACTACACGCTGCTGCTCTTCCTCTACAACTGCGGTGCACGGGTCAGCGAGGCCGCCGGGCTGCGGTGGGACGACCTGCAGTTGGTGGCGCCGAGGCAAGTCCGCCTTCGCGGCAAGGGCAAGAAGGATCGGCTGTTGCCGCTGTGGCCTGAGACGGCCAATGCGCTGCATCGACTGCGCGGCATGTCAGGTGGCTCCGGTGGGCAGTGCGTGTTCCTCAATCGACATGGCCAGCCTCTGACGCGCGACGGCATCGCCTACGTTCTCACCAAACACGCCACTGCGGCGGCTCGCGACAACCCGGCGCTACTGCGCAAGCCCATCACGCCACACGTTCTGCGCCATAGCTGCGCGGTGGCGCTGCTGCAGTCCGGCACCGACGTGACGGTGATCCGCGACTACCTGGGCCATGCCAGCGTCTCCACGACCGGCCGCTACATCACGACCAACCTGCAGATGAAGCGCGACGCCATGCAGGCATTCTGGAAAAAGGCCGGCATCGAACCGGCGAACACGAAAGCGTGGAAACCCACGGCCGACATGCTAACGTTCTTGCAGTCATTGTGAGCGACCGAATCTTATGTGGAGTTCAGGCCTCGATTCCATCACGTGAAGGCTGGCAACTGCTGGCTTCAATCAAGATAAAACCGCGCTCAAGATAATGCGCCTTATGTTGTGCTCCACATAAGGCGCATGCGCGGCGCCACTTTGTGGAGGTGATCAAGATCCAGGGCAAG
>JANLTP010000087.1:0-4286 GCA_031363055.1 Burkholderiales bacterium | reverse complement strand
TTACGAGGCCTTGAGTGGCGGCGAACGCCAGCAGATCGTGATTCATATCGATGCTGAAACCCTCAGTCACAACGGTGCTGGTCGATGCGAACTCGAGGATGGCCCGGCACTGGCAGCGCAGACCGCGCGGCGCCTTTCGTGCGACGCCAGCGTGGTCAAGATCATCGAAGATGACGCTGGCCTGCCGCTCAATGTCGGTCGCAAGACGCGCAGCATTGCGCCTGCGATCCGCCGGGCGCTGCGTTCGCGGGACCAAGGTTATCGGTTCCCGGGCTGCACGCACACGCGGTTTCTCGACGGCCATCACGTTCGACACTGGGCCGATGGCGGCGAGACGAAGCTCTCGAACCTTGTCACGTTGTGCCGGTTCCATCATCGTCAGGTCCACGAGGGCGGCGTCGCCGTGCAGTTCCTGGACGACGGCGCGCTACGGTTCAGTGACGCAAGCGGAAAACGCTTCGAGGTTCAAACAGCGACCCAGGGTAATGTGCAGACGCTCATCTGCCAACATCAACACATCGGTCTGGCGATCGATGCGCGCACGGCCGTCACTCGATGGTGCGGCGGACGGATGGACTACGGCATGGCCGTGGGTGGATTAATCGAGGAGCAGGCAAGGAAGCGGCCCGTTTCCTCTGAGACTCCCGATGCGCACCGTGGCGGCCCAATCGCCGCCATGAACTTGAATGGAGCGAAGACATGAACACAAACATCAGCCGCAAGGTTATCCTTGCCAGCCGCCCGGTCGGTATCCCGCAGGCCCAACATTTTCAGATTATCGAGGTGCCGCGCCCTCAGATATTGCCAGGTCAGATACTTGTTCGTACGGTTTACTGGTCAGTCGAGCCAGCCATGCGAGGCTGGGTCAACGCCGTAGGAAACTATTCCGAACCAGTAGCCGTGGGCGCAGTCATGCGTTCACTGGCCAGCGGCGTAGTGGAAGCGTCGAATCATCCTGACTATCAGGCAGGCGACTGGGTGACGGGCATGCTCGGCTGGCAGGAGTATGCCGCCGTCGACGCCCCCGTCATCAGCCACAAAATTGATCGGGACGGCCCGCCACTGTCGACCTCCCTGGGCGTGCTCGGCCTGAACGGGCTCACCGCCTATTTCGGATTACTCGACATTGCGAACCCACAGTCGGGCGAGACGGTCGTGGTGTCAACGGCTGCCGGTTCGGTCGGCTCCGCCGTTGGACAAATCGCGAAAATCAAAGGTTGCCGTACTGTCGGTATCGCCGGTGGCGCCGACAAAGTTCGCCAATGCCTGGAACTATTTGGTTATGACGCCTGCATCGACTACAAGGCACAAAACGTCGAACAGGAACTCAAGACTATAGCCTCAGGCGGCATCGATATTTACTTTGATAACACCGCTGGCGCGATCAGCGACGCCGTGATGCCGCAATTGAACATTCGAGCCAGAGTCGTCATCTGCGGCACCGCTTCGATTGCCTCGTGGGACCCAACACCGTCAGGCCCACGTATCGAGCGACAATTGCTGGTGAAACGTGCCCGCATGCAGGGGCTGCTGGTTTTCGACTACGTGGACCGTTACCCGCAAGGGCGCGCGCAATTGGCCCAATGGGTCGCCAGCGGACAGCTCAAGTACGTTGAAGACATTCTGCCTGGAATCGAACAGGCGCCGGATGCAATTGCGGGGCTATACCGAGGGGAAAACAACGGCAAGCGTTTGATTCAGGTGAGTGACGACCCAACGAGCCTATGAATCCATCGAGCAAACCCATGCAGACAACCGGTTACTTAAATTACTTGAACGCTCAGACGAAGTCATCTCTTTACCGTAATGGCAAAGTGTTGACGCGTCGGGACCCGGACGGCAGCGATGCGGGTACCGAAGGCGTGAATCGTGAAAAGCAATTGATGCAGATTCGCAACGCGCGTTTACTGCGAGGCAGCGAACGGCAAACCTTGACCAAGAACGGTTACGAGTTGCTCACTCAGGCCGACGCGATCGACGACATTGATTTTCTGAACCACGAGCAAGTGGTGAAGCAATACTACCCTCAGTGCGCCGAAATCGTCTGCGCCAATACGGGTGCGCACGCGATCGCTTTTGACCATAACGTGCGCTCGGTCACCGGCAA
The DNA here is from genome assembly GCA_031363055.1 of Burkholderiales bacterium. Lineage (GTDB taxonomy): Bacteria > Pseudomonadota > Gammaproteobacteria > Burkholderiales > Burkholderiaceae_E > JANLTP01. The sequence continues at coordinate 2,179 of JANLTP010000087.1, read as the reverse complement.
GCAAAGCGGCAAGCGTATCGTTGGCGGACAGCAAGTACAAGGCCCGGCGCTGACCGTGCACGGTGACTACACCTTGACCAGTGCCCCGAAGCGGCTGCGTGATCTGAGCCAGCCGCCCACGACCAACGACACCTTGCGTGGCGTCGTTCTTGCCGACGGTGAGTCGCTGATCCAGCCTGCCGACGCCGAGCGCATGTTGGATCACGGCGGCCGTTTTGCGATCATCAACGTCTGGCGCAATATTGCAGCCGAGCCGGTTGCAACGCATCCTCTGGCGCTGTGCGATGCGCAGTCGGTGCACATTGACGATCTGGTGGTATTCGAGATTCACTACAGGGATCGGATCGGCGAGAACTATTTTGCCAAGCACTCATCCGAACACCAATGGTTTTATTATCCAGGCATTGCGCGCAGCGAAGCGCTACTCATCAAACAGTGGGATTCGGCCGGTCCGATGGCGCGTTCTTTGGGCGTCAAACACGATGCCAGCGATCCGCAAGCGCCCTGCACCTTCAGTTTTCATAGCGCATTCAAAGATCCGTCGACTCCGGCCGATGCGCCGGACCGATGGAGCATTGAGACCCGTTGCCTGGTCCTTTACGATTGACTCGTTGCACTTCGAGCTTCAAACTGCCCTCTTGTACGATTAACTTTTGTACGATTAACTCAAGCCCGGTAGCTTGAACAACATTGTCAGATCGAAGCGAAGTGATAATTTGATGAGTGAGCAATCAATGTCGAACCGTAGATCGAACATGACCAATCGTCAATCAAGCAACGAGGATCTCTCGTCCCGCGCCAGCCGCTGGCTTGTTGAGCAGCACCGTCATAAATGCCCGTTCGGCGCACTGCCACTTGATTGCGTGCCCGCCGATGTCACCCAAGCCTACGCGATTCAAGACGCCTTCGTCGATGCCAAGGCGTGCGATTGCGGCGCGCCGATCGGCTGGAAAATTGCGCTGTCGAATCAGACGATGCAGCAGTTCGTTGGACTGACCGAGCCGATCGCAGGACGCCTGCACTCAAAGCAAGTGGTCGCTAGTCCAGCGCGTACGCGCGCCGCCGGCTACGGCCGACTGCTGATTGAGTTTGAGATCGCCGTCGAGCTGGGCCAGGACCTGGCGCCGAGGGCCGGCGGCTACAACCGCGACTCGGTTGCGCCCGCAGTCGCGGCGGTTCGACCGGCGTTCGAGCTGGCCGATGACCGGGGGGCCGACTACTCGACCTTGAACCTGTACGGTCTGCAACTGGTTGCCGATAACGCCTGGAACGAAGGCGCGGTGCTCGGGCAACGGCGCATCGACTGGCAGTCGCTGGATTTGGCGGCGATCGTCGGGGTTGTGACCCTGGACGGCAAAGCCATCGGCCGCGGCTTTGGCCGTGACCTGCTGGGTCATCCGCTCGATGCACTGGCCTGGCTAGCCAACCACACATCGAAGCGGGGGCTGACCATGCGTGCCGGCGAAGTTGCAATTCTCGGCAGCCTGGTCACCTCGAAGTTTCCGCTGACCGGTCAGCGTTTTGAATTCGCTTTAGAAGGCTTTGCGCCGATCGAGTTGAGTATTGACTAGGCGTTACGACCGCTCAGGCGCTCGGCTCGATGGACGATGGCTTGCGACTTGAGCACGAAAGTCGACGCAATATGGCGTCATTCCTGATGGCAGGCGCATGCTTCGCCCCTCGCCGCCGCGATCAGCTCACCGAGAATTGCACAGGGTCCAGTCGAATGCTTCGATCAACAACGCACGCGCAATCGAGTCAATTGTTTTTCGAGCGCCTTCATGCTGTCCAGTCGAGCTCTTACGCGCAACAATTGCGCTTCTGTCAGCGCATCGACTTCATCGTGGGTGTTCTGCGGTTTCTCGACCGATGTCAGCAAGCGTCAAACCAGTGCCAGCGGTAAATCGAGTGCCCGACAATGTCGAATGAATGACAATTGCTCCAACTGACGCTGTCCAAACATTCGGTAGTCATTGCTGCTCCGCTGAGGCTTCGACAACAGCCCGGAATTTTCGTAGTACCCGAGGCTCACGCAACACGTTTTCTAAAATGCCCATCGCACGAGTAACAACCCGATATTCAGCAGCGGTAAATTCACGAACAACCATGATGACTTCCTCCTAAAAGCTCGGGCGGGATTGCCCGAAGGCCCGAAGGAGCCAGGCGCACGCGCGCAAGG
>JANLTP010000051.1:0-1822 GCA_031363055.1 Burkholderiales bacterium | reverse complement strand
CCACGAGCCTTGTATTCACCTTCCGCAGGCAGTGCGAAAATTGCGTCACAGTTGCCTTCAAGCAGGGTATTGCGCAATGCACGTCGCTGAAAATAAGTCAACCACCAAGTGTATTCGACTGGTGAGTTCAAGTACTTGCCGACCATCTCGGCAAGCTCAACGTACATTCCGCGTTCGGGCCCGTCGGATTTGCTGAACGGCAAGTTGTCCGGGTCAGCACAAACACGCAGCGGGTCTGCATAGACGGTCGCGCTAAAACAGGCTGTTGTGGCCAGAATTATGGTGCCGGCCCAGGTCTTGAGTGGGCCGCGACTAAGCAGCCGATTGAGGAAATTGGCAAAAATACTAGCAAACATATAGGATTGACTCCACGAAAAAACGACACTGGGGAATGGCCCAGTGTCGTATCTCGTTCTGCAGCGCCACGCAGGGCGCAGCACAAGATTAATTCAACTTGAACACGTATAACGTGCCACCCTCGGGGCTGGCCGCAACCATTTTCTCGCCGAGTGCACCGAAGAACGCCGGAATTGATTGGGTTCGACCCGAAACAACAGCCACATACTGTTTTCCGTCAATTTCGTAGGTAATCGGTGATTGCGAAATTCCCGAGCCTGCATTGAATTGCCAAAGCATCTTGCCAGACTTCGCGTCGAGTGCCTTGAACATGCCCTTGATATCGCCGTGGAACACCAAGCCGCCAGCGGTGCTCATCGTGCCACCATTGAACGGAAGCTCGTCCTTGTTGAACCAAACTTCCTTCTGCTTGACTGGATCCCAAGCCTTGACGCCGCCACCGTGGCCACCTGGACCCATTTTGCCCAGATCGAAGTTCACACCCAAAAAGAACGAGCCGCGTTTGTACTCGGCTTCGATGCCCTCGAGATCCATGCAAAGATTCATGGTAGGCAAGTAGACTAGGCCAGTCTGCGGGTTGTAACTCATCGGCTGCCAGTTCTTGGCCCCGATCAGGTTCGGACAGATGTCGGCGGCTTTGCGCTTCATGCCGGGACGCTTGACATTGTTCGCTGTTTCGATCGGTGTGCCGGTTTTCATGTCGATACCGGTTGCCCAGTTTACGCCGTCAACAAACTGCTTGGCGGAAATCAGGGTACCCTTCGAGCGCTCGATAACGTAAAAGAATCCGTTACGATTGGCCTGCATAATGACAGGCACTTTTTTGCCATCCACGGGCAGGTCGGCGAATACCAATTCATTGACACCGTCGTAGTCCCAGGCATCGTGCGGGGTGAATTGGTAGTGCCATGTGATCTTGCCGGTATCGACGTTCAGCGCAACCACCGAAGCCGTATACAGATTTGTATATTGACCGATATTCGAACTGTCATTTCCGCGTACCGAGGCTGACCATGGCGACGGATTGCTGGTACCGTAGTAGACCAAGTTCAGCTTCGCATCATAGGAGCCGACGTTCCAGGCTACACCGCCGCCGGTTTTGCCAGAGTCACCTTTCCAGGTTTCGCTGCCTTTTTCGCCCGCGCCTGGCACCGTATGGGTACGCCAGACCTCTTTGCCAGTAGTTTGGTCGAGTGCAACGATTGCGCCGCGCACGCCGTACTCACCGCCGCCGAAGCCGGTGATAACGAGGTTCTTGGCGAGCGTTGGTGGCGAGGTTATGACCGAGCCACCAGTCGGGTCGATAATCTGGGTTTTCCACAACTCTTTGCCGGTATTGGCGTCAAGAGCAACGATATGCGAGTCAAGGCGACCAAGGAAGACCTTGCCATCGTTAAAAGCGACGCCGCGATTGTTGACATCGCAACACGCATACTGCTCAATGCCCTTGGGCACATCAGGCTGG
>JANLTP010000034.1:0-7893 GCA_031363055.1 Burkholderiales bacterium | reverse complement strand
CTAGGAGTTTGTCGGAGTATCGCAGTTTCGCTGCGTACTTCGGATCGAGTTCGATAAAATTGTGCTGTTATTTGACGTCATGGGTTGAGGTCTCCGATGAGCAGATTTGTGCAGGTTGATCGAGACACGGCGTATCTGTTGCCGCCGTCGGTTCAGGACTGGTTGCCCGAGGATCATTTGGCGAGATTTATTGTCGACACGGTCGAGCAATTGGATCTGAGCGAACTGAATCGACAGTACGCCGGGCGAGGTGAAGCGGCGTATCCGCCGGCGATGTTGCTGGCGCTGCTGTTCTACGGATATGCCACCGGAGAGTTCGCGAGCCGACGCATTGAGCGAGCGAGCTACGATTCGGTGGCGTTTCGATTCATCGCGGGCAACACGCACCCGGACCATGACACGATCGCCGCCTTTCGCAAGCGGTTCTTGCCACAGTTGAAGGCGCTGTTCATCCAGATTCTGCAGGTGGCGCACGCGCTCAAGCTGTTGAAGATCGGTAATGTGAGCTTGGACGGCAGCAAGTTCAAGGCGAATGCCTCCAAGCATAAGGCGCTGAGCTACGGACACGCCAAGAAACTCGAAGTGTTGTTCAAGGCCGAAGTCGAGCAACTCATGAAGATGGCCGAGCAGGCCGACTGTAAGCCCCTGCCCGAGGGGCTGGACGTGCCGGCGGAGATCGCGCGGCGCGAGGACCGACTGGCCGCGATAGCAGCGGCCAAGGTCGAAATCGAAGCCCGCGCCAAGCTTCGGCATGACGGCGAGCTGAAGGCCTTCGAGGAGAAGAGCATCGAGCGCGAGCGACGCGAGAAGCAAGCGGGGCGCCGCTTCGGAGGCCGAGCCCCGAAGCCGCCCGAGGGCGGGGTGAAGGACAAAGAGCAGGTGAACCTGACAGACAGCGAATCGCGCATCATGCAGGTCGCTGACGGCGGCTTCGAGCAATCGTACAACGCACAGGCGCTGGTCGATGTGGACACCAAACTGATTGTGGGTGCGTTCGTGACGCAAGCGCCGATCGATATGCATCAGATCGAACCGGCGCTGGCTGAGCTGCAAGCGCTGCCCGAAGCGCTGGGACGTGCTGAGCATCTGATGGCTGATACCGGTTACTTCAGCCGAGCTAACGTCGAGTGCTGTGAGCGGGCAGGCATCGTGCCGCTGATCGCCCTGAAGCGCGCCAACCATCATGTCTCGTTACTCGAGCGCTTCGCCCCTGATGAGCCGCCGTGCGAGAGTGAGGAGCCGGTGGCCAAGATGTACGCACGCTTGCAAACTCGCCAAGGCCGAGCGCTGTACGCCAAGCGAAAGACCACCAGCGAACCGCCGTTTGGCGGTATCAAACACGGGATGCGGTTTCGACAGTTCTTGCTGCGCGGGTTCGAGGCGACTAAAGGCGAGTGGCACTTGGCTTCGATCGCCTGGAATCTGCGTCGAATGTTCACCTTGAGTCGCGCCTTGTAATGGGAGGCAAATGCCGACGTGAAAAACAACCCTACCGAGACCAACGACGGCGTCGATAGCACCAATAGCAGCGATTTAGGATCGAACACACCTATCACGATGAAATTCCATCGCTATTCCCCGCTTTTTTATCAACGCTATGCCTCAACCCCGACAAACTCCTAGGTCGACAACACATTAACACCGGGCTCGCGCGGCCGGGTTTTGGCCGATACCGTCAGCACTTCATGGCCGTGGTCAGTCACCAGAACGGTGTGCTCCCATTGCGCCGACAGGCTGTGATCTTTGGTCACAATGGTCCATCCATCGGCCAATTCCTTAACCTCGCGGCGACCCGCGTTGACCATGGGTTCGACCGTGAAAATCATGCCCGCTTCCAGTTTCTCGCCAGTACCCGGGCGACCGTAGTGCAGGATTTGCGGTTCTTCATGGAACTTGCGCCCGATGCCGTGGCCACAGAACTCGCGAACAATCGAGTAGCGATGCTCCTCGGCATAGACCTGAATGGCATGACCAATATCGCCAATCGTCGCACCCGGCCTGATCTGCTCGATGCCTCGCCACATGCACTCAAAGGTCAGCTCACAAAGACGACGCGCCGCAATCGATGCCTCGCCGATACAGAACATGCGGCTGGTGTCGCCGTGGTAGCCGTCTTTGATGACGGTGACGTCAATGTTGAGGACGTCGCCGTTCCGTAACACGCGATCGCCTGGGATGCCGTGACATACCTGATGGTTGATCGAGGTGCAGATCGACTTTGGAAAAGGCCGATATCCAGGTGGCGCATAGTTCAGCGGCGCCGGGATGGTTGCCTGCACATTGACCATGTAGTCGTGGCAGAGCCGATCGAGTTCACCGGTTGTGACGCCGGGCTTCACATAGTCGGAGATGTAATCGAGCACCTCGGCCGCCAGCCGGCCGGCCACCCGCATCGCCTCGATGTCCTGGATATTCTTTAAGATAATTGCCATGCTAGAATTATAGGCTTCACTTTCAAGGGCTTGCGAAAGACTGTTAGACCCGAGTTCCAGTTTAGTGTTGATTGTTACTATTGATTGTCATACGTTTTTAATTGTAGTAAATCTCGCGCCTCTCGGTCATAACCGGAGTTTATACGGGTGCCTGGGTAACCAGGTCTAAGCGGGACTGTATCGTTTGTCTTGCCTGGAAACGGGCGGTTTACACGATCGGTCGTCCGGTGCCCGCGCTGATTGGCGTCAGTCTTAACCCTATCGAGGAGTTTTTTATGTCCGTTTCCATGCGGCAAATGTTGGAAGCAGGGGTTCATTTTGGGCATCAAACCCGATTCTGGAATCCGAAGATGGCCAAGTATATTTATGGTCATCGCAACAAGATACACATCATCAACCTTGAAAAAACGCTGGTGCAGTATCAGGAAGCTGAAAAGTACATCCGTCAGCTCGCGCGCAATCGCGGCACCATCATGTTTGTGGGTACCAAGCGTCAGGCTCGCGAGATCGTCGCTGAAGAAGCCGCGCGGGCCGGTGTGCCGTATGTCGACCAGCGCTGGCTGGGCGGCATGCTGACCAACTTCAAGACTGTCAAGGCCTCGATCAAGCGGCTGAAAGACATGGAAGGCATCATGGCCGACAGTGGTCTTGAAAAGATGTCGAAAAAAGAAGGGTTGATGTTCTCGCGCGAGCACGAGAAATTGCTGAAGAGCCTAGGCGGTATCAAAGAGATGACCGGCCTGCCGGATGCACTGTTCGTGATCGATGTCGGCTATCACAAGATTGCGATTACCGAGGCCATCAAGTTGGGAATTCCGGTGGTGGCGGTGGTCGATACCAATCACTCGCCAGAAGGCATTGACTACATCATTCCGGGTAACGATGACTCGGGTCGTGCGATTCGGCTCTATGCCCAAGGTATGGCCGATGCCATTCTCGAAGGACGTGCCTCGGCATTGACCGAGATTGTAAAAACCACCTCCGATGAGGAGTTTGTCGAAGTCGAGGAAGCACGGCAGGCTTGATGCCTGATGGCGAATCGGCGCTTAGCCAGCTTGTTCGATTCGAAAGGGGCTGTGCTTAACAGCCCTTTTTTTTAATGTCGCGGATAGGTCAGCACCTTGTGCTTCGAATGGTGTGATGTCTTGAATAGTGTGTCTTGAAAAGCGTATTAGGAGCGCGTAATGGCTGAAATTACTGCAGGTATGGTTAAACAATTGCGCGAAAAAACCGACGCGCCGATGATGGAATGCAAGAAAGCCCTGACCGAGGCTGGCGGCGACCTAGACCGCGCCGAGGAAATTCTGCGTATCAAGCTCGGTAACAAGGCGACCAAGGCCGCCTCGCGGGTCACCGCTGAAGGTATGGTGGGTGTTCACCTGGCGCCGGACGGCAAATTGGCGGCCATGGTCGAGATTAATTGCGAGACCGACTTTGTGGCCAAAAATGATGACTTCATGGCGTTTGCAAGGCAATTGGCCGAGTTGGTAGCGGTCAAAAATCCTGCGACCGCCGATGCCCTTGGCGCATTGGTTTTTAACGGTCAAGCGGTTGAAGACGTGCGCAAGGCTCTGATTGGCAAACTGGGCGAAAACATTTCGGTACGCCGTTTTGTCAATATCGCTGCCAAAGGCAAAGTCAGCTCATACATCCACGGCGGCTCTAAAATCGGTGTTTTGGTCGATACGGTGGGCGGCGACGAAGGCTTGGGCAGGGATATTGCCATGCATATCGCGGCCAGCAAGCCGAAAGCGCTGAATCGCGATGGCGTGTCGGCTGCTGAAGTCGATCGTGAGCGCTCGATCGCGCAGGAAAAGGCGGCCGAATCGGGTAAGCCGGCCGACATCGTCGCGAAAATGGTGGCGGGCACGGTTCAGAAGTACTTGAAGGAAGTGACCTTGCTGGGACAGCCGTTTGTCAAGGACGACAAAATCACGATCGAACAATTGCTGAAGTCGAAATCCGCTTCGATTGCCAGCTTTACCTTGTACGTGGTCGGTGAAGGCATTGAGAAGAAAGTAACTGACTTTGCGGCTGAGGTTGCTGCACAGGCCGCAGCAGCCGCCCGGCATTGATTCGGTGGCCAAGCTGCATTCGAGGGGATAACTTCCTGCGCGATAATGCTGGACTATGAATAAGCCAAACAAAGAATCGGTATTGCCCGTCGCCCGAAAACTCGCCTACCGTCGGGTCTTGCTCAAGTTATCGGGCGAGGCGCTGATGGGCGATGACGCCTACGGCATTAACTCACAGACGATCGAGCGTATGTGCGAGGAAATCGCGGCGGTCGTCAACACGGGCGTCGAACTCGCGGTAGTGATTGGCGGCGGCAATATTTTTCGCGGTGTCGCCGGCGGTGCGGCTGGTATGGACCGTGCCACGGCTGACTACATGGGGATGCTCGCCACCGTCATGAACGCGCTGGCCTTGCAGGATGCGTTGCGGCTGGCGGGTGTATCGTCGCGGGTGCAGTCGGCCTTGAAAATTGAGCAGGTGGTTGAGCCTTACATTCGCCCGAAAGCCTTGCGCTATCTCGAAGAAGGCAAGGTCGTCATCTTTGCCGCCGGCACCGGCAATCCTTTTTTCACTACCGATACGGCCGCCGCGCTGCGTGGTGCTGAAATGGGCGTCGAAATCGTTCTGAAAGCGACCAAGGTCGACGGCGTCTACACCGCAGATCCGGTCAAGGACCCGAGCGCCACGCGCTACCAGAAGATCAGTTTTGACGACGCTATCGGACAAAATTTGAAAGTCATGGATGCCACCGCCTTCGCATTGTGTCGTGATCAAAAGCTACCGATCAAGGTCTTCTCGATTTTCAAGGAAGGCGCGCTGATGCGCGTCATTCACGGCGAAGACGAAGGCACCCTGGTCCACGTTTGATATCACCCACGGCACAAAATCACTCAATGCACAAAGTACGCAGCCAAGCGAAGAGGGGCACATGAGCGTAGCGGACATTCGAAGTACAGCCGAGCAGAAAATGACGCGCTCGATTGACTCACTGAAAACCGGCCTGTCGAAGATTCGTACCGGACGGGCATCGACCGGATTACTCGATCACATCATGGTCGATTACTACGGCAATCCGACCGCGATCAACCAGGTTGCCAACATCAATTTGCTCGACGCGCGAACGATCGCCATCTCGCCTTACGAGAAGAAAATGGGTGCTGCCATCGACCGGGCGATTCGCGAATCTGACTTGGGGCTCAACCCAGTCATGGTCGGCGAGTTATTGCGTATTCCGATGCCACCGCTATCGGAAGAGCGTCGCCGCGAGCTGACCAAGGTCGTCAAGGGCGAGGGTGAGGGTTGCAAGGTCGCCATCCGGAATTTGCGACGCGACGCCAATGAGCAGTTCAAGAAACTGCTCAAGGACAAGACGATTTCCGAAGACGATGATCGTCGCGCGCAAGAAGACATGCAGAAACTGACAGACCGGTTCATCTCCGAGGTCGACCGTGTATTGGTCGCCAAGGAGCAGGAACTGATGACGGTGTGATTTGTTCATAAGCGCTCCATGAAGAGCATCCCCGAGTTGAGCACCGCCGCCGTGGCGGGCGATGCCGTGCCGCGCCACGTGGCGATCATCATGGACGGCAACGGCCGTTGGGCAGCTCGTCGCCACCTGCCGCGCGTTGCAGGTCACAAGAAGGGCGTTGATTCAGTTCGGGCCACGGTCGAGGGCTGTGCGCGTCGCGGCATTGAATTCCTGACCTTGTTTGCATTCAGCTCCGAGAATTGGCGCCGACCGGCCGAAGAAGTTTCGCTGTTGATGCGCCTGTTCATGTCGGCGCTGGAACGCGAGGTATTGCAGCTCGACAAAAACCGGGTGCGTTTGCGGGTAGTAGGCGATTTATCGGCACTCGAACCCCGATTGCGCGAACTGATCGTGCATGGCGAGGCTCGTACTCTCGATAATCCCGGCATGACCTTGACCATTGCGGCGAACTACGGCGGGCGCTGGGACATCTTGCAGGCGGTGGAGAAATCCATTGCGGCGCGGCTGGCGATGCCACCCTCGGCGAACGCGTCTGCTGTATCTGCCTTATCTGCCTTGTCGGCCTTTCGCGAAGACAGTTTTGAGCAACATCTGGCGATGAGCTATGCGCCCGACCCGGATCTGTTCATACGAACCGGCGGTGAACAACGCGTCAGCAATTTCATGCTGTGGCAGTTGGCCTACACCGAACTCTATTTCACGCAGACCTACTGGCCAGACTTCGATGATCAGGAACTCGAACTGGCGATCTCGGCATTTCGCAATCGCGAGCGCCGCTTTGGTCGAACCAGTGCGCAGGTTTCCGAGCGTGAATAGCCACTAAAATGCTCGCCCAACGTGTCGTAACAGCCCTAGCACTCATGGCAATCTTGCTGCCCGTCTTGTTCTGGTTTCCACCGATTGCCTGGGGGCTCGTATCCTTGGCGTTTTTAGCGATGGCCGCCTACGAATGGGCGCGTCTATTAAATTCTGATGGCCAGACCGCCGGCGTCGCCATCGGTGTCGCGATCGGTGTCGCAGCGATTGGACTGCTCTATCTGTTTGCGCCCGAACTGAATCTGGCGCATCGCCCATTTGCACTGCTGGTTTCGATGGCCTTGACCCTGTTCTGGGTTTTCGAAGGTGCCTACCGGCTTCGATCCGGCCTGGCGCGCCGCGGCGGAAAACTGTTAGCGGCAGTTTTGCTGTTGGGTTGCTGGTACGCCATGTACGAGCTTAGATTGATTTCTGTGTTCGCATTGTTATCGTCCATGGCGGTGGTCTGGGTGGCCGATATCGCCGCCTACTTTGTCGGCCGAGCGTTTGGCAAACGCAAGCTGGCCCCGGCAATCAGTCCCGGCAAAAGTTGGGAAGGTGCGATTGGCGGCGCATTTTTTGTGGTGGTGCTCGGCTTGATGTTGGCGGCTTCGCCGACGGCTGTGGGTTCATTGCCGGAGCGGCTGGTCGGCTTCGCATCGCCGTTGGTCGCGATACCGGTATTGATCGGTCTGGCAGCCTTGTCGATCGTCGGTGATCTTCACGAGTCGCTGCTCAAGCGTCTGGCCGGTGTCAAGGATAGCGGACGCAGCTTGCCGGGCCACGGCGGCGTACTCGATCGTATCGATGCCTTGATCCCGGTGATGCCGGCCTGCCTGCTGATTTACCTGTTGACCCAGGCATGAGTCGGCACACCGTCACAATACTGGGTGCGACCGGCTCGGTGGGACTGAGCACGCTCGATGTCATCGCGCGTAACAGTGATCGTTATTCAGTATTTGCGTTGAGTGCACATCGTCGCATCGTGGAGTTGGCGCAGTTGTGCCTCGTGCACCGGCCCATTTACGCAGTGGTGCCCGATGATGCTGCGCGGCAACTGCTGCTGGCACAATTGCGCGCCGACAGCGGCGGCGCCGTCCTTGCCGGCGCCGCCGCTGTCGGCACTCCCATGGCGACCCAAGTGCTGGTCGGCGAAGCGGC
>JANLTP010000269.1:0-20057 GCA_031363055.1 Burkholderiales bacterium | reverse complement strand
CGACTACAGCTACGCCGTCATTGATCTGAACCACGTCAATGACGCCGGGCAGCTTCTTGGCAGCAGCGCCGTCAAAGCTCTTGACCTTGCCGCCAATGACCGGGCACTGCTCGATCGAGGCATAGACCATACCGGGCAGCTTGACGTCAATGCCGAACTCTGCCGTACCGTTGACCTTGGCGGGAGTATCCAGGCGCTTGACCGACGTACCGACAATACGGAAGTCTTTCGGGTCCTTGATGGCGACTTTCTCAGGCACCGGCAACTTGGCAGCCGCAGCCGCCAGTTGGCCGTAGGTTGCTTTCTTGCCACCGCCGGAGATAACGCCGTTTTCGGCTTTCAAGGTAGAACGATCAACGCCCCATTTTGCTGCGGCTGCCGAGATCAGCATTTCACGAACCTGGGCGCCACCGATACGCAGCTTCTCGAAGCCTTCGCGAACCGAGGTCGAACCGCCGGTAATTTGAGCACCAAGCAGTGCGTTGGCATAAATGGCACCGGGTGGCGCGATTGATACCTTGACCTTGTTGATGTCGACATTCAGTTCTTCGGCGATCAACATGGGCATGGAGGTGTAGACACCCTGACCCATTTCGGAGCGCGCTGAAATCAGCGTAATGGTGTTGTTATCGGCAATGTGCACCCAGGCATTCGGTGTGTAGACCGTGCCGGCTGCGAAGGCTTCCATCTTGGAGCCTGGGGCCACAAAGCCGAACATCAGGCCGCCGGAAGCCAAGCTTGAGGCTTTCAGGAAGCCGCGACGCGAATTGCTGGTCGTAGTTTTGCTAGTCATATTGATTCCTCCTTAAGCGCGGCGCATTTGGGTTGCGGCATCTTTGATGGCAGCCCGGATGCGCGGGTAAGTACCACAACGACAGATATTGCCGCTCATGGCAGCATCGATATCAGCGTCGGAGGGGTTTTTGTTTTTCGAGAGCAGTGCAGCAGCGCTCATCAACTGACCTGATTGACAGTAGCCGCATTGCGGTACGTCATGGGCAATCCAGGCTTTTTGCAGCGGATGGGTATTGTTCCGGCTCAAGCTTTCGATCGTTGCAACCTTCTTGCCAGCGGCCGCAGATAGCGGCGTCGAGCAGGAACGGATCGGTGCACCGTCCAGGTGTACCGTGCAAGCGCCACACAGTGCAGCACCGCAACCAAACTTCGTTCCGGTCATTCCAAGTTCATCTCGAATCACCCACAGAAGGGGTGTATCCGGCTCGGCATTGGCACTGACTGCTTTGCCGTTGATCGTAAATTTTGTGGGCATGTATCCTCCAGATTAAACGTTATGATCGAAGCTCAGAAACCGCCTCAACTGCGCTTTGCAAAAACCTTTTTGCAAGCAAGTCAAAAATGCTGACCCTTACATTTTGCTCTATTTTTAAGAACTTTTACTAATATGCCCAAACTTGTTGATTGCAACTCCGATGTTGGCAGCCTGAGCGCCGGTAGGGCTTACGTTGCCGAGGTGTTGCGCCGATAAGTATTGATACCCGGCGATTGATACCCGGCGTTCTGCGCTTCCCTCGACGGCGGCCCGGTGTCCTGTTTCAAAACGCGATAAAGCGTGGTTAATCAGCGAAATTATCGAGCGTTGTGCCCGAATTGCGGCGCCTCGGTCGAATTCAAATCAGCCGCCAGTCAGTTGGCCGTCTGTGATTTCTGTCGCTCGACGCTGCGCCGCAGCGGCGATGAGCTCGAACGCATCGGCCAAATGGCTGAATTGTTCGATGACCATAGTCCGCTGCAACTCGGCGTGCAAGGAACCATTGCCAAGCCAATGACGGTAAGTCCGCCAGCAGGCGAGGCGGCTGATGATCTGCGGCTGGCCGGGCCATTTAGCATCATTGGTCGGCTGCAATACCGCTATGGCGATGGCGTCTGGAACGAATGGCATTTGTTGCTGGCCGATGGAGATCGCGGTTGGCTCTCCGAGGACAACGGCAGTTATGCGCTGATGCGCGAAGCGGGCGAACGCCGTGATCTGCCGGCGCCCGAGCGTTTTCAGATCGGACAGAACCTGCGGCTGGAAGGTCGGCAGTATCAAATTGCGAGCATCGTGCAGGCGCAGTTGATCGCGGCGGCCGGCGAATTGCCGTTCGCGCCGGCACTGAATCAGCCGTTCTGGCTGGTTGATACGCGCAGTGCCGACGCCCGCATCATGACGCTTGACTACTCGACGCTGGGCACTTCGGGCGCCGACTCGGCCACATCTGCGCGCGTCTACGTGGGTATTCCGATCACCCTGGGTGGCTTGGCACTGTCCGGTTTGAAGGAAGACAACACCAAGTCGCTGACCGGCAAAAGCCTGTCGTGCCCGAACTGTGGCGTCGCGCTCGAGGTCAAGCTCGATGGTAGCAAGAGTGTTACCTGCCCTTCATGCGCCTCATTGGTCGATCTGACGCGCGCCGAGGACGGCAAGCCCGTTTTCACCCGTCAGGTAACCAGATATGTTTCACCGATCCCGCTGGGTACCGAGGGCACGGTGGAAGGCGTTCAATGGCAGGCGGTTGGCTTTGCCCGGCGCAGCGGCCTCGACAGTGACGGCGAACGCTTCAATTGGGCCGAAGTACTGCTTTATCACCGCACTGAAGGGTTTGCATTTGTCGTGGTCGCCAATGACGGGGTCAGTTTTGTGCGCCCGGTGCAAGATGTACCCAGCGGTCCGGCCTGGAACTCGGTGCGTTATCGTAATCGACAATATAAGGGTGAGCCGAATTATCAGTCGGTGGTTGATTACGTTGAAGGCGAGTTCTATTGGCAGGTGCGGGTTGGCCAGCAGACCCGCCACGTCGACTACAGCTCGGGCGAGTTGCTCCTTTCACGTGAAGAAAGTGTCAGCAAGGACGCCCGCGAAGTGGTCTGGTCGCATGGCAAAAAGTATCCGGTTCAGGTCCTTGCCAAAGCGTTTGGTTTGCCTGACATTTCCCTGCTGACCGTCTTTCGGGCAAACGATGGCAGTAGTGACGGTATCGGCGGCAATGCTGGTAGCGGTGGTGATGGCAGCCGATCCGCTTCCGGCCAGCGCCTCGATCAGGGTGCCTCGTCCGGCTCGTTGGCCCAAGGCGGACTGGCAGCCGGCGCGCTGGGTAGCGCAAATAACGCCGCACCCACCAGTGGCAGTCTGGGCACCTGGATTGTGATTATTGTGGTCATCATCCTGATCATTTGGTTAATTTCAGCGGTTGACGGCTGCAGCAGCACGGGCGGTGGCGGCAGTTATAGTGGCTCGGGGCGTGGTTACTCGGGCGGATCGCACAAATGACTACGAATACATGAATACGAATACCGGCCGAAGCGCCGAGTTTGCGTTGCTGGTGTCGGTGTTTGTCGTGGCCGCTTGCGGCCTCGTCTATGAATTGATTGCCGGCGCGCTGGCCTCCTATTTGCTCGGCGATTCGGTCCTGCAGTTCTCGACCATCATTGGCTGTTATCTGTTCGCCATGGGCATTGGCTCATACCTGTCCCGATTTGTGGACGAGCACCTGCCCGAACACTTCATTCGAATCGAGCTGCTGGTCGGATTGGTTGGCGGGCTGATGCCGGTTGCGCTGTTTTTAATGAACGCCTGGGCGCCAGCGCCGTTTCGAGTGGCCCTGTATGGTCTGGTGCTCGTCATTGGCATTCTGGTCGGGCTCGAGATTCCGCTGGTCATGCGCATCTTGCGGCGCAACTATGCGCTGAAGGATCTGGTGTCTCAGGTGCTGACCTTTGATTATCTGGGCGCACTGGCCGTCTCGGTGGCGTTTCCCCTACTGCTGGTTCCGCACCTCGGCTTGATGCGCAGCGGATTGCTGTTCGGTTGCCTGAACGCCGCCGTGGCCCTGTGGGCGCTTTGGGTATTTCGCGGTGATATCCGTTTTCGCCGCTCGCTGATGGCATGGTCATTGGCCGTCATCGCGGTCCTTGCGGCCGGGTTCGTCGGCGCCGACTCGATCACCCAATTTGCCGAAGACCGGCTATACGGCCGACGCATTGTGTTTGCGCAGACCACCGATTACCAACGCATTGTCTTGACCGAGTCGGCCGGGGTGACGCGCCTTTACCTGAACGGTAATCTGCAATTTTCATCGCGCGACGAATATCGTTATCACGAGGCACTGGTGCACCCGGTCATGTTGGCCCAGGGCGCCGCGCGCAAGGTGTTGGTGCTGGGCGGTGGTGACGGCATGGCGGTGCGCGAAATCCTGAAGCACGCCGGCGTCGAGCAAGTGACACTCGTCGATCTGGATGCGCGCATGACGCAGTTATTCACCGAGCGCGAGTCGTTGGTACGCCTGAATCAAGGCGCGCTCAACTCCCCCAAGGTCAAGGTCATCAACGCCGACGCGTTCCGCTGGCTCGAGACCAATCGCGATTTTTTTGATGTCGTGATCGTTGATCTGCCGGATCCGACCAATTACTCGATCGGCAAGCTCTACACCACAGCGTTTTACGGTTTGCTCGATCGCAGCCTGTCGGCCAGCGGTTTTGCGGTCGTGCAGACCACCTCGCCGCTGTATGCGCGCAAGAGCTTCTGGACCGTGGTCACGACCATCGAGGCCAGTGGCTTCCGCGCCACGCCGTATCATGCGCTGGTACCCAGTTTTGGCGACTGGGGCTACGTGGTTGCGCATCGCCGGCCCTGGCGAATTCCGAAGCTGCCCGACACGCTGGTGACCCGTTTCCTGACCCCGGCCGGCGTGGTCGGCATGTTCGACTTCCCGGCTGACATGCAGCGGGTCGACACCGAGGCAAACCATTTGAATCATCAGAGGCTGGTGCAATTGTTCGAAGAAGAGTGGGGCAGGGTCGGGCAGGAATGACCAAATCGAGCGCCAGGATGATCAAGCCAGCCGTCGAGATGAGCAAGCCCCCGGCAGAGATGAGCAAGCCGCTCGCCGAGACGACCAAGCCGTCGGCCAGGCAGTCCCAGAAACCGCCGAGTGGCAATCGCCGTCGCGTTTTGGTCGCCGGTTTGGGCCTCACCGCCCTCGGTTGCCAACCGGCATCGGACGGCGCGAACCCGCTTGAACGTCTGGGAGAAGGCTTGCGTGAGCGGTTGGGCGATGGTCTGGCCGGTCGTCTGGCCGATCGTCTGGGCGTACGCCGTC
Source organism: Burkholderiales bacterium (assembly GCA_031363055.1). Classification (GTDB taxonomy): domain Bacteria; phylum Pseudomonadota; class Gammaproteobacteria; order Burkholderiales; family Burkholderiaceae_E; genus JANLTP01. The sequence goes on along the minus strand of JANLTP010000269.1, from coordinate 14,961 downwards.
AAAGACGTTTCGACGGCAATTTTGTGGGGCCGGATCTCGATCGTGGACACTTGTTGCAATCGGGCGCCCCGGGTACACAAACGACGGCTGCGACGGCAGGGACGGCAGGGACGCCAGGGACGTCACCACGCCGCACCCGTGTGGCGATCATTGGCGCTGGTGTTGCCGGCCTGTCGGCGGCACGGGCGCTGCAATCGGCCGGCATCGTTGATTACCAAGTGTTTGAGCTCGACTCGAAAGCGGGTGGCAATAGTCGTCACGGCGAGATCGCCGGCTTTCAATGTCCCTGGGGTGCGCATTATTTGCCGACGCCGGATCTGAAGTCCTCGTCGCCTGACGATCGGGCGCTGCTCGACCTGTTGCGGGACTTTGGTCTCGTCAGGAAAACCGCGCAGGGTGAACAGTATGCCGAACAGGCGCTCTGCCACGCACCGCAAGAACGCGTGCTGGTCGACGGCCGCTGGCAGTCGGGGCTGTTGCCGTTTGAGGGTGTGTCGGTGGCGACGCTCGGCCAATATGAACGGTTTGCCGAATACATTCGCGGCCAGCAACGCCGTGGCGCGTTTTCGATTCCCACCGCTGTGCCCAGTGCATCGATTCCCGAGGAGCAGGCGGCGCTGGACCGCAGCAGCTTTGCGCAGTGGCTGCTCGAGCAACGGTTCGACGATGCGCACTTGCGCTGGTATCTGGATTACTGCTGTCGTGATGACTATGGCGCCGACAGCAATGAGGTCTCTGCCTGGGCCGGGATTCATTACTTTGCCAGCCGTCACGGCTTCTCGGCGCCGTCGGACGCTGCCTTGACCCGGGCCGCTGACGGCGCAACCGAAATTCTGACTTGGCCACAGGGCAACTCTTGGTTGACTGATCGTCTCGCCGGGCCACTGGGCGACCGTCTGCGCCTGAACTCGCTGGTCCGCTCGGTCGAGTATCTGCCGCGGGCACATACGGCGTCGCCACCGATGACTTCGCGCTCGAGCGCGACAACCGCAATTCCGGGTCCAGCGACGGATGCAATTCCGGGTGCAATTTCGCGCTCAACGGCGGAGCCGGTACGACTCACGATCTGGATGCCCCTCGAAGATCGTCAAGAGACGTGGTTGGCCGATTTTGTCATTTTGGCGGTGCCACTGAATGTTGCAGCGCGACTTTTGCAGCCGGTACCCGGCGCGTTGCGCGCGCTTTTGCCAACGCTCAAGTATTCGGCCTGGCATGTGGCCAATGTGCATTTGCGGGAACTGCCGGCTGAGCTTCCCGGCGCACCGCTGTCCTGGGACAACGTTATCTACGGCCGTGAATGGCTGGGGTTTGTCGATGCGAGTCATCAACTGTTGCAATCGCATCGACGCGAGACGGTCTGGACCAGTTATCGCGCCTTGGGTACGTCGGTCGCCGCGCGGCGCCGCCTGATGACCCAAACCTGGCGCGAACAAGCGCAGCAGGTCGTTGCCGAGTTACGCGTTGCCTATCCCCGCATCGAGCGCGCCATCGGTCGAATCGATGTGACGCGGTGGGGCCATGCGATGGCCGTGCCGGCACCAGGATTGCGCAGCACCGGTGCGCTGGCCGGGTTGCGAAACTTTGATGCGCGCGTGCATCTTGCGCACAGTGATCTGGCGGGTTACTCGATCTTTGAAGAGGCGTTTGCAGCCGGATTGTCGGCTGGAACAGCGATCGCAGAGGAAATCAATGGCAAGTCCTAATGAATCGCAGCCGCCACAATAATCGCGATGCCAAGACACATCGCGGCCACCACAATCGCGAGCGCGGCGTTTTGTTTGTGGATGATCTCGTCCCACAATTTATACGGGGTGAGCTTGTCAATCACGACAAAACAAATCCAGAAAATCGCGACACCGATCAGCGAGTAAACCAATGATCCGGCAATCACGCCGGGTTTGAGCCATTCCATGAGTACGAGCCTCGATTGCCTTGCAGGGTTACGCGCGCTTCGGCTTTAAATCAACTTCTTGAGCAGTTCGGATTTCTTGGCATCGAATTCGGCCTGGCTCAAAATGCCTTTGCCGACCAGTTCATGCAATTTCTCGAGCGTGGCGGTGACTTCTTCCGGTTTCATGCCGACGGCGGCAACGGCGGGTTGCGCGGCAGCCGGATTGGCGGCCTGATTCGCGGCATTGGCCGAGGCCAGCCCTTGTTGCATTTGCTGCGCCATGACCTGACCCATGGCCATACCGGCGCCCAAGCCCATGGCGTCGCCGGCGACGCCGCTGCCCGAGGCACTTTGAGCCATCGCCGGGATTGCCTGGGCAGTCTGGTATTGCATGAACTTTCCCATATCGCCGACCATACCCATACCAATTTTCTGATCAAGAATTTTTTGAAGTTCCTCGGGCAGGGAGACGCTCTGGACGGTCAAGGCCTCCACCTTGAGTCCGAGCTTGGCGAGATCGGGTTCAAGCTGGGCACTGATCGCCTTGGCGAATTCAATCTGGTTGCTAGCCAGGTCGAGAAACGGGATACCACTGGAGGCGATCGCATCGGCGATGTTCTGAACGACCAGTCCGCGCAACTGGCCATCGAGCTCCTTGACAGTGTACTGATCGCGCGTGCCCGATATCTCGGTATGAAACAGCTTCGGATCTGAAATGCGATAAGCAAAGTTGCCGAATGCGCGTAACCGAACCGCACCAAAATCCTTGTCGCGTACCGTGATCGGTTGCTGGGTACCCCACTTCTGGTCGATCTGTTGACGGGTGCTGAAAAAATAGACATCGCTTTTAAAGGGCGACTCGAACAGTTTGTCCCAATTCTTCAGGTAAGTCAGCACCGGCAGGGTCTGGGTCGTCAGCCTGTACATACCGGGCCCAAACACGTCGGCGACCTTGCCTTCGTTCACAAATACCGCCATTTGCGAGTCGCGCACTGTCAGCGAAGCGCCATACTGTATTTCCATTTCGGCGACCGGAAATCGCCACGCAAGCGTACCGTCGCTGGATTCGGTCCATTGAATAATGTCAATGAATTGCTTTTTGATGAAATCCATCAGGGCCATGGCTAAATCTCCGAATTGAGCATCACACTATACCGCGCATAATTAGTTTACCGTCTCGTCAATATATGTCAGATACTTATGGGTCAGCACCTGGCGTATAAAAGTCAGGCGTTCTGCTAGTACTCGACCGGCCATTGCGGCGGGTCGCCGCCGAGCGACCAACCGTCTCGAAGTTGTGAGGTTTTGTCATGATTGACCGACAACGGTTCATGTTGATGATCGGCCTGCTCGGCGCCTTGCTCATTGCCGGATGTGGCGGAACACTTTACGCGACCGTGCAATCAAGCGATGGCGAGCCGATCATGCTGCTCGGCCACGATCCTGTGGCGTACTTCACGATGGGAAAGTCGCTGCGCGGCAATCCGAAGATCAAAATTGCACTTGCGAACCGAACCTACTTCTTCGTCTCTGAAGAACATCGACGATTGTTCGCGGCGGATCCAGCCATGTACGAACCTCAGTATGGCGGCTTTTGTTCGAACGGTACCCCGTTCAAGATCAAGCTCGGCAGCGATCCGAGCGAATGGGAAATTCGCGCGGATCGACTATTCATCTTCGGCGACATCGTCGGCCATTCTTACTGGAGCCTGGACCCGGCATTTAATGTGCAGCACGCGGACCAAGTGTGGAATGATATCCGAGAGGTGCCGTGGCGAACGGCGACATTTAGCGGCTGGACCAATCAAGTGCCCTGGTATCGCACCCACAAAAGCCTGGACGAGGAGTGGAATACGAAGCACCCGGACAGACCTATTACCTATGATCCGGGCGGTCTCATACGCAACCTTTTGATCAAATATCCGGGTTGGCGTGCACGCGAGGGTTTTGGGCAACCGGCGTTGGGCCTGGTGGGCACCGACCCGTGTCCGCCGGCCTGTCCCGAAACCGAGCCCGATCCTTACCGTCCACCCTGGAAGCGTTGAAACCATGTTCGACAGATTCGTTCGGTGCGTCCTCACCCTTGTCGCATTGGCGCTGCCGTCGGGATGCGCCGTCTATAACACCACCGCCGACGGGGCCGATCGCGATTTGATGTTGCTCGGCCATGATCCCGTGACGTACTTCAGCGCGACTGACCCAATTAAAGGCGATGCGCGGTGGACAGCTCGACATCGGCACGGCACCTATCGCTTCGCATCGGCGCAAAATCGCGAGCGTTTTCTCGCGCAGCCGGATCGTTACGCGCCGCAGTACGGGGCGTTCTGCGCTAAAGGCGTGTCGTACGCAATTCGCGCGGGGGGCGATCCGCGAGTCTATGAAATCCGCGACGGGCGTCTGTTTATTTTCGCCAACGACTACGCGCGCGACTATTGGCGCACCGACCCGCCCGACTTCATTGGGCAGGCCGACCACTACTGGAACTCCGAACTCGAAGATACGTCGGTCAAATGGACCAATCTCATGCGATTCGTCTGGCGCGTGCCACACTACAAAAGCTATCCGGACGAGTTTTCCGACTATGAAAGGCGCACCGGTAAACCGGCGCCGGTGAAAAGATAGACGCGTCGGCTGGCTCGAGCGATTTGATCTCGAGCTCGATGAACGCTTCAAGTTCGCCGAGGCACTGCCCGATATCTGTCGGAATTCTGAAGTCCATGAAACCCTCGAAGTGAGGTTCGACACGGACTTCAGTGTAGCGCCCTCGCAGCGACTGCAAGCAGACTGAAGCGGACTGGCGGAACCTGGCAGTCCTTATCGGGCGACGTAGTCAATGTTGTAGGTCTTTTCGCTCGTCATGGTCGTGGTCCAGTGGATGGTCTTGCCCAAAATCGTCTCGCCCTCCCCAAGTGCTCGAACGAAACGCGATTTCCCGCTCATGGCAGGTTCGGGTTTGCCACTGACCATGGTGGTCTTGATCGTGGCGCCGATACCGACCCATGACGAATATTGCTTGTCGTCCTTGCCTAAACAGAACCGCGATCAGCGCCAAGCCAGCGAACTGCATCCTCTAGGCGATCATCACCCCAAAATAGCTCATTGCCGACCGCGAACGTCGGTGCACCGAAAATGCCCAGTGAGCGGGCGCGTTCTGTTGCGGCTGCAAGCGCGACGCAAATCTCGTCCGAGTCGGCATTCTTCAGCACCGAATCTGCCGTCCTCCCGATTTCACCGAGCACGAGCTGCAAGGTCGACTCCTCACCTGGATCGAGGTGATTCAAAAACCATTGACGGTAGGTGGCCTGCGCAAATTCGACGACCCAACCTTCCTGCGCAGCCAGACACGCAACTCGGTTGACACGCGAAAAGTTGCTGATCGGATATTTCGGGATGCCAGTAAATGGCACTCCGTGCGTGATCGCACGACGACTCAAATCGCGCCACATGTAATTCTGCTTCAACGGCTTGGTCGAAAACGGAAGATTGTTCATCTCGACCATGATGGCTCTCACATCGAAGGGTTGCCAGCGAAATGAAACGCCAGATTCTTCCTGAACCGATGCAATCCTGGACACGGCCAAATAGGTATAAGTGCTGCCAATAGCAAATCAAAAATCAATTGCATCGCGTGATTGTTCAGAAGTGCACGGCATTCAATCTCGCCGTGCGCCGGTTTAACGGAATCAGGGACGCGCTTCGAATATCAGGTTGAACGGCGTCTGCGTGGCGCGACGAAATCGCGTAAAGCCGCCCCGGCCGACGACCTGCGCGAGACGCTTCTCACCGGCTTGGGCGCCAAGGCACAGGCCCACTTCCTGCGATCGAGAGGCCGGCGTGCAGATGCAGGTAGACGCCGAGTAGAAGATGCGACCGACCGGATTCAGGTTCTCTTCGAGTTCGTCGTTGGCAAAGGGTTCGACGATCATCCAGGTTCCATCGTCCTTGAGTGAGTTTCGGACATGTTTGGATGCTCCCAACGGATCACCCATGTCGTGCAGGCAATCGAACATGGTCACGAGGTCATAGTCATTGCCGGGGTAGTCCTTCGCTTTGGCGACCTTGAAGCTGGTCCGGTCGGCAACACCGGCACGTGCCGCCGCCTCGCGCGCGTAAGCAATCGAAGGTTCGTGATAGTCGAAGCCGACAAATTGCGATTTTGGAAACGCCTGCGCCATGATGATGGTCGACGCACCATGACCACATCCGACATCGGCGATTCGTGCACCTGCCTCGAGTTTTGATTGAACATCCGCCAGCATCGGAATCCAGCCGCTGACCAGGTTGGCCGTGTACCCGGGTTTGAAAAAGCGCTCGGTCCCGGAAAACAGTGCGGCGTGGTGTTCATTCCAACCCAATCCCGTACCGGTTCGAAATGCCTCGATCAACCTCGGGACGGCTGCAAACATCGCCTGTGCTACCTGGAAGGCCCCGGGAATGAAAGCCGGACTGCCCTCGACGGCCAACGCCAGTGCCTGTTCCTCGCTCAAACTGAATTGACGCGTCTTCGCGTCGTATTGCGCATAGCCACTGGCCGCCTGGGCGGACAACCACTCGTTGACATAACGTGCATCGGTATGGGTACGCGTTGCAAGATCCGCTGCGGTCATCGGCTGCTCGGCCAATGCCTTGTACAGGCCGAGTTGGTCACCGATGACGACGGTGGCCGCGTGCGCACAAGCGCCCAAATCGCGGACGAAGTTGCCCATGAACTCGTTTAGCTTCGCTTCATTGATGGCCATAAATGACTCCCGGTTGATGATGTGATTGGCGGAACCCCGCAACGATACGGCCAGTCCATCGGAGCAATGCGATGCTCTCAGAGTCGCACGTCGATGTCGGCCAGTCCCATGCTAAAGAGTCGCTGCCTCGACGTAATCCCCAATATTGGGGACGGCCATCTCGCATAGGTTACGAGGCGGCTTTCAGCGCAGGTCAGCCCGCTTCCGCAACCGCCAGGCAAGCGTACCGTCACTGGATTCGGTCTATTAGCGCCCCGCAAATATTCGTCAGATACTTACCGGTCAGCACCTGGCGTTTCCAAGTCAGGCGTTCTGAACCGCAGATTCCATTCGCACGCCGCACCTGGCACCCGGGCCAGAGCTCGCTGTAACAATCGATAGGTGTCAGCGTCAAAAGTTCGTTCGGCGCGACTTAATAATTCGAACGCTTGCGACTCTGATCGGGTGCTGCCCAGGTAACACCATTGATCGAACACATGCCAATCCGACCGGCGTTCGTCAGTTTCTGCTGGCGCCGATTGGCCAACCTTTGAAGGCGCAGTAGATTCGATGCAGACGAGGCCGTCCGGATATGGCCAGCCGGGAATTCGAAGCGGTGCCAGCAGTTCGGTCAGCCGCTCGAGCATGCGATCGATCGGCTCGTCGGCGATACAGCATCCTTGGCATCGGTTCAATTGGCGGTTAAAGCAGGGGCCGCCCGCAGTCACTCGTTGAATGCCCAACACAGCCAGGCAAATGCCGGCGTTCGGCGCTTGCTCGATTAACCAGTGTTTGGCGCTGGCCGGCGAGGCAAACGGCCCGAAATGGCCGGGTAACTCGTTCGGTAAGATATCGTGGATACGGCGCCATTGCAGCGGCTTTGGCGATGGTTTTTGCGCCGGCGTCTGTATCGGCGTTTGTATCGGCGTCTGTGCCCGCGTTTGCGCCTGCTTATGCGATCCCGAAAATGGCATGAGCACGATCTGATTCTGCTTACGTCGTAAAGCAGAATTGTGGGAAGGCTGCAGCGTTCTGATCAGCACTTGTTCTAGCAACTGAGCACCGAAGTCGCCCACTGTTTCCTGCCAATCGATGCGGCGAATTTCGCTGGCCAGGCGAACGCCGCGTTCGCTGCGATGGTCGTTGACAAAATGACTGGCCACGCGTTCGCGCAGGTGAATGCTCTTGCCGATGTATAACGGCTGGTCGTTGACCCCGAGAAACTGGTAAACACCCGGCGTGTTCGGTACATCAGTCAACGCGTTGGCCGGTAAGTGGGCCGGCAAACTGGGCTGCTTGAGCAAGCGCCGGATCGCCGGCTCAATGATCGCTGCGCCTCTTTGCTCGTACATCTTGTGCACATAACGATAAATCAGTCGCGCATCGCCGAGCGCGCGATGGCGGTCGCTCTCGCCGAGTCGGTGACGGTGAATCAGGGCGTCCAACGAGTGCGGAGCGCGATCCGGATCGAGTAATTTTGACAGGCGTACGGTGCACAGCGTTTTTTCGGTGAAGCTGATGCCGATGTCCGCAAAGGCCTGCTTGATGAACCCATAGTCAAAACGCGCGTGATGGGCAACAAACACCGCGCCGTGCAGTTGCTCGGCAATGGTTGGCGCCAAATCGGCAAAACTCGGTGCGTTGGCAACCATTGCATTGCTGATGCCGGTCAGAAACTGGATCTCGGGTGGAATCGGGCGCATCGGATTTAACAGGCTCGACCATTCCGAAACCTGCGAGCGCGCGCCGTCGCGCGTCACCAGCACGATACCGATCTCGGTAATCGCGCAACTCGACGGCGACATACCGGTGGTCTCAAGGTCAACGAAGGCGACGCGATCGGCAAACACAGAAAGTGGAAGGGATTGGATTGGATTGATGCATGAGAGGCGCGGCTGCTGAAACGTTCGTAGTGTAGACCTTGGTCCTTGGCATGGGGTCGACGCTGTATAAGTGTCGTCACGGATCCGCCAGGCAATTTGTCATGAGCCCGACCAGAACAAAGCATTCGAGAATGGTTCGACGCGGGGCGCGGTTGCTCGAGGAGAAGCTCGGAGGTGCCGCGCTCACAGAGTTGGCGATTCTGATTGAACGTTGAAATTTACTCGAAAAGCGGGACGCGTGAGGATTCGAGTTTCGGTTTTGATCCAGCCGGTTTCTTGAAAGCTCGATGATCTACGATCAACTCTGGGTCGGCCGACTTCCAGACCTCGACAATGCCGAAAGCTGTGGTCAGTTGAAAGGTTTATGGATTGCTTACAGCGGCGCGGATTGCAGTGGAGTGGATCGAAGTGGAGTGAAGTTAGCGTTGAAATTCAGGGTCCATTTTGATTTGTTGCACTAACGGGCGACAATGGAAGGTTATCAGCAAACTAAGCAAACCATTGACCGAAAACAAACTACCCACTGAAGCGTCGGCGTTTCCGGCACAGGCCCCGCATACACCGGCAGCGCCTGAGTCGGTTTCTGCAACGGCACCGGAGGCGCCGGTTCAAGATGCAGTCGCACTGGATGCGACTCTGCCGAACCCCCCCAGCGCCACGTTCGACATGTTCGGGCTGGCCGAGCCCATCATCCGCGCTGTTCATGAAATGGGCTATCGGATCCCGACGCCGATCCAGGAACAGGCGATTCCGGTGGTTCTGCAGGGCAAGGACGTCATGGGTGCGGCGCAGACCGGAACCGGCAAGACGGCGGGTTTTGCCTTGCCGATTCTGCAAAAGCTGATGCCGCATGCCAACTTCAGTGCATCGCCGGCGCGACATCCGGTGCGCGCGCTCATTCTTGCGCCGACGCGTGAGCTGGCCGACCAAATTTACGCCAATGTTCGCGACTATGCCAAGCACAGCGGCCTCAAAAGCACCGTCGTGTTTGGTGGCGTCGACATCGTGCCGCAAATAGCGGCCTTGCGGATGGGCTGCGAAGTCTTGATCGCCACGCCCGGCCGATTGCTCGACCATATGGGTCAGCGAACGGTTTCACTCGGGCAGACCGAAATTCTGGTGCTCGACGAAGCCGACCGGATGCTCGATATGGGCTTTTTGCCGGACATCCAGCGAATTCTCAATGCGCTGCCCAGCAGTCGTCAGAACCTGATGTTCTCGGCGACTTTCAGTAACGAGATTCGCAAGTTGGCCGAGACCTTTCTGAACTCGCCGATCCTCATCGAAGTGGCACGTCGCAATGCGACCGCCGATAACGTCGAGCAGGCAGTCTACCGGGTAGCCGATGGTGAAGCCAAGCGCGCCGCCGTTACCCAACTGATTCGCGACCGCAAGCTCGGATCGGCGCTGGTCTTTACGAATACCAAAATTGGCGCCGGTCGACTGGCCCGCCAGCTTGAGCGCGATGGCTTGAATGCGGGTGCCATTCACGGTGACAAGACTCAGCAGGAACGACTGGCAACGCTAGAAGCCTTCAAGAAGGGCGAAATTCTGGTGCTGGTGGCCACCGATGTCGCTGCGCGCGGACTGGATATTGTCGAGTTGCCGGCCGTCATCAATTACGACTTGCCGTATTCGCCCGAAGATTACGTGCATCGGATCGGCCGCACGGGTCGCGCCGGTGCCAGTGGCGTAGCTTTGTCGCTGATGACGCGCGACGACGAGCGCCTGTTGACCGACATCGAACGCATGCTCAAGCGCAAGTTGCCGGTGCTCGATTTGAACGTTGAAGATCCGGGACGTTTGGCCCGCGTGGTACGTGCCGAAAAGCGCGCCGGCGAGGCGCCGACCCACAAGGCACATCGGCCACGCGACAAATTCGCGCCGGGTGCTCCGGTCGCCATTCCGGGCTATTCGAACGACCCGTTTTTCTTCAAGCCCTACGAGCCCAGCGTTGTGGTCGCCGATGCAGCCGCGAGGAATTCGCTGGCTGGCAGCAACGTCGATACGCCGATCAGCCGCAGCCTGACCGTTGGACGTAAATCCGCCGCGCCGATCGCCGCCTTGCTGGGCGGCGGCAAGCGGAAAACCTGAGCGGAAAGCCTGATTTGGTATTTATGCCGATGGCCGTTGTCCGTTAAAAGTAACTAATGTTCCCGGAGTTGTTGCAACAAATTCTCGAGCGGCCCCGGCCATGGCAGCGTCGGCTGGCTTGGCTGTCATTGGTTACCCTGATTGCGGCGCTGTTTTATTTCGGCTCAAGACCGAATGCGGGCGGGCTGTTTCCGTCCGGTTGGGACAAGCTCATTCACGCGTTGTTTTTTGGCGGAGTGGCGGCTCTTGCCTATGTCGGCAGCGGCTCGAGGCGTCCGTTTCTGAGCGTATTTTTGATCGCTGTTTTAGGGATGCTTGACGAGGTCGGTCAATCCTTCAACCCGGTTCGGGTGGCGAGTGTCGCCGATTGGGCGATGGACATTGTCGGTGCGTGTCTGGCCATGGTTGTGGTGCGAGTCCTGGCTGCGACTGTTCGTGCGCGCCGCGACGCTGCCTGAGCCGGGTAGTTGCGGGCTCATCGAAGCAAGTAGCGCTGCGACCAAGCGTGGCTGGCAGCGGACCAGAACTCTGTTAACGACTCAGCATTGATCAACCCCAACTGCAGGTGAAACGCTGCCTGGCGCAGTTCACTCAGAGCCTGCCTGCCATCGAGCGCTCGGGCGCCGGTTTGCTTCGATAACTTCTGGCCGTCCGCTGCCCGCACTACCGGCACATGCAAGTAGTCGGGCCGGGGCAACGCGAGCAACTGTTGCAGATAAATTTGTCGTGCGCTTGAGTCCTTGAGATCGTCGCCGCGCACGACATGGTTGACCCCTTGCAGCGCATCGTCGACGACGACTGCGAGCTGATACGCCCAGAGTCCGTCAGCGCGTTTGATGACAAAGTCGCCCGACGAGCGCGCCAGAGGTTCGACCGATTCACCCGCCAGTCGGTCCTGCCAGACAATGTTTTCGTTGCTAACCCGAACCCGGTAGGCGCGTGGCTGCGCATCTGCCGCGATACCGTTGCGGCAAGTACCCGGATAAACCTGCTCACCGATTTCCTTGCGACTGCAGACGCAGCCATAGACGTGGCCCTGCGCGAGCAGTGTTTCAAACGCCGACTGGTAGTGTTCGCTGCGACGGCTTTGAAACTCGATCGCGCCATCCCATACAAAACCGAACGCACCAAGCGCGGCGATGATCTGGTTGCTGCCACCAGCAACTTCGCGGGGTGGGTCAATATCTTCGATGCGCAACAGCCATCGACCGCCGTGTGCGCGCGCGTCAAGAAAACTCGCCATGGCCGCAACCAGCGAACCGGCATGCAGATGGCCGGTAGGAGAGGGCGCGAATCGGCCGATATAGTTCAAGGGTGTGCGATGATCCACGAATGCACTGAACAGAGGTTCGCCAGAGTTTATTATGACCATCCGCATCGTTCTCGCCAGTCATTCCGGTTACGGCCATACCCAACGGTTGGCCGACTCGGTTGCCGAGGGCGCCCGCAGTGTGTTGGATGTTGATCTGCTGCAACTGGATGTTGCCGATTTCAAGGACTCCGGTTGGCAATCGCTGGCGCTAGCCGATGCGATTGTGTTTGGTGCGCCCACTTATATGGGCGGTCCGTCAGGTCAGTTCAAGGTGTTTGCCGACGCCACGTCCAAGGTCTGGTTCGCCCAGGGCTGGAAGGACAAGATTGCTGGTGGCTTTACTTGTTCGATGGCCATGAGCGGTGACAAGTTCTCGACCTTGCAATATTTTGTGACCTTGGCCATGCAACATTCGATGATCTGGGTCGGTACCGGTATGATGCCAGCGATGCGCCCGGGTCACCCCGATGAGTTAAACAGACTCGGCGGTTATATCGGTGTCATGGCGCAGGCCGATAACGTGCCACCCGAGCAGAGCCCACCGGCGGGTGACCTGGCTACCGGGCGCGCCTATGGTGCGAGAATTGCTCAAGTGACTCGACAATATCAACAACGGAGACATTTATGATGAACCTTCAATGGCGAGGAATTCTGAGCACTCTGCTTTTGCTCGCCACTTGGCCCTTCTGCAGCAGTGCGCAGGAGAGCTGTGCCAATCGCGGTGATCTCGACGCTCAGTATTGCGACGCGAACAAGGATATGGTGGCCGATGCACCGACCGATTCGAAGCGATTCAAGAATCCGTCGACGATTGTTTTTACCTACACACCGGTTGAAGACCCGGCGGTGTACGAGAAAGTCTTTGCGCCGTTCACCGACTACCTGGGCAAGTGCAGCGACAAAAAGGTGGTTTTCTTCCAGGTGCAAAGCAACGCGGCCGAGATCGAGGCGATGCGCTCGGGACGCCTGCATGTCGGTGGCTTTTCGACCGGGCCGACCGCGTTCGCGGTCAACATCGCCGGTGCAGTTCCGTTCGCCGTCAAGGGTACCGAAAAAGAATTTCAGGGCTACAACCTGATCACGATCGTCAAGAAGGACAGCCCGTTTCAAAAGCTTGCCGATCTGAAAGGGAAAAAGGTTGCGCACACTGCGCCTTCGTCGAATTCGGGTCATATGGCACCGATGGCATTGTTCCCGGCCGAGGGTCTGGCACCCGAGAAGGACTACAAAATCCTGTTCTCGGGCAAACATGACCAGTCCGTGATGGGCGTGAATTCCGGCGACTATGACGCCGCTGCGGTTGCCTCCGACGTGTTCCACCGGATGGCGGTGCGCGGTCAAATCAAGGAAGAAAATTTCCGCATTATTTACCGCAGTCCGAAGTTTCCAACCTCGTCGTTTGCGATTGCACATGACCTCGAACCGACGCTGTCGAAGCGCATTACCCAGTGCTTCTATGACTATCGGTTTACCGATGAAATGAAAAAAGCCTTCGATGGCGCCGACCGCTTTTTCCCGATCACGTACCTGAAGGAATGGGATGTTGTCAGGAAGGTAGCCGAGAGTGGTGGCGAATCTTTTAATCGCGCGGCTTATGACAAGGAAGCAGCCAAGGCGAAGAAGTAGTGAATCTGAGTATTGCCGGCCTGGTCAAGGAGTATCGCGCCGGCGAGCCGGTGCTGCGTGGCATTGATCTCATGATCGACGGCACCGGGCTGACGGCGATCATCGGTCCTTCTGGGACCGGTAAATCAACCTTGATCCGGTGCATCAATCGCCTGGTCGAACCGACGCGCGGCACGATTCGCCTGAACGAGCTTGAACTCAGCGCCTTGTCCGGTCGCGGCCTGCGGCAGGCGCGCCGGCGCATCGGCATGGTGTTTCAGGAATACAACCTCGTCGAGCGTTTGACGGTCATGGAAAATCTGCTGACCGGTCGCCTCGGATTTGTCGGCGCGCTCGATGCCTGGCGGCGGCGCTTTCCGCCTGAGGATATTGCTCGCGCGTTCGAGTTGCTGGCGGTGGTCGGTCTGGGCGGGTTTGAGCATCAGCGCGCCGATGCGCTGTCCGGTGGGCAGCGTCAGCGTGTCGGTATCGCGCGGGCCTTGATGCAGGAACCCGATCTGCTGTTGGCCGATGAGCCGACGTCCTCACTCGATCCGAAAACGTCGGTGGACATCATGAATCTGTTGCGTGATCAGGGACGGGCGCGCTCAATACCCATTTTGGTGAATATGCATGACGTTGAGCTGGCCAAGCGATTTGCCGATCGCATGATTGGCATGTCCGGCGGACTGGTCATCTTCGATGGTGCGCCCGGCGAGTTGAGTGATGAAATCCTCGGTCAGATCTACGGTGGTGAACGCTGGATCGAGCCGTGAACTCACCGGCGATTCAGGCACCGCCCAAGCCTTCAGGTACGGACAGGGACATCGGCATCGCGCCGTTCGCCCTTAGCCGAAACAGCAAGCTGGCATTGTTTGCGCTGGCCATTTATGTCGTCTACGCCGGCGCACAGCTCGACTTTAACTGGCAGCGCCTGCAAACCGGGCTGGATAACGCGGTGAAATTTATCGGCCGGATGTTTCCGCCGAACTTCGAGCGTTGGGATGTCTTGCTCAAGGGAATTATCGAGAGTCTGCAAATCGCCGTGCTCGCTTCGGCGCTGGGTATTTCGATGGCGCTGCCCCTTGGTCTGCTGGGTGCCCGCAATCTGATGCCGGCCTACATCAGTTGGCCTGCACGTGCGCTGGTTGCCCTGTGTCGCTCGCTGCATCCGGTGATTGTCGCGATCCTGTTCGTCAAGGCAGTCGGCTTTGGCGCACTGGCCGGCATCTTGTCACTCGCTGTCGCATCGATCGGTTTTATTGGCAAATTATTCGCCGAGGCAATCGAAGAAATTTCGATGAAACAGATCGAAGCAGTACGGGCGACCGGTGCGTCGTTTCCGAATCTCGTCGCCTTTGGCGTCGTGCCGCAAGTGCTGGGCCGTTTTGTCGGCTTCGCCACTTATCAGATCGACTCGAACCTTCGAAACTCAACCATGGTCGGCATTGTCGGCGC
>JANLTP010000217.1:0-23632 GCA_031363055.1 Burkholderiales bacterium | reverse complement strand
CCGTCGGGCGCCGGCGCCACATCGTGAATACCGGTACGCACCTCGGTATTCAGCGGCCAGCTTGTAATCGACCATGGCGAAGCGCGCGGCACATTGTTCTGCGACCAGGCCGAGCCGACGCCGGCCGCGCTGCCAACGGCGCCCAAAACGGCGGTGATCACCTCACGTCTGTTTCGATTGATCATGTCAGCACTCCTTGAATTGACCCCTCAGTGAGGCTTCGACATTTTGCGCTGAATTCAGCCGGCCATCGGACCAAAGCGCGCACGAAACGCCCGTGCAACGGCTTGAAAGTCGTCGGGCTGCGTTTCGAAGCACAGCGCGTCGTCCGGAACTTTTTCCCAAGGCTGTTCGCTGTAGCGAATTGCCAAGCAGGTCGAATGGGGTCGCTCCAATGACGGCACTTACAGGAGTGCACGGTTTCCGATGTTCCGAACGTGCACGCTGGTGCCTGATCAGGCTGGCGGGGTGTTTGGCGTAGCGGCATCAAGGAGGAGCGTCGGCCTGCAGGCCCGGCGCGGGGGACAGCCGCGTAGCCAAGCACCCGTCGGCCTGATCCCGCGCATACGAATCCGAGCGCCCGACAACGTGGACCCATGCAAGCACAACAGACTGCGCACAACTCCATAGCGGATCGCACCACACGTACAGCCGCCCGCCAGGGGTAATTGGGGTTGTTTGAAAACGGTCATCAATCGACTCCTTTGGAACAGGCCGAAGCATTATTTCCTTGTATTTTTAACTACATCCGTTAAAAATACGATATGTTTACGAGACACGCCCTTCCTGCGCTCATCTCCGCGCTGCGCCGTGCGCCGGCAGTTGCTTTATTGGGACCTCGCCAAGTCGGCAAGACGACGCTTGCCAAACAGTTGCAAGGCGTCGTCGATCGCGAGCTCGTTTATCTGGATTTGCAAGACGAACGCGACCGGGCAAGGATCGCTGACCCCAACGTGTTTTTCCAGACGCATCGAGACGCACTGGTTATTCTCGATGAGGTTCAGCACACGCCAGACATTTTTCGGCATCTGAGGCCAGAGATTGACCGGGATCGCAGCAACGGTCGATTCATGCTGCTGGGATCAGCTTCTTTTTCGATGCTCAAACAGAGTTCCGAGTCGCTGGCTGGCCGCTTGGCAACCGTTGAGCTCGGCGGGCTTCTGGTTCAAGAGATTGACCCGACCCCTGGGCGGCAACGGCAGCTCTGGTTACGCGGCGGTTTTCCTGAAAGCTTTTCTTCCCGCACGGACAGCGATTCGTTCGAGTGGCGGTTGGACTTTATGCGCTTGTTACTCGAGCGTGACTTACCGCAATTTGGCGTTCAAGTGGCAGCGCCAACCTTGCAACGGTTCTGGCGCATGGTAGCCAATTCACATGGCCAATTGACGAACATGAGCCAATTGGCCGTCAGCATGGGCATTAGTGTCCCCACCGTCGGACGCTACCTTGACTTGCTCGATTCAGTGCAAATGGTGCGGCGCCTGCAACCGATGCACATCAACCTGAACAAACGCTTGGTGAAGTCGCCCAAAATTTACCTGCGCGACAGTGGTCTGCTACACGCGCTGCTGGGTCTCCAATCGATTGAGGCGCTGATGTCACACCCGATGATGGGCGCTTCCTGGGAGGGCTTTGTGATCGAACATATTTGCCAGCTCGCGCCGCGCGGTTCGGAGGTGATGTTTTATCGAACCGTTGCCGGCGCAGAAATGGATGTCGTTGTTCAGAACGGCAGCGATATCGTAGGCTTTGAGATCAAATCCTCATCGGCGCCCAAAGTGACCAAAGGTTTTCACAACGCGATGCAGGACCTGAAATTGACCCGCACCTACATTGTTGCTCAGGTCGAACGAAGCTACGCCTTTTCAGATTCTGTGAAAGTCATCGCACCGAACGAAATAGCGGACGCGCTTCTTCAATAGTCATCCAGATTCGAGTATAAGGGTAGTGCAAGCATCGCTGCGGCGATCTCGACAACACTACCAGGAGACACAGGTGAAAAACAATCGTCGGGTGGTTATTCAATCAATCGGCGCAGCCGCCGGTGTGGCCGCGCTGCCGGTGTCACGGCCGGCGCGAGCGCAAACTAATCCTGGCCTGGCGGAACAGGTCTACACCAAACCCGCCGGCGATGAAAAGCCGGTTCGTGGCGGCATCATCCGGCTGGCGGCGTCGCAATACATTGGCAATATGAACCCGAATCGGTGGCCGGTGAATGACTGGGTGTCGACCAGTTACATCCACGAAAAATTCATGGTTAATGACGGTGCCTATCGGCCGACGGTGCCCTACCTGGCCGAATCGGTGGTTCGGGAATCTCCGAAGTCGGTGTTGATGACGCTGCGCGATGGCGTCAAGTTTCACGACGGCTCGCCGCTCAACGCCGAGGCAGTCAAATATCAGTTCGACTGGATCCGCAAAGCCGAGAACGCCGCCTGGACCGTCGGCACGATCGCTGACCTCGACAGTATCGAGGTGCTCGGAGCGCTGAAGCTGCGCTTTAACCTCAAACATCCGTGGTCGTCGTTCGAAGGCATGTTGGCCGGTGCGGCCGGTTACGTCCTCTCCGCCTCGGCCCTCCAGCAAGACGCAAAAAAATTCGAGTCGAGCGCACCGATGGGTGTCGGGCCGTACACGGTCGAGGAAGCCAGCCCGGGTAACTTCCTGAAGCTCAAACGCAACCCGAACTGGTGGCTGGCCAAGGCGCTGGGCAGGCCGGAGATGCCGTACTTCGATGGCATGTTGATATCGGTTATTCCCGATCCCTCCGTTCGACTGGCCAACTTCCGCGCTGGCAAACTCGACATCCTTTCACTGGATAAATCACAGTACCCGGCGCTCTACAACGACAAGAATTTCAGTGTGCAGACGCTGCCGGCGAATCATGTGTCGGGATTTCGTTTGAACAGCACCAAAGGCCCCGCCAAGGATATCCGGGTTCGTCAGGCGATCAATCTCGCCATTGATCGCAAGGGCTTGATCGACGGTACCCAGTACGGTCTGGCACGGCCGGCCAGCGGCGTGTTTCCTTCCGATCACTGGGCGCACAACCCGACACTCAAGCCGATCGCATTCGATCCGCCAAAGGCGAAGGAGCTGCTGACCCAGGCAGGCTTCGACAAGGGCCTGACGATCCGCGGTTACACCTTGAACACGCCGGAGGCCATCCAGGTTTGCGAGGCCGTCAAAAACATGCTGATGCAGGTCGGTATCAACTGGCAATTCGACGCGCTGGCGCCGGTGGCCGCAGCAGCACGCCGAACCGCACAAGACTACGACATGGCGATCGGCGGGTGGCTCTTTATTCTCGACCCTGATCTTACGATGACCGGCCTTTACCATCCGAACGGTAATTTTTCGCAAGGCCGACCCGAGAATCCGGAATTGGTCGCCCAGATCGATGCCGCCAGAAACGAATTGTCGATCGACAAGCGACAGGCCATGTATCAAGCCCTGGAAAAGCGCGTGGTCGACGATTATCTCGACGTCTGGTTGTGGTGGGATCTGTCGGTGATCGCCTATCAGAAATGGGTTCGCGGCTACAGCCACGAGGGCAACCTGAACTACAAGGAATCGTGGTGGTTTACCCATCCGCTCTGGTTCGCCAACGGCAAGCCCGGCAGCACCTGATCGATGCTGCAATTTTTGTTGTATCGCAGTTTTCACGCGGCGATCGTGTTGTGCATTGTGGTGGTGGTGTCATTTGCAGCCGTACAACTGATGCCAGGCGATGCCTTGCTGGCAGCCATCGAAGTAACAGGCGAGGTGGCCGATAGTCGCGGGCTCGACGCCGTGCGCAAATACTACGGACAGGACGGCAACGCCTTCGAGCAATTCTTTCGCTGGCTCGGCAAGTTCGTCCGTGGCGACTGGGGCCTGTCGATGGGTTCCGGGCAAGCGGTCAAGGACATGTTCCTGCAACGAGCACCTGTGACCCTGGAATTGTTCTTTGGCGGGCTGATCTGGGCATTGATCATCGGCATTCCCGTGGGCATGCTCTGCGCCTTCAAGCGCGGCACTGCGCTGGACAGTTTTCTCTCGGGCGGCAGCCTCATCGGCATTGCCTTGCCGCCAACCTTCGAAGCCCTGGCACTCATCTACCTGTTCGCCGTGATCTTCAAGATCCTGCCACCATCCGGGTACACACCGTTCTTCGAAGACCCCTGGGCCAATATTCAATCGATGCTGATGCCCAGCTTTGTGATCGGCTCTCACCTGGCCGGAATATTGGCGCGTTATGTTCGCTCCAGTCTTCTGGACAACCTGCGACAGGACTTCATCCGAACAGCGCGCGCCAAGGGTCTGAGCGAAGTCGAGATCCTGTTCCGACATGCAGTCAAACCATCGATGATCCCGATCGTCACCGTGCTCGGCTTCACCTTTGGCGGCATGTTGGCCGGAGCCTTCATCATCGAGGTCATCTTCGCGCTGCCCGGCGTCGGCCGCATGGCCGTCAATGCCATTTTCGAGAAGGACTTTCCGGTGATTCAGGCGGTGCTGGTGATTACCGCCATCAACGTGTTGCTGGTCAACTTCCTGGTCGACATCGCCTACGCGGCACTCGATCCTCGAATTCGAATTCGATGACCGCCCAGTTGACGCTGGCGCCGCCGCTGGGGCAACGGGTGATGCAAACGCTCGCCGCACTTTGGCGACTGCGTCCAGTGGTTCGTTTCGGGTTGCTGGTCCTCGCCGGCATGATTTTGTTGTCGACCTTCGCCAACGTGATTGCGCCCTACGGCGTTGATCAGCAGAACCTCGCCATGACGCTGCGAGGACCGTCGTCGCAGCACTGGCTGGGCACCGATAACCTCGGGCGCGATATGCTGACCCGCATCATCCACGGCGGCCGTGTGCCGCTGATGGTAGCGGCAATTGCGACTCTGGTCGCCGCCAGCATCGGTATTTTCATCGGCCTGCTGTCGGGTTTATTGGGCGGTTGGGTCGACGCCCTGATGATGCGCACCGCCGACGCCTTCATCTGTTTTCCCGCGCTGGTGTTTACGCTGGTCATGTCGGCGTTGATTGGTCCAGGAATTCACAATGTCATTTTTTCATTCGCCTTGTTCGGCTGGACCGGCTTTGCCCGGATTACCCGCGGTCAGGTGCTGGTGGTGCGCGAGCTGCAATACATCGAAGCGGCCCGTGCGATCGGTATGTCTCGATTACGCATCCTGTTGCGCCATGTGTTGCCGAACGTGCTGACACCGCTGATTGTGGCCTGCTCATTGACGGCCGGTGGCGCGATTCTCGTCGAGGCCGGAGCATCGTTTCTGGGGGTCGGCGCGCAGCCACCGACCGCAAGCTGGGGTCGCGAATTGCAGACCGGTTTTCGTCTGCTCGAATCAGCACCCCTGATCGCGTTCTCGTCCGGTCTCATGATTACGCTGGCGGTCCTGTCGTTTAACTATATCGGCGACGGCTTGCGTGATCTGCTCGATCCGCGCAGCGAGCGATAAACATGTCGCGTAGCCCCGTTCTGTGCGTCAACGGCTTGCGGGTTGAGTATCCGACCCGCAAAGGGGTAGTACATGCTGTCGCCGGCATTTCCTTTGATGTAGCGCCTGGCGAAATTGTTGCACTGGTCGGCGAAAGTGGTTGCGGCAAGACGGCGACCGCTCATTCAATATTGCGCTTGATTGCACCGCCCGGTCGCGTGTCGGCCGGCGAAATCCTGTTCGATGGCGAAGATCTGCAGAAGGTCAGTCTGGAGCGCATGCGACAGATTCGCGGCAACCGCATCTCGATGATCTTTCAAGAGCCCATGTCGAGCCTGAATCCGGTCCAGCGGATCGGCGACCAGGTGGCCGAACCGATTCTTCAGCACCGCCTGGCCAGCCGCGCCGAGGCCTGGAAGCGCGCCGCCGAGCTGCTGCGCAGAGTCAATATTCCCGACCCGCAGGCGCGTCTGTACGACTATCCACACCAGTTCAGTGGCGGTATGCGCCAACGCGTGATGATCGCCACCGCGATGGCCTGCTCGCCGCGCCTGATCATCGCCGACGAACCCACTACGGCGCTCGATGTCACCGTTCAAGCGCAGATCATT
The DNA here is from genome assembly GCA_031363055.1 of Burkholderiales bacterium. Lineage (GTDB taxonomy): Bacteria > Pseudomonadota > Gammaproteobacteria > Burkholderiales > Burkholderiaceae_E > JANLTP01. The sequence continues at coordinate 17,583 of JANLTP010000217.1, read as the reverse complement.
GAACTGTTGCGCGACGCGGTGCAAACCGATGCAACCGGTATGCTGTTGATCACGCACAACCTGAGCGTGGTGGCGCGTTATGCCGATCGGGTCAACGTCATGTACGGTGGCGAAATCATCGAATCGGCCAGCGCCGACGAGTTGTTCGAAGACCCACAGCATCCCTACACTCGCGGGCTGCTGAATTCGGTGCCGAGCCTGACCCAGGCGCTGGGTGAACGGTTGATTCCGATTGCAGGCCAACCCTACGACTCGCTGAATCGGCCGGGGGGCTGCAGCTTTCATCCGCGTTGCCCGAGTGCGATGGCACGCTGCTCGACGGCGGCGCCGCCAGTAGTGCAATCTGGCAACAGTCACAAGGTCGCCTGCTGGTTGTCGGTACAAAGCCGTGATTCCGAGGTCCTGGCATGTTGAAGGCCGTCGACGTACACGTCAGCTTCCACCGCAACGTCAAGGGACGATTCTGGAGCAGCGGCAAACAACTGCTCGCGGTGAATGGCGTCAGCCTCGAAATCGGCAAAGGCGAGACGCTGGGCCTGGTTGGCGAGAGTGGCTGCGGCAAATCCACCTTGGGCCGCGCCGTGCTGCAACTGGTTCGGCCGAACGCTGGCCGTATCGAGTTTGAGGGCGTCGATCTATGCACGCTCAGTGACGAGCAATTGCGGCCCTATCGTCGCCGAATGCAAATGGTGTTTCAGGATCCGTTCAGTTCGTTAAATCCGCGTTTGACCGTCGGACAGGCCGTGGCTGAACCGATGACCGTGCATAAGCTTGCCGTCGGCAGCGAGTTACCGACCAAAGTGGCCGAGTTATTCGAGACGGTCGGCCTGAGTGCCAACACCGTCAACCGATATCCGCATGAATTCAGTGGCGGTCAGCGTCAAAGGGTCGGCATCGCTCGTGCATTGGCCGCCCGGCCCGATTTCCTGGTTTGCGACGAACCGATGTCCTCACTGGACGTTTCCATCCAAGCGCAAATCGTCAATCTGTTCGAAGACCTGCGCGCCAGACTCGGGCTGGCCTACCTGTTTGTATCTCACGATCTGGCCGTCGTTCGGCATCTTTCAGACCGCGTCGCCGTCATGTATCTGGGGCGCATCGTCGAGGTTGCCAAAAAACAGGAGCTGTACTTGCGCCCTCTTCACCCCTATACCCAATTGTTGCTCGACGCCATTCCGACCACCAACCGAAGCTTCGAGAAACAGCGCACGCCACAGATTCTTCAAGGCGAAATTCCAAGTCCGTTGAACCCGCCATCGGGTTGCAGTTTTCACCCGCGCTGCCCGAAAGCGATGCCGGTTTGCCGTCGACAAGCGCCGCCTGCTAGAGAACTGACCGATGGTCGATGGATTGCCTGCCATCTTGAGGTTTGAAATAAATTGCTTGCGGAAGCCCGGAACGCCAAAATTCGAACTCCGGCAATTAACGAGAGCACATAGTCATGAAAGCGCTACAAGGTCTCAAGGTCCTCGAATTGGGACAACTGATCGCAGGACCGTTCGCCGGCAAGACCCTGGCTGAGTTCGGCGCGGACGTCATCAAGATTGAACCCGCCGGCGTCGGTGACCCGTTGCGCAAGTGGCGCCTGCTGCGTGACGGCACGTCGGTGTGGTGGGAAGTCCAGTCGCGCAACAAACGCTCGGTGTGCCTCGATCTGCGCACGCCCGAGGGCCAGGAAGCGGCGCGGGCGCTGGCACTCGAGGCTGACGTTGTCATCGAAAACTTCAAACCCGGAACGCTCGAGGGCTGGGGCTTGGGCTGGGAACAGTTGCACGCGCTCAACCCGGGGCTCATCATGTTGCGCATCTCAGGGTACGGACAGACTGGCCCGTACCGCGACAAGCCAGGGTTCGGCGTGCTCGGCGAAGCGATGGGCGGCTTGCGTCATTTGACCGGCGAGCCTGGCCGCGTGCCGGTGCGGGTTGGTGTATCGATCGGCGACACTCTGTCGGCATTGCATGGTGTGATCGGCGTGTTGACCGCGCTGCATTACCGCACGGCCCATGGCGGTGAAGGCCAGTTCATCGACGTCGCTTTGTACGAATCGGTATTCAACATCATGGAAAGCCTGGTGCCCGAGCATGACGCCTTTGGCGTCGTACGTGAACGGGCTGGCAGCGCGTTGCCAGGCATCGCGCCCACCAACGCCTATCGATGCAATGATGGCCAGTACGTTTTGGTGGCCGGCAACGGCGACAGCATCTTTCGCCGACTGATGCGCGCCATCGAACGCAGCGATCTCGAGCGCGATCCGGAACTCACCCATAACGATGGCCGTGTACGTCGGGTCGAGGAGATTGATGCCGCCATCGAGGCGTGGACCTGCGAGCGTAGCCGTGACGAGGTGTTGGCCGTGCTCGATGGCGCCGGCGTGCCGGTCGGCCGCATCTATTCAGTGGCCGATATCGCCACCGATCCGCAGTACCTGGCTCGCGAAATGATCGTCGACTCGCCGACATCCGACGGTCAAACGCTGAAGGTGCCCGGCATCGTTCCCAAATTGAGCGCAACGCCTGGCGCGATTGAATATGCCGCGCCAAGGTTGGGGCAACATACTGACGACCTGAAACGCGGCGGCTGGCCCACGCGCTCAATCTGAACTCACGACGGCGAGGCTGTCATGGCGCGTATTGCTAGAGCATTTTCAATTTTCGATTATTTTGTCTTTAGGCCAAACAAATCCTCGATTTTCGCCTTGCCCGGGCTCGGCCCACAACGCCTGCACAGACATCGCAAAAAGGTTTGGACCAAATCGCACACTGGCTTCGCCGTCATATAAAACCACGCCACAGGCGAAACGATCTCCCGCGATTTCTCGGAGCTTGCGTAGCCCCCGAAAATCTTCGGTGCGCACGGTGCCCGAGGCTTTAACCTGAACGCCCACCAGTGTGTCCGCTTGCTCAAGAACGAAATCAACCTCGTGGTCATCGCGACTACGAAAATGATGGAAAACGATCGGTTCATCGCGCCCACTTGCTTGGCGACGTAGTTCTTGAAACACAAACGTCTCGAGAAGCTGCCCGAGCAGTGCCCGATCAGCATAAAGGCGGGCTGCATCAACGCGCAAGAGTATCGCCGCAAGGCCAGTGTCGCCCAAGTGAAGCTTGGGAGTCTTCACCAAGCGTTTGATCGTTTGTCGGTGCCAAGGTGGCAAAAGGTCGATCAGGAATACGCGTTCAAGAAGACTCAAATAATCTCGGACGGTTGGCAGACTCAGGCCAAACGGACCCGCCAACTCACTGACGTTAAACAGGTGTGCCGTTTGCCCTGCAGCCAGTTGAAGTAGACGAGGCATCACATCGAGTGCGGAGATTCGGGCCAAATCGCGCACATCACGCTGAACCAAAGTCTGCACATAGGATTGGTACCAGGCGCGTCGGCGTTCTGGCGGGCGAGCCAACGCGGCAGGAAAACCCCCTGCCACGATGATCTCGGCAAGATCCGTCCCCATGCGCTTGAACGAACTCGGCTTGAAATTCGCTTCAAACAATTGCGTCAGGAAATTCGCTGATGCTTTGCGTAACTCGACTTGGGCCAGCGGATGAAGTCGAACCACGTCAATGAGCCCCGCCATGGAGTCGGCTAATTTTGGCAGTAACAGCACATCCGCAGAACCAGTCAGCAAAAACCGACCCGGCCGCCGATCCCTATCGACCATCAACTTCAGGGCCGTGAAGACCTCGGGCACACGTTGAATTTCGTCCAGGACCATCCGGTACGGGAGATCGCTCACAAAACCCAGCGGGTCTAATCGCGCTGCGCGAGCGAGGTTGTCATCGTCGAAACTGACATATCCATAGCCAAGCGGCTCAGCCACCGTTCGGGCCAGCGTGGTTTTCCCAGATTGCCGAGGGCCCTGAATCAACACCACCGGAGTATCGGCCAAACTTACTTGCAAGCCTGCCTGAGCCATACGAAACAACGGCGGATCGCCGGGCAACAGAGGTGAATTTAGCATTCGCCAATTATAACTCACGTATCTCACTAATTGCAATATTAAAATACGGCTGATTTAAACTTTAAATATTGTCTATTTTAAATGTTCTGTATTTGGGATGACCACGATAACTTTCCGAACTAGGTCAGAGCTGATCAGATTGTAATAGCGACGGGACGGCACGCATCACGCTGATATTCGGGCATCCCGACGAAGCTGCGCCACAACCGCAGCCCAGGGTCAGCTCGGTGCACTTGCGCTCGCGAACGGGTACTATGCGCTGCAATCGGGCCTCTTCCACGAAATCTATTCAATGCCGATCGCCGCTAACAAAGCCCCTGCCTTACCCTGGTGGAAAGAGCCGACCAAAGATCAGTGGATGGCCTGGATTGCGGCTTGGCTCGGCTGGATGCTGAACGCCTTCGACTTCACCGTTTTTCTTTTGATCCTGGTGCCTATTGCGCGCGAATTCGACGTCCCGCTGACGGCCGTTGCATTCGTCGTCTCGATGACACTCTGGCTTCGGCTGATCGGCGGGGTGGCATCGGGTTGGCTATGTGATCGCATCGGTCGCAAGACGCCTTTGATGATCTCGATTGTGTGGTTTTCGTTGTGCAATTTCATAGCGGGATTCGCGCCAAGCTTCTTGTTCCTCGCAGTGTGCCGATCGCTGCTGGGCATTGGGATGGGGGCGCAATGGCCGGCGGGCGCCGCACTTGCCATGGAGGCATGGCCAGCGCGATCGCGCGGATTGATGAGCGGCCTGCTGCAGGGCTCATGGGGATTGGGGTTTCTTCTCGCCAGCGGCGTCTACGGCTTGCTGTACGATCGGATCGGATGGCGTGGGCTACTCTGGATCGGCATTCTCCCCGCATTGCTGTGCATCTTCATCCATTTTTGCGTGAAGGAATCAGTGCTCTGGACGCAGAGCAATCGTCGACTGCGCGCCGAGGCGACACGGCCATCCAATCCTCTCTACGCCATTTTCAAGGCGCCGCTCAGGCGAAATGCGGCACTGGCGTGCTGCTGGATGTTCGGCCAATTCGTCGTCTACCTGTCGCTGTTTCCGCTGTTTGCCTCCTGGCTGCAAAAGGAACTGCAATGGCCGGCAAGCAGCGTCGCTTACCCGATCGCCCTGGCAAATCTCGTGGCCTTTTTCGCAATGGGCTTCTGGGGATTCGTCGCTGATAAGATCGGCCGCCGATGGGCCATCGTTATTCCAGCGGCGCTCGGCTGCCTGGTCGCGCCACTTTATTTGACGACTTCCGACTACGATCGAATCCTTTGGGGATTTGCGCTGCAGGGTTGCTTTGCAGGCGCAATCTACGGCTTGAGTCCGGCTTACCTTGCCGAGCGTTTTCCGACCGAGGTCAGAAGTACCGCAAGTGCTCTGTGTTATCACATGGGCTTGTTCCTGGCTGGCTTCGTCCCGCCGTTGTTGACGTATTGTGCCGTCGATCGAGGCATGGGTTTCGCGATGCCCATGCTCTACGGCACGATCATCGGCTCGGCAGTGGTCATCGCCGCCCTCTTGGTAAGTCCCGAAACGAAAGGCAGGGCATTGCCATCCGGCCTCGAGCGCGTATGAATGCGAGTCGATAGGAGCGCCCCGGCGTTTCCTTGAGCGTAATCGGTGGCAGATGAGTAGGAAATTACGCCTTCCAGCCAGCCTTGCGCAGTCCCTGCAACATGGGCGCGTACTCCACGCTGCAGTATTTCGGCGGGGGTTGCAGGATATACATCTCGAATGACGATGGCGATATTGCGCGCAGTTGCTGCAAAGCCTGTTGCGCTTCGGCTGCTTTGCCCAGTTGACCCAGCGAGGCAGCCAACCAGCGATACGCCAGCGGATGTTCGGGATAGTGCTGCACGATCTGTCCCGCAGTCTGCGCCGCCTGCTGGTATCGACCGTCCATGTAGAACGACGACGCGATCTGGGTTCGACGAATCGGGCGTGCGATATCACGCGGGTTCAGACTGAAATATCGCTTGATGGCGTTGCGACCTTGCCGCCGACGCCCGGCATATATGAGCGCTGCACCTTTGACGCCCCAGGCGTCCGGGCAACTGTCGTGCACGGCAAGAACCGAGTCCGCTTTCCGGACGGCGGCATCCAAGTCTCCCCGAAGCAGGGCAAGCAGCGCCAAACGCGAATGCGCGTCGGTATCGTTTTCATCGAGTGCGAGCGCCTTGCGCACCAGCGGCTCGGCGATGTCGCAACTCTCGGCGATGGACATTTCGCTGAAGGCCGACGATGCAGCAGCATAGGTGAACGCGATCGCCGAATAGCCAGGACCAAAATTCGGATCAAGCTCGACGGCATGCTGAAACAACGATCGGGCCAAAAGGTTCTCGGAAGCCTCGGACTTCGACATATGCCAACGGCCTCGCTGGTAAGCCTCCCATGCCCCAAGCTGTTCCAATCCCTTGTGCCGAGAAAGCTGCCGGTCGGCTTGGCGAATTGCAGGCATCAAGGCTGCGATAATGGCCGCTGCAAACTCGTCAAGAATGGCTCGGTTGCGACGCCATGCCACATCGAAATGCCGGCCCCAGATCTGCTCTGCCGTCGCCGCATCGACCAGCCGCACCGTGACACGCATGCTCAAGCGAGCGGCTCGAACACTACCCTGCAGCACATAGCGGGAGCCTGGTTCATGGCCGACTCCGCGCACGTCGCGGTTTGTGGCTTCGGCGACAAATCGGGGACCCGACACGATCACGACCAGTTCGCGAAGCTTCGACAGTTCGGTCGACAGATCTTCGGTAAGGCCTTCGCACAAGGCTTCCAGGTTGGGATCGCCGGACAGATTGGCAACGGGCAGGACGGTGATCGATACTCGGCCAGCGTCGCCGCGTGCCATCGGCAGCGGCTCGTGCGAGATGACAGGGGCCGCCGTGCCGGTGTCTGCACGCTCCTCCAACAGCGTCGCTACGAACCGGATTCCCTTGCGTGGAAATGTCTTGACGAGGCGCTGTTGCACTGCGCTGTCGCCGATTGCCTTGCGCACTACGTTCAGGCGGGTTGTCAGAGCGGATTCGGAAACGATACGACCGTTCCAGATGGCGGCCATCAGATCGTCCTTGCTGACGACGCGATCCCGGTTGCGGATCAAGTAGACCAGAAGGTCAAACGCCTGCGGCGCAATGGTCACCAGTTCGGCACCACGCCACAACTCGCAACGATCTGTGTCCAGTGTGAAGCTCTCAAAACCGTAGCGCATGGTGGCGCTCCTCGCGCGGCAGCCGGTTGCTTGGCTAAAGTCTCGACAGTATGCGCTTTCGGTGAGGAAAATGTGAGCCAAATGTAAGCTAGATGTAAAGCAACTTCGCCAGCGGTTTCGTATGATTTTGTCACTCGCCGTCGACTGCCAGTGGTAGTCATCGAGATCATCCTTTGTGGGAGAAAGTCATGAAAACATGCTTTGGCAATATTGCTCGGTTCGAGAACGACAGCCCGTTCGAGCCAGCGACGTCATCGATCAATACGAGCCGGCGAAGTTTCGTGGGCTTCGTCGTGACCGGCGCCGCCGTATCGGCGATAGGTCAGCGACTTGCACTGGCACAAACGGACGGCAAGATTTACCGAGTCGGCGTGCTATCCAACTGGGGGACCGGTCCTTTCATCGACTCGCTGAAAAGCGAACTCGCCAAGCTCGGCTACGTCGAAGGCAAGAACGTTGTTTTCGAAGCCCGATTTCCGGACGGTAAGCTGGAGCGCTTGCCAGGCTTTGCAGCCGAGTTGGCTGCCTTGGGCGTCGATGTCATCGCGACCTACGGAGGACCACCAACCGAGGCCGCACGCAAGGCCACGAACAGGATTCCCATCGTGGCCGCCATCCTCGCTGATCCCGTGGCAGTCGGCTTCGCGGCAAGCCTGGAGCGCCCCGGCGGGAATATTACGGGCATCACCAGCGACGACCCGGAACTGGGCAAGAGGCAATATGAAATACTGAAGCAGGTCGCCCCGATGCTCAAGCGCGTAGCGATTCTCAGTGACTCCGACATACCTGGCGCTGACGCCAGCGGCTTGGCACCCATCGAGCGAGCCAACGCCGCCGCCGCCCGTGCTGCCGACATCATCCCCCAAGTCTTGAAGGTCCGTGGCCCGACGCCAGACTTCGATTCGGCATTCAAGACCATGGTCGAGCAGAAGGCCGAGGCGTTGGTGGTGCTGCAAGTGCCGGCGCTGTTCGGCACTCGCAAGCGCATCGCCGAATTGGCAATCACTCATCGCTTGCCAACAATGTTCTGGGGCGACGCATCGGATGCCGGCGGCCTGTTCTGCTACGGCACGAGCTTCACGGATACGTTCGTTGGAGTGCCAAAGGTCGTGGCTAAAATTCTCAAAGGCGCCAAACCGTCGGACCTTCCGTTCGAGCAGATCACCCGTCGCTACTTTGCGGTCAACCTGAAAACGGCAGGCGCGCTCGGCTTGAGGATTCCTGACGATTTAGTGAAGCGCGCCGACAGCATTATTGAGTAACACGGTAAGCGCGCATAGCCGTAGTCACTCGGCGCTACTGTTCGTACACCCGCGTACAATACATCAGTGTGATATGTCGAGGTAGTCGTGCCCAGTGCATTACTGCGCCGCGACAAGTGTCTATGAACCAGCGGGACAGTCTGTGAGTGAAAGCCGCCGACCATGAGAGGCTTCGATTACATCATCGTCGGCGCAGGCGCGGCTGGCTGCGTACTCGCCAATCGACTGTCGGCTGATCCGGCGGTGCGCGTTGCGCTGATTGAGGCAGGACCCTCGGACCTCGGATTTCCAGTGAATCTGAAAACCACGCTGCCGATCGGCAACATCCTTCTATTGCCGTATCCGCGTTACAACCGGCAGCATGTGTTTACCGGTGGCGCCGGCGTGAACGGTCGCGATATCCCCTGCCCGCGCGGCAAGCTGTTCGGCGGCTGTACCTCCGTCAATGGCACGGTGTACATGCGCGGGCATCGCAGTGACTATGACGAGTGGGCCGCTCTGGGCAATCCAGGCTGGGGGTACCAGGATGTATTGGATGTCTACAAGCGTCATGAGCGTCATGTCGGCAAGGCGTCGCCCTGGCATGGAGGCGAGGGCGAACTCGACGTACAGCGGCCGGCTCAGAGCAACCCGCTTGCGTATGACTTCGTAAGCGCGGCACATGAAGCTGGTCACGCGCGCAACGACGACTTCAATGGTGCACAACAGGACGGCTTTGGTATCTTTGATCTGAATCAGCGCGACGGCGTGCGGCTCAGCAGTTCACGGGCGTTTCTGCATCCCGTGCTGGTTCGATCGAATCTGATCGTATTTGCCGATGCGCTCGTCGAACGGGTCGACTTGAAAGGGACGCGCGCGGTTGGCGTCACGACGAGGCACCGCAACCAGCGCATTCAACTCAGCGCATCGTCGGAAGTGATCCTGGCGGCGGGAACGGTGAACTCGCCGCAGTTGCTGTTGCTCTCAGGTATCGGATCGGGCGCGGCGTTACTGCAGCATGGCATTCAGGTGAAGCACGAGCTGCCGGGTGTCGGCGCAAATCTTCAGGACCATCCAACCGTCTCGGTGGCGATGACCAACCCCGACGCCGTATCGTATGCGCTTTCCTGGCGCACCGCGCCCCGGGTGGCATTTGCTCCATTCAACTACCTGTTCGGTCGCCGGGGCATGCTCGCCTCGAACGCGGCCGAAGCGGGCGGCTTCATTCGCAGTCACCGCGATCTGCCGCGACCCGATGTGCAGATGACCTTTATGGTCGGTATGAAGGATAACCCGAGAACGTTGCCGCGCCGGCACGGCTTCGTACTGCATGTCGCGGTACTGCGTCCGGCGACACGCGGCCATGTCGAACTTGCCTCGGCCGATCCATCCACTCGACCGATCATGCGACCGCAATTCCTGGAGCACCGCGCAGATGTCGAAACACTGATTGCCGGACTGAAAGAGGCGCGGCGGATCATCGGCATGCCCGCGCTGGCACGCCACAGTGGCGATGAAGTAGGACCGGGTTCAGCGGTGGCGAGCGACGCGCAATTGGAGGCCTTCATCCGCGCCAATGTCGCGACCACCTATCACCCGGTGGGCACCTGCAAGATGGGGCCGGCCAGCGACCCTATGTCGGTGGTCGATGCGAGCTTGCGGGTGCATGGCATCGAGGGCTTGAGAGTGGCAGACGCCTCGATCATGCCGAACATCATTGGCGGCAATACCAGTGCGCCGGCGATGATGATTGGCGAGCGCGCAGCGGAATTCATCGCACGGTAATTGCGCGCTTGGCGCTACCGTTTGGCGCTACCGTTTGGCGCTACCATTAACCCTGCCAACTCCTTTTTGCCAAGGCGAACATCGGGGTACGGAGACTGGATATTCGCGAATCCCTTGAAATGACCCGGATGAACAGAAGATCTTTGATACGTACCGCTGCTGCGATTTCCGCCACAACGCTCCTCGAAGCGGTGATTGCGCAGGAACGCGGCGCCTTGTTGCGTATCGTAGTTCCCTATGCCGCCGGCGGCCAGACCGATCTGCTGGCGCGTGCGCTTGCGCAGTCACTGGCAAAAAGCCTCGATCGCAGCGTGGTGGTCGAGAACAAGACCGGCGCCGCTGCTTTGATCGGCACCCGTGCGGTACAAACCGCCGCACCGGATGGCAACACCTTGCTGTTCCACAACTCGGGCTTTGTCGCGCTGCCTTTACTGACCAAGGCGCACACCTACGACCCGGTCAAGGACTTCGCGCCGGTGGCCCTGGTCGGCTATGGCCCCAACTTCCTGATGATCAACGGCAATGTTCCAGCGCGCACTTTGCCCGAATTTATTACGTGGGCCAAGACCCAGCCAGAAGGCATCGAAGCCTCGAACGCAGGCCTCGGGTCGGCTGGCCATCTCGCCACATTGCTGTTCGCCAAACGCGCAGGCATCAAGGTCGTTCATGTGGCCTACAAAGGGACGTCCGAAACGCAAACCGCGCTGATCGCCGGCGAAGTGAAGATGCAATTAACCTCCGCCACCGAAGTCATGACGCAGCAGGCCAAGCTCGGCAAGATTCGAATGCTGGCGGTGAATTCCAAGGCACGTACTTCGCTGGCGCCCGAGGTTCCAACCATTGCCGAAACCTTGCCCGGCTTCGCCAACGATGTGTGGTTTGGTTTGTTGGCGCCGGCCGGAAGTCCCGCTGACCAAGTGCAGCGCCTGAGCGAAGCATTGCGCAAAGCGCTCGACGAACCCGAAATTCGCACGCGATTTATTCAGAACTATATGGATCCGATCTACCGGGACCCGAAAGAATTCGGCGCGGCGATCAACGAATCGTTGCTGATCTGGAAGTCGATGATCAACGAACTCGGTATCGAACCGACCTGATTGCGCGATTCGGGAGTCCAAGACGGCCAATAAGCCCAATAAGCCCAATAAGCCCACGGGCAGGGTCAGGCCACTTCCTCGAGCAACCGATGTACTGATTCGAGGTGAGTGCGCATCAGCCGACAGGCGACCTCGACCTTGCGTTCGCGCAAGGCGGCCAGAAACTTGCGCCGCTTGGCGATCAGATTCGGTTGCGGGTCGCCTCCAGCAGCCACACGGGCGTAGACGAACTTCATGAGAATTTCAGTCAGCGAGGTGACCATGGTCACCAGCACTTCATTGTGCGTGGCGGCCGCGAGCAAATGATAGAACTCGCGTGAACATTCGACCCGATCGAGAAACCGTTCGGTGCGCGTCATGAGCTCGGTGCGATCGATGTTGGCTGCGATCGCCTGGCAATCCACGGCGGTCGCGCGTACGCAAGCCAGGCGAACCACGACGTCCTGGATATGCATGCGCGTCTCGGTGAGTTCCGCAAGGCTGATCGATCCCAGTGCAAACATGTCCTGCACGACCTGGTTCATGCGCCCACTCGGCCCGTCGTGTATGAACGCGCCGCCCTTCACGCCTTTTTTCAGCCGCACGATGCCGGCGATTTCGAGGCTGCGCAGGGCCTCGCGCAAGGCGTTGCGCCCGACGCCGAGTTGTTTGGCCAGATCGCGCTCGGCCGGCAACTTGTCACCGGGCTTCAAGGCGCCAGCGGCCACTTGCTCACGAATGATATGGCAGATTTCCTCGAAGGCACGACGCGTCTGGATCGGCTCGAAGGTAAGCACGGCAACCGTCGATTCCGGCATGAGGTCGCTGCGCTTCGTCATGGGGTCACTACGCGGCTTCATCGGCCGGTGTATTGCGGTTTTCGCTTCTCGACGAATGCCTTCACCGCTTCTTTGTGATCCTCAGTTTGAAAGGTCATCATCTCGAGTGCATACGAGGTATCCATGATGAGATTGAATTGGTCCTTGAGTTGCTTGTTGACTGACAGTTTGGTCCATCGAATTGCCCAAGTGGGTCCGTTGGCGAGTTCCTCGGCAATTTCGCGCGCTTTTATGTAAACCTGCTCGAGCGGGACAGAATGATTGACCAGACCCATACGCGCTGCATCGACACCCTTGATCAAGGTGCCGCGCATCAGGAACTCCTTGGCGCGATTCGGCCCGACCAGCAGCGGCCAGATGACCGCACCGCCATCACCCGCGACCAGTCCGATTTTTACATGCGGGTCACCAATCCGGGCGTTATCGGCAGCGACGGTGATATCGCAGAGCAAGGCGACCGTGGCGGCAAGACCGATACAATCGCCGTTGATGGCGCACACCACCGGCTGCTCGCAATCCAGAATGTTCTGTACGATGCGACGCCCTCCCGAGGGCTCGATCATTTCGCCCTCCTCGAACACATCGCCGCCCGGACGATCGAGCATGCCCTTGACATTGCCGCCGACGCTGAAGTACTTGCCGGAGCCTTGCAAAAGAATGGCGTTGACCTCCCGGTCCCGCGCCAGGTCAGCCCAGATATCCTGCAGCTCGACGTGAAAGCGATGTGCGATTCGGTTACCCGTCTCGGGCTGGTTCAAAGTGACGATCGCAAGTTTCCCGTGCTTTTCGATCTTCAGACATTCGTATTTCGAGTAATCGATGATGGCTTTGGACATGGTGTGCTCTCGTTGAAGTTTGGTTTGGCGGGTTTTGCCTGCCAGTATTCGGTGGTCAATATTCGGCTGCCAGAATCGGGCTTGACAGTTAGATGGCTAGCACCTAGCATAAATGGTAGTACCTTTAATTGCAAGCACCAAACTCACCTGTTTCAACTTTGATGGCCCACCGATGAACTTCACTTCAGAACAGATCGCCTTTCGCGACAGCATCCGCCGTATGGTCGAGCGCCATGTCGCACCGATCGCTGCCGAGATTGACGAGACCGACCGATTCCCCGAAGAACTGCTGCCGATCTTCGGCGACATGGGACTCATGCAACTGTGGGTACCCGAGGAGTATGGCGGGCCGAACGGCAACCTGACGATGATGTGCATGGCGCGCGAAGAAATCTCGCGCGTCTCGCCGGCCTGTGGCTCACTGGCCGGACTGAACACCATGTTCATCATGCCGCTGCTGCATTTCGGCTCCGAGGAACAGCGCAAGCGGTTTCTGCCGATCATCGCCAAGGGCGGTGTGCCGACCGCGATTGCAATCTCGGAGCCACAGGCTGGCTCGGATGTGAGCGCCATGAGCACCCGTGCGGTGCGTGACGGCGAGTCTTATGTCATCAACGGCCGCAAGCAATGGTGCAGCTATGGCGTGGTCGCTGATTACATCGTGCTGATGGCGCGTACGCACGGCGACAGCGGCGCTGATGGCATCAGTGCGTTCATTCTCGAACCCAAGAAGATGAAAGGCATCACCTTCGGTCGGCATGAGCGCAAGATGGGCTGGCGCGGCGCCCCGAACACGCCGATTTTCCTTGATGACGTCCGCGTTCCGATCGAGAACCTGGTCGGTGAGGAAGGCAAAGGGTTTCGCGCCTCGATGCGAGCGCTCGATCTGAATCGTCCGACCATCGGCGCGCAATCGGTAGGCTTGGCCCAGGGTGCTCTGGATGCGTCGGTCGACTACGCCAAACAACGCAAACAGTTCAAACGCTCGATCAGCGAGTTCCAGGGCGTGCAGTTCATGCTTGCCGACATGGTGATGCAGATTGAGGCCGCCCGTGCGCTGGTCTATGAATGCGCGCGCGCAGGCGACGACAGCGACTGGAAGCGACTCAATGTGCTGGCCAGCATGGCCAAGTGCTTCGCCAGCGATATGGCGATGAAGGTTACAACCGACGCCGTACAGATCTTCGGCGGCTACGGCTACACCAAGGACTATCCGGTCGAGCGCATGATGCGCGACGCCAAACTGGCGCAGATTTTCGAAGGTACCAATCAGATTCAGCGCATGGTCATCGCGCGCGATCTACTTAAGTAATGCCACTGTGAAGGCCACTGCCAAAACTGCCATGAATAAACCCGTCACGCCCCCAGGCGATGCCCTCGCCGGCTTGCGCGTACTCGACTTTTCGATCATGCTCGCCGGACCCTACTGCGCACGCCTGCTGGCCGACATGGGCGCCGACGTCATCAAGGTCGAGACGCTCGAGGGCGATGACATGAGGCTGCGCACACCGCTGCGAAAAGGACACGGCACCTATTTCGGCCAGCTCAACGCCGGCAAGCGCAGTCTGACGCTCGATCTGAAGAACCCGGAGGCGATAGCGCTCGTGCATCGACTGGCCAAGGAGGTGGATGTGGTGGTCGAGAACTTCCGGCCTGGCGTCATGGATCGCCTCGGTATCGGCTCCGAAGTTCTGCGCGCAATCAATCCGCGTCTGGTGTTCTGCTCGATCTCGGGCTACGGTCAGACCGGTGAGGCTGCGGAACGACCCGCCTACGCCATGATCGTCCATGCCGACAGCGGCTTCGATAACGCGCTGATGCGTTACGCTGGAGATCGCGCGCGACCGGCCAGCGGGGCGGTGTTCGTTGCTGACGTCATGGGCGGCATCTACGCCTATTCGGCAATCCAGACCGCACTGGTGCAGCGTGCACGCACGGGACTCGGACAGACGGTCGATGTCGCCTTGATGGACTGCATGCTCAATCTGCTCATTTACGAATTGCAAGAGGCGCAGTTCCCGATCGAGACGCCACGGCCCACCTACGGCCCCGTACGCGCCAGTGACGGCGACTTGTTGATCGCACCGATCACGGCGCGTAACTTCGACGCACTCTGCAAGGTGACCCAGCTCGCCGCATTGCGCGACGACCCACGCTTCAAGACCATTCCGCAGCGCGGCGCGAACTGGAGCGCGATGATGGGCGTCATCGAACAATGGACGCAAGAACACTCGGTGGCGCGATGCATCGAGCAACTCGAGGCTGGCGGCGTGCCATGTTCGGCGTATCGCGAACCGGGCGACACCTTAAGCGATCCGCATCTGCGCGCGCGCGGACTGTTCAGCCAGCTCACCGACGGCGCGGGCGCCTTCACGGGTGTGAATCCGCCCTGGCAGATGTCTGCAACGCGCTCGCACGTTCGCGAGAAAGTGCCAAGCGTAGGTGAGCATACTGACGCGGTGCTCAGCGACCTTCTAGGGGTCAAGGGGCACGAGTTGCAAGCCCTTCGCAGGGCCGGTGTATTCGGTGCCATCAGCAAAGTTGGCTAGCGTCATGGTTCAAGAAGCCGAAAGCCGTAGCGCGTCTCTGGGTAGTGTTGCAGGAACTGAACTTGCAGCAATCGCAGCGCCGACTTTTCATGCTCTAGATAGCGCCGGTAAACCGTCACCTTGACGCCGCGTTCGAGCTCGAATTCTTCCGGCATTCGGCGATAAGCTGCCGACAGCAATCCACCCTCACCGATCGCCTTCGAGAGCGTGCCGATCACGCGCTGGTCTGCCGGACGCAAGTGATATTGAACCGGCTCGGTGACCAGTACATATCGCGCGTCGAGAAAGCGCAAGGGGAAACCATCGCGGCGATCAACGTCATGGGTATTCTGAACCTTGGCACAGAATGCCCAGGTCGGTTCGTTGAATCGACAATGGTTCTGGACGATGCTCGAGTTCAATAGTGTGCTGCTCGACAACACATAAATGTCACCCGGCGTGCGCCGCTGAAGTTGGTCAAGGTGCGCGAGCAGAAGCTCAAGCTGATCGAAATCATTGCGCACCAAGGGTGGATATCGAACCTGCGCCAGACCGGGCAGCGTCGTCTCGATGGCCTTCGGCGCCAGCACTTGCAAAGAGCCTAAACCAATGACGGCCAGCAGCAGGCCAACCAGCCCGATACGAAGCGCCGGTTTCGTCGCAATCAGCCAGAGTCTGGCCGCCAACGCGGCGATTCCAAGTGCATAAGCGGGCATCAACAGGTAGTAATGCTGCTCACCGAAATCTTGCGTTCGAGCAAACATCAGAAAGATCAGCACCGATTGCGCCAATAGAAGAGCGCCAAGTGCGAACAAGCGCGCATGGCTGATCATGATGAAAAGGCCAGCCAACGCGGCCAGCAAGTTGGCCGTTCCGAAGTAGCCTAGCAATTTGGTGAGCACCTCGCCCATTGAGCCACTGAGCCGATAGGCGGCGTAGATGTCGGCGTAGCTTGTGGTAGCCATCTTGATCGCAAACGGTGTGGCGACAATGAACACCAGCACGACAAAGCCAACGGTCGCGATGGCTGCATCGCGAGTGACCAGTAACGCGCTGCGAATGGACAGCGTTCCTGCGCGTCGCAGCATTTCGATCTGCATCAATGCCAGCATCGGGACAAAACTGACGACCCAAAATGCGTACCAGCGTCTCATGACGACCATAAGGCACAACAAGCCGGCCGTTAGCAGGGCGCGAGTCACACTGCTCGGCAAATCACGGACGCTGAAGTGCAGATGGAGCAGCGCGGCAATAATCAACAGTCCGACGACATCGGGGTAGCCACGCAGCACCGGTATCCAAAGCGGGTGTGACATGACGATCACTGCGGTGGCCGGCAGCCAGGTGCTCTTCACCGCGAAAAGGCGCGCAATCAGCCAACCGAACAGCATCACTGCGGGCACCAGATAAGCGGTGGTGACGGCCATGACGTAGGACGACCGATTGACACCAAGCAGCCATCCAAAGGGCGCCAACGGCCAAACCGGCAGCAGGTTATAGTCTTCATTGCGGATCGAGCTGACGAGCGCTACCAGCGCCTTGAACGGGTTGCTGATGATGGCAGCGCTCGAATCGCGGAAACGCAGCCAGTAACCCGACCAATCCCAGTGATAAACGTAGTGCTCTTGTCCAATGTAAGTCGACACCCAGATGTTGGCCAGTATTGCCAGAAGTGCGATCGCAACGACGTCGCTGGCGCGCGCGCCGGGAGACCCAAAGATGCCTGTGTCTTTGCCGGTACCAGCACCTACGCCTGTGCCTGTGCCGGCACCGACGCCCGCAACCGCGTCTGGGTATTGACTTGAATTGGATAGTTTCGCGGGAAATACCATCGATGCACCTCGTCACCGAACGTAAATCGCCGCCCTGCCCCACGCAAGCTACTTCCGATCGAACGCCCATCTGACGGGAATGAACGGCGAATCCGGCTCTATGAGTCAGCCGACGTACGGCAACGGCAGTACGTTCTGGATCAATCAGTGAATCGGTACTTCAATCAGTGCACCGTTGCTTCAATCAGTGGATGGCCACTTATACCAAGGCGCCGCAAAAAACAATAACTCCGACGGGAATCGGCACGGTGTGTCTCGTCAAAGTTCCGGCGTATCCGTATCGCGATC
>JANLTP010000195.1:0-2354 GCA_031363055.1 Burkholderiales bacterium | reverse complement strand
GGCGGCCCGGGCAACGGCTATCCGCGCCAGGACGGCTTCGACATCGTCGTCGCCTCCGAAGTGATGGCGATCTTCTGCCTCGCGACGTCGCTCGAGGACCTGAAGGAGCGACTCGGCAACATCGTGATCGGTCAAACGCGTGCCCAAAAGCCGGTGCGCGCCCGTGACCTGGGCGCGCACGGCGCCATGACGGTGTTGCTGCGCGAGGCGATCAAACCGAATCTGGTTCAGACCCTCGAGAACAACCCGGCGATCTTGCACGGCGGCCCGTTCGCCAATATTGCACACGGCTGCAATTCGGTCATTGCTACCCAAGCAGCGCTGAAGATGGGCGATTACGTGGTCACCGAGGCCGGCTTCGGTGCCGACCTCGGCGCCGAAAAGTTCATCGATATCAAATGCCGCAAATCAGGATTGCGCCCGGACGCGGTGGTCATCGTCGCTACCGTTCGCGCCCTCAAATTTCACGGCGGTGTCGAGCTGAAGTCCCTGAATACGGAAAACCTGGCGGCACTCGAGCGAGGGTTGACCAACCTCGAGCGCCATGTGCGCAACATGCGCGAACACTTCGGTTTGCCTTGTGTTGTTTCGGTCAATCATTTCACGCACGACACCGATACCGAACTGGCGTTACTGCAACAAAAAATGGCGCCACTCGGCGCGCCGGTGGTCATTGCCCGCCACTGGGCACAGGGCAGCGCCGGCGCCGAAAACCTGGCCAACAAAGTCGTCGAACTGGCCGCCACCACTTCGCCCAACTTTCGCTTCACGTATGAAGACAGCGATTCGTTGTGGGACAAGATGAAAGCGATTGCGACCAAAATTTACGGCGCCGGCGACATAACGGCCGACGCCAAAATCCGTGCGCAAATCAAGAAGCTGCAAGATGACGGCTATGGCCACTACCCGGTGTGCGTCGCCAAGACACAAATGTCATTCTCGACGGACCCGACTCAAAAGGGCGCGCCGTCGGGCCACATCGTCAACATTCGCGAAGTCCGGCTAGCCGCTGGCGCCGAATTTGTCGTCATGATCTGCGGCGACATCATGACCATGCCCGGGCTGCCCAAAGAACCGGCCGCCCTGCGCATTGATATTGATGAACACGGTAACATCGTGGGTCTGTTCTAGAGCGACACGCGAGGCACGCAGTTCTGCGGCGTGACCGGCGCGGCGATGCGCGCGATCACGAGGCATAAAGAGGCCAGCGCCGAGCGCTTCCGAAGGCAGGGCCCAGCGGGCCCGAACGAGGAAGGCGAGGGTAGCCTCGCGCAGCGAGGCCGCGGCCTCAGCCCGTGAGCGCGCGCATCGTCGCGCCGGTCACGCCGGGCACAGACTGAGCACAAGACCACGGGTGCGGACCTGCCAATCCAGACCGGCGTGCAGCTTTCGTTGTTCTTCGCGAAAGAATGAATCGATGAAATATTCGCCATCGATTCGTCCGAGCTCGTAAGTCTCGCGATACAACGTTGGCGACGTGTAGTCCCAACTGGGGGCTGGTGTCGCTAGCGACGGTTGTACATATACGCAACGCCCGCGCGTGAAAATTTGTCCGTGATGCGGATACCGGCGGGTGGTCAGTACCAGGGTGGCGACATCCAAGGTATCGAGCGCGCTGATGGGTACGTTATCGACCAGGCCACCATCGAGCGTCGGCCGGCCATCGCGATACTGAATGGGCGTGAAGGGTGGCGTGCAGCTTGAAGCGATGATCAGATCAAACAGGTCCTCGTCGCTCTGGCAGTCCTGCACTCGGGCAACTTCCTGGGTGAAACCCATACGCAAGCCAAAACTCGGATGCAAGGGCCTGAACGCATATTTCTCGATGCTATAAGCCAAGAGTCCCACCGCCACTGCGCTACGCGGACCGAGCCAGGACGGAATGCGCGCAAACTGAATCCGGATCTCGGGCGCATTCAACTTCAGTCGCGTGAAGTTCTCGCCACCCATCAATACTCTCAGTGCCGATCGATAAATGCCGTGATGAGGAAACATCGGCGCACCCGAGCGCATCAGATTACGCCAATAAACATTCCTGGCGTTCTTCGGCAAGGCATCATCGTAATAATCGAGCGCCTCTTCGCTGTTGTTCGCGAAAATCAAGCAAGCCGTCGCCGCCCCCGCCGACACGCCCGCAATCAATTTCGGACGCAGCGCAATCTCGGGCGCCACTACATCCCAGAATCCGCCCTGCCACCAGCAACGATGACCGCCTCCAGCAAACACCACCTGCTCAAACATAGGCTGTTAACTATCGCCACACATTACCTGTCGCCACATAAATTGGAAACCATCAGCCAAACGGATTATTTGTTTTCACCCGCACAGCTACATTGTAGGAGACCGGCGCGGCG
>JANLTP010000026.1:0-60494 GCA_031363055.1 Burkholderiales bacterium | reverse complement strand
AGCACCATGACCATTTGCCGACCTTCGAGTTTTGGATACTGCTCAACTTGCGCAAAGGCATCGAGATCGGTTTTGACCCGGTCCAGCAAGCGAATGCCGAACTCCTGATGCGCCATCTCGCGACCGCGAAAACGCAAAGTGATCTTTGCCTTGTCGCCCTCCTCGAGAAACCGCGTCAGATTACGAATCTTGACGCCGTAATCGCCATCGTCTGTGCCTGGCCGAAACTTGACCTCCTTGACCTGGATGATCTTCTGTTTCAGCTTGGCCTCATGCGCCCGTTTCTGTTCCTGGTATTTGAATTTGCCGAAATCCATCAATCTGCACACCGGCGGCACTGCCATCGGCGCAATTTCAACCAGATCGATTTCCTTTTCTTCGGCCATTCTCAAGGCTTCACGGGCGCTGACAATTCCTAGCTGCTCGTTATCGACTCCAATCAGTCGCACCTCGGGAACATTAATCTCACCGTTAATTCGGTGGGAGCGAGACTCAGTAGCGATATTCATTTCTCCTGATAAATTACTTTCACGACCCTACGCAACCTATTGATTTAAAGCAAAAAATAACTTCTAAAAGTACATTAACGCTTCAAAGCAACATCGTTTTCGAGCCGGCTGGCCAAGTCTTCCAACTTCATTACACCAAGACTTTCGCCACCCCGCGCACGCACGGCCACCTGCCCAGCTTCACGCTCCTTATCGCCAACCACCAGCAAATAAGGAATCTTCTGCAAACTGTGCTCGCGGATTTTATAGTTGATTTTCTCATTCCGCAAATCGGACCCTACTCTAAACCCTTGTTTTTTCAGCGTTTGCGCGACGCATGCCGCATATTCGGCCGACGGCTCGCTGATATTGAGTACCATCGCCTGTATGGGCGAGAGCCAAGCCGGCATCGCCCCGGCATGATTTTCAATCAGAACACCGATGAAACGCTCCAGGGATCCGACGATTGCGCGATGCAGCATGACCGGATGCTTGCGGCTATTATCGTCGGCCACATATTCGCCGCCCAAGCGCTCGGCCGTGTTGTAGTCAACCTGCATCGTGCCACACTGCCATTGCCGACCGATCGCATCCTTGAGCGTGTATTCGATCTTGGGCCCGTAGAACGCGCCGTCGCCGGGCGAAACAACATAGTCACAGCCCGATGCGGTCAGTGAATCCATCAGCGCTTTTTCCGCGCGATCCCAGAACTCGTCCGAGCCAACCCTATCTTTGGGGCGCGTGCCGACCTTGTACAAAATCTGGGTAAAACCAAAGTCAGCATAAACCTTGCGCAGCAGAGTCGTGAACGCTGCGCATTCGGCGCCGATCTGAGCTTCGGTACAAAATATGTGCCCGTCATCCTGTGTGAATCCGCGCACGCGCATGATTCCATGCAAAGCGCCTGAGGGCTCGTTACGATGACATTGACCGAACTCACCGTAGCGCAAAGGCAATTCCCGATACGAGCGCAAATCCGATTTGAAGATCAGCACATGGCCGGGGCAATTCATCGGCTTGAGCGCATATGAGCGATTCTCCGACTCGGTCACGAACATGTTGTCGCGGTAATTCTGCCAGTGGCCGGTGCGCTCCCACAGGGAACGGTCGAGGATTTGCGGACCCTTGACTTCCTGATAACCGTTGTCGACATAGACCTGGCGCATGTACTGCTCAACCTGCTGCCACAGCGTCCAGCCCTTGGGATGCCAAAAGATAAGACCAGGCGCCTCGTCTTGCATATGAAACAGGTCGAGTTCGCGACCCAACTTGCGATGATCACGACGCTCGGCTTCTTCGAGCATGTGAAGATGTGCGTCCTGGTCCTGCTGGCTGATCCAGGCGGTGCCGTAAATGCGTTGCAGCATTTCCTTTTTGGAGTCGCCGCGCCAATAAGCGCCGGCTAGCTTCATGAGTTTGAACACCTTGAGCTTGCCCGTGCTCGGGACATGCGGTCCACGGCAAAGGTCAATAAATTTGCCCTCGCGGTACAGGCCGATCGGCTCGCCGGCCGGGATCGAGGCAATGATTTCAGCCTTATAGGCCTCGCCGATCGAGCGAAAATACGTGACAGCCTCATCGCGTTGCCATTCCTCACGAATGACGGGTTCATCCTTTGCCGCCAGCTCACGCATCTTGGCTTCGATCGTCATTAGATCTTCCGGCGTGAAGGCTCGCTTGTACGAGAAGTCGTAAAAGAAGCCGTTTTCAATCACCGGGCCAATCGTCACTTGCGCATCAGGAAACAACTCCTTGACGGCGTAGGCCAGCAAGTGCGCGGTTGAATGGCGTACCACTTCAAGGCCTTCCGGATCCTTGCCGGTAATGATGGCTACTTGCGCATCGTGTTCAATCCGGCGACTGGTATCAACCACCTGACCGTTGACTTTTCCGGCCAATGCGGCTTTCGCCAAACCGGGGCCGATACTTTGAGCGACTTCGGCCACGGTAACGGCGGCAGCGAACTCACGTACCGATCCGTCGGGCAATGTGACCTTGATCATGTTCCTATCCAAATAGAAAAAGCGCGGAAGAACCGCGCTTCACTGAACTAAATTTGGTAGGCGCGATTGGACTCGAACCAACGACCCCCACCATGTCAAGGTGGTGCTCTAACCAGCTGAGCTACGCGCCTGGGATTTATTTAATTATATCAGGCGACGGCAGCCATTCTCAATTCGCATGACAAGCAACGCACGATCAAGCAATTTATCAAAACCTGATTTGAAGCCCGTCGCGGTTCCACGCCTGCTAACGACGGGCCGGCCGATACACGGATAACACCAGCACCGGCAACAAGCTCACCAGGGCAATCAACAGCGCCGGCGCCGCTGCTTCGCCGAGTCGTTCATCCGAAGCAAAATGATAAGCCACGACCGATAGGGTATCGAAGTTGAATGGCCGCAACACCAGGGTGGCAGGCAGCTCCTTCAGGCAATCGACAAATACCAGCAGTGACGCGATCGCCACGCTCGATCGCAGCAACGGCCAATGGACTTCGCGCAAGGTTTCCACGCTGTTCAGGCCGAGACTGCTGGCACTTTGTTCCATCGACGGATTGATGCGCGTCAAACCGGATTCGATCGACTGATAACCAATCGAAAAAAAGCGCACCGAATAGGCATAGACCACCGCCACCAGCGTGCCGCTAAGCAGTGAAAATCCAATCAACTGGTCGACCATGCCGACGAACGATAAAAGTCCGATGGCCAGCACCAGACCCGGCAACGCGTAACCGGAACACGCCAGGGTGGTCAGCCAGCGGGCTCGCGGGCCGGGCATCAATCGCAGGCCATACGCGGCCAGCAGGGTCGCTGGAATAATCAGAACGGTCGCCAGTGCTGCCAGCATGGCGCTGTTCAGTGCCCAGCCAAACAGCCGCACGCTCAACTGGGCGCCAGCATCCAGCCAGGACAGTGTCAGGAGCAGCAACGGCAGCAACAGCCCGAACACCAATGGCGTCAGGCAAGCCAGCAGGGCGAGAGCGGCCTGCGGCCATCGCAGACGCAGTCTCGGCGCATCACTTCGGCCTCTGGCGAAATAACGCATGCGGGCGCGTTGGCTGCGCTCGAGCGAGGTCAGAATCAGCACGAAGCCCATCAGCAGCAGCGCCAGCCTGGCGGCCGTCGTCTTGTCGCCCATCGATTGCCAGGAGCGATAAATGCCCGCAGTAAACGTGTCGACCGCGAAATAGGCAACCGTTCCGAAATCGGCCAGGGTTTCCATGATGACCAAGGCGCAACCTGCCGCAATCGAGGGTCTCGCAATCGGCCAGACCACCCGCCACCAGGCGCACGCGCGACGAATGCCCAGCGACAGCGCCGCTTCGCCCAGTGACGGGCTGCGTTCCTCAAAGGCGGTCCGGGCCAGCAAGTACACATAAGGGTAGAGCACGAGCGCCAGTACTACGCCGGCTGCGACAACATTAGCCCAGTCGCCCATTCTCGGGATCGTCACACCGAGGTGAGCCTTGGCCCATCGCGAGACGCTCGCCAGCCAGTTGAAATCGTTATAGGCGTAAGCAACGACAAAACTCGGCAGCGCCAGCGGTAACACCAGCGCCCATCGAAAAAAGCGTCGGCCCGGGAAGTCATAGGCCGCGATCAACCAGGCGCAACCGACACCGATCAACAACACCATCGAGGTGACGACCAGCACCAGCGCCACGCTATTCAGTACATAACGCGGCAGCACGGTGGACAGCAAGTGCGTCAACTGGCCGGCAGCGCCGCTACCGGTGATGGCGGTCCAGGCCAGCAACAACATCGGCGCACTGATCATAAACGCGCCAAAGAGCACCGGAAATCGCACCAGCCAGCGGGTCTGCACAGGAAAGCGTCTTTACAATGAAGGTAAATGAGAATTATAGTCATTCGCAATGAGAGTCATGCCGACTACCGAGATGCCCGCCGTATCACCGACTCAGGCCAGCCCCGCACTGGTGGTTCGCGAGTTGAGCGTTTTCCTGCGCGATGCCGATCGCCCGGTGCATGTCATCAAGGGACTCGACTTTCAGTTGGCCAGCGGCGAAATCGGTTGCCTGCTCGGACCCTCGGGTTGCGGCAAAACAACGGCACTGCGCAGCATTGCCGGATTCGTGCGGCCCGATTCAGGTTCGGTCAAGATTCGCGAGCGTATCGTTTGCGACCGAAAGACCTGGGTTGAGCCGAATCTTCGTGGCGTCGGCATCGTGTTTCAGGATTACGCGTTGTTTCCGCATCTGAGTGTGCGTAACAACGTCGAATTCGGCTTGCGCAAACTGGCGCCTGAACGGGTCAAAGAGCGCGGCGAACAAATGCTGGAATTGGTCAAGCTTGGTCAATGGGCCGACCGTTTTCCGCACGAGCTATCGGGCGGGCAACAGCAGCGAGTCGCGCTGGCACGCGCGCTGGCGCCGGAACCGAAATTGCTGCTGCTTGATGAGCCGTTTTCGAATCTGGATCCGGACTTGCGCGAACAACTCGCTCATGAATTGCGTGACTTGCTCAAGCTGACCCGCTCGACTGCATTGCTGGTCACCCATGATCAATACGAAGCGTTCGCGCTGGCCGATACCGTCGGCGTCATGGAAGACGGTCGAATCGCGCAGTGGGATACCGCCTATCGTCTTTATCATGAGCCAGCGACGCGTTCGGTAGCTGACTTTGTCGGGCTGGGCGCGTTTCTACCCGGCGTGATTCGCGAGCAGGCGGGACTGCCCGTGATTACCACCGAGCTTGGTGCCGTGCCGTTGATCTCGACTATCGATGCTGCCAATGCTCATGCCATGGCCGATGCCCAGGGCCAGCTCGTGGTGTTGCTCAGGCCCGACGACGTGGTTCACGATGACGCCAGCGAACTGCAGGCTGAAGTGGTACGAAAGGCATTTCGCGGCGCGCAGTTCCTCTACACGCTGCGATTACCGAGCCGGCAAGAGCTTATGGCGCTGGTGCCGAGCCATCACAATCACGGCATCGGTGAGCGCATCGGCATTCGAATCGACGCCGATCACGTCATTACCTTTGCACGCGGTGCGGTTTGAGCGGGCTCCTCTCAAGTGGATCGGGGTCAGCTCAGGTAGTTCGGGGTCAGGTCGACCAGCTCAGGCTCAGCTCAACCAGCAATCAAATAAGCGCGGCCGAGCTCAGCGCGGCGCTTGAGTTCATCCATGCGCAGCGACAGGGCACGACGATCGGGATGCCGGACCAACAAGATGACGGTGCGTCGGGAATTGACCCAGGCGATTTTCGCGATCGAAGTAATGCCATCGGTACCCGCCAGCGCGAGCCACTGACCCCGATCGACCGTTTCGAGTAATCGCTCGATGCCGATCTCGAGCCGATCCAGTGATTGTGGTGGATCATTCAAATCAAGCGAATGCAGGACCTCGAGCAACTTCTGTTCGGGGCCGCGATCATCGGCCGGTGCATCGACTGTGCCCTGAGCGTTGGGTGTGTTCGGTACGACCGGGTTGATCTCGGACGAGATCAATTCTGACGGCGTTTCGGCCGATGTTTTTATGTTCGGGGCAGTCGTCTTTGTGTTCGGAGTGGCGGCGTCCGGTTTTCTGACGATGTCCGGTTTTCTGATCGTGGCCGGAATGATTTCGGAGCG
This sequence comes from Burkholderiales bacterium, assembly GCA_031363055.1. Lineage (GTDB taxonomy): Bacteria > Pseudomonadota > Gammaproteobacteria > Burkholderiales > Burkholderiaceae_E > JANLTP01. The sequence goes on along the minus strand of JANLTP010000026.1, from coordinate 54,414 downwards.
CCGGTTGCGACTCGACGAAGTTCGGGAAACGCGCGGCCGGGTCGGGCTTTCGCTCGTCGCGTCCGATTGCCCACTTCGCGTGACGTCCCTTTCAGTATTCTTGTCTGCGTTGCCAATCACCGTTGTGTCAGGCGGCACGAAGCTCGGCACCGTCGGTGGCGAATCCACAACCTTCTTTTTTCCGGCGCTCGATTGAGTCTCGATCTCGTCCCTTAATGTCGGCAGGCTGGTCAACGGCGACAACGCCGAAAACTCGGTGGTCTCGCCCTGAGCCAATCCATCGCGGCGCATCTTGCGCAGATGCAACAGGAACAATTCGTCAAAGAAGCTTTTGTGCTCCTCTTCGCGAGCGCCGATTTCCCTCAGGCCGGAGGTCAACATGCGGATCAGCGGCGGGATTCGTTTGGCCAGGGCGCCGCGGCTTTGCTTGCGCGCACCGGTTTCCATACTCCAGAGCAGATCGTCGACGACTTCGAGCGCCAGTTTGAATTCGGTGCTCTCCTCACCGTCACGCAATACGGCCGTGCGCAAATGCCGTAACCAGACGCTGAGAATAAAGTCCTTGGCGCTGTCGGGAATCTGATGATGACCAATCCGTTCTTCGAGCATCAGTCGCAGTTTCTCACTGACCTCGATCTCGCGTTGCTTGTCGGGACGCCGGCGGTAATCACGTCGATTCTGTCGGGCCGGGGTCGACTCCAGCGTGGTACGCTCATTGACGACCCGGTCAACCAACTTGGTCACATTTCGGACCGCGCGGCCGTACTCGCGATCGACCTGCTGCGAAATGACGGCTGAGCGAGTCTGCAGGGCGCTGGACACGATTTCAACCGCCCGCACCACGGTTTCAAGACGCCGGTGCAACTCGCCACCATTGACAAACTCATCGGAGTAAGCCGTCGCAATGGCACCGAAGTTCTCGATCAAGCGACGCAGCGAACGCGGCTCGTTGGAAAGGTAGCCGGGATCAAGTAACGACAAGGCGACAGTGGGCTGTTGCAAGCGCCAAAGCAGCGGTTTGGCGGGTTCGGGCAGGCGCCGATCATCGACGACATAATCAAACATGGCGCCAACCACTTCAACCGTGGCGACTTGCGCCGAATTCGCCGACGCAGCACGGAGGCGATCGCGAACATTATTGAAGAACTCACGCCGTGATTCCCGACTATAGGGAACCGTGCCAATCGAATGGGCGAACGCGACCGCATCGCGCTCGATGTCCAGCACCGGCTGCAGCGTTGGCAAGACCCGCAGTTTCGATGCGGTTTCAACGGTTGCTAATGGCGAGCGATCGAGCTTGCGCGAGACATCGGCGGCAAGTGCCGATATGTTGACGGCGTGATTGGCTTGGGCGTTTTTGGCTTGGTCGTAATCGGCTGAATCTGAAGTGCTGGATTCGGCTGGTGCGGGGGGAGCGATTTGCTCGGGCGCAGGTGCAGGTGCAGGTGCAGGTGGTGCAGATGCAGATGTTGCGGGTGTAGGCGTAGGTGTGGGCGCAGGTATCGGTACCGGTTGCGCCGTCGTCGGCATTGCGACTGCGGCGGTTGATACTGGGCTCGTTGGCGCGGCATTGGCTGACACAGTACTACCTGCCTGCCAAACCACCGGCAGCGGCAAATCGGGCATTTCGGCCGGCTCGGCGCGCATCGCCTGCTTCTCGATTTCTGGCACCCAGTCGGGCAGCACGCGAAGCGTAATCAGTTCCTCGTTCATGTCATTAATCAAACTGCTCAGGGAAATTCTGAGCCGTGTCACAGCAATGTTTTTGATCGACAGTTTGACCGTACCGCCCCTGGCTAATGACCGCAGCGCGGCGCCGACGGCGGAGCCGACGGTACGCGGTCCAAGGGGCTGAAGATCATCGTTGGGCCATTGCCGCTGGGTCAAGTGTTCAATGCGCTTTGCAAACGCCAGGCAAACAGCCGGGCGCTCTTCGCGCAACCAGGCGGCCAGATCGGCGGCCAGAATCTGGACCTCGAGTTCATCTTCCTGCAGCAAGCTCAGGGCTTGTTTCGACGATGCGTCCTTGATCGAGATTTCCAGGCAACGCAGGGACCGCTCGTTGAATGCCGCGTGCGCGGCAGCGATGCGCGTGCGCTTTTCCATGCGCAAGGTGGCTGCCGCCGAATACAGTTGCCGCTGCTCATCAATGCTTTGTTTGCCCTGTTGGGCGGCCAATTCCAGATCATTGGCGATGACCGGCAAGATCGATTCGAGTATTGAATCGAGTTCGCGCGCCATCTTCTCGCGGCAGCGCGAAAAGAGCTCAATTCGGTCGAGAGCGTTGTCGGGGTTATTCACATTGAGGATGCTAAGCGATACGCTTTGTTGCATTTGTAATGAAAGTATCGATCGCCGCTCAGAGCCGACGGACGACAGACTCGAATGCCAATTATGGTGTTTTAAGCGACAAGCGCAGGCAAAAGCTCAGAAGTTTCAGCGCATTTGACCGATCCAAACGCCTGACGCCGGCTTCAAATGCATCGCTTTTGAGCCCTGCGCAGGGTCATCGGGTGGTCGTTTTGTAGTTCCAGTTCCACTCGACGGCGCTTGGCGGCGACGCTTGTGGACTGGCGGAAAGGGTGGGATTCGAACCCACGTTACCGCATAACGGTAAACCGGATTTCGAGTCCGGCGCATTCGACCACTCTGCCACCTTTCCGGGTGCGAGGCCGCGATTCTAGCAGCCCGCCCGTGCTCGGTTTACTCGATGGTTTCCAGCCCATTCAAATACGGTCGCAATACGTCCGGAACGCGCACCGATCCGTTGGCTTGCTGATAGTTCTCGAGCACCGCCACCAAGGTGCGGCCGACCGCCAGGCCGGAGCCATTAAGTGTATGCAGCCATTCTGTCTTGCCCTGTGCGTTTCGAAACCTGGCCCGCATGCGCCGCGCCTGGTACGCTTCGCAATTTGAAATCGACGATATCTCGCGGTAGGCATTTTGGCCGGGCAACCAGACCTCGAGGTCGAAGGTCTTGGTCGAGGCCGGTCCCATATCACCGGTGCACAGCAACATGAGCCGATAAGGCAGGCCTAATTTGCGCAAAAGAGCTTCGGCATGGCCGACCATTTGCTCATGTGCAGCGCTCGACTGTTCGGGCGCGACAATCTGCACCATCTCGACCTTGTCAAATTGATGCTGGCGAATCATGCCACGGGTATCCTTGCCATAGGAGCCGGCTTCCGAACGAAAACACGGCGTGTGCGCCGTCAGCTTCATCGGCAATTGTTCGGGACTCAGCAATTCGTCACGCACGAAATTGGTCAGCGTGACTTCCGAGGTCGGGATCAAATACAGCGCATCGCCCTCGCCTTCCTGGCCACCCTTTTTCGCAGAAAAAAGATCCTGCTCAAACCTAGGCAAATTGCCTGTACCCCGCAAAGAAGCGGCGTTGACTATGTAGGGTGTGTAACACTCGGTGTAGCCATGTTCAAGGGTCTGGACATCAAGCATGAATTGGGCGAGCGCGCGGTGTAATCGGGCGATCGACCCGGTCATGACCGAGAACCGCGCGCCCGCCAGTTTTACGCCCATGGCAAAGTCAAGTCCGATCGCCGCGCCGATATCGACGTGGTCGCGCGCAACAAATCCGAGCGCCGCCGGCTCGGTGCCTTGTGCACTCCAGCGCCGAACTTCAACGTTGGAGTGCTCATCTTTGCCGACCGGCACCGACTCCTGCGGCAGGTTCGGTAAAGTTTCGAGCCAGGTCATCAATTGCGACTGAATGGATGCGTTTTCAGTACTCGCCTCTTCAAGCCCGCGACCGGCCTGATTGGCCTCATCAAGCAAGGCACTGGCGTCTTCGCCCTTCGCTTTGGCCTGACCAATCAGTTTTGAAAGCTGGTTACGCCGCGCCTGCATGTCCTCGGTTCGAGTTTGCACCGCTTTGCGCTTGGCCTCCAGCGATTGAAACGCCGCGGTGTCGAGCACAAAATTTCGGTCGCCCAATCGCCTGACAACCTGGTCGATGTCCTTGCGCAAGAGATTGATATCGAGCATGTCGAGCAGCTTTAATTAAATGGGATGATGGTTCTGAAAAAATACAGGCAGATCGTGGAAATGTTAACAGCCCTATTGAGTTGAGCTTTATCGGTTTGCGCGCTATCGATTGGGGCTCTGTCAAGTTCAGCGCTATTGGTTTGAGCTCCATCGAGCGCAACCGATTATGACGGGCGTTTATTGCGCGCCTTGGCATTCAGTTCGCCCAGATGCTGCAGCTTTTCCCTGATCCTGGCCTCAAGACCGCGCTCGGTCGGCTGATAGAACGTCGGCGACAACCCTGGCGGAAAATAGCGCTCGCCGGCAGCGAACGCTTCCGGCTCATCGTGGGCATATCGATACTCGCGCCCGGCGCCGAGCGCCTTCATGAGGCCGGTCGGGGCATTGCGCAAGTGTGCCGGTACCGGCGCGCTGCCATGGTCTGCAACAAATTTCCGGGCCGCCTGATACGCCGTGTAACTGGCATTGGACTTGGCAGCGCAAGCCAGATAGACCACCGCCTGCGCCAATGTCAACTCACCTTCGGGCGAACCCAGTCGCTCGTAGACTTCGGCCGCGTCGAGTGCGAGACGCAACGCACGCGGATCGGCAAGCCCGATGTCCTCGCTGGCCATTCGGATGATACGGCGCGCCAGGTAACGCGGATCGGCGCCGCCATCAATCATTCTGCAAAACCAATAAAGGGCTGCGTCCGGGTTTGAGCCACGAACCGATTTATGCAAAGCGGAGATCTGATCATAGAACTGATCGCCGCCCTTATCGAAGCGTCGCAAGTTTTGCGCCAACGCATTCTCAAGCATCGGCCGATCGATCAGTACAACACCTGAAGTCTGTGCCGCCTCGACGAGTGTCTCGAGGGCGTTCAAGAGCTGCCGGGCGTCCCCGTCGGCCCATTGCACGAGGATGTCAAGCACCTCCGGCGTACAGGGCGGTGCACCCGCTAACTGCAACAGAGCCCGATCTGCAATGGCGCGAAGCTCGACCGTGCTCAGCGATTGCAGCACATAGACCCGAGCTCTTGAAAGGAGCGCGCCGTTGACCTCGAAAGACGGATTTTCGGTCGTAGCTCCAATAAAAACGAACAAGCCGCTTTCGACATGCGGCAGGAAAGCGTCTTGCTGAGCCTTGTTGAAGCGATGCACCTCATCGACAAAAACGAGGGTTTTGCGGCCGCTCTGGTGAGACTTCTGGGCAAACTCAACGGCCTCTCGAATATCTTTGACCCCGCCCAATACCGCTGAAATTGACACAAATTCGGCATCAAAGGCCGCTGTCATAAGCCGCGCCAGCGTGGTCTTGCCAACGCCGGGGGGACCCCACAAAATCATCGAATGCGGTCGACCCTGTTCGATGGCTATTCGCAAGGGTTTGCCGGCACCTAGCAAATGCGACTGACCGATGACATCGTCAAGTCGACGCGGTCGTAGACGTTCGGCCAAGGGCGCGAGCGCGGCTGGGTTGCTTGAATGCAACAAGTTCTCCTGATCGGTCTGCACTGAAACTGTCGACTTCAGGGCCAAATCGGGTTCGGAAGTGTTTCGATTGGCAATATTCATCAATTCCCGTCGTCCGGACTTGAGATTATCCCTCGCAGCTTCCTATAATTTTCTACATACTGCCAAAAAGTGCCATTCAAGGGCCGCCGGCAGGAGGAGAAAAGCGTGTTCGTCAACTTGTTCGGAGGGCAGCGCTCGCGCTTGCGCAGGCATCTATTTTCAGGGGCAAGCGCAGTGAAGTTCGGGATCATCACTCTGTGTGCAGGCTCGGGCATTGTCAACGCGCAAAACTCGAAGCCGGCCAGCAAAACCTTTGCGCTTTCGCCGATCAGCGAAAACAGCGCGCCCAGTGGCTGCGGTTGTTTTTTTTACCGCCCGACCGACAAACGCGAACTTGGCCCTCTGTTGTTACACATGGATAACAACGGTTCGGCAACGCTGCGGCCCGAAGGCCAGTTAGTCGCGATGAAACTCATCGATGAGCAACATTCACGTCGCGACCCGCGAACGATATCGGCGCAGGACCGAGTCTTGCTGAAGATGCGCGGTGGCGCGACCAACGCGTCTTTGAGCGGCATTGCCGAGCGCAATTGCCCGAAGGCGGCTGGTAGTACCAGTTGCAGCTCGGTCAGTTACCAGTCAATTTTGACGATCGATCACGCGGGTAAAAAATCCAGCCAACCAGCGTGGGGATTCTGCGGCTGTCGGTAATGACCTACTGCTGAACGATTTCGGCACCGGCCGGCGCCACAAACTTGAATTGATCGACCGCAATTTTCGGATTCGATTCGAGCTGCTTGAAGGCAAACTGAGTGCGCCGCCCAAATGAATCAATGACTTCCATCGCATCAGGCTTGCCCGCTCGAAGACCAATATTGATGAGCTCGAAACCGGCTTCCTTGGATTTCGGTTTTGCCTCGATCCAGTCGAGTCCGTCGCGACTGCCGCTTTCCTTGAGCTCGAACGTTTCCGCCAGGTCGCCATCACCAAACAAGATAGCCGCTGGCGACGCGCCCAGCGAATCGCTGATCTTGCGCACCGTCACCTGATTCAGGTCCTTGTCGAAAAAGTAAATCTTCTCGCCATCAGCCACCATCAATTGCTCGAATGGTGCACGGACTTCCCAGCGGAATTGTCCCGGCTTCGAAAACGCGAAGCGGCCACTGGTGGACTCGGCGATCTGTCCGCTGGCTTTGAGTGTTTTTTGCTGGAACTCGCCTCGAGCGGTTCGAGTGGTTTTGGAGAATTCGCGCAATTGGTCAATGCCACCGGCCAGCGCGGGTACGGGTAGCAGCGAACCCAACAGACCAAAAGCGGCGATGAACGCCCAGCAGCGACGGCAAATGCGATTAAAGGCGAGACCCATGGAATTAATTACCGGTTGGAAGTTGCTCATGAAGCTGAAACGCGTGACGTGTGCGTCGGCTTACCTGGGTGCCATCCAAGCAATGATAACTTACAGCCTGTTACTTCATGCGCTGCGACTCGATTGATGGGTTGCGATCACGCTTCTTGCGATGTCGGCACCAGAATGTCGCGATTGCCGTTAGTCGACATGGCCGAGACCATGCCAGACTTCTCCATTTGCTCCAGCAAACGCGCGGCCCGGTTATAGCCAATCCGCAAATGCCGTTGCACCAACGAAATTGACGCGCGCTTATGCTTGAGTACCACCGCAACCGCCTGGTCGTACATCGGATCGGCCTCGGCATCAACACCGGCCTCGTTCAGCGTCTGTGAGAGTCCGCCAAATCCTACCGCACTACCAGCATCGACATCCTCAGGAACGCCGCCATCCAGCACACCTTCGATGTACTGCGGCTCGGCCATCGATTTCCAATGCTCAACGACCTTGTGGACTTCATCATCAGCGACATAGGCGCCATGCACACGCACCGGCACCCCTGAGCCTGGCGGCAGATACAACATATCGCCCTGGCCAAGCAAAGACTCAGCGCCCATCTGATCGAGAATCGTGCGGGAATCGATCTTCGATGAAACCTGGAACGCGATCCGGGTCGGAATGTTGGCCTTGATCAAGCCGGTGATCACATCGACCGAGGGCCGCTGTGTGGCCAGAATCAAATGAATACCGGCGGCGCGCGCCTTCTGCGCGAGTCGCGCGATCAGCTCTTCGATTTTCTTGCCCACCACCATCATGAGATCGGCCAGCTCATCGATAACCACCACGATCTGCGGCAATCGACCGAGCGGTTCAGGCGCGTCCGGTGTCAGCGAGAACGGGTTTGATATCTTCTGTTCCTTCTTTTCGGCCTCGACAATCTTGGCGTTGTAGCCCGACAGGTTACGAACGCCGAGACGACTCATGAGACGGTAGCGCCGCTCCATTTCGGCGACACACCAGTTCAACGCATTGGCGGCCTGACGCATGTCGGTCACGACCGGCGCCAACAAGTGCGGAATACCTTCGTAGACACTCATCTCGAGCATCTTGGGATCGATCATGATGAGCCGCACCAAGGTCGGATCACACTTGTAGAGCAGCGACAGAATCATCGCATTGACGCCGACCGATTTGCCGGAGCCGGTAGTACCCGCCACCAGCAGGTGCGGCATTTTCGCCAGGTCGACAACGACCGGATTACCGGCGATATCCTTGCCCAGGGACAGACCCAAGGGCGAATTGCTTTCCGCGTAGGCCTGCGAGCCGAGAATCTCTGATAGCCGAACCATCTGTCGGCGCGGGTTCGGCAACTCGAGTCCCATCAGATTTTTGCCGGGAATGGTTTCCACCACCCGAATCGAGACCAGCGACAGTGCGCGCGCCAGATCCTTCGACAGGTTGACGATCTGGCTGCCCTTGACCCCGAGCGCCGGTTCAATCTCGTAGCGGGTGATGACCGGCCCCGGGTAGGCGGCAATCACATTGGCGGCGACGTTGAAGTCAGCCAATTTCTTTTCGATGAGCCGCGAGGTGTACTCGAGCGTCTCGGGCGAAACCGATTCCTGCAGCATCGGCGGCGGATCGAGCAAGGACAGCGGCGGCAATTGAGTGTCCGGCGGAAGATCAGTAAACAGTGAGACCTGTCGTTCGGCCTGTGCCCGTTCGGAGCGCTCGATTTTCACGACCGGCTCAATTCGAACCGGTGCAGGCTCAACGTCGAATATTTTGCGCAAGCCCTGCACTTGCCCCTGACGCTCAACCGAGGCGATCACACCGATTTGCCGATCCTGCCGCGCGGTCCAACTGCGCTGCACGAATTGGAAAACGCTCTCGAGCGCTGAGCCGCAACGCTCGAACACGGTCAGCCAGGACGAATTGGTCCACAAGCTCAAGCCGGCCGCAATCAATACCAACAAGACCAGGGTACCGCCGATATCACCCAAGGCGGTCAGGATCGGCACCGCCAGCAAGCGCCCGATGATCCCGCCCGGCTCAAGCGGCAGCGACACTTTCAAGCTGTACAGCCGCGACCATTCCATGGCCACCATGCCAATGAAGAACATGGTGAAACCGAGCCAGCGCTCCCACTCGAAGCGAATGTCGACGATCTCCTGATGTTTCTCAGACTCGTCGCGCATTCGCCGATAGCCTCGCGCGACTGAGACCATACAGAGCAGAATCCATAAGTAAGAAGACAGGCCAAACAGATACAAGGACAGATCGGACGCCCAGGCACCGACCCGGCCACCGGCGTTATGAATGGTTTTGGTGACCACCGCATTCGACCATCCGGGATCATTCTTGTTGTAGGTAAACAAGACCAGAAACAGGAACAAGGCGAAGGCCGTCGTCGCGATCCAGCCGGCTTCGCGCAGCAATCGTGCGGCGCGCTCGGGCACTGAAAATAACGTAGTACCGCGACTGTACGCGGAATTGAGTGTGGCAGCGCGTGCCATCAAAAGTCTCCCAAAACTGCTGGCGGACCGGCCGCCCTGCGCCGATACATCAACTGATGTATGAGCTGATCTTTTCTCTTAGAACCAGTCGGCCCTCGGGCATCGGCACGATGTAGCCATCGATCTCCAGACCCTTCATGACGCGCGACACCATTTCTCGCGAAGCACCAATCATCTTGGCAATCTCTTGTCGAGGCAACTTGCTCTTGACCACCAATTCGCCGCCAATGTTCTCCGAAAAATCAAGCAGAACACGCGCAACGCGACCGTAGACGTCGAGCAGGGCCAAGGTTTCGATCTTTTGGTCTGCCTCACGCAGTCGACGCACCAGCCCGCGCATGATCTGCATGCAAATCTCCGGGCTTTGCAGAAGCATTGACTTGAAGCTGTCCTTGTTGATGGCCATAAAATCGCAGGACTCAAGCGTGATCACACTGGCCGAACGCGGTGCATCGTCAATCAAGCTCATTTCGCCGAAGAACTCACCCGATCCGAGGATCGCCAAAATAACTTCCTTGCCCTCCGAGTCCGAGCGCTGCACCTTGGCCCGCCCCGATAACAGGATATACAGCGATTGCGAAGGCTCGCCTTCCGACACAATGGTGCGGCCCTTTGGAAAATTCTTGCGCACGCTGGCTGCGGCCAGTTGATCGAGTTGAATTTCGTTCAGACTCTGCAGCAACGGAACTCGCCGCAGGAACGCCTTGTTTTCTTCATGGGCCATGCGAACCTCTCGGGGCATCAAGTTCTTATAATTCTGCACTAGCCCGATGCCAAATCAAAAAAATCAGTTGAAGATTACGACCTAACCCAATGATTTTTTGAGTTTTATACAACGGCTGTTGTTTGGCCGAAGGTGTTTTTATGTTTGGCTGCTACAGTTTGCAAGCAGCCGCCAACTTCCAAAAAGGACAGAAATGGCTTCTCCTAAACATTGCCGAGTGTTGATTCTCGGTTCCGGCCCCGCCGGTTATTCGGCCGCCGTCTACGCCGCGCGCGCCAACCTGAAACCGGTCTTGATTACCGGTATGGCCCAGGGCGGCCAGCTCATGACCACGACCGATGTTGATAACTGGCCTGCCGATGCCAGCGGCGTGCAGGGTCCGGAGTTGATGGCGCGCTTCCAGGCCCATGCCGAGCGCTTCGGTACTGAAATGGTATTCGACCATATTCACACCGTGCATCTGAAGGAAAAGCCGATCCGCCTGGTGGGCGACTCCGGCAGCTACACCTGTGATGCTTTGATCATCTCCACCGGTGCCTCGGCGCGTTATCTGGGCTTGCCCTCCGAGACCAGTTTTATGGGCAAAGGTGTATCGGCTTGCGCGACCTGCGACGGCTTCTTCTACAAGAACCAGGACGTCTGCGTCATCGGCGGCGGCAATACGGCTGTCGAAGAAGCGCTGTATCTGACCAACATTGCGCGCAAGGTGACGGTGGTGCATCGTCGGGACCGGTTCCGTGCCGAGGCCATCCTGGTCGACAAGCTCCATGAAAAGGTCAAGGCTGGACGCGCCGAGATCCGTTGGTTCAATGAACTCGATGAAGTGCTGGGCGATGCCTCGGGCGTCACGGGTGTTCAAATCGTGGACACCCGTACGAAGCTCAAGTCAACGATCGATGTTCATGGGGTCTTTATTGCGATTGGCCACACACCGAACACCGAAATCTTTCAGGGTCAGCTCGACATGACCAATGGCTACATCATCACCAAAACCGGACTGCAAGGCCAGGCAACCGCAACCAGCATACCGGGCGTGTTTGCCGCTGGCGATGTTCAGGACCATATCTATCGGCAGGCTATCACCAGTGCCGGTACCGGTTGCATGGCAGCCCTCGATGCGCAGCGCTATCTGGAGAGTCTCGACGAGTGAAATCATTCGACGAGTTGGCCAGCCTTAAAACCAGGTTGGCCAATGAAGCCCAACGCCGTGCCAACGAGGCTGCTGAACAGCGCCGCCGCGAGGCACAACGGCTCGCCGAGGCCAACGTGTTTCGCGAGGCGGTCGGTGATGTTCGGCCCTTACCCGACGTCCGACAGCCGACACTGGGCCGACACAAGACTGCGCCGGTCGCTCGCCAACGGGCCGCCGATGAAGTGGCGGCCCTCGAGCAGTCGATGTCTGACGAGATCGATATCGCCAGCCTGCTCGACACCGATGAGCAGTTATCGTTCCGGCGCCCCGGTATCGGCCCAGACGTTGTGCGCCGCTTGCGCAAGGGCGAATGGACGATCAAGTCGCAGATCGATCTGCACGGCTTGCGGGTCGACGAAGCACGCAGCGCGCTGGTTGAATTTTTGCAGCACGCCACTCGTAATGATCAGCGCTGTGTGCGCGTCATTCATGGCAAAGGCTTGGGCTCACTGAATCGCGAGCCGGTACTCAAGGGCAAAGTACTGAAGTGGTTGGTTCAACGCCAGGACGTGCTGGCGTTTTGCCAGGCCAGACCGAATGACGGCGGCGCCGGCGCCGTGGTCGTATTGCTGAGTCCGCGCTGACAATGTTCTTCGCAGGCAATTAACCCCAAGCCGTCAGCACGCGCTCGCGTGGTTCGCCGAGATTTTTGTAGCGCACGACTTCGTCGGACATCGACCGTAAGGCATTGACCAGAGCCGCTCGCCGCTCGATGCCAGACGCTGCCTCGAGCAGTGGCGCGACGTACGTGCGAATCAGGAAAAGCGCCCGATTTTGTGCCGGCAACGCCAATGTTGTCTGGCGCTCACAGCGAAACCAGATTGAGTGCAATGCCTGGGCGGATTCCGCCGATTCTGCGGGGTCCGAGCCCTTCCTTGCCGGCAGCGCCGGTCGATCCAGCCTCGGCGTGTCGGTCAATGTCCAGACGTGACGCTGAAAGGGTCCTTTGTGCAGCAGCGCCTGCGACAGTCGTGAGCTGGCGCGTTGCAGATCGTCGCTGTCGGCGACCGGCAGATGAATTTGCGAGAAACTAAGTCCCAATTTATCGTACGGCTGCCAGCCACTTGGAAAACTCACCAACAGGGCTTCCGCAAGCAATTGCTGGCCGCGGCCGGCTGGATCAGCTCGACCTCGAAGCAGGACGAAGTCTTCCTGCATACTGAGGGCCCAGGCATAGGCGAGCAGCTTGGTGGCTTGCTGCGTCAACGTCGATTCAGGAGGCGCGAGACTCATCAACCAATCAACCAGACCTTGATCTTGCGATCGATGCGCGGCCAGCCTGAGGTTACATTCATCCCATTGCAGCGTTAATCCGGCCGGCAAAAAGTCGAACTGCCAAAGTGCACCGACCCTGGTCACACGAAGCCCGGCTGCGACCGACTGTCCGATTCGCCGAATCGCTTCGATCAGGGCTGACAGTCGTTGCTGCTCGTCTCTCGTATCGTCGGGATCAATCGATAGAAACCGGCAACCGTGATTTTGCAGCAGCGCCAGTCTCGCTTGCGCATAGGCAGGATACTGGCCGTCCAGGCGGGTCAGCGGCTCTTGTGCCGGGTTCAGTTTGTACAGATCGCCGCGCATCAAGAAAGGGCTTATGATCGGAAACGGTGTGTCTACCGAGGTCGTCAGGTAGGCGTTAAAGTCGGGATGAGGCGCCGGCCATGTGGCGTCTCTGTTCCAAGACCCTGGCCCGTTGGGCGCTGGATTCATCGTGAAGAATTCACACTGGAATGATAATGAACGAAATCGTGATGCAGCATATCCCGGATTTGGCGATGGCCGGGGCCCTCGCCTGGGGCGCGGGGCTGCGACTGTACCTGGTCAGTTTCCTGTTCGGTGCAGCCGGGGCGCTGGACTGGTGGCAGCTGCCGGAACATTTGCATGTGTTACAGCATCCGCTGGTGATCGGCTCAGCCGGATTGATGGCGCTGATCGAAATGTTCGCTGACAAGCTACCCTGGCTTGATTCGGTCTGGGACGCGATGCACACCTTCATTCGAATTCCGGCAGGTGCAGCGCTCGCAGCCGCCGTGTTTGGCGACTCGGGTATGGCCATCACGGCCGCCGCCGCATTGCTTGGCGGCTCGCTGACGGCAACCACTCATTTCGCGAAGTCCGGTACGCGCGCGGCGGCCAATACATCGCCGGAGCCGTTCTCGAATCTCGCGTTGTCATTGACTGAAGATGTCGCGGTCGTGGGCGGCACTTGGCTCGCTACGCAATATCCGACCGCCTTCCTGATCGCGCTGGCTATTTTCCTCGTGCTCGCGGTTCTGGTCTTTCGACTTTTGATTCGCGGCGCTCGCCGTTTAGTCAAGCGTCTGGGCGCCGCCAGCGAGCCGCCTGCTGGGCAGGCAATCGGTTAAGAAGCGCTAGGACGAACCTCCGGACGAGCGCCCGGGTCACGCATGGCTGCGCAAAAGCCAGAGCCACTCAGCCAGTTTGTCCGGTTCAGTGATCATCAGATCATGACCGCCGGCCAGCTCGTGATAATGCCATCCGTCGCTAACGCGTAGTCGCTCATGCACAGCCTGCATCGGCGGGAAGCGCGGCGAAACGCCGGCAACATACGACCTTCTCAAGCCGCTGGACCCACCGTGCTTGAACGTCAGTACATCGGTGTAGGTCGCGGCCGGCATGGGCGTTAGACGCGCCTGCACAAACCGGATTTGCTCAGGTGTGCGCAAGCCGAAAACTTCCGCTCGAGGCACCGGCAATACTGTGCCACCGCCGGCATTCTGAATACTGGCCAAGCGCGCCTGGCGATCAGCAGGCTGATGAAATTGGTTCCAGGCCCAACGGGTTTCATCGTCCCCAGGTACCACCGCATCAAGATAAACATAGTGCCCTACCCGCTCGCGCAATTGATCGGCGACAGCCGTCAGGATATTGCCGGCGTAACTATGTCCAACCAGGATACAACCGTCGAGACGCTCGAATTCAATGAGGCTCAACACATCCTGAACATGGGTCGCCAAACCCACCGAGGGACTCATCAAGTGGGCTCGTTCCGCAAGCCCGGTCAGGCTGGGGGAATAAACCCGAGCGCCACGATCACGCAACGCCTGCGCGACGGTGTCCCAGCACCAGGAACCGTGCCAGGCACCATGCACCAGTACGAAGGTCGGCGTCATGAATGGACCATTAGTCGGGCTGGCATTCTCAGGTACAGGCGTAACTCGCAGATTCGGTAGCGCGCGAATTCAGTAGGTCGCGGATTCGGTCGCTCGCAGGTTTGGTCATTCGGCGGCTCAGATCGCGGCTTCGCCGGTTTCGCCGGTTCGAATACGAACGACTTCGGTGACCTGCGAAACAAAAATCTTGCCATCGCCAATGCGACCGGTACGGGCTGCCTTGACAATGGCCTCGATCGCCTGTTCCGTCTGCTTGTCGGGCAGGATGACTTCGACTTTGACCTTGGGCAAAAAGTCGACGACATACTCGGCGCCACGATAAAGCTCGGTGTGGCCCTTCTGACGACCGAATCCCTTGACTTCAGTCACCGTCAGGCCGGTAACGCCGACTTCCGCCAGCGCTTCACGTACTTCGTCCAACTTGAAGGGCTTGATGATCGCGGTGATTCGTTTCATTGTCTTACCTCAAGTAATGACCAGTAAATTACCAGTATGAATCCAGTGCGCCAGCCTGAGTTCTGTGAACAGGCGCTCAATCCCTGAAACCGGAAGTAATCGGATATCGCCAGTCTCGACCGAACGCTCGCTGGGTTACCCGGATGCCAATCGGCGCCTGGCGCCGTTTGTACTCATTGATCCGGATCAGTCGCGTGACCTGCCGAACAGCACTTTCATCATAGCCGCTGGCGACGATTTCCTCGATGCTCTGGTTGTTCTCCATGTATCGCTGCATGATACCGTCAAGCACCTCATAAAGCGGCAACGAATCCTGGTCGGTCTGATCGGGCCGCAGTTCAGCGCTGGGTGCCCGCGTGATGATTCGCTCCGGAATGACCGGCGACAGCGTGTTGCGATAGCGCGAAAGCCGGTACACCATGGTTTTGGCAATGTCCTTGATGACCGCGAAACCACCGGCCATGTCGCCATACAAGGTGCAGTAGCCGACCGCCATTTCACTTTTGTTGCCCGTGGTCAGCACAATTGAACCGTGCTTGTTCGACAGCGCCATCAGCAAGGTGCCGCGAATCCGCGCTTGAATATTTTCTTCGGCGGTGTCTTCAGGCAGGCCGCGAAAATCGTTGGCCAGCGTCGACTTGAACGCATCAAAGCACGGCGCAATCGACAATTCATCATAGCGAACGCCGAGATTGGCCACCATTTCGCGCGAATCGATCCAGGATATTTCCGCCGTGTAGGGCGATGGCATCATGATCGCTCGTACCTTGTCGGGTCCCAATGCGTCGACCGCGATGGCCAAGGTCAGCGCCGAGTCGATGCCACCCGAGAGGCCCAGCAATGCACCGGGAAAACCGTTCTTGCCCAGATAGTCGCGCACACCCAGGACCAACGCCGAATAGATTTGCTGCTCGAGATCGGGGGTCGCATGAACCGGCGAGCCGAGCAAATCAATGCCCGAGGAATCCTGCTGGAGTTCGACCAGCATCAGGTCTTCGGCAAACGCTTGCGCCTGCACTGCCAATTGGCCGCGACGGTTCAGCGCGAACGACAAGCCATCGAACACGAGTTCGTCCTGTCCGCCCGCTAGGTTGGCGGCGATGATCGGCATGCCGAGCCGGCTGACATGTTCGCGGGCCGTATCGAGCCGGACATGCTGTTTGTTCATATGAAACGGCGAAGCATTCAGGGCTAGCAATACCTGAGCGCCCTTGGCCTGCGCGGCTTGTGGCGCGAACGCAAACCAGAAGTCTTCACAAATAACGACACCGAACTGGACCCCGTCGACGGCGAACACCAGCGCATCGTCGCCGGGCGAAAAATAACGGTCCTCGTCAAAGACGTCGTAATTGGGTAGTTCGTGTTTCGAATAGACACCGGTCACCGCGCCTCGATGAAAAACACTGGCGCAGTTGAATCGGACACCGTTTTGTTTGAGCGGATGGCCGACCAGAATATGCAGATCCAGCCCCGCCGTTGCCTCACCAATACGTTTGAGCTCGGTCTCACAGCGACTGAAGAACGCATCGCGCAAAAGCAGATCCTCGGGCGGATAGCCAGTCAGCGACAGCTCCGGGGTCAGTAGAATGCGAGCGCCGTGATTCTCCGCGCGATGGGCAGCCGCAATGATTCGGTCGGCATTTGCAGAAAATGCACCGACAGTTTGATTCAATTGAGCAACGGCGATTTGCATATTTGACTCTACGGCTTCTAACGGAACTCTTTTGAAGACAGATTATCGCATGCAGGTTCTTGATGGCTTGGGTAGGGTCGGTGCGCCCGAATGGAATTCCCTGCTATCCCAAACACCGGGCTGTCTACCGTTTCTGAGCCATGAATATTTACACCTGCTCGAGAAAACCGGCTGTGTCGGCGGCAATACCGGCTGGCAGCCACAACACATTATCTTGCGCGATGCGCAAAACCGGCTGGTGGCGGCCGCCCCGCTCTACCTGAAATCACATTCCTACGGCGAATATGTTTTTGACTGGAGCTGGGCCGACGCCTACCGGCGCAACGGCCTGGCCTACTATCCGAAACTCTTGAGTGCCATTCCGTTTACCCCGATCACCGGCCCGCGACTGCTGGCCCACGACCCATTGGCCCGGCAAGCGTTGATTCGAGGCATGTTGACGCTGGTCAAGAAGCTCGAGGTGTCGTCCTTGCACCTGCTTTATCCGAACGACGAGGATTGGCCGGCGCTTGATTCCCTGCACTTGCTGCGTCGTAACGGCGTGCAATTTCACTGGCGTAATCAGAACTACGCGAACTTCGAGGCGTTTCTGGCCAGCCTGGCGCAGCCCAAGCGCAAGAAGATCCGTGCCGAACGCCGCAAAATTCAGGAGGCCGGGGTCACGGTGGTGCGCTTAGCCGGCAAGGGCATCGAGCCGCAGCACTGGCATTTCTTTCGGCGCTGCTACGACTCGACCTATTCGGCCCATCACTCAACGCCGTATCTGAATGAGGCGTTCTTTCGCGGACTGGGCGACGTTTTGCCGCAGCATTGCCTGCTCACGATCGCCAGTCGCGATCAAAAGCCGATTGCCAGCAGCTTGTTGCTGTGCGACTCCGAGCGCATTTACGGCCGCTACTGGGGTGCGCTCGAGTATGTCCCCTGCCTGCATTTCGAACTGGCGTTTTATCAATCAATCGAGGCAGCCATCGAACTCGGTCTGCAAGTCGTTGAAGGCGGCGCTCAGGGTGAACATAAATTGGCGCGCGGCTTTCAGCCGGTGCAGACCAGCTCAGCTCATTGGCTCAGCGAACCGGCGTTTCTGGATGCGGTCGATCGCTTTCTCGAACGCGAGCGAACCGCGATCGACGGTTATCTCGATGAATTGAACGAGCACACAGCTTTCAAGCAGGGCTCGATCAGCTAGCCGTGGGTTGTTGCACCCGACAGCAAGCGATTTCGGCTAGAACCTCGGCTTTTCGCTGGCACCGTTGTATCGGGCGATGCCATCGACGATTTCGGCCTGGGCTTCGGCGACACCTCCCCAGCCCAGCACCTTGACCCATTTGCCGGCCTCGAGATCCTTGTAATGCTCGAAAAAGTGCTGAATTTGGGCACGCCGCTCGATTGCCAGATCGTTGATGTCTTTGAGGTTCTTGTAGATCGGCAAAACCTTTTCGATCGGCACGGCAATCAATTTCGCATCGCTGCCGGCCTCATCCTGCATCTGCAGCACCCCAATGGTTCGGCAGCGAATTACCGCGCCGGTGGTAACGGCAAAAGGTGCGACCACCAAGACATCGACCGGATCACCGTCACCGGCAATGGTGCGTGGCACATAACCGTAGTTGCAGGGATAACGCATGGCGGTTGACATGAAGCGATCGACAAACAAGGCGCCAGTATCCTTGTCGACTTCGTATTTGATGGGATCGGAATGCATCGGAATTTCGATGATGACGTTAAATTCATTCGGAACATCGCGCCCCGAGTCAACTCGATCCAGATTCATGGTTCAGCCTTTAAGTGGTAGGGTTATTTCGGGATAAGCGCGTTTGGGTTACGAGGATTGAAGGTCAGGTTACGAGGATTGAACGTCAGGTTGCCAAGATTCAACATTGATTTTAAGCCGAGGCATAATTCGCCGGGTAACTCAATTCTTCAGGGCCGCACTCCATGCAGATCGAAAACCTGTCGCGTCGAAACGTACGCATGTTTATTGACAATCACGCCATTGACTCGGTGAGCGGCGAAACCATCGCCGTGATTGATCCTTCCAACGGTCAGATGTTCGCCGAAATTGCACGAGCCGGTCGGCTCGAAATCGATCGCGCGGTGGTCTCCTCGCGCACCGCTTTTGAAGGACCCTGGGGAAAGTTCTCGGCGCTCGAGCGCGCCCGGCTGCTTGTGAAGTGGTCACAGCGTGTGCTTGAGTGTGTCGACGAACTCGCCGCAATCGAATCTCAAGACACCGGCAAGCCCTTGCGTCAGGCCCGCGCCGATGCGATTGCGCTGGCCCGATACTTCGAGTACTACGCCGGCGCCGCCGATAAATTACACGGCCAGACCCTACCCTATCAAAACGGCTACACCGTGATGACCATTCGTGAACCACACGGCGTCACCGGACATATCATCCCGTGGAATTACCCGATGCAGATATTCGGCCGTTCGGTGGGTGCGGCGCTGGCGGCTGGTAACGCCAGCGTGGTCAAGCCTGCAGAAGATGCCTGCCTGTCGCTGCTGCGCGTTGCCGAATTGGCTGCGGAAGTAGGATTTCCACCCGGTGCATTGAATATCGTCACCGGCTATGGCTGGGAGGCCGGCCAAGCCTTGGCCGATCACATCGGCATTGATCATATTTCGTTCACTGGCTCGCCCGAAACCGGTCGCAAAGTGGCGCAATCGGCCGCTGCACATTATTGCCCGGTTACGCTCGAGTTGGGTGGCAAATCGCCGCAACTGGTGTTTGCCGATGCCGACATCGAGGTCGCGGTGCCGGTGTTGGTCAACGCAATCATCCAGAACGCCGGTCAGACCTGTTCGGCAGGCAGCCGCATTCTGGTGGAACACTCGATCAAGGAACGATTGGTCGCGCAACTGGCCGAAGTGTTCAGCGGCTTGCGCGCCGGCCCGGCCGCTCTGGATCTGGAGCTCGGGCCACTGGTCTCGCGCAAACAATTGCAGCGCGTCTGGGACTTCCTGTCGGACGCTCAATCCGACGGCTTGAGCTTTGCCGCCCAGGGCCAGATTGTCGACGATGCACCGAGTGAAGGTTTTTATCAGGCGCCGGTGTTGCTCGACAATGTACCTGCCAACCATAAATTGTCGTGCCAGGAAATTTTCGGTCCGGTGCTGGTCGTGACGTCGTTTGCGAACGAGAACGAGGCACTGAGTATGGCCAATGACAGCGACTACGGCCTCATTGCCGGCGTCTGGACGTCCGACGGCGCTCGCCAGATGCGCCTGGCTCGGAAGCTCCGCGCCGGCCAGGTGTTCATCAACAATTACGGCGCAGGCGGCGGTGTCGAATTACCGTTTGGCGGCGTCAAGCAAAGCGGCTACGGTCGCGAGAAGGGCTTCGAAGCACTCTACGGATTTACCCAACTCAAGACGATCGCCATCAAGCACGATTGAACCGCGCTTACACCTGAACCAGAGCGTGTTTGCGCAGCGCCACAGTGGCAGCGGCGCGAAATTGTTCGGCCGCTTCGTCAGCACGGCCGATTTGTTCATACAACCGGGCGAGACTGTAATGTGCCTGGGCCGCTTCCGGCCCTTTGCAGGCGAGCTTGTAAAACTCCTCGGCCTTGCCCCAGAGCGACTCTTCGGCGCACAGATCGGCGAGAGTCAGCATCAGCGAGGCATCATCACCAAAGCGTGTCCGCCAGTTCTCCGCCCTCAGCAGCCGCTCGCGAGCGGGAATGCTCTTGAGTTCGCGAAACTGTCGCAACAGTTGTGGCGACACGCCCTGCTTCAAGCCCTGCTCAATCAGTCGCCAGGCGAATTCGTGATCGCCGGCTTCGGTCATCGCCGCGACCGCCGCTTCCAGCACTTCCGGCAGCGTTTTTTCGTTGGCGCTCAGCGCTGCCCAGTCACGCTTGAGCGCGGGCAGATCTCCCTGGTGGCGTTTGAAGAGGCCGCGCGCGGCCCGTAACTGTACGCCTTGCACGGCGGCCTGCGGCAAAGCATCACGCTTGGCCAACTGCCGGACCACTTGCAGGACCGAGTCCCATTCTTCATTTTGCTCATGCGCGCGCATTGCCAATCGCAAGGTGTGGATATGGCGGGCGCCGCGCCCGTGCAGCGAGCGCACCATCGACAGAGCCTGCGTGCCATTTTGCTCCTCGACCGCCAACTCAGCGGCCGTGACCAGATAGGCCTGATGAGTGTTCGATTCATCCTGGGCACTGGCCAGCCATTTGTCGCGCCGATCGAACTCACGCATCTTGTGGGCGGCGCGTGCAGCAATCAGTGCCGCCGGACCGGCCAGCCCGACATCACCGCTGACTTGTTGGGCCAGGCGTTCGGCGCGCCCGAAGCGGCCTTCGAAAAACGCCAGCAGGCTATCGCGCATGGCATTCATCGATCGACGTTTCTGGCGCTGTGATTGATAGTTTCGAACGCGTGACGGCAGATCGAGTGCTTTTGAGAGCGCCAGCAGCACCAGATGGGCCACGGCAAACAGTACCAGCAAGATCAGCACCGACATATTGACCGACAGATCGAGCCGGTACGGCGGCCAGAACACGGCGACATTGCCATGGTTAAAGCGCATCAACATCGCCAAGCCGACTGCCGCCGAAAAAATAAGCAAGATCCAGACAATCCAGCGCATCGTCAATCAACCCGCCCGTTAGGGACGACCCTCCGGAGTCGAGCGCTGGCTGCGAACCGCTGTCAGGCTCTCCCCCAACGAGGGCAATTCAAGACTGACCTTGCTGGCTTGCAGTTGCTTCAAGGTGTTGCCGGCCGTGACCACCGAGCGGGCCTGCTTGTCGTAATACGAGCCCAGCCATTTGATGGCGCGCTCGAGATCGCTCTTGAACACCGGTTCGTTGCGCGAGAGCAAGGCAAAGCGCGCACTGAGCAAGGTCAGGCGAAGATTTTCGCGCACGAAATACTGTTGCGAGGGCGCCAACAGCAAAACGTCCGGTGTATCAATGCGAGTTACACGCAACAACGCCAATAATTCCTGCTTCAGCGAGTTCCAGCCGCGCAAGCCCGATTCGGTGATGCGCCCGATCGCTGAATGAGTATCGGCCGACTGGCTATCCACTGCTGCGCCGGTCGCAGTCTCGCTGGCGCCTGAAAGTAACGGCAGTTGGTCGATACTGCTGGCCACGGCATCGAGACGCGCCGCCATCGACGCAATATCGGTAGGCGGCAAGGCCTTGAGCCGCTCTATATCGCGCGCGATCAATCGGCGCAAAACACTGACCGAACTCTGGTCGACGCGCTTGAGCACGGTATCGGCATCTTGCAGGGCAACCAGCGCACCCGGCACGTTCGAGCCGACCAGCAGTTGTTGGGTTGCAATTGAAATGGAATTCTCGGCGTCGCCCAGTACCGAGTCCAGACTGTTCTGGGCAATGTTGCGATACATGCGCTCCAACTGCGCCTGTTGCCCGACCACGTCGGCTACCTTGCTGTCGAGCAAGGCTGAGCGGCCGGCCGAATCGCGACTTTGATCCTGCACGAGTTTCAATTGACTCTCGAGTTGATTGACGCGCAACTCGGACTCCTGCATCCGCCGCGCCGACTCCTTGATGACCCGTTCACTGCGCTGCCAGGCCAAAATGGTCAGGAAACAAGCGAACGCTGCCAGAAATAATCCAGCCCAGGCGATCCATTGAATCCATTTGCCGTTTGATGTAGGCACTGGCGAAGGCGCAGCCGAACTTGCGGCGGTATCGCCTGAATTATCGCCGAGCTCGTGCTCAGTGTGACCAACTGCCGTATTCATTGCAACGATTCTAGCGCTTCGAGCAAGCCGTGTTCACCGGGCTCGATGGTCCTGACCTGAGTCCATCCTGCTTCGGTCAGTGAATTCGCCACTTTGGCATGATTGGCGAGCCACCAGCAGTGCTTGAGTCGAACTTGCCATTCGATCGGCAACGATTGCCGAATCCAGACCTGACACAGCCGCGCGATCGCGACGCTGCTGGCCAGCATGACCGGCGCGGTCCGGGGCTCGGCAGGCTGCCAATCGCCCAGCCAGGCGATCAACTGCAGCGTCTCTTGCGAACTGGGCACCACCGACTCGACTTGATAGGCAGCAATCACGTCGACCCGCGCGCCGCGCGCCAGAAGTTGATCGGCCCAAGCCGCCCGCCGTTCAGTACCCGCAATAATGACGATGCGCCGCCCGTTCAGCGTTGCGAATTCGGGCTCGGACACGAGCGACAGCGCGTCGTATTGTGTGGAGCGCGGCAACAGTGGCCGGGCGGCCTCGGCGTTCAATTGCTCGGTTGGAATCGCCTGCTGCCAGCGTTCGAGACTACCGGGTCCAATCAAGGCTACCCGGGCATGCAAGAAGCCGGGTTCCCGTTGCATAAAGGCAGCCAATGAATCAATCGCACTGGGACTCACCGGAATGATCCAATCACCGGCACTTAACTGACTCAATTCACGCAACTGACGCCGAACCCGCGGTTCGCCGGTACGTTCGATGGTTCGTTGAAACCCCAGGGCCATGACTTCATGTCCGGCGGTGACCAGAGCCTGAGCCAAACCGAGCACTCTTGGTTGCGGCTGTGTCAGCACCACGCGTCGGCCCGTCGATTGCGTCATGAGAGATCTGTCTTCAAGTGCCAGAAGCCATATGCTGCCGCGCCGCGCTTGATAGGGTCTAGTCAGCGTCTAATCAGGATCTAGTGGCTGGGTTCCGCCAGCAAGGCGATCGCGCCGTCACTGATCAGTCGTTGCGCCACCTGCTGACCCAGTGCCACTGCGCTGGTTACGTCGTACACGGTAGCCACCGCATTGGCATGCAGAACCGTCGCACCGTCGATACTCGCCGCCAGCGCACGCAAGCTCATCCGGACCGAAGGGGCGTGCGAATGTGCCTCGGATTCGGCGACATTCTGCAACCCACGCTGCTCGGAATGTTCTGTGGACGGCATGACGTTGCAATACGCCGCCAGCGGCGCTCTGCAACTACCCCCCAGCAAGCGCGACACGGTTCGTTCGGCCTCGCAGGCCCAGGAGGTCGGCGGGTGCTCGAGCACCTTGATCCATTCGCGAACATCGACGCGAGCGGTCAATGTTTCAATCGCCAATGCGCCTTGACCGGCCGCCGGCAGACTTAATTCAGGCGGCAGGATTTGCCGAATCCGATCAGCCAGCCCCAAGCGCTTGAGGCCTGCCGCCGCCAGAACAATCGCGTCATATTCACCGCGATCGAGCTTGGCCAAACGCGTATTGACGTTGCCGCGCAGCTCAAGCACCCGCACGTGCGGAAAATTCGCACGCAATTGTGCGCCACGTCGCAAACTCGACGTGCCAATGCGAGCGCCTGCGGGAAGCGATTCAAGGCTCTCGAAGCGGATCGAAACAAAGGCATCACGCGGATCTTCGCGCTGCAAAATAGCCGATAACGTAAAGCCATCGGGCAGCTCCATCGGCACATCCTTGAGGGAGTGCACTGCTAGATCGGCCGAATCGTCGAGGAGCGCCGTCTCGAGTTCTTTCGTGAACAGGCCCTTGCCGCCAATGGCGCTCAAACTTCGGTCGAGAATCTGGTCGCCGCGAGTGGTCATACCAAGTATCTCGACCTTGCAGGCCGGATACCAGGATTCAAGCAGCGCCTTGACATGATTTGCCTGCCAAAGTGCCAACGCACTTTCGCGGCTGGCGATTCTCAGGCGGCTCGGCGAATCAGACAACCGACTCACGTCACCAGATTTTTGACGGTAGACCACTGCCGGCGACTGACCGGCAGGCGCTCGGCGATATCGCGCAGCACCACTTGCCAGTACGGATCGCCGCCGTCTTCATCGCCGGTCGGCGTGACCCGCTCAAAGCCGGCGATTGAAGGACGTGCAACTAGCGCATTGCGGTGGATACGCACAAACCGATCGCCGAATTCCTCTTCCAGCGAGGTCAGCGACTCTTCGATCAGGTACTCGCGTTCGCGGGTCCGAACCGTGATGTATTTGAGTTCGGCCTTCAGATAGATGACCTGCTCCAGTGGCACCAGGATTACGCGTCCGCGTTCGTGTACCGATAGATGCCGACGGCGGGTATTGGTGGCTTTAGCGAGTTGATCGATCGCCTGAATATGGTCAGCCGGCAAGCGGGTGACGGCCTTGCGCAGGGCGTCCAGCAAACGTTGCATGCGAACCGGTTTGAGCAGGTAATCGATCGCCCGGACTTCGAAGGCCTCGACCGCAAACTCATCAAACGCGGTCACGAAAATGACCAGAGGCATCGGCCTGGGCGTCTCGCCGCTCGAGGCCCGCACGGAGATATGTCGGGCCAGCTCGATACCGGTCATGCCCGGCATTTGCACGTCGAGCAGCACGATTTGCGGGCTGACGACTTCGATTTGGGACAGGGCCTCCGGTGCATTGGCGGCCTCACCAACGATACGGTGGGGGAACTCGGGGGCCATGTCGGCCAGGAGTTCACGCAGGCGCGAACGCGCTACGGGTTCGTCATCAACGATCAGGATTGAAATGGCGTCTGACATCTCGGCGTCGCTTCTCTTTTCGGTAAGGAAATTCCAGTAATAGTCGGAATGAGCCGCCCTCTTCGGTGGTCTTCAACTCCGCCTCCATATCGTACAACAGCATCAATCGTTCACGAACATTCGATAAAGCCATCTGATTGCCCGGCCTGATGGCGTTCTGCGAAACCGCTGCAGGATTGACAATCTCAACCCTGACTCGCTCGCCCGGCTTGCTGATCTTGATCCAGATTTCACCGGGTTCCGTCCTGGGTTCAATGCCATGGTGGACGGAATTTTCAACTAACGGCTGCAACAAAAGCGAGGGTAAAAGCGCATCACCCGCCATTTCGGCAAGATCCCAGGATATTTGCAATCGTTCTCCGAGTCTGAGTTGCTCAATTGCCAAATACTGTTGGCAAGTTACAACTTCTTCATCCAAAGGGACCAGTTCTCGCGTGTCGCGCATGAAAACCCGAAACAGATCAGCCAGGTTTTCCAAGGTTCGCTCGGCGCGGCGCGGATCACTGCGCATGAGTCCCAACACCGTGTTCAGACTATTAAACAGAAAGTGCGGACGAATCCGTGCTTGCAACGCCTGCAGCCGCGCCTCGGCCAGTGAAGGCGAGTAGGCGCGGGCGCGTAAACGCAGAAACTCGACCACCCCCCAAGCGATACCCAAGGTTAGCAACACTCGCACCGCTATCCACCATGCGTGGCCGCCCGTGAAATTGGGGCCCGCCAACAGCGAAAAGGACAGCCAGGCAACCGGCAACGAAAATATGACCGGTACGGCTAACGCGACCAACCATTGCAGCGGTACTCGAAAGCCGTTGACCCGCTTGCGAACCAGGCACAGGACCACCAGCGAAGCCAGCGTGATCGGCTCAAGCAACAAGGCAATATCGACAAAGTGATTGATGGCGTCGATAAAACCACTCGACAGGGCAACGGCGAATACAAATGCAGCCATGTTGAGCGGCGCGACGATGCGCAACGCGATTCCGAAATTGCAACAATCGGGCAACACCGGCGTTCGAGCGCCATCTGAAACCCGTCGCTGCTTGGCGACCGCGTCCTTGGCCGCCGCCTCTTTAGCTGCCGAATCTTTGGCGGAAATCTCGGCATTGGCGTCTCGGGCCGCCGGCGCGATCGGGTCAGCGGGCGTGTCGACCCCCGGCTTGATTGCCGTCCCGGGAGCATCGGATAGTTCGTCTTGGGTCGCTGGCTGTGGATCGTTCATCTTATAATCTGCAGCTTCTTTGGAAGCGGCAGATTGGCCGTAAGGACCGTTACTCAGATTATGACAGATCAGTTCGCGAAGAAATCGCAGGCTTGGTCGGGCCGCTTCTCAGAACCGGTGTCCGAGCTTGTCAAGCGTTACACCGCTTCGGTCGACTTTGATCAGCGGCTTGCGCCCTTCGACATTCAGGGTTCCCTCGCCCATGCCGAGATGCTCACGCGCTGCGGCATTCTGTCGGACCTTGATTGGGCAGGCATTCGCAGTGGCCTGCAAACCATTGCGGCCGAGATCGAGAACGATACTTTTCCGTGGTCCATTGACCTTGAAGACGTTCATCTGAATATCGAGAGAAGGCTGACTGATCTGGTTGGCGATGCGGGTAAACGGCTGCACACGGCACGCAGCCGCAACGATCAGGTCGCGACTGACATTCGGCTGTGGCTGCGCGATACGATCGATCATATTCGCACCGATCTACGTGCGTTGCAGAGCGCCTTGCTGGCGCTCGCGCAACAACATCACGCCACCATCATGCCCGGCTTTACCCATCTGCAGGTCGCGCAACCGGTGACCTTCGGCCATCACCTGCTGGCCTATTTCGAGATGTTCGATCGCGATCATCAGCGCCTCGGCGATTGTCGGCGCCGCGTCAACCGTTTGCCGCTGGGCAGTGCCGCCCTGGCCGGGACCAGCTACCCGATTGATCGTGATCTGGTCGCACGGCTGCTCGAGTTTGACGGCGTCTGCGAGAACTCACTGGATGCGGTGTCTGATCGCGACTTTGCGATTGAATTTTGTCATGCCGCCAGTCTGGTCATGGTTCACGTGTCGCGCCTGTCCGAGGAGCTGGTGCTCTGGATGTCGCCGGCCTTCGGCTTCATTCAATTGCCGGATCGCTTCTGTACCGGTTCGTCCATCATGCCGCAAAAGAAAAACCCCGATGTGCCGGAGTTGGCCCGCGGTAAAAGCGCTCGTGTGATCGGCCACCTGATGGGCCTGCTGGTACTCATGAAAGGCCAGCCACTGGCCTATAACAAGGATAATCAGGAAGACAAGGAACCCTTGTTTGATACCGCAGACACGGTCGGGCAAACGCTGAAAATATTTGCCGAAATGGTCGCCGGCATCGAGGTCAATGCCGATCGCATGCGCGCGGCCGCCCTGCAAGGTTATTCGACCGCGACCGACCTGGCCGATTACCTGGTCAAAAAAGGGCTGCCGTTTCGCGATGCCCATGAGGTGGTGGCCCAGGCCGTGCGTCAGGCGGTATCTTTGAAGAAAGATCTGAGCGAACTGAGCCTGCCCGAACTGCAAGCGTTTTCGGCCCTCGTGCAAACCGATGTCTATAGCGTGTTGAGTCTTGAAGGCTCGGTCAGCGCTCGTCGGCATCCCGGCGCTACCGCGCCCGAGCAGGTGTTGGCGGCGATTGCTGCCGGCCGTCTGCGAATCGCCGATTCCCCACAGGCTGTGACGAGACGCCCGAAACCCGACTAGTGGACTAGAATAACGACCAGAGCCTGACGCTCACTCGGTTACGAGTCAAAAAAATCTTTAAGTCATCAGGAGACAAGACAAGATGGAACGACGCGGATTTATCAAGAAAACGGCCGCTCAGGCCGCAACTGGCGGGCTGATTCTCGGCGCGCCGGCCATTATTTCGGCACAACCGGCGATACGCTGGCGTTTGACCTCTTCGTTCCCCAAGAGTCTGGATACCCTTTACGGCGGTGCCGAGACTATTTCGAAGTACGTCGGGGCGATGACGGCCGGCAAATTTCAGATCAGTGCACACCCGGCGGGCGAGATTGTTCCAGGCCTGCAGGTACTGGACGCGGTTCAGGCCGGTACGGTCGAGGCCGGCCATACCGCCATGTACTATTATTTCGGTAAGGATCCGACGTTTGCCTTTGACACCTCGGTCCCGTTCGGTTTGAATTATCGCCAACAGAACTCCTGGTTTTATGAAGGCGGCGGCGCCGCCCTGCTGCATGAGTTCTTCAAGGAATTCAGCGTCCACAGCATCCCTGCTGGCAATACCGGCGCGCAGATGGGTGGCTGGTTCCGCAAGGAAATCAATACCGTTGAAGATCTGAAGGGACTAAAGTTCCGGGTCGGCGGCGCAGCCGGTCAAGTGCTGAGCAAGTTGGGCGTGGTTCCGCAGCAGATCGCCGGTGGCGACATCTACCCTGCCCTTGAAAAAGGCACGATCGATGCCGCAGAATGGGTCGGTCCGTACGATGACGAAAAACTGGGCTTTAACAAGGTCGCCAAGAATTACTATTACCCAGGCTGGTGGGAAGGCGGCCCGAACCTGTCGTTCATCGCCAACATCAAGTCCTGGGAGGCGTTGCCCGCCGAGTACAAGGCGATTCTCGAAGCAGCCTGCAGCCATGCCAATATCGAGATGATGGCCAAGTACGACGCCCGCAACGGTCCGGCGCTCAAGCGTTTGATTGCTGGCGGCGCTTCACTGAAGCCGTTTCCGAAGCCGGTTCTGGACGCCTGTTACGGGGCAGCCACCGAGTGGTTCGCCGAGAACGCAGCGAAGAATGCCAAGTTCAAGAAGATCTATGAACCGTGGCTGCGTTTTCGCAATGACTCAATTGCCTGGTTCCGGGTTACCGAGAACACGTTCGACGATTTCATGGCGTCCGCCAAGAAATAAATCGTCCGAGTCAAGCTTGGAGGTACAAGAAAAAGCCCCGATCACGGGGCTTTTTTGTTGCCCTGACAAAACCGATGGCTGGCAGCTATTTCTTGGCCATTATTTCTTCGCTGCGTCGTCCTTGTCCTGCTGAATCTGCTTCTCGAACGCCTTGGCGGGATCATCGGCTTCGGGTTTGCTGGCATTGGGCGCAGGGGCTGCACCGGAATCAGCAGCGCCAGCGCCACCGGCCGCCCCAGGCGCTTTCGGAGCTACCGGCGGGGTCGGTTCGTCGTCGACCGATTGCACCTCGATCTTGACCTTGTCGAGGTCGACATTGAGTTCCTTGTCGAGCCACATGGTCACCATGCCTGGCCAGAAAATCAGGATCGCCACCAGGATCAACTGCAGAAATACCCAAGGTATGGCGCCCAGGTAGATATCACTGCTCTTGACCTCCTTGGGCGCAATGCCGCGCAGGTAAAAAAGAGCAAATCCGAACGGTGGATGCATGAACGATGTCTGCATGTTGACGCAGAGCAGGACACCAAACCAGATCAGATTGATATCGAGCTTGGCGGCTACCGGCGCCAGCATCGGCACGATGATGAACGCAATCTCGAAAAAATCCAGAAAGAACGCCAGGAAGAACACGAACAGGTTCACGACGATGAGGAAGCCGACCTTCGAGTTGCCGGTCATCGACGTCAGCATGTGTTCGATCCAGATGCCACCGTCGACGCCCTGAAAGACCAGCGAGAACACGGTTGAGCCAATCAGGATGAAAATCACCATGGCGCTGATTCGCATGGTCGACTCCATACCCTGACGAACCAGCGGCCAGGTCAGTCGCCGATTCAGCGCCGCCAAAAGGATGGCGCCGACGGCGCCCATGGCACCGGCCTCGGTCGGAGTTGCCAGGCCCATGAATATGGTTCCAAGGACGAGGAAAATCAGCACCACCGAGGGCACCATGCCCATCAGAACTTTTCGGTACAGCGGCCAGCCGTGCAGGGTCCGGGCCTCCGGCGGCAGCGGCGGCATGTAGGCCGGCTTGAATTTCGACAGAGCAAAAATGTAGATCACGAAAATCAGAACTTGCGCGATTGACGGACCGATTGCGCCCTTGTACATGTCGCCAACCGACTTGCCCAGTTGGTCAGCCAGCACCACCAGTACCAACGAGGGCGGAATCACTTGCGTGATCGTTCCCGAGGCCGCAATGACACCGGTCGCCAGACGCATGTTGTAGCCATAACGCATCATGATCGGCAGCGAGATCACGCCCATCGCAATCACTGACGCCGCCACGGTGCCGGTAATCGCACCCAGGATGGCACCCACAATAATGACCGCATAGGCTAATCCGCCCGGCACCGAACCAAACAACTGTCCGGTGCCCTCAAGCAGATCTTCAGCCAATCCGCAGCGCTCGAGAATCGCGCCCATAAAGGTGAAAAAGGGAATCGCCAACAGCAGATCGTTCGACAGAATACCGAATATTCGTAACGGTAAATTGGCCATGTACTGAGCCGGGAAAAATCCCAATTCGATGGAAACAAATCCCGCGACCAGGCCGAGCGCCGCCAACGAGAAGGCAACCGGAAAGCCGATCAGCATAATAAAAACCAGGCTCACGAACATGATCGGAGCCATACTTTGCATCGCAATCATTGCAGCGGCCTCTCGTATTGCAGATCCATCGGGTAATCGAACCACAAGTGCGCGATGCGCTTGATGATTTCCGAAATTCCTTGCAGCGACAGCAATCCAAAACCCATGGGCAGCAACAATTTCATCGGCCAGCGCAGTAAACCACCGGCATTGCTCGACATTTCACCCTGGCGAAACGACTCCGCGAACCACGGCCAGGCCATGTAGGCGATCAACAGTGTCGCCGGCATCAGAAAAAAGATCAGGCCGAACAGGTCGACCCGCGCCTTGTTCTTGGGCGCCAGGCGGCCATACAGCACATCAACCCGGACATGTTCGTTGACCCGGAGCACCAAGGACGCGCCAAACATGACGGTCGCGGCGAACAGATACCACTGCACTTCGAGCCATGAGTTTGAGCTCATGTTGATCAGATATCGGATCGTGGCGTTGCCAGCCGACACCATGCAGGAGATGAATATTGCCCAAACCGCGATCTTGCCGAACAGGTTGTTCAGCTTGTCAATCGCATGCGCGAACGCGAGCAGACCCTTCATCCATCCCTCCGTCATTAATTATTTTTAGACCTGATCGTCTACCTGAAACAGGGGCAAAGTATAGGTGAAATCAGCCTCTTGACAATCATGACATTCTTAAGGGTATTCCCGCGTCAAACATCATTTTTTTCGCGCTGGCATCAGATCGGTGCAGACGCCCTCGAAGACTTCGGCAGCCATGCCAATCGACTCGCCTAGCGTCGGGTGCGGGTGAATGGTCTTGCCGATATCGACCGCATCGGCTCCCATCTCGATCGCCAGCGCAACCTCACCAATCATGTCGCCGGCGTGGGTGCCGACCATGCCGCCGCCAATGATACGACCCGACTTCTCATCGAACAGCAGCTTGGTGAATCCTTCGTCGCGGCCGTTGGCAATGGCGCGGCCCGAGGCAGCCCAGGGAAACAAGCCCTTGCCGATCGCAATGCCTTTTTGGCGCGCCTCGTCTTCGGTGATGCCGACCCAGGCGACTTCCGGATCGGTGTAGGCAACCGAGGGAATGACGCTGGCATCCATGAATGCTTTGTGGCCAGCGGCCACTTCTGCCGCCACGTGGCCTTCGTGGACGGCCTTATGGGCCAGCATCGGCTGACCGATGACGTCGCCAATGGCAAAAATATGGGCGGCGCTGGTGCGCATTTGTTGGTCAACACTGATGAATCCGCGCGCATCGACGGTGACGCCCGCCACGCCAGCGTTGATCTTGCCACCGTTCGGCGTGCGGCCAACGGCCGATAGCACAAGGTCATAAACAATTGGTTTCTCAGGCGCCTGCTCGCCCTCAAACCAGACCGAAATGCCGGCCTTGGCGGCCTGCATCTTGACCGCGCGCGTCTTGAGCATGATTTTCTCGAAGCGATGCGCGTTGAACTTTTGCCAGACCCGGACCAGATCGCGATCGGCGCCGAGCATCAAGCCGTCGGCCATTTCAGCGACATCCAGGGACGCGCCCAAGGTCGAATAAACGGTCCCCATTTCCAGTCCGATGATGCCGCCACCAACGATCAACATCTTCTTGGGACGCGACTTCAGCTCCAGCGCGCTGGTGGAGTCGACCACGCGCGGATCGTCCGGCATGAAGGGTAAATGGATCGGTTGGCTACCGACCGCAATAATGGCCTGCTCAAAGCGAATGGTCTTGCTGACGCCTGTCTTGGCCTGTCCGCCTCCCTCGGTCAAATCGACTCGCAGGTGATTCGGCCCGGCAAATTGACCGAACCCGCGGATGATCTCGACTTTGCGGCCCTTGGCCATGGCGGCCAGCCCACCGGTCAGCTTGCCGACGACGCCAGACTTCCAGGCGCGCAATTTGTCGAGATCAATCCTCGGAGCGGTAAAGGTGATGCCATGCCCGGCCATGGCCAGCGCCTGATCAACCACGGCGGCCGAATGCAGCAAGGCTTTGGAAGGAATACAGCCGACATTCAAGCAGACTCCTCCGAGCGTCGAAAATCGCTCGACGAGAATGGTTTTCAGACCGAGATCGGCGGCCCGAAAGGCAGCGGAATAGCCCCCAGGACCGCCGCCCAGAACCAATACCTGGCAGTCCATGTCCGAGGGCATGGTCGGCGCGGCGACTGCTGCAACGGGTCTCGGCGGCACCGGCGCAGCAGGTGGCGCGGAAGTAACGGGCGGCGCGATGGAAGGCGGCGCGGACGGATCCGGCGTCGATGCATTCGGCGCAGGTGCCGCTTTCGGCGCGGATGGCGCCGCTGCGACCGCAGACTGTGCGTCGGCCGCCTCCAACGTCAGAATGACACTGCCTTCGGCGACCTTGTCACCGATCTTGATCCTCAACTCCTTGACCGTACCAGCTTCTGAGGCCGGAATTTCCATCGACGCCTTGTCAGACTCAACGGTAATCAATGATTGTTCCTTGAGTACCTGATCGCCGGGCTTGACCAGCAACTCGATCACTTCAACTTCCTTGAAGTCGCCAATATCGGGCACTCTGATTTCGATCAGACTCATGGATTCACACTTTCTTTGCGGTCGTGGACAGCGGTTCGTACCACGGTTCAGGTAAAGGATCTGTGGCGGGCATCGTCGCGACCTCGGCGAGTTGATGGGCAGCAGACTCTGCCGAGCTGTCAGCGTCCGGTTCAGCCAACGCAGGCGGCTTCTCGGCGACGATAAAACTGAACATGCGAATCGGGCCACTTGAATTTTTATCAAACTCAATGCCGGCCTTGACGCCCACTTCGGCGATGGCGCGAGCACTTTTCAAACGGTCGTAACAGGCATGCATGGCGCCCAGCGCAAAGTTGCGTCCGGAGCCGATGCCCCAGAAGCGGTCAAAACTGAACACCTCGCGATAGGTGTAGACGCCGTAAATACCGCTGGGATTGGCAATCAAGGCGGTGATCTGCGACGACTCGTAAGGGTCAGAATCTTCTTCCTTGGGATTCAGGAAGAACTGTTCCTTCAGCGCTGCATGCGCCTTCAGAAAGGTTTCGAACACCTGATCACGCGAATGCAAATTGACGTTCTCCATCGAACCCAACAACTTGCGTATGACCGCAAAGTGCGCGGTACTGCCAGCGATACCGACATACGAATCAGCGACCTTGATGATTTTTTCGTTAGCCTCATAGGCTCCCGACAAACGGGTATCACCGAAGGTAACCAAGGCATCCGAGGCAATCGCAACCTCGCCGGCCTTCTTGACGACAACAATGGTGGTCATAAATGCTCTGGTTAGGTATCCGGCGGCGTCTTACAACAGCACACGGCGGAAATCGGCCAGCAATTGCGCCAGATAAACATTGAAGCGGGCTGCGGCAGCACCATCAACCACACGGTGATCCCACGATAACGACAGCGGCATGATGAGCCTGGGTACGAACGCGTCCTTGCGGTCGTCCCAGAGTGGCTTTTTGCTGGCGCGGCAGACGCCCAGAATCGCCACTTCCGGCGCATTGATGATCGGCGTGAATGAAGTACCGCCGATTCCGCCCAGACTCGAAATCGAGAATGTGCCGCCCTGCATATCGCCCATGGCGAGTTTGCCTTCGCGCGCCTTGCCGGCCAGTTCAGCCGACTCTTTTGCGAGTTCGAGCAAGCCCTTCTGATCGGCATTCCTGATGACCGGAACCACCAGCCCAGTGGGTGTATCTGCCGCAAAACCAATGTGGTAATACTGCTTGAGGATCAGGTTCTCGCCGTCCAGCGAACTGTTGAACTCCGGAAAACGTTTAAGCGCCGCCACACAGGCCTTGATCAGAAACGCCAGCATGGTGAGCTTGGTGCCCGACTTGGCGTTTTCGGCATTGAGCTGCAGGCGCAAGGCCTCCAGCTCGGTGATATCGGCGTCTTCGTGATTCGTAACATGCGGAATCATGACCCAATTGCGATGCAGATTGGCGCCAGTGATCTTCTTGATTCGTGACAAGGGCTGCGATTGCACCGGCCCGAACTTGGCGAAATCCACCTTCGGCCAGGCGATCAGGCCCAGGCCAGCGCCAGCACCCGCCGCGTTGCCTGCGTTTGCACCGGGCGCGGCATTGGCGGCATGGGTGGCATTCTCCGCCCTGCCTGCGCCGCTCATCAGCGCTTTCACGTAGTGGCGAACGTCGTCCTGGGTAATACGTTGTTTGGGACCGGTGCCTGGCACCTCGGTGAGCGTGACACCGAGTTCACGTGCGAATTTGCGTACGGACGGCGAGGCATGGGTGGTGACGTTTTTGTGCTCCGTAACAACCGCCGTTTGCCCCTCGGCGCGCGCGGGCACGGCGACCTCAACCTGGGCTGACGCTTGCACGGGCGGCGCGGCAACCGCGACCACAGGAGCGGTGGCGACCGCCGCTGCGGCTTTGGCCGGTGCTGCAGCAGCAGCAACCGGAACAACAGTTGCGGCCGGCGCAGCAACGGTTGCGGTCAACGCAGCAGCGGCTGCGGCAGGCGCCGCAACGGCCGGCTCCAGTGTCAAAATAATCGATCCCTCGGCCACCTTGTCGCCGATCTTCATCCGCAACTCAAGCACCTTGCCGGCGACGCTGCTGGGGACTTCCATCGACGCCTTATCGGATTCAACCGTGATCAGTGACTGTTCAACGGCCACGGTATCACCCGGCTTGACCAGCAACTCGATGACTTCCACTTCCTTGAAATCCCCGATGTCGGGGACCTTGACTTCGATAGCGCTCATGGGTTCGGCTCTCAGGCGTAAGCGGGGTTGGGTTTATCCGGATTGATGTCATAAAGACGAATAGCCTTTGCGACAACATCCGGCTTGATAACGCGTTGCTCGGCCAATGACTTGAGCGCGGCAATGGCAATGAAATGCCGATTGACTTCAAAGTGCTCACGCAAGCGCGCCCGGAAGTCCGAGCGGCCGAAGCCGTCGGTACCGAGTACCCGATACTTGCGTCCAGCGGGCAGAAACGGCCGGATCTGATCGGCGAACAGCTTCATGTAGTCGGTCGAGGCAATGATCGGACCCGAATGAGGCTCCAGTTGTTGCGTCACAAAGGGCACTTTCTGTTCATCGGTCGGATGCAAAAGGTTCCAGCGTTCACAATCCATCCCATCGCGACGCAACTCGGTGAAGCTGGTCACCGACCAGACGTCGGCGGAGACATTCCAGTCGGTTTCGAGCAGCTCTGCGGCGGCCAGAACCTCGCGCAAAATGACCCCCGAACCCAGCAACTGAACCCGATGGCCGCCGCTGCGACCCATCCGCATTTGATAAAGCCCGCGAATGATGCCGTCCTCGTCACCCGACTTCAGGCCAGGTTGCGCGTAGTTCTCGTTCATGACGGTCAGGTAGTAAAACACGTTCTCCTGCTTTTCGACCATTCGATGCAAACCATGCCGAATGATCACGGCCAGTTCATGAGCATAGGTCGGATCGTAGGACACGCAATTGGGAACCGTCGACGACAGCACATGGCTATGGCCGTCTTCATGTTGCAACCCCTCGCCGTTTAGGGTGGTTCGACCGGCGGTTGCGCCGAGCAGGAATCCGCGCGCCTGCATGTCGCCGGCGGCCCAGGCCAGATCACCAATTCGCTGAAAGCCGAACATTGAATAGAAGATGTAGAACGGCACCAGCATGCGGTTATTGGTCGAATAGGATGTCGCCGCCGCAATCCAGGAACTGAACGCACCGGCCTCGTTGATGCCTTCTTCGAGAATCTGGCCGGCCGCATCCTCGCGGTAATACATGACCTGGTCCTTGTCGACCGGCGTGTATTTCTGACCGAACGGCGCATAGATGCCGAGTTGCCGGAACATGCCATCCATGCCAAAGGTGCGGGCCTCATCGGGAACGATCGGCACGATGCGCGGACCGAGCGATTTATCGCGAATCAGGATCGTGAGGATGCGAACGAAGGCCTGGGTGGTGGAAATTTCACGACCTTCTGCGGTCGGATCAGTCACCGCCTGCAGTGCCTCCAGGGGCGGTGCGATCAGCGCTTCATCGGCCACGCGGCGGCGCTGCGGAAGATAGCCGCCGAGCGCCGCACGACGTTCATGCATGTACTTCATTTCAGGTGAATCTTGCGCCGGTCGATAAAACGGCAGAGCATCGAGTTGCTCGTCGGGTATCGGAATGTTGAAGCGATTGCGGAACTCGCGGATGGTTTCGGTGTCCAGCTTCTTCAGTTGGTGGGTCGGGTTCTTGCTTTCGCCGGCTCGGCCCATGCCATAGCCCTTGACAGTTTTGGCGAGAATTACGGTCGGCTGGCCCTTGTGCTTGATCGCCGAGTCGAAAGCGGCAAACACCTTATGCGGATCATGCCCGCCGCGATTCAGCCGCCAAATGTCGTCATCGGTCATGCGCGAAACCATTTCGAGCAGCTTCGGATGTTTGCCGAAAAAGTGCTTGCGCACGAACGCGCCATCATTGGCCTTGTACGACTGGTATTCGCCATCGACGGTTTGTTCCATGACGCGGCGCAAGATGCCTTCATGGTCGACAGCCAGAAGTGGATCCCAGTACGAGCCCCAGATAAGTTTAATGACGTTCCAGCCGGCGCCGCGAAACTCACCTTCGAGCTCCTGGATGATCTTGCCATTGCCGCGCACCGGACCGTCGAGTCGCTGCAAATTGCAGTTGATGACGAACACCAGGTTATCGAGCTTTTCGCGGGCGGCCAGGCCGATTGCGCCCAGCGACTCCGGCTCATCCATTTCGCCGTCACCGCAAAATACCCAGACTCGACGATTGCTCGTGTCAGCAATGCCGCGGGCATGCAGATAGCGCAGAAATCGCGCCTGATAGATCGCCATCAGCGGACCCAGACCCATCGATACGGTCGGGAATTGCCAGAAATCCGGCATCAGTTTCGGATGGGGATAAGACGACAGACCCTTGCCATGAACTTCCTGGCGAAAATTGATCAACTGATCGTCAGTCAGGCGGCCTTCCAGATAAGCGCGGCCATAGATGCCCGGCGCGGAGTGTCCCTGGAAGTAAACCAGATCACCGCCGTGGCCTTCGTGAGGCGCATGCCAGAAGTGATTCATGCCGGCGCCGATCATGGTCGCCAACGAGGCAAAACTGGCGATGTGGCCGCCGAGATCGCCGCCGTCCGGCGGGCTCACCTTGTTGGCCCGAACCACCATGGCCATCGCATTCCAGCGAACGTACGAGCGAATCCGTTCCTCGAATTCGGCGTTGCCGGGCGAGCGCGCCTCCATGTGCGTCGGAATGGTGTTGACGTAGGCGGTATTGGCCGACAATGGAATGTAGGCGCCCGAGCGGCGCGCCTGATCGACCAGTTGCTCGAGCAGATAATGGGCGCGGTCTGGCCCCTCGCGCTCGATAACCGCGTCAAGGGCATCGAGCCACTCGCGGGTTTCAATCTCGTCCGAATCGTTCGGGTCTTTGGCAAACGGCAGATCGTTGGGAACGGCGGACATGAGGTCTCCTGTTTTTATTTAAACGCGCTGCGATTTTATGAACTGCCTGCAAACTTGACAAGCCAAATTTTCACAATGAGCATTTGATTTTCACATTATGAAAATTTTTCGATAAAATTCACTTATCAGAACAAGCCTCGATCCTACGCCAAGCGGCCGATGGACGCCTTCGAGGCCAACGAATAAACTCATTCATGGACTCAATTCACGAGGTGCGTGCAATCAAGTGGTTCAACCTGACGCATGCGTTTGGTTTGAGCCTCTTTCTGGCCGCCATGATCGGCTTTTTCTGGTACCTGCAGATCATCGAAGCCCGGCACCAGCAGCAGGGTCTGTATCGCGACATCGAATGGGCGCAACAATCAATGCGACTGAAGTGGCGCGAGGACCAGGATCGTCTGATGACCCTGGCGCCGTCCTGGGCACAGTTGCTTGAGCGCCCGGCCGAGAACTCGCCGGATGTGCGCGAATTTCTGGAGCGAAACCCAGACATTGTGTATCTGGCGGTGCTCGATGAGCGTCAAGTGGTGAAGTGGGTCCTGTCGTCACGCCGCATGGGCCAGGTTCAAGCGCGCATCGCCGGTAACCCGATCGACGACTCGGCCGGCTTTATCGCCTTCTCGGGCGCCCGATCGGGCAAACATCCGGTCTTCTCACCACCCTTTGTCAGCGATGACAACGAGGTGGTGGTCGAGTTGCATGCGCCGGTTATTCGAAATGGCGTGTTCGAGGGTACGGTAATCGCCGCCACGTCGCTGAATCGCGCACTGAATTATTCGCTACCCAAGGAGGTGCGCGAACGCTATCAGCTCATGATCGTTGATCAGGGCGGCAACCTGCTGGTCAGCAGTTCGCCTCGCCATATTCACGACGCCAATTCGAGCTACGAGCTGCCACTCGATCCGCCCGGCTACGGCATCCGGTTGCGTGCCTACGTGTTCGGTTCACAAGCCCGAGTCATCGATCGTACGCTGTTGGCGGCGGTAATTGGACTGGGCTCGGCCAGTATCATTAGCCTGGCCTTGCTCTGGCGACATGCCCGTCGACGGATGGCTGCCGAAGTTGAACGCGACCGGCTGTTTACGCTGTCGGTCGATCCGATGGCGATCATGTCTCGCGACGGCCGCCTGCAGCGGGTCAATCCGGCGTTCCAGGCGCTTTTTCCGGATCATGACAAGGTCACCAGCCTGCCAAGCTTGGCGCATCCGCTGGATCGCGCAAAAGTCGGCGAATCGCTGACCCAACTTTCGATCAGCGACAAGCATAGTCCGTCGATCCAGTTTGAAGCCCGATTTCAAGGCCGCGATGATCAGCGCTGGCTGCGCTGGTCGATTCGCGGCGACGGCGAGCTTCGCAACCAGACGCTCTATGCGGTGGCGCACGACACCACCGAGCGCAAGCAGGCCGAAGCGGCGCTGCATGCCGAGTCTGCGTTTCGGCGGGCGATGGAAACCTCGATCGCCACCGGCATGCGCGCGCTCGACATGAATGGCCACATAACTTATGTCAATCGGGCGTTTTGCCAGATGCTCGGTTTTGAAGAAGCGGAATTGCTGAACCACGGCCCGCCGTTTCCGTACTGGCCGCAGGACGCACTGGCCGAACATCAAGGCCATCTCGACCAGATCCTGGCGGGCCAGGCTCCGCCCGCCGGTCTGCAAGTCAAGGTGCAGCGCAAGGATGGCAGCATGCTCGACGCGCGGCTGTACGTCTCGGCCCTGATCAATGAGCACGGGCAACAGTCCGGCTGGATGACCTCCATGACCGATATTACCGAGCCGAACCGCGTTCGCGAACAACTGGCGGCGGCGCAGCAGCAATTCATTACGGTGCTCGACGAACTCGATGCGGCCGTCTCGGTGGCACCCTTCAACAGCAAGGCAAAGGCCTTGAATCCGGTCGACGCGGCAACGCCATCGAGTGAGCCGCTGCTGTTTGCGAACCGCTTTTATCGCGGCTTGTTTGGCGATAGCGAAGTCGGTCATCGAGCATGGATTGGTAGCTCATCGAGCGGCGATTCCACCGTCGAAAGTTATGTCGCCAGTATTGACCGATGGTTCGAAATTCGCTCGCGCTCGATTCGCTGGGTCGACGGTCAGTGGGTTCGAATCGCGGTCGCCACCGATATCACGCGTCGGCGC
Source organism: Burkholderiales bacterium (assembly GCA_031363055.1). Taxonomy (GTDB): domain Bacteria; phylum Pseudomonadota; class Gammaproteobacteria; order Burkholderiales; family Burkholderiaceae_E; genus JANLTP01. The sequence goes on along the minus strand of JANLTP010000026.1, from coordinate 14,323 downwards.
GAAGCCGAACAATGGCAAAGGGTCCAAGCCGAAAAATTCGAGGGCAACTCGCGCCTGATCAGCATGGGTGAAATGGCGTCCTCTTTGGCTCACGAACTGAATCAACCGCTGACGGCGATCGCCAACTATTGCATGGGACTGTCAGCCCGGATTCGTACCCGAGTGGCCAACCAGCAGACGCTGAACAGCGACGAGTTGCTCGACGCGCTCGGCAAGACGGCGGCACAGGCAGAGCGCGCTGGCCGAGTGATTCGACGAATTCGCGACTTTGTAAAGCGCAGCGAACCGGAACACCAGAATTGCTTGATTGCCAACATCGTGGCCGACGCCGTTGGCCTGTCCGAGATTGAAACGTCCCGGCAAGGCGTGCGCCTGAGGCTGGACCTTGCACCGAATTTACCGGTTGTACAGGCCGATCCGGTACTGATCGAACAGGTATTGCTTAATCTGCTGAAAAACGCCACAGACGCTATGCGCGAGAGCACGCAACGCGAGTTGGTCCTCGGTGTCGTTCAGCGCGCCGGCCAGATCGAGTTTGCCATCATCGATACCGGACCCGGCATCGCCCAGGAAATTCACGACAAGTTATTCGAGCCGTTCTTCACGACCAAAGCTGATGGCATGGGCATGGGTCTGAATATTTGTCGCTCGATCATCGAGGCGCACCGGGGTCGGCTTTGGGTCGAGAACAACCCAACCGGCGGATGTACGTTCCGGTTCTCCATTCCCATCAATAGCGCAGTCCCGGTTGCGCAGGCCGCCTAGTTTGTAAAAATGGAATCCTTGCAGAGAAAAGCATTGTGGGTCGCGCTGGTCGATGATGATGAGCCGGTCAGAGACTCGATGCGTTGGTTGCTCGAAGCGAACGGTTTTCAGGCCCGGGCGTTCGCCACGGCCGATGAATTTCTGGCCGCCCTGCCGCTCGAGGATCTCGGCTGCATCGTGCTCGATGTGCGCATGCCCGGCATGGGCGGAATCGAGCTGCATGACGAATTGCTGCGGCGCGAACTCGACACCCCGGTGTTGTTTATCACTGGTCACGGCGATGTGCCGATGGCGGTTGCCCGCATGAAAAGCGGCGCTGTCGACTTCCTGGAGAAACCGTTTAACGACACACAGATGTGCAAACTGGTTCGGCAATGTCTGGACCGTGCCGAAGCCAAGCAGGCGGCCCAGGACTTGCGAACGACCGTCAATACGCGGCTTGAACGCCTCACCGGTCGCGAACGGCAGGTGCTCGATCTGATCGTGGCCGGACGGCTCAACAAACAGATCGCCGATGACCTGACGATCAGCATCAAAACCGTCGAAGCCCACCGCGCCAACATCATGGACAAGCTGAACGCCCGATCGATGGCCGATCTGATGAAAATCGCGCTGCAAGCGCCTGAGATTCCGCGCGAAGGTGCATGAATTTGCTGGTGAATTTGCCCGCAACGGCCTTCTTCGACAAACCTGACTGTTGTATACTTTCTTCTTTAGAGCGCCCGTAGCTCAGTTGGATAGAGTACTTGGCTACGAACCAAGGGGTCGTGGGTTCGAATCCTGCCGGGCGCGCCATTTTTGACGCGGGTTAGTGACAGCACAGTCACTAACCCGTTTTTGTTTTTGTGATCAGCGTGAAACTTCTCACTACCGATCCGGGAGTGCAACATGACGACCGACAAGATTCAGAGCCAGGGGACGGACAAGCAAGGGACGGACAAGCAGGGGACGCATAAGCAGGTGACGCCCAGCCTCGGGACGCCAGGCCAGCGACCCCAGAGGCCGCCGTTTCGCGCCGATCACGTCGGCAGCCTGTTGCGCCCAGCAGCGCTGCGCGAGGCGCGCGCCGCATTCAGGGCCAGCACCCTGTCGGCCGAGCAACTACGCGCGGTTGAGGATCAGCAGATCAGTGCCGCCATTGCCCGACAGCAGGCGGTTGGCCTGAAGTCGATCACTGATGGCGAAATGCGGCGAGACTGGTGGCATCTGGACTTTCTGGCCGGGCTCGACGGTATCCAGATGCGCGATTCGCGGGCCATGAACTTCAAGGCCGAGGAAGAAATTCCGCCGACGCCTTACGTCAGCGGCCCAATCCGGCTCAGCAAACCGCATATGCTCAGTCACTTCGAGTTCTTGAAATCGAAGCTTGCCGAGTCCTCTGGATCGCTGGCCAAGTTCACGCTGCCCTCGCCAGCCATGGCTCATCTGCGCGGTGGCAGCAGGGGCATACCGGCGCAGATCTACCCCGATCCAGCGCAGTATTGGGACGACCTCGGGGCGGCCTATCGGCGCGCGATTGCCGATCTGTACGCGGCCGGTTGTCGCTATCTGCAAATCGACGATGTCACGTTTTCTTATCTGGCCGACAACAAGGTGCAGGCGATGATTCGCGCCAACGGCGATGATCCGGCGACCTTGCACCGAACCTATGCGAATGCCGTCAACCTGGCGGTTCGCGGCAGGCCGGCCGACATGACGGTGACCATGCACACCTGCCGGGGCAATTTCAAGTCGACCTGGGTTAGTGAATCGCCGTACGAAGGCGCGATCATGCAATCGATGTTTTCGACCGATGTCGATGCCTACTTCATGGAATTCGATTCCGAGCGCGCTGGCAGCTTCGACGTGCTGCGACTACTGCCGCCGGACAAGCAAGTGGTGCTGGGTCTGGTCACCACCAAGGTTGGCGAGCTCGAAAGCCGAGACACGATTTTGCGTCGCATCGATCTGGCCGCACAGACCGTGCCGCTGGAACGGCTGGCGCTGTCGCCGCAGTGTGGCTTCTCGTCAACCCACCATGGCAACCGGCTCTCAGAGGACGATCAGTGGCGCAAGCTTGAGTTTATTGTCGGCATCGCGCGCGAGGTCTGGGGCGATGCCTGAGCCTAGCTTAAGGTAGTGTTGATCGAATGCAGCGTGATTAACGCTAACCGCAAGCCCCGATATGCCCACAGGCGGTGCAGAACTCACAACCGTCTTTGCGGATCAACGCACGATTACCGCATTCGCCACAGCGACGGCCCGCCAGGATTGACATGCCGGCTCCAGATCCGACACCGGTACCGCTGCTGGCACCCGATCCGGTTTCTGCATGCGGAACATCCAGGATGCCGACTTCGGCGATCGGATACCCTGACTCGTCGAGCAATCCGAGCATGGCATAACGATGCAGGGTCAGACGCGCGATATAGGCAACGGTCGACGGCCAGAGTTGCGACTTGATGCTGCCGGGTGTCCGTGCCAGAAAAGCGCCGCCGACTTCGCTATAGCTCAACAACTTGCGCAGCTTCATGCCGATCCAGGCGACATCCATGACACGCATATCGAGGCTCAGCAATTTGCACAAGCCGTCCAGTACCCTCGGATACTCGCCGGATAGCCAAAGTGAGTATGGCCGGCGTTGCCCGCCCGGCATGACCAACTCTTTGAGGAACAGCACGAAGTCATCGCCGGTGTTGGCATTCAGCACATCGACCGTCCAACTCAGCGTGCCATCGGTTCCTGCTTTCGGCTCGCGCGCCGAGAATAACGCGTCGACGACCGGGGTGCCGGAGGTCGCATCAGCGTCGAACGCACCGAGTTCTTCGCAACGATAACGAACCAGTTTGGCAAAGCCCGCCACCAGGCTGGGCATCAGCATCTTTTGGCCGTTGGGCGGCATCGGCAACTCGAAGTGATCGTCGCCGCTGGCTTTCTCAAGCGCCGCCAGTTTGCGATCCAGCCACTTGCGGTCTTCGGCGCGCATGTCCATTGACAAGGTCTTCGCCACCGCACCGAGACCGCGCGGCTGTTCGCTGCCATTGACCCAAACCTCGAACGGATAGGCACGCGCTTCATTTTCAGTCTGTCCGACGAAAATCGCGAACCCGCCCAACGGATGTTCGACCGTATAGGTCCAGGCCGGATTGCCGTTCGGCAGTACCGGCCGACCTGGCCAGCGCAAGCTCGCCAGCGGCGGGCTCGGGGCGCGATCCAGCACCAGTCGCCGATCCGCGTCCGAGAAGTCAAAGTCTTCCCTGACGCCTGGTTTGAGTGGCGTCGATAGCGTTTCGAGCACCGATCCCAGTACCGAGTTCGGGCGATAGGTGGTGATGCCCTTCAGTCCCGCGCGCCAGGCTTCGAGATAGAGCTTCTCGAAATCGGCAAACGGATAATTCTCAGGCACATTGACGGTCTTGCTGATGGCGGTATCGACGAACGGTTGCACGGCCGCACTCATGCGCATGTGATCGAGCGCCGGCATCTCGAGCGCGGTCACAAAATACGCGGGCAGCACCGGCGACTCCGCGCCGTCGGCGAACCGATGCCGATATTGTCGATACGCCGGATCTTCGACGCGATAAGTACGGATGCTGTCGTCCGGCATCCGTTTCTTGCGCAAATAGAACCAGGCAAACGGCGGCTCGATGCCATTCGAAGCGTTATCGGCAAACGCCAGCGAGATGGTCCCCGTTGGAGCAATTGCCAACAGATGACTGTTGCGGATTCCCTGTTCTCGAATGCTTTTTTGCAGCGCCTCGGGCAGCCGCGACGCGAACGACGGCGCCGCCAGATAACGTTCGACCTGAAGCGCTGGGAACGCCCCTTTTTCGACGGCCAGCGCGACCGACATCGAATAAGCCGCATCACGCATCGCGCACGCGGCCTGCGCGGCCAACTCGCGGCCGGCCGGCGAGTCGTAGCGCAGGCCAAGCATGATCAGGCAGTCGCCCAAACCCGTGAATCCAAGTCCGATGCGGCGCTTGGCATGCGCTTCAGCCTGTTGCTGAGGCAATGGCCAGGCAGTCGCATCAAGCACGTTATCGAGCATGCGCACTGCGATGCCGGCGACCCGTTGCAGGGCTTCGATATCCAGGCTCGCCTGCGCGCAAAACGGCTGACGCACGAAACGGGTCAGATCGAGACTACCGAGATCGCAACATCCATAAGGCGGCAGCGGCTCCTCACCGCAGGGGTTGGTGCAGGCGATGGTTTCGCAATACGACAGGTTGTTATCGCGATTGATGGCGTCGATGAACAGGACCCCGGGCTCGGCATGATCATAGGTGCTCGCCATGATCTGCGCCCACAACGAACGGGCCTGCACGCGCTGATAAATCCAATGGCCGTCAGCGCGTTGCGCTGCCCCGGCCACGATCGCCTCGGCGCCCGGTTCGGCGGCGTGAACGAGCTGCCACGGCGCATCGGCGACGACTGCGCGCATGAAGGCGTCGGTACAGGCGATCGAAAGATTGAAATTGCGCAGCGCCCCTTGATCCTTGGCATGAATGAACGCTTCGATTTCGGGATGATCGCAGCGCAGTACGCCCATTTGCGCACCGCGCCGGGCACCGGCCGATTCGACGGTCTCGCATGACTTGTCGAACACGGCCATATACGATAGCGGTCCACTGGCGCGGCTGTTGGTGCCGCGTACTAGCGCGCCGCGCGGTCGAATCGGCGAGAAGTCATAGCCAACGCCGCCGCCGCGCCGCATCGTCTCGGCCGCTTGACTGAGCGCATCATAGATGCCGATGCGGCCATCATGGCCAGTGATGCAATCATCGATCGGCTGCACAAAACAGTTGATCAACGTTGCTTTCAGATCGGTGCCAGCCGCTGAATTGATGCGTCCGCCGGCAATGAAACCATCGACTTGGGCCTGATAAAAAACTTGCTCCCAGTGTGCCCGAGCCGCCACTGGTTCGACCGCCGCCAGCGCACGCGCCACTCGGCGTCGAACACCTTCGACGTTATGTTCGTCACCGCGCGCGTACTTCTCTAGCAGTACGTCCTGGCAGATCTCCTGTGCGGGAAGTTCGACACTCATTGGGAAGTGATCATAAAAGAGCAAGCAGTGGAAGACATTCAGGCATCGGCACTCAGCAACGCACAACGCTCGAATTTTTCCAGTGATACATCAAGCAGATTTTCCACCAGTGGTCGTAACGTTCGTTCGTCCCTGACCCATTGCTTGTCACGCTCGACCCGTATAGTGCCGTCACGACTCTTCAGAATCAGTCCGTCGACAAGCTGACTACGATTGCGCTGCCCGTCCAGCAGGGCAAGCACCTCGATCTCGACCGTCGTCAAGTTGATTGATTCATGCCGTTGATTCGGTACCCGCGTCTGCTTGCGACGCGCCAGATCGAGCGCAACCGCGAACGCTTTCGGCGCTGGCGCATCGGCTCGACCCAACGACAAGGGTTCAAGGTGCAGGCTCAGTACGCCATCGATGACCATTCGCAAGATCAGATTATCCAGTTCAACCTTCGGATCCGACGCCTCACCCTGCGCATTGATGACCAAGGCAACCGGCTCTGCGGCCACCACATGCCAAGCGCGCTCGCGCAATTCGCTGACCAATATCGGGCTTGGATAGCATTTGCCCAGTTCGTGTAAAAACGCCTTCAGCAAAGCATTCGAGGTCTTGACATGCGAATGCGGGCCGATCCGAAATTCGACTTCAGCGGGTTGAACCTTGCGCTTCTGGAGTTCGTCGCTCTGAAGTTCGTCGCCTTGGAGTTCATCGCCATGGACTTTACTTTCCTGGACGTCGGCCACGCGTTGCACCGGCGCCGACGCATAAAACGGCAATAACTTCTCCAAATTCAAATGTCGGCCGACGCGCGACAAAGCTTCGCGCGGGATCAGCAAGGATTGCCGGAACATCCGATTCTTGAAAATATCCATATATTGCTCGGTGGCAATAATGTCCCCCGACGACAGCTTGCTCAGCGTTTCGAAGATGTCGTTGCCCAGGCGTTGCGGGGCCATTTCGGAGATCGCCGCTTCCCCCAAAAATCCGAGTCCATGCCTAGCCGCAACGGCTGCGAATTCGGTAAAGTAGCAAGGACTATTGTGCTCTTCCAGGTGTTCGTGGAACACATAATAGTCGGGTGCCTCGTTGAGATTTTTGGCCTCCTCGCGCAGCATTGCGCCGAACGCCGTCTTCGGATCGCTCATCTTTTCGATGTACTGAATAAAACCGCGCGCCTGTTGCAATTTGAGCGTCGGATCCTGGTGGGCACGCGTGTGGAACAGCATCGCATCGCGCACCACCTCGCGGGCTTTCCAACCCGGATAAACGTTATAGCTGACATAAGCGACGCCATCAGCACTCAGGTGTTGCGCCAACACGGTCATGATGGCCTGCTGCACCTTTGCCGGTACCCAGGAATAAACCCCATGTGCGATGATGTAATCGAAACGCTCTTCGCGATCGAACTCGGTAATGCTGCAATGCTCGATCCGGATGTTCTTCAGACCCAGACTCGCGATGTTCCGAGCACCATGCTCGACCTCGACGGCCGACAGATCAATCCCTAAAAATTGCGCCTCGGGGAAACGTGCTGCCAGCGGAATCAGATTGCCGCCAGCCGCACAGCCGAGCTCGAGCACCCTGGCGTTCGACGGCAACACCGGATTCAGGCCGAACAACCGGGCAATGACCGCTAGCTTGTCCGGCTGAGATTGTGCGAATGCATGTGACTGATAGGGTACCGCGTCATAGGTACTGAGGGCCGGCGGCTGTGATTCGAGCATAGAACATTTTAGGCCACGATGCGGGCGGCGCGACTTTGAAATTGAATGATCTCGGCCGATTTGGCCTGTGCCGGTGCTCGCTCGAGCGGTCGGGCCAACGGGCGATGGGCGCCGGTAGCCGTGTCCATCCGACCGCAATTGATGCGCATTGACAAATCCGGTGCTCGAACGACATTGTTTAAGGCAATCGGCGACGATTCAACGCGATAACAACGCAACGGACCCGTCAGCCAGGCTGCAAACACGCGCTCACCCGTCAGCGGAAACAATTGCTTCAAATTCACCGGTGTGGCGTCTTCCCACAGCGCATTGATTGAGGTCAGATAGAGCCAGCCATCGACGATCGCCCAATCGGCAAAATAACCGCGGGAACTCGGATTTGGTCGCAGAAACGGCGGCCGAGAATCGATCAAATCGAAATAGGCCTCGAGCGGCTGATCCATCAGATCGTAGCTGCGCTCGCGGTAGACAATTCGATCGGCGTGCTGAAAGTTCATAAGGTTTCCGTTCTGAGCGTCTTGATCGTGCGCGGATGACCCTTGCGCGCTGAAGTGTTGAGAGTCTGCCATGTGCGCAAGCGGCGAACCTTTTTCAAGCCCAAATAGCGCACCGGTCCGCCGGAAGGTCAGCGCGTTGCACCAACACAACACAAAGACGTTCAGTCAGCCGGCGCCACGCGCATCGGCAAGGCGTTGCGACCGGTGTGAAGCGAACTATTTAGCGACCGCGAAAATCATGCCAGACCGGCAGATCCGGAACCCCAGGACCACTGACGCGGGTCGCATTCTTGATCGCGTTGATAACCGCCTGAGCCATCACCTCGGCCGCCAGCAGGCTGATCAATGCGGCATCAACCGCTACCTGAGTCCGGTGTGTGGCGAGCGCAAAGACCGTGTCGCCATCCCATTGGGTGTGCAGCGGATTGATGGCGCGCGCCAAACCGTCATGCGCCGTCTGCGCCATTTTTCGCGCTTGTGCCTTATCGAGGCGCGCGTCGGTGGCGACGACGCCGATCGTGGTGGCTGAACCGACGGGCGGCCTGGCGGGCAGCAGGCCGCGACGCAAGGCATCGGCGGTGTTGGCCAGGCCCAGGCCATCGACGGTGCGGGCACCAGCGAGCAATTGGCCATTGGATGGATCGATCACATCACCCAAGGCGTTGACGGCGACCAGAGCCGCTACAGTGACCCCATGCGATCGAATCGAGGCACAGCCCAAGCCGCCTTTCATCGCATATTGGGGCCCGAGCAGTTTGCCAATGGTGGCACCGGCACCGGCGCCGACACTACCCTGAGCAACGGCTACCGTACTGGCGGCAGCACAGGCCGCGTAACCGGCCGCGGCATCCGGGCGAATTCGATGATCACCCAGGGTCAGATCGAACAATATAGCGGCGGGCACAATCGGTATGCGAGCGGGTCCCACTGGCAATCCAAAACCGTGATCCTCCAGCCAGCGCATGACACCGCCGGCCGCATCGAGTCCGAAAGCGCTGCCGCCCGACAACAAAATCGCATGAACACGTTCGACTCGACAACCGGGGTCGAGAACATCGGTCTCGCGGGTACCGGGGGCAGCGCCTCGAACGTCGACCCCGGCCGTCGCACCCTCCTCGGTCAGGATCACCGTGCAACCGGTCGGGCGACGAGCGTCCGTGAAATGGCCTACCTTGATACCGGCGACGTCGGTTAACGTTCCTTTCAAGTGTTCACTGGCCATGTCCTGCGGATCCTCGATTTGGCAGCGCAGCGAGTCAACGGCGCGTCGGGTTTAAACTGCCATCTTACCTCGAACCCAAAGGCCAATTGCTCAGCCAAGCACTGCGAAGCGACTCGTCATGAACTACTCGAAACTGGACGCCAAAGCGTATGCCCGCCAACATTTCCGAGGTGTCTGGGCGGCGACTCTAACACCGTTTAATACCTGCCTGAGGATCGATGAAGACGGCTATCGGTCCAACCTCGAACACTGGATCCATACCCTGAAGCTGGGTGGCCTGTTCATCAGCGGCAAACAGGGCGAGTACTTTTCGATGTCAGTAGCCGAGCGCAAGCGCAGCTTCGAGCTGGCCGTCACCGCAGCACGCGGCCACTGTGGCATTGTCACCTCCTGCTCGGATACCAACCTCGATGTGGTGCTGGAGCTGGCGCATTATTCACAGGACATCGGCGCCGACTATATTGTCGTTCATAGCCCGGTACTGCATTTTGGCGCCGACACGGATGAAACGATTTATGAGTACTACCGTTATCTGAGCGAACAGCTCGAGATTGGCATTACGCTGTGGAATCATCCGGATTGCGGTTATTTGATGAGTCCTGAGTTGTGTAACCGAATTGCTGATTTGCCCAACATCGTGGCCATCAAATACAGCGTGCCGCGCGCGATGTATTCGAAACTCAGCCAGTTGGCTGGCGACCGGATTCTGGTCAGTACCGCTTCGGAGGAAGAGTGGCTGGAAAATATTATTGAGCTCAACTGGCAACTGTATCTGTGCTCGACGCCACCGTTTTTGCTGCAGAGTGCCATCGACCAACGCATCAACGACTACACGGCACTGGCCTTCGCGGGCAAGCACGACGCAGCACGCGAAGTCAGGGACAGCCTGAATCCGGCGCGTGAAGCGTTCCGGCAGTCACGTCCAAACGGCAAACCGCAAGCACACAGCAAGTATTGGCAGGAGTTGCTTGGACAAGTCGGTGGCCCGGTGCGACGGCCGCTGCTGGCGATGACCGAGGCTGAACGATCAGCGACGCGTGACGCATTCGAGCGATCCGGGCTACGGATCCCTTCTTAACCCTGGCACACTGCTAAGAACCTTGCTGCAGCGTCACTGAGATCTCAACCGCGCGACCGTCCCGCATGACGTCGAGTATGACGATATCACCGACCTTGTAGTCATCGAGTCGACCGAGCAGCGCCCCAACCGAAGCGATCGGTTTGCCTGCGACACCGACAATGACATCACCCGGATTCACCGTTCCATTGGCAGTGAATTTCGCGGCACGCAAACCGGCACGTTCGGCGGCAGATCCCGACTGCACGCGTAGCACGAATGCGCCGGCCGTTTTGGTGCCGGTAACGAGGCGCTGGTTCAAGCCTTCATCGAAATCGGCGCCGAGAACCGGCCTGATATAGCGACCATTCTTGATGAGTTGTGGCACTACCCGGTTGACCGTATCCACGGGAACCGCAAAACCGATGCCGGCCGAGGCACCCGAAGGACTGTAGATGGAGGTATTGATGCCGATCAGCCGCCCGGCCGAGTCGAGCAGCGGACCGCCCGAGTTTCCCGGGTTGATGGCTGCATCGGTCTGAATCAAATGTTCAATCGACGCGCCCGATTCGCTGGGCAACGAGCGGTCGAGCGCGGACACGATACCGCTGGTCAATGTCCAGTCCAGACCAAACGGGTTGCCGATCGCAAATACCTTTTGGCCCACGCGCAGGTTATCGCTGCGCCCGACCGGTAGCGCCGGTGGGCGTTTGAAGTCGACACCGATCTTCAACACCGCAATGTCGTGCGACGGACTGACACCGACCAACGTCGATGGGTAATCGCGACCGTCCGCCAGCCTGACATTGGCCTCGTTGGCCCCCTGCAAGACGTGGAAGTTCGTTACGACGTGACCGACGTTATCCCAGATGAAACCGCTGCCGGTACCGCGTGGCACCGACATGACGTTACGAGTCCAGAAGTCGCGAACCCGTTCGGCCGTTGCAATGAACACCACCGTGTCTCGCGAACGTTCGAATAATTCGATGGTCGCTTGTTCGTCGGCAGCGAGGTCACCGCGCGCTTCGACCAGTCGCGGAACGGTGCTGCGCTGTGCTTCACGATCATCGAGCTTTTGCTGCGGGCTTCCCGGCGGTCCGGGTAGCCAGCGCCAAGCGGCGATGAGCACGACACCAGCCAGCGTCAGCCAGAGAACGCGGGCGAAGAACTTAAGCAATCTGCTGACTCCACATGCTCATCGAAAACCGTCAATGGCCCTTTAAATGCTTGTTGAAAAATTCGAGGGTGCGTGTCCAGGCCAATTCGGCAGCGCCCGGGTTGAATTCGGTAATGGGCAGCTTGTTCTCGCCGACCGCCGTCTCGTTCGCAAACGCATGCTGGGCGCGATACAAGTGAAACACGTGGCTGACATTGGCTGCACGCAACTTTTCCTCGAGCTTGTAGACATTGGCGATCGGAAACGGCACATCCTCGGTCGCGAAATGAGCCAACAACGGCATCTTGATCTTGCTGGCATCAATGTACTCAAGCGGCGGGTAGCCGTAATAGACCACGCCCGCGTCAGCTTCCGGCACGTTGCAGGACGCCAGCATGGTCAGCGCTCCACCCATACAGTAACCGGTGACACCGACCTTGGAACTATTCTTCTTCAAATACGTCACCGCGCCTCGAACATCCTGGCCTGCCGCATCGGCGAAGTTAAGATTGGTCATTAAATGTTCGGCCTCGGCAGCCTGCACCGTCGACTTGCCGCGATAAAGATCCGGAACCAGCGCGCGAAATCCGGCCAATGCATAACGATCGGCGACGCCACGAATCTGATCGTTCAGGCCCCACCATTCCTGGATCACCACCAGCGCCGGTGCATTGCCCGGATTCGCGGGCTCGGCCAGGTAGCCTTGCAAAGTTTGCCCGTCGGGACGGGTAAAAGTGATGGTCTGGCCCATACTCAATTGCTCCTCGAATTTTGGTTAAAGTGCTTGATGAAGGATACTCTAGCGCGAAACCCCGCACCAAGGGGTTGTCCCACACTCGGAACCTGTTGAAATCATATCCGGATTCGCATTAGAACCGTGAACGCTGTCAAAAGTGATCCCTCGCCGAGCGCGATAGCGGCACCAGCGCGTATTTTGCTCGCTCCGATGGAAGGCCTGCTCGACTGCGTTTTGCGCGACATTCTGACCCGCATCGGCGGTATCGACAGTTGCGTTTCTGAATTCATTCGCGTGACCGACACACTGTTACCCAAGCGAGCGTTCATTCGCGTCATGCCGGAGTTGCTGAACGGCGGCCGCACTATTTCGGGTGTGCCCGTGCTCGGCCAACTGCTCGGTTCGGACCCGGTTTGCCTGGCCGACAACGCAGCCCAATTGGCAACGCTCGGACCCGCCGGCATCGATCTGAATTTTGGTTGTCCGGCCAAAGTCGTCAACCGACATGGCGGTGGTGCCTTGTTGCTGAACGATCCCGAACTCATCGGACAGATCGTGGCGGCGGTCCGACGCGCGGTTCCTGCGCATATCCCGGTGTCTGCCAAAATGCGCTTGGGCTTCAACGACGACCGGCGCGCCGAAGACTGCGCGCAAGCGATTGCCGATGCAGGCGCCAGCCAACTGGTGATTCATGCCCGCACCAAGGCCGACGGCTACAGGCCACCGGCGTATTGGGAACGGATTGCTGATGTGCGGGCGCGCGTCAATATTCCGATCGTCGCCAACGGCGAGATCTGGACCGCAGCGGACGCCCTGCGCTGTCGTGAAGTTTCAGGCTGCGCGCAGATCATGATCGGCCGAGGCATGGTCGCCGATCCGGCATTGGCCTGGGCGATTCGCCGCGCGAGTTCCGATCCGAGCTCGCATCCGGGCTCCAAAACGCGCCCTCGGCAAAATGCCGCTTGTCGGATTGATCCCGGCGAGTCGACCTCCGTCGTGAGCTGGCGCGATATTGCGCCGCTACTCGGTGAATTCTGGACCCAGGTTTCTGCGCGGGTGATCCCCAAGCACCGAGCGGGGCGCCTGAAGCAGTGGCTAAACGCACTGCGCCGCAATTATCCGCAGGCGCAATCCTTGTATTGTGCGGTTCGATGCGTCAATGACTCACGCGAGATTGAATCTTGGCTTCGGTCAACTGTTGATCGTACCGATTTCACGGACCTCGGTCCTGAAATTGATCATGGGCATCGAAACAAACCTAATCTTTACACTTACCAAGGAGCAACAACATGAATCAGGATTCATTCGAGAAGGGCTTGAAGACTCGCCGCGAGGTACTGGGCGCCGACTATGTTGATAACGCGATCAAAAATGCCGATGACTTCAACCGGCCGATGCAGGAGTTGGTCACCGAGTACTGCTGGAACGATATCTGGAATCGCCCGGGACTCGATCGTCGCACGCGCAGTATCATCAACCTGTCATTGTTGACGGCTCTGAATAGACCGCATGAGCTAAAGCTGCATGTGCGGGGTGCAATCAACAATGGCTTGTCAAAAGAGGACATTCAGGAAGTGTTTCTGCAAACCGCAATCTACTGTGGTGTGCCGGCCGCCATTGACAGTTTTCGCGGCGCCAAGGAAGTGTTCAAGGAAATGGGCATCTGATGCTGGCCTTCATCGGATTGGGTCAAATGGGCATACCGATGGTGCGCAACTTGCTGCGCGGCGGGCATTCGGTACGCGGTTATGACCTGCTGCTGTCGGCGTCGGCGCAGTTTGCTGAGGACCCGTCATTTTTTCGCGCGGCCACACCGGTTGAAGTCGTCACGAACTGTACGACAGTCATTCTCATGCTGCCCGATAGCCGCATCGTCGACAACTTGCTTTGGGGCAGCGGCGATGCGAGCGCTGGTGACGGATTGGCGCGCAGTTTGGCCGCCGGCACCTTGCTGATCGATATGGGCTCTTCTGATCCGCTTCATTCGCGAGACAATTTCGATCGGCTACACGCGCTGGGTATTCACTTCATTGATGCGCCGGTCTCGGGCGGCGTCAAACGTGCCATCGATGGCAGTCTGTCGATCATGATCGGCGGCGAAAGTGCGGTGGTTGAACAGGCGCGACCGATTCTGCAATCGATGGGC
>JANLTP010000178.1:0-6223 GCA_031363055.1 Burkholderiales bacterium | reverse complement strand
ACGCTCACGGCCACTACCGCCAGGCCGCACAATCGATTAATTTTCATTAGCTGTTTCAAAATTCCATAGGTCACACTCCGCAGAATCGGTCGAAGGACGCTGGAAGTGTTCAAGACGTAGAGGAAGTGCTTGTTTTCGTGGAAGCTATTCCAATTCTAACGGAGCCGTACGAGCAGAGTCCAGCCAGCTTGCACCGTTTCGCTCGAATCGCTGCATCATCCCTTATACTCGAAGGCTTTTTAGACAACGCCAATCACCACAAAATGAAGAGATTTCAAGGTACCGCGAACTACGTCGCCACCGATGACCTGCGCTTGGCCGTCAATGCGGCTGTCACTCTGGAGCGACCGTTGCTCATCAAGGGTGAACCGGGCACGGGCAAAACCATGCTCGCCGAGGAAGTGGCTAATGGCCTTGGAATGCCGCTCATGCAGTGGCACATCAAATCGACGACCAAGGCCCAACAGGGGCTTTATGAATACGACGCGGTGTCCAGATTGCGCGACTCGCAGTTGGGCGATGAGAAGGTCAAGGACATCCACAACTACATCATCCAGGGCGTCCTTTGGCAGGCCTTCACCGCCGACAAGCCGGTGGTGTTGCTGATCGATGAAATTGACAAGGCCGACATCGAGTTCCCCAACGACTTGCTGCGCGAGCTTGATCGCATGGAGTTCTATGTCTACGAGACGCGCGAGCTGGTCAAGGCCACGCACCGACCGGTGGTGATCATCACATCGAACAACGAAAAGGAGCTGCCCGACGCGTTCCTGCGCCGCTGCTTCTTTCACTACATCAAGTTTCCGGACAAGGAAACCATGCAAGCGATTGTCGATGTACATTACCCCGATTTGAAAAGGACGCTGCTCAAGGAAGCGATGGAGTCGTTCTTACAGATCCGCGAATTTCCCGGTCTCAAAAAGAAACCCGCCACCACAGAGTTGCTCGACTGGCTCAAGCTGCTGGTGGCCGAGGACATTCCGCCCGAGGCCTTACGCTCCCAGGACAACAAAACCGTCATACCGCCCTTGCATGGCGCCCTGTTGAAAAACGAGCAGGACGTTCATTTGTTTGAACGTCTGATTTTCATGGCTCGACATAACCGCTGAGCCAGTGACGACCTTGTTGCCCTACCCACCGCAACCGGTGCAGTTGTCGGGTCAGTGGGTCCTTCTGGAGCCGCTCGCCCCTGAGCATGCTGACGATCTCTGCAAGGCTGCCAGCGATGGTGCGCTCTGGAAGCTCTGGTATACCGGTGTGCCCAAACCCGATGAATTCAAAGGCTGGGTGGACGGCTCGCTGGCGCTGCAGGCTGCCGGGCGAGCCTTGCCGTTTACAGTACGGCATCTGGCCAGTGGCGACATTGTCGGTTCAACCCGCTACATGAATATTGAATCCGATCGCCGACGATTGGAGATCGGCACAACCTGGTACGCCGAGCGGGTTCAGCGCACGCCACTGAATACCGAAGCCAAATTGCTGTTGCTGCGCCATGCCTTCGAATCGTTGGGCTGCATGGCGGTCGAGTTCCGCACGCATTTTTTTAACTTCCGCTCGCGCGAGGCGATCGCGAAATTGGGCGCAAAACAAGACGGTATCTTGCGACAACACACAACGGCAGCCAACGGCACGCTGCGCGACACCGTCGTATTCAGTATTCTTGATAGTGAGTGGCCAGCAGTGCAGAGCCATTTGCAGTTTCGCCTCGAGCGCTTGGGAGTTCAGAGCTGATGCATTGGTGGTATCTGAGCGTGGCCATCGTTTTCGAGGTCATTGGCACAACTTCGATGAAACTGTCCAAAGGATTTACGAATCTGACCTTCTCGGCGCTGATGTTCGCGTGTTACGGAATTGCTTTCGTATTTAATACATTAGCCTTGAAAAAGTTAGATATTTCAGTGACTTACGCCATCTGGTGCGGCGTCGGCACAGCCATCATCGCGTTTATTGGAATGACCTACTTCCGGGAACCGGTATCGGTCCAGAAGGTCGCCAGTATTGCGCTGATCGTGGTTGGCGTTATAGGCTTGGCACTCTCGGTGAAACCGTCTTGAGCCGTTAGTGGCTCGTTTTGTGGCTCGTTTAGGGGAATTCTGGTGTTGATCGACTTTTTCTTGCATCTACGTAACTCCAAGTTACCGGTTTCGATCAAGGAATATTTGATGATGCTCGAAGCCATGGAGAAACATGTCATCGATAACTCCATCGATGATTTCTATGTGCTCTCGCGCGCCTCGCTTATCAAGGATGAGCGTAACTTCGACAAGTTCGATCGCGCCTTCGGTGCTTACTTCAAGGGCGTACTCGCCCTGCCCGGCATCGATGTCGATGTTCCAATAGATTGGCTCAAGCGCCAACTGCGACGCGAATTCACGGCCGAAGAGAAAGCCGCGATTGAAGCCATGGGTGGGCTCGACAAGCTCATGGAGCGACTGCGCGAATTGCTCGAGGAGCAGAAGAAGCGCCATGAGGGCGGCAAAAAATGGATCGGCACCAACGGAACTTCGCCGTTCGGCAATGGCGGATTCAACCCAGAGGGCGTGCGCATAGGTGGCCCCTCGGCGGGTAATCGTACGGCCGTCAAGGTCTGGGAACAGCGCAATTATCGCGACTACGACGATCAGGTCGAGCTCGGCACCCGCAACATCAAGGTAGCGTTACGCCGGCTGCGCAAGTTTGCGCGCGAAGGCGCGGCCGATGAACTGGATCTCGACGACACCATCTATTCAACCGCGCGCAATGCCGGTTACCTCGACATCAAGATGCGGCCGGAACGGCACAACACCATCAAGGTGCTGATGTTGCTCGATGTCGGCGGCACCATGGACGATCACATCAAGCAGACCGAGGAGTTGTTCTCTGCGGCCAAGTCGGAGCTCAAGCATCTGGAGTTCTTCTACTTTCACAACTGTGTTTACGACTTCATCTGGAAGAACAATCGCCGCCGTCAGGCTGAGCGCTTTCCGACCTGGGACGTGATTCGCAAATACAACTCCGACTACCGGCTGATATTCGTGGGCGACGCCACCATGAGCCCGTATGAAATCCTGCAACCGGGCGGCTCGGTCGAGTACAACAACGAGGAACCCGGTGCGGTCTGGTTACGCCGTCTGGCCGAGCGGTTTCCGAAATTTGTCTGGCTCAATCCTGAACCCGAAGGGGTTTGGGAATACCGGCAGTCGATCGCCGTCATCAAGCAGGTGCTCGAGAACCGGATGTTCCCGATCACGTTATCGGGGCTTGAGCGGGCGATGCGCGAGTTATCGAAGTAGCGGTTCAGCTTTGTAAATCAATCGGCGGCGCCGCCTTCAAGACCTCCTCGATGGTCGTCAGACCGGCAGCGATCTTCTGGGCGCCAGCCAGCCTGAGTGGTCGCCATCCCTGACGCATCGCGGCGTTGCGTAACGCCCGGATGTGCGTGTTAGCGTCGGTCAAGCCGTGCAGGGCATCGGTAATCTCGAGCATTTCATACAACCCGGTGCGCCCCTTGTAGCCGGTATTGCGACAGTCCACGCAACCCACTGGTTGATAGATGGATGCAGGCCTGGCGGCCTTGAATGGACGGATCAAGGACTCCCACGCCTTGCTGTCATCCTGCTGCGAAACGACCTTGCAGGCCGAACAGAGTGTGCGGACCAGGCGTTGCGCCATGACGCCGATCAACGTGGCATTGAGCAAATAGGATGGAACGCCGAGATCGAGCAAGCGGGTAATCGCCGATGGGGCGTCGTTGGTATGCAGGGTTGAGAGCACCAGATGGCCGGTCAGCGCCGCCTGAATGGCCATCTGCGCGGTTTCCAGATCACGGATCTCGCCAACCATCACAATGTCCGGATCTTGTCGCATGAGAGCCCGCACGCCCTCGGCAAAATTCAGATCAATATTGCTCTGCACCTGCATCTGGTTGAAACTCGGTTCAACCATTTCGATTGGATCTTCCACCGTACAGACATTGACCTCGTCGGTCGCCAGTTGTTTGAGTGTGGTGTAGAGCGTCGTGGTTTTGCCCGAGCCGGTCGGCCCGGTCACCAGCACAATGCCGTTCGGCCGGCTCGTCATTGATCGCCACAGGGCGAGTTCATCCTCGCCGAATCCCAATTCCAGAAAGTCCTTGACCAGCACTTCAGGATCGAAGATTCGCATGACCAGCTTTTCACCGAACGCCGTCGGCAAGGTCGCCAATCGCAATTCAATTTCCTTGCCATCGCCGGTGCGCGTCTTGATGCGGCCGTCCTGAGGCCGGCGCCGCTCTACGACATCCATGCGACCGAGCAGCTTGATCCGACTGGTCATGGCTGCTAACACCGAGGGCGGAACCTGGTAGACGTTGTGCAAGACGCCGTCAATCCGAAAGCGTACGGTGCCGCTCTCGCGTTTTGGTTCGAGATGAATATCGCTGGCACGCTGATCGAACGCGTATTGCCAGAGCCAATCAACAATCGTGACGATGTGCTGATCGTTGGCGTCGAAGTTCTTGCCCGCCTTGCCCAGTTCAACCAATTGCTCGAAGTTGGCCTGGGTGCTGACTGTGCCGGTCTTGTGCGCGCCCTTGACTGATTTGGCGAGACTGAAGAACTCGATGATGTAGCGCGAAATATCGAGCGGGTTCACAATGACGCGCTTGATTTCCTTGCGCAGCAACTGACTGAGTTCGTCGACCCAGGAAGTAATGAATGGCTCGGCGGTGGCAATGATGACTTCATTGGCACGCACTTCAAGCGGCAGGATCCGGAACCGAGTCGCGTACTGGACCGACATGACCTCGGCTATTTTCGAGAACTCGATCTTCAGCGGATCAATATGAACAAACGGCAAATTCGAGCGTCGCGCCAACCATTCACTGAGGAATTCGATTTCCAGCACTTTCAAGCCGCGCGCCGGCGACTTGAGCTTGCGCTCGGCCAGTATCACCAGCGGGTGCGCCACCGTCGTCGACAGCCCCGCATACTGTTTGATCTGGCGGGCATCGGCTTCGCTGATCAGCCGATCATCAAGCAAACGATCGGTGAGATCCTCGATGCGCAACATGCGCCCCGGGCGACCCAGTTGGGTTTGCTCAATACTGGCAACAATGTCCATTTCCATCTTCGCGAGGGTACCGAGTCGCCGCCGATCCGGCACTTCGAAGCGGATGAACGGCAGTTCGTACTGACTGGCGAGTGCTGCACGGCACCGTCGTTGTCGCTATTTCACGATGTCAGGCCGCAATGACGAACATGGACCTCATTTTCGATCTCAGGCCTCAACTGCGATCGCAGTCCTTATCTACGAACTCAGATCTCAAATTCAGCTTTGGAGCCCAGAATAGCGCGCGCCCAGCGATCGGCCGGCAGGCCCAGCTGTGACTTCACGCGGGTGGCACGAGTCTTCAAGGCATCCGCTTGAATCTTCAAGGGTGGTCCGGAGAATGCGAGGGCGACCACATTACCTTCGGCACCGGCCGGCAGATACAGCACGCGCCCGTCAAAGGCTCGCCACAAGTTGCGACGATTGCGCTCGAACGATTCGTCGTCGCCAAACAGATTGACACAAAGAACGCCGGCGCCTGAAAACGCAGCTCGACATGCGCGGTAAAACGCTACCGAGTCGAGCACCGGGCCACGAGCCTCGCGGTCATACAAATCCACCTGGATAACGTCGCGAGAATCGCGTTGCCCAGCGGTGCGCAAAAAGGTCTGCGCATCTGCAATCGTGACGCTTAGTCGCTCATCGTCGGCGGGCAAGGCGAACCAGCGCCTGGCCATGGCGCATACCTCGGAATCGATCTCGACCACCTGAACGGTACTCGGCGCGCAAAAGCGATGACAGAATTTGGTGAGCGCGCCGGCACCCAATCCGAGCTGAAGAATGCGCTGCGGCGACTCCAAAAACAGCAGCCAGGCCATCATGTCGCGGACATAGCCGATTTCGATGGCAAATGGCCGCGATAGCCGCATCGCACCTTGGACCCATTCGGTACCGAAATGCAGATAGCGCACACCGCTCTGCTCGGATAAGGTGATGGCGTTATCGATCAAAGGACTTCCCGAATCACCGCCCAGGCGTCACGTTTGCTGGCGAGGGTCTTGCTCGCATACGCCGGGCTGCTCGACGGTAATTCAAACAGCCGCAAACCGGTATGTGCCAGCACAGTTCGCTGTCGGGCAGCCGCTTGACCGTTAAAAGCAACGGCGCGCAGTTCAGGCAGCATCGCCACCAGATCGAGCAACGGATTGACTCGCGC
>JANLTP010000165.1:0-110262 GCA_031363055.1 Burkholderiales bacterium | reverse complement strand
TCCCTCTCGATCTGGCCTCTGATCATGGAAACCACAGTCAAAGAACTACCGGGCTTGCCGCTGGCGCGCAAGTCGTTGCGCATGCTCGCCTACAAGGGCGTCGTGCGCCGCTATCCTCGTGGTTCCACCATTATTCGTGAGGGCGATACGGGTGATGAGTTTTACATCATCCTGGCGGGGACCGTACAAGCCTTCTCACGCGACAGCAGCGGTCGTGAAGTGATTTTCTCGACGCAATCGGCGGGCGAATATTTCGGCGAGATGGCGCTTGACGGCGGCGCACGCTCGGCCTCGGTCAAAGCGGTGGAGGCGACGATTTGTTCGGTGCTGACCTGCCGCACGCTGGAGGCTCATTTCGCTGAATTTCCGGAGTTCGCGGCCGAGCTCATCAGTCGCTTGATTCATCGCGTCAGGGTATTGACCAAGACCACTCGTGGCCTGGCCTTGCTCGGAGTTTACCGTCGCATATCGGATTTATTCGAGCGACTCGCCGTGCCCGATGGCAACGGTCATCGAGTCATTTCCGAGCGTCTGACGCATCAAAAAATTGCGGCCTATGTCGGCGCTTCGCGCGAGATGGTCAGCAAGGTTCTCAAGGAACTTACCGTCGGCGGTTATCTGACCACCACCGAGCGCAAGATTGTCATTTTGAAGTCCCTGCCGCCTGGCTGGTAGGATTAGGCCTCTAAACTTTGGTATTAGTGCGCGCCGAAAACGCGATGTTTTCGATCTAATCGGCTTGACGCCTGGCCCACTTAACCGCGACTATGGCATCGAGGGAGAACGTCCATGCTCATCGGGCACTACGCAGTCGCGTTGGCAGCAAAATCGATTGATCGAAAGCCGGCACTGGGCAGTTTTTTCTTTGCCACCCAGCTCATCGACCTGGTCTGGGTCGCCATGCTCCTTTTGGGACTCGAAACCGTTTCCCTGAAACCGCTGACCGATTCGGCCATGAATGCCGATATCCTGCGTTTCGAGCATCAGCCTTACTCACACAGCCTGGTGGCCTCGTTGCTGTGGGGGCTGTTGTTTGCGGCCTGGTGTTATCGAGGTCGTCTGGCTGATGGCAACGCGCTGCGCGCGCTTCTGCTCGGTGCAGTGGTCGCCTCGCACTGGTGGCTGGATCTGTTGGTACACCGCGCAGACCTGCCGATTTTTGTCGTCACCGGCCCCAAGGTTGGCGCCGCACTTTGGCAGTATGCAGAGGTCTCGTTCTGGCTGGAGTTGGCGCTGCTGCTGGTTTGTTTTGGCGTCTATTGCCTGCGAACCATGATCCGGCCCGAGACCAAAACTTCCCTGCTCTGGTTCGAGCGACACGCGCACTGGTGGATCTGGGTGGTATTGCTGGTTTTGATACTGGCGCACCTGGTCTCGAACCACATCGGCGCCATGATCCTGTCGTTGAGTCACTGGCTGGGCAATCCGATTCAAACCCATGCGCTGCTGCTGGTGCAATTCATGTTGGTCCTGACCTGGCTGGGCCTGCCGGTCCTGGCGTTTCTGACGCTGGATCGAGTTCGCGGCGCCCGCCTGTCGTGAACAGCATGTCGTGAAAAGCCCGTCATGAAAATTCTCCTCATCGATGATCACGGCCTGTTTCGCGCCGGGCTGTGCCGACTGTTGCAAGACCTTGAACCGAACATCAGCGTCGAGGAGGCTCGCAGCGTTGCCTCGGCCGAGCAATTTTCTCCTCGCGTGTTTGATCTGATCCTGCTCGATCTGACCATGCCTGACACCAGCGGCGTCAACACACTCGAGCGCATCAAGCTGTTGTTTCCCGACTCGACCGTGGTGGTGGTGTCCGGTGAAGAGGATCCGCGCGTCATTCACTCGGTCATCGAGAGCGGCGCATCCGGATACATCCCCAAATCGTCGGAACCCAATATCCTGTTGCTGGCGCTGCGGCTCGTCCTCGAGGGCGGTATCTACTTGCCTCGGCAAGCCATGGCCGCGTTTGAAAAAGTCATCGTCACCAAAGATCCCAAGCAACAGGAACTCGAACGGCTGACCGGCCGGCAACGACAGATTTTTGCGATGGCAGTCAAGGGCATTTCGAACAAACAAATTGCCCGTGACCTTGAGTTATCGGTGAATACGGTCAAGAGCCATCTGTCCACCGTGTATCGGGAAATGGGCTTTCACAATCGCACCGAAGCGGTGTACTGGTGCGGTTGGGATGCCCGGCGACTCGAACGCATTCTGGCCGCAGCCTCGCATGACTGACACAGCGCACGAGCCATTGAACGGCGACGAACTCGGCTTCCGGATCGAGCAACTGCATTTCTGGGCCGCCTCGGCGAAGACCACCCCGCCAGCCGTATTTCTGATCACGCTGTTGCTGGTCGGCATCGCCTGGTCGCAGGTTCCCGTACTTTGGTGGTTGCCGTGGTTCGTCTGCGCCAACGCGGTGTTGGTGGCACGGCTGGTCTATGTGCAAAGGAACGTCATCGGCCGGCAACTGGATGCTGCGCAGGCCGCCCGCGCCACTCAGGTCATCAACGCTTCCAGTTTTGCCAACGGCCTGACCATGGGCGCATCGGCCTTGCTGTTTTTTCCGAGCTTCGCGATTGAATGGCAAGCCGTCCTGACCATGTTGCACACCAGCCTGATTGCCGGCGCTGTGCCCGCGAGCGCCTGTCGCAAGCGCAACTTTGATCTTTACGCCGTACCGACCGTCGCCTTGTTGTCGGTGGCGTGGATCGCCTGGGGCAAGATCGAGCCGTCCTGGGTCAACCTGATCATCGCGCTGTTGCTGGCGGTTTTTTGTCGTGTCGGCTCGCAATTCGTCGCTGAATCCGAGGCGATGTTCAGGCAGTCCTGGCAAATCCGCTTCGAGAATAAAAATCTCATCGCACAATTGCAAGAGCAGCAACTCGGACTGAAACTCGAGCGCGATCGCTCCGAAGCTGCGAACAGTGCCAAGTCGCGGTTTCTGGCTGCCGCCAGCCATGACCTTCGCCAGCCTCTGCATACCGTCTCGCTGTATAGCGCCGCATTGAGCCTGCGCCCGCTCGATGATCGCGCCCGCAAACTGGCCGCTCAGATTTCCGCCGGCGTCGCGTCGCTCGCCAGCTTGCTCGATTCATTGCTCGATATTTCGAGGCTGGATTCGAACAGCGTCGAACCGCACTGGGAGATCGTCGATCTGACGCAACTCGCCGAATCAGTCGTCGAAGAGTTTGTCAGCCGCGCCGGCCAACAAAATGTGCTGGTCAGTTGCGCTGTCAGCAACGGGCTGGTTGCCCGCACCGACGGCTTGTGGCTGAAGCGCATCATCCGCAATCTGGCCGAAAATGCGCTGGTACATGGCGCGCACTCGCGCATCGTCATCAGCGGCGAGCTCGCCGGCACACAAGCTCGCCTGGTGGTCAGCGACGACGGCCCCGGCATCCCGGCGGCCGAGGTCGAGCGCATTTTCGAAGAGTTCTATCAACTGCATAACCCGGAGCGCGATCGATCACGTGGCCTCGGTCTGGGTTTGTCGATCGTCAAGCGGCTGTCGGTGCTGCTGGGTATTCGTTACTCGGTGCATTCGCAAGTCGGTGACGGCACGCGCTTTGAGCTCAAAATTCCAGACGCACGCATCGAGCGCCGCGCCATGACCGATCTGAATCCGTTGAGCGCACCCGATAACCGGCAAGTGCACAACGTTCGACTGTTGATCGTCGACGACGAGCAGTCGGTGCGCGAAGGCATGGCGGCACTGGTCTTGCAATGGAGCTGCGAATTCGATTGCGCAGCCAACCTGCAGGAGGCACAGGCGCTGCTTGATCAGAACCTGTACGACGGTCTCATCGTCGATTACCGTTTGCGTGGTCACGATCGCGGTATCGAGCTGTTTGATCATCCGGCCGTGCTAGCCATCAAGATGCGCAAGCTCGTGATCAGCGGCGACTCTTCTTCCGAGGTGCAACGCGAAATCGCCCAAACCGGTGCTGAACTGAAGCTCAAACCGATCGATCCGCAGGACCTGTGGCGCTTCGTCAAAAGCTGCGAACAACAACGGGCGCTCAATGTCCCCATCATTCCTGTCGCGAAGCATTGAGGCCAAGGTCAGCGAGCTCGGACTGGACGAGCTCGGCAATACCGAGCGGGATACCGACGACGTTCATTGTGATGTCCTGATCATCGGCTCGGGCTACGGCGCTGCGGTCGCTGCCGCCCGATTTGCCGGACGAACCCGGGCCGATGGCGCGCCGCTGCGGGTCTGGGTGCTCGAGCGTGGACATGAATACCTGCCGGGCAGTTTTCCCGAGACCACCGAACAGTTGCCGAGCCACTTGCGTGCCAGTGGTGCGAGCCTCAAGCGCGTAACCGGTAACGCCATGGGTCTGTTCGATCTGCGCATCGGAGGTGACATGACCGTGATCGCCGGTAACGGGTTGGGCGGCGGCTCGCTGATCAATGCCAATGTCATGGAAATGCCTGATGCGTCGGTTTGGCAGCACAGCGTGCGACATCGCGCGCTCTGGCCAGCCGCCATCCGCAGAGACGCCGACAAGCCCGAGTTCCTGGCGAATTTCGCGACCGTACGGCGCATGCTCGGCGTTCAACAACTGCGCAAGCCTTCAGTCACTTCGACCATGACGGCCAGCGGGGTTGGCACGGCGCCCATCTACCCGTCGAAGGCCGAGGCACTGAACGCGGTTGCGGTCGCCATCAACCCTGGCGCGCCGAACTTCAGATGCGTCGATATCGCCGTGACGCTCGATGAACGCGCCCAAAACATCGACGACGGACAACTGCCGCAAAGGCAATGCAGCCATTGCGGCAACTGCTTCACGGGCTGCAACTATTCAGCCAAGAATTCGCTTGACCGCAACTATCTGGCGGTAGCGCGAAAAAAAGGCGCCGAGCTGTTTACCGGTGCCACCGTGCTCGGCGTGTTTCAAGACCAGACGCAGAAAAGCTGGCGAGTCTTGTTCAACTTCACCGACTCGAATTTACGGATTCAACATGAGTCCAGCTTTGCGGCCGTGTTGACGCCGCTGAAGAACCCGCCACGTGGTTTCCTCCTGCGAGCCAGCAAGGTGATCATCGCCGCCGGTTCGATCGGCAGCACCGAAATACTACAGAAGTCACGCGCCTGGTTCGGTCTTCCGGTCTCCAAGCGGCTGGGGCAAGGCTTTTCAGGCAATGGCGACATGATCGCCTTTGGCTATAACCAGACGCGCACGGTGAACCCGGCTACCGAGGAGACCATTCGACCCGATCTGCGCGCAGTCGGACCGACCATCGTTTCGATGATCGACCTGCGTCAGGATAGCCGTATGGCGGGCCGGGGACCGGTAATTCAGGATGTTTCGGTACCGGCCTCGCTGTACCCGGTGTTCGCGGAGTTCATGACGAACGCGGCGTTTTTAAGCCGCTTCGAGCGCGGCGACGCGCGTGGCCGCAAGGTCACCGCACACGAGCAGCTCGATCCGGACGCGATTGATCCGTTTCGCGTCGCCCACACTCAGTTTTATGCGGTGTTCGGGCACGACAGCTCGGACGGCCAGATCAGACTCTCTGACCACGCCGACGAATCGAACGACGCTGACGGTCGCGTCGACATCGAATGGCCAGGCATTCGCAGCCCCGGTGGGGTCGCGGAGTTCCGCAGCAATCTGCGCTATCTGAGAGGCGCGCACGAGCAGCCGCAGATCGGCGGCCGGCTGCTCAACAACCCCTTTTGGCAACTCTTTGGCGAGCAAACGGCGCGACTCTTTGCCGGGAGCGACGCCAACGCTCGCAGCGGCGCACCGATCGCCGCTCATCCGCTTGGCGGATGCGCCATGGCCGATGACATTGATCAGGGCGTCGTCAATGAATGGGGTCAGGTATTCAGAAGATCGGGCGCTACCGTTTACGACTCACTGGTGGTGCTCGACGGCGCGATCATTCCCGGCAGCCTCGGTATCAATCCGGCACTCACGATCGCCGCGCTGGCCGAGCGCGCCGTCGCACAGTTGGTCAAGATCTGGAAGCTGCCTGAGCCGGATGCGCCTGATGCGCCTGATGCGGCGGGCGGCTTGTCCGAGTTATTGAATCAGCCACAGGCCCTGAGCGCCAGCCAGACCATGATTACCTCCGGGCGGCGACCCACCGCAGTCGAGGTCGCCGAACGATTGCTAAGCCCTGCCCCCATCAGTTTGCCAGGTATGCCCACCGAGGTGTATCTGGCCATCGAATTGAGCCTCGGACCGATTCGGGACATGGGTGTCTTTCTGGCCAGTGCCCATCGTCGCCTGCCCATCAGCGCCTCGCGGGCAACCTTGACAAGCCCAACCGGGTCGACCCGGTTCACCGTCGCCGGTTATATGTCGGTGTTCGAGGAAGTGCCGTCCGCGCCGCTCGAGCGGGTCGGCCGCGCCGCCTTGGGCTGGCTGACCAATGCCGTCAAGCGCCGCAGCGGTGGCCTGCCGTGGACGCAAGCAGCGTTCTGGATATCGGCGATCAAGGCCGCCACGGTGATCGGCGGTCAACGGCGCTTTCGCTACGAAATGGCCATCACCGAGGACGTCTATCTGGACGAGCAGCGCGTTTTTCAGAAGGGTGATTGCCTGAAGGGCGAGAAGCTGTTCACTTTTGGGTTGATGTCGAATCCGTGGGAACAGTTCATGACCCTGCGATTGAGCTTGCTCGCTCGCGACTCGACGCTGGATGTCCCGATCGGCACACTGCAGACCGATTTTTCCTATTTCGCCAACTTCTCAAGCTTCCTGCTGAAGGTCGTCAAACAGGGTAGCCGCACCACTGCGCTGCTCGAGCTCGCCGGCCTGCTGACCTTGGCGACCCGCTCAATCTTCGGCATCCATTTACTGAATGCCCATACGCCGCAGAGCCGTCCGATCGGCAGCCGGCGCGTGGCCGCTCAGCAGCGATTGCCCGGCGACATACGGACGCGCAAGAGCGGTCTGGTTGCAGCGCAGGCCATCCCGGTGCTGCCCAACCCGGATCGCCCCGAGCTGCAACTGATCTGCACGCGCTACCCGGGCGCACGATCTGACGCGGCACCGGTGCTGCTGCTGCATGGGCTGACGGCTTGTGGCAATACCTTTACCTCCGAAGCGCTGGAATATGGGCTCGCCGCCTATCTGCATGACCAAGGCTACGATGTCTGGGTGGCAGAGCTTCGCACCAGTGTTGCGCTTGAACTTTGGCGAGCGGCCTGGACGTTTGACGAGATCGCCAACGAGGACATTCCGGCGATGGTCGATAAGGTCCAATCGACTACCCATCAAAAGGTCCGGGTGTTCGCCCATTGTGTCGGCAGCGTCATGTTCTGGTCGTCGGTCTTGCAGGGCAAACTGAACGGACAAATCGAGCGGGCGGCGTTCTCGCAGGTCGGCCTGGCGACCCACCTGCCGCCGATCAATAATGCCCGCAGCCGACTGATCGGTCTGTTGCGCGAAGCCATCAATCTGAGTACGTTTGATACCAATCCTTCAGACGACGCAGACAGCAGGGACTTGTTCGTCGAGCGCGCGTTCACAACCTTTCCGTATCAGCGCGACCAATGGTGGCGACTGCGCGGCAAACCGTTTGCGACGCGCACCTGGGAGGCGCAATATCACCGCATCACCGCCTTGCACGGTGAGCTCATGAATCTTCGCAACGTCAGCGACGCTGTGCTCGACGACCTGCATCGGCAAATCGGCGGCTCGAATCTGAGCACCTACCTGCATTCGCTGTATTTCTCGCGCGGTCGCGTCACCGACTCGGAGGGCCTTAATCTGGTGACGCGCAGCGCGCTGCGCGAGCGCGTCGACTTCCCATGTTTTTTTGGCGCTGGCGATCGCAATCGCGTGTTCGATCCGCAAAACGCCGAGGACTCGGCGCGGCTGCTGAATGCCGCACACGGTTACGGTGACAACATGCGCCCGCGATTCAATTTGCCCCATCAGTATGCAAGCTTCGCAGGCTATGGCCATCAAGATACGTTGATCGGCAAGCGCTCCGCCGAAGACGTTTTCAAGCCAATCGCCGATTTCTTCGCGCAAGCAGCCCCTGCGCAACTGCTGCAACCGGAAACAAGGCAATGGACTGCCTACGCCTCCACCATGGGGCCGGTTATAGGCTGGCTGCGGCAGTCCCGCACAGTACCGGGCGAGCCGCCCGCGCTGCAGGTTCGAGTTTCGTTTGCCACCGATCGCCTGGCCGGCTCGCCGCGCTGGTTGCTGGCGCTCTTTACGACGCGGCCGCCAAATTCGCCGCTGCCGTTGCGTCCACTATTTACCCGCTGCAGGCCCTTATCCGCTTGTTGGATCGACCCAAAGGGACCGCAGAGCGTCCACAACGATAACCCGGCGCTCAACGCACTCGACCCGTATTGGTATTGTCTGGATCTACGCCTCCCCGATGACTTGACGGTGCGACTTGATGCCACAGCGGGCGGCGCCGACCTCGAAATTTTTCTGCTCGGTATGTTCGACGACGAAGCGATCTTGCAACGCGACAATTGTTCGCCAGCGTTCTGCGCGTTGCCGCCCGAGCTGCAAGCAAGTATTCCCGCCTCGCCTGGCTTGCCCGCGCCGCCCGCCGCCCCCGACGCTGAGTTCGCGACGGGTCCCTGCTTGAGTGCCGAACAAACGCAGAGGTGGCTCGAATTCATCGAATACCAGCTCGATCGCCAGCCTGCCTCGCCAGATTCGCCATTCCGCGACTGCTCGAAACACGGCTTCACTCGACCCGAGCCGCTCAGCCGCAGCATGAGCCGGGCACGTAGCGTGCGCGATCAGCAATTTAATCCGCCCGCCATTGTTTTGCGGCGCGAGGCCTTACGGGCTGCCGACCTGCAAACACCGGAGAAATCGCCGGAGAAATCAACGGAAAATTCAATCACCACCCGCTCAGGGAAAGGCGTTCAAAACAGCGATCGACCGTTGCCCGATTTACCGCGCCGTACCGCTCAGCCAACTCTTTCGTTGGCGCTGGCGAGTTGCCAATCCATGCCCTTACCGTTCGACAGTGTGGTGGCCGGTCAAAGTTTCGAGCGGCTTGCAGATCTGCTCAATCGAAATCCGCGTGAGCCGACTAACCTGAACGTACCGCAATTGTTGCTTCTGATCGGCGACCAGGTCTATCTCGATCCCTTGGTTGGCCTCGTGGATGCACCCACCGGATTGGAGAAGATTCGCCAGCCCTACCAGACCTGGTTGC
This sequence comes from Burkholderiales bacterium, assembly GCA_031363055.1. Taxonomy (GTDB): domain Bacteria; phylum Pseudomonadota; class Gammaproteobacteria; order Burkholderiales; family Burkholderiaceae_E; genus JANLTP01. The sequence continues at coordinate 101,115 of JANLTP010000165.1, read as the reverse complement.
AACACGCCAGCGTTCGTCGCGCGCTCGCATCGATCCCGACCTACATGATGCTCGACGATCATGAAGTGCAAAATGAATGGGAGCCGTCCCTGCGCGCCGACCCGTTCACCAAGCAGGCATTGCGTGCCTTCCAGCTTTACCAGCGCTCGCTGGGACCCGACACTGCCACGAACTGGTATCCGTTCTGGCCCGCCGGCCTGCCGTTTTTCATGCTCGACACCCGCACTGAACGCAGCGCGCGCAATCTGTTTACTCGCGACGAGTCGCAGATCATCGGCGACGATCAGATGACCGCGCTGCTCGATTGGCTGAAGCGGGAACAACTGGCCGACGCGGTGCGACCGAAATTTATCGTTTCGCCCAGCGTCATCGTGCCCGGCGTCCTGCGCGACCTCGCCGAACCCGGCCATGCGATGGGCTCGGACGGCTGGAGCGGTTATCCGAAGTCCATCAATCAATTATTGAGCTTCATTGCTCGTGAGCAAATTCAAGGAGTGGTGTTCTTGCAGGGTGACTACCACGCGTCCCTGGTGACTGAAGTTCAGATTGCGCAAAACGCCGAGCTGACCGATGCGGTTCGGGTTTTATCGGTCATCTCATCGGGTCTGTATGCACCCTATGGCTTCGTCAACACGCAGGCCAAAGACCTCGATGGTGGCACCGGCAGCCGGCAGAAACCTCGGCGCGTCCTGACGGGTTCACCGACCCACTATCGGTGCATTCAAAGCCCGGGCATGTACTGCAGTGATCCGAATTTTGTCGTCATCAGTATCGACTCGGAGACGTCCGCCGAAGGCAAGCCTCTTTGGCGTCTGGTGATCGATATTTCAACCGACTCGGGCACTTTGAGCCAAGCTTACTGCTGAGCCAGGCTTATTATCGAACCAGGTTTACTGAGTTCCCGGAATGACGATTCAACCGATCGTACGTCGAATCGGCGGCAGCTTGGCCAGTTGTGCCTGCAGGTGACGCAAACTGCGATAACCAGTTTTATGCAGCATGTTTTTGATATGGGTGCGAATGGTCGCTTCAGTCACGCCGCGCGAGGCGGCGATTTGCTCGGCGCTGTGCCCGATTGCCAGCGCTTGCAACACGGCGCATTCACTGCGGGTCAGTTTGTGAAGTTGACCAAAGCCGGTCAGTATTTCGGGCTCGCACAAGGTTGAGCGCGACACCGTCAGCATGATCATGCCGACCCGATCCTTACCTTCTGCGCGAATCGGGGTAAAGACGAGCACGCGCTTCGGACAGCCCGAGATCTGCAGCGTCGGTTGCTTCCCGCTCAGGCATTCGGAAGCCGCCTTGTGCCAGGCGCGCAGGTCCTCGGCCGAACACAGCTCGAGCATTTCGCGAACAAAGTTCGGACCGGTATCGCCATTCATCAGTTCGCGAGCCGCACGATTACTGAAGAGAAGCTCGCCGGTTGGATCGATCAACAGCACACCGAACGCCACTTCGTCAAACATCTTCTGTACCAATGTGGCCTTCAATCCGAAGCCGATCAAGGGTAACGAAGCGGCAAGATGGCCGCCCGATGGTGATCCAAACGCCGGCGGATATTGGTTTGTTCGGTCCTGTGCGCGGTCCATATATCCTCCGGTTGGAACTATTTTTTGCAATCTTCATTCTCATCGCAAGCCGTTGTGCGGATTGGTGAATTTTTCACAGCTTTCAAGCACAATCAGTGCCTGATGAAACACCACACCCATAACCAGAGCACATGGCAGTGAATCGCAGCGTGGCATTCGCGTTGCTGGCGGCAGCCCTGTTTGGCGCCAGCACGCCGCTGGCCAAACTGCTGGTCGGTGAAATTTCGCCCTTTGCGCTGGCCAGCCTTTTGTACCTGGGCAGCGGCTTGGGCCTTGGCCTGATGCGCCTCCGCCGCGATCGAGGCTGGCGCGCGTCCGGGCTGACGGCGGGGGAATGGCCCTGGTTGCTCGGCGCCATCGGTTTCGGTGGCGTTATCGCGCCGGTCGCGCTCATGTACGGCCTCAGTCAAACGAGTGCGGCGAATGCGTCGTTACTGCTCAATCTCGAAACGGTGCTGACCGCCGTCATTGCCTGGCTCGTGTTCCGCGAGAATGCCGATCGCCGAATCGTTCTCGGCATGCTCAGCATTGTTCTGGGCGGCCTGCTGTTGTCGTGGCCAGGGATGACATCGGTCAGTGGAGCGACCGGAATCGGTGCCGGCGCCGTCGGCGGATTCGGTACGGCTGCCCTGGGCGGATTCGATCAGGGTGCAGCGGCCATCGCACTGGCTTGTTTGTGCTGGGCCATCGATAACAATCTGACCCGCAAGATCTCGGCCAACGATGCGCTGTTCATCGCTGGCTGCAAGGGTGTTATTGCCGGTCTCGTCAATGGCCTGATCGCCTGGCGCTTGGGTGCCGTTCTGCCATCAGCGACGTTCATCCTGTCGGCCGGCGCGCTGGGCTTCGTCTGCTACGGCATCAGCCTCGTCCTGTTTGTTCTGGCCCTGCGCGGACTCGGTGCGGCGCGCACCGGCGCGTACTTTTCAACCGCGCCCTTCGTCGGCGCGGCGATTGCGCTATTGATGCCCGGCGAACCGGTACCGCATGCGTTCTGGATGGCAGCGGCGTTGATGAGTGTTGGTGTCTGGCTGCATCTGACCGAGCACCACGAGCATGAACATCAACACGAGATGCTGGAGCACGAGCATAGCCATCAGCATGATGAACATCATCAGCATGAACATGACGATGGGCATGCAGGGCAACAGGCAAGGGAACAGACTGGGGGTGGTGAATATGTCTCAAGTGGTGACTCGGACAAGACGCATTTACACTGGCATAGCCATCCGCAATCGGTACACCGGCATGCCCATGCGCCGGACATACACCATCAGCACGGTCACTCGCGCAGTTTGGCGCGACGATAAAGAAACAGCGGCAGACCGAACGACAGTCCTACCAAAAGGGTCGCCGGGATAATCGCCCAGACATGCTGCAGGCCAACCCGTTTGCCTTCGCGAAACGCAAAAACGAAAAAGACCAGGGCAGAAAAGATCAGTGCCATGGCAACTGCCGACGAAACCGAATTGGCGAAGACCGAGGCGATGAAGCTGGTCATCGACACGTCTGGCGCCAACAGATAATTAGCCACGAAAAGCCAGGGCAGAATTGCTCCGACAATACTCAGTGCGAGATAAATTGAACTTGATTTCAACGGTTTGCTCTCCAGAAACATTGCCACTCGCGAGCAAGGCCCACACCGGCGAAAGGAACACAGGTTCGACAGGAGTGTCAAATTATCCGTCAAAAATATGCGGCGCGACCTAAATGGCCAAAGGTGACGCGAAACTCACGAAACACCGCGCTGCAAACACAGCAAGGGCAACACTCCAATGGAAACACTGCGCCTGGATACATTTGCTTACAGTGGAAACATCTGCACCGGTATTGAGCGATTGGCGCTGGACCGCCAAAAGCACATAATTCGGTCATCATCTCGAACCGAACCGAGAAACATCATGAATGCGTTATTTCATCGCCTGCAATCGGTATCTCTCGATCTGCGCGATGCTGCAGGCGACACCTGCGAAAAAATATGGCCGGCAGCAACCGCTGTCGCGATCTTGGTCGTGTCATGCCTGTTTGTTCAGCCGGCGGCTGCGCAACATCGCTCGCACGGCGGTTCGCATGGTGGCTCGCACAGTGGCTCATACGGTGGCTCATACGGTGGCGCGCGCGCAGCCGGCGCTGTTCAGAGCCGCCCCGCCTTTAGCGCTCCGGTCTACAGTGCTCCGGTCTATCGTGCTCCGGTCTACAACGCGCCGGCTTACAGTCGCCTCATATACAACCCAACACGAGTGTTAGCACCGGTGCCCTCGTTTCATCATGCGCCGGTCCGGCCAGATCTTCGAATCATCACAAGACCCGTTCCGTCGGCCGTGCAACTGCCGGCACCGCGTATTCAATCGTATGGTTCGGGTATGGTTTATGCGCAAGGCGCTCGTCAGAACTATGGCCAGTCGCAGGGTCAGACATACGGTCAGACATACGGCCAGTCAAACGGATATCAGTACGGCAACCGACCGAACCAAGCGTACGGTCATGTACCGGCCAATGCCTATGTGCCGGGCGTGGGTTACGCCCCAGCCAATGGTTATGTTCCGGGCAGCGGCTATGTGGACCGTCACGCACCCACCTATACACGGCCAACGATTGCCTATCCGCCACGGGCGTATTCGCCGCGCTGGCACTATCCACAGGGCTATCAGTTCAATCGTGGCTACCCGGCGCTGGGTTTGCGGTTTCCGGCACTCGGGGCCGGCCACCTGGCGCTCGGATTTGGCGGCGCGCGATGGTTTTTTGATCGCGGTATCTGGTACCGGCCTGCGGTCAGTGGTTTTGTGGTTGCCGTCCCGCCCTACGGTGTCCTGACGCCGCTCTTGCCGCCGACCTATGCGACCATCAACTACGGTGGCACGCCCTACTACTACGATAACGGTGTTTACTACACCGAACAACCAGGTCAGGGCTACCTGGTCACGCCGCCTCCGGAAGGATTGCCACCGCTCGACCGGCTGCCCTCGATCGCAGGCGTTCCCGAGAACGCAGCGATGGCCCAAACAGACCCTGCCTTGCTGAGCGAGTTGCAAGTGTCGCCGTTGGCGAATCAGACATCGGCTCAATTTTTCGCTGATCGCGCCGACTGCAGTCGAAATGCCTCCGGCCAGTCGGGATATGATCCCATGCAAGGAGACCCTGCCGACGTCCAGCAGGTCCAGCGCGCCCGCACCTATCGCGACGCCGAAATTGCTTGTCTGCAGTCACGGGGATATGGCGTTAATCAGTCCGTTCCGCGATGAAAAAACTTTTGCTGCTGCTTGGTCTGATGACTGCCTCGATGGTCCAGGCGCAGCCCTGTCCCGATAAAAATGTACTCTATTGGCAGGCCTTTCCGCCTGGCGGTGAATCCGACATCGCGGCACGCCATCAGCAAGTGGTGCTGAAGCGCAAATGCCCGGCCATCGAAACCGTCATTCAATACAAGCCCGGCGCCGGCGGTGGCCTCATGTGGTCATTGATGAACACCTTGCCTGCTGATGGCCTGAACGTTGTCGGCGTGAATTTGCCACACATCGTCTTTCAGCCGATCGAAGGGCAGGTGCAATACAAGACCGACGACGTCATGCCGGTGTACTGGTTTCACTACACGCCCGATGCGCTGGTCGTCGCGGAAACGAGTGCCATCAAAACCTTCGCAGACTTTCTGAAGGCCGCCAAGGCTGATCCTGGCAAGTTCAGCCTCGGTGGTTCGGGCCTGAACTCGGCGAATCATGCAGCCCATGAGCGACTGAACGCGTCGTTCGGGATCAAGACTTCCTATGTACCGTACAAGGGCACCGGCGATATGACGGTCGCGGTCATCGGCGAGCACGTGACCGGCGCCATGTCCTACAACGCTTTTGCGATCAACAACAAGGGCAAGGTACGTGCGCTCGCCGTCGCGATGGAAAAGCGTCATCCGCTGATGCCTGACGTACCAACGTTTCGCGAACTTGGCGTCGATTGGATAGATGGCGCCTATCGCGGTATTGGAATGCCAAAGGCCAGCACCGCCGAACAGCGCAAGCGAATTTCCGATCTCTGGAGCTCGCTGAACAACGAAGCCGAAATGAAAGAGCTGGCCGCCAGGAGCGGCTTTGAGCTCGTCAATATCGGCGTCGAAAAAATGAATGACTTCATGAAAGAGCGTAGTCGGCTTTATACCGAAGCTGCCAAGAAGTTGGGGCTGGGGAAGTAGTCCTAAAAGTCCAGCGCCAGCCGCCACCGACCACCGCAGGAAGCCACTTCACTGACGGTTTCCCGAAAGCCGGATAGTTCTCTGGCCAACTCATCGGCATCGTCAATGGTGGAACGATTGGCCTTGATGTAATTGCCAACCACCGTGAACCAGCGAATCCCGCTCTCCGTTGCATACCATTGTTCGCCGTCGGCAACACCGGACGGATCAACCCCGATATCTTCGAGAAAGCTATCGGCGCAGGAGTAAAACGAATCGAGAGCAGGCAGACCCAGACTCTTGGCAATCGAGTTCAGGAAATCGATGCGATCCACCAGCAATTTGCCCTCGACTGCGGTCGCAATGTCGCCAGCATTTTCGATATCCGATTCGACGAAATAAACGAGGTCCATTCGAAATCCGATCAAGACAGGGGCAAGCTGCGGATTCTCATGGCTGAATGATTTGGTAGCCCGGTTAATCAGTTCGAAGCGCGCACAATGGCTGACGAACGGCGGGTTACGGTCCGGGCGGCAAAGACAGATAGCAGCAGGTCAGGAGCCAACTAGACCCACGTGCGCGCTTTTTTGGGTGCTAGTCCAGAAACCGGGCGGCGTCGGTCTTCGAGGGTATCAGGCAAACTTCCGATCGTCCAAAGATTCGGTAACGATTCCGGGCCAGCCAGCGATAGCAGGCGTCGCGCACCGATGCGGGTATCAACCAGAAGATCCAGGCTGCTCGCCACAGCCAACCCAACTCGCTCAAAACTCTGAAGATGGCGGCGCTTTGTTGCCAGGATTGTTCACCGTCCACCAGCAAAAAAGTTTCGAGCCCACTGGGCGTCAAACCCGCTTTCGCGAGCAGCTCTGTGCCTGTGCTTCCTTGAATGGATGCAAATTTGAACCGCGCGCGCCGATCGTTCCTGAGCAGGAATTGCACCGAACCATTGCACAACAGACATTGCGCATCGAACACCACAATCATGTGTCAGACCTTGCTCAAGTCTCGGCGAATTCAAACTCGACAGCGCCTGCCTGGGTCGCAGACACGGTCAAGACGGCCTGTCCACTCGCCAGCGTCGAGGCGGGTTGCTCGGAAAACGCGACACCCAGGCGGCTCAGACAGTCCCGGGTTTGAGCCAAACTCTTGACCTTGATCCGAACACCGCGCATGAGTTCACGCTCGCCTTGGCGTACTTCAACTACCACCGGTGCGGCATTGATCGTAACCGTGCCGGCGGCTCGATGCACGGCCCGCTCGCCCAACAATTGCGCAAACTGGCGCTCGGTTCTTTGAAGATCATCGGTCTCAACAAAGACGCGGCTCAATTCGACGGCCGAGTTCGGATGGGTACGCCAATCATCGCGCCAAACCAACTCGGGGGTCAGATGTTCACAAAAATAAAGTCGCCCGCCAGGACCGAAACCCGGCTCGGCTCGAGCGGTTCGGAAGATGGCATCAGGCCAGTTGCCTGCATCGCTGCCCGTACCCGAGCGCAAGGCGGCACTGGCGTCAGCGCGCAAATCGACCGGTCTGGAGAACTGCTGTGCTTGACCGACCGGCGCGCCACGCGCACGCGCCGCTTCACCGCTGGCCTGCGCATCGGTGCTGCGAAACACCAATCCGTTGAGGCCGATTTTTGCGGCACTCAATTCGGCGCGCACCGATGGGCTATTGGCTGGGAAACCGATCAGCTCGATATAGGTCGTACCGAAGATCATCAGGTGATTGATTGAACCGAGCGTGTGAAAACCGCGCGGTGTGATGCAAAAACCCAGGCCACTGAATGTGTTGACCGCATCGTCAAGCGCATCACGAACATTGATCACTGCATGGTCAAACGGATAGCCTGACTGAGCTTCGTTTGAGACCGATTGCCGAGTTGATTCCGGGGCGGGTTTCTGAGTCAAGGTGGCACTTTCATGGCGATACAACCGTCCGGGCGTCAATCGAGTCCGAGCGTGGACCCGCTTGACGCCTAGTTTACCGATGCACGCTTCGGCAGTCCAATGTCGGCGGACCTTGGCAGTGCGCCGACGTTCTTGCCCCAAGGGCCCTGCCCGGCAAATACCGGGCAGGACCCTTGCTCGATCTTAATGAATCGCCAGGCGCCTGGCGGGTGCCGCAGCCTTTTTCGGTAAGATCAACGTCAGTACACCATTTTCAAGTTTCGCCACTGACTTTACCTCGTCAACTTCAACGGCCAACGCGAAACTTCGAGCGACGGCACCATAGTAGCGTTCGCTGCGTAAAACACGCTCGGCAGACTCACGCGCCTTGACTTCGTTTGTACCACTGCCATCGTTGGTTTTAACTTCATGGCTACGCTTGACCTCGGCGGAGATCCTGACTTTGTTACCGTCAATTTGTACGGCAATATCGTCTTTCGCAACGCCCGGCATTTCGGCATGGACTACAAATTCATCGGCCGACTCGCTCACGTCCATGCGAATGTCGATCGCATCACGAGCAACGTTGACGGGTTGAAAAAAACCACGCAAAAGCGTCGGCAGGGCATCGCTAAACGGGTCATAAACGGCTACACGGTTCATATACAACTCCTTGAAGATCGCGAAAGGGTTAATCAAAAATTGATTGATCAAAAGCCAGTATTATCGACCGGCTGATGGGTTCGGCAGCAGCGCTGCTCTGTACCCAACATAGGTACAGGCCAGAGGCTTTCAAGTCCCCGCCTACAATGTCGCAATGATCATTTCATCGTTACTTGCAAGCCAATCATCGGTTCCTCGTCAGCATGAATTTTCTTCCCGTTCATGGCTCTTGATTTGTACGCTGGTCGCCGCCATATGGTTTGTCGGGTTAGGGTTTCGCCCGCTGCTCTCGCCCGACGAAGGCCGTTATGCCGAGATCGCGCGCGAGATGTCGGCGAGCAACGATTTCGTCACGCCGCGCTTGAACGGACTGAAGTATTTCGAAAAGCCACCGCTGCATTACTGGCTCACGGCATTTGCGTTCAAGCTGTTCGGCGAAAGTGAAACTACCGCGCGATTAGTACCAGCGCTCTATGGTCTGGGCATCGCGATCGCAATCTATTGGTGCCTGTTGCGCTTGCACGACCGAGCCACAGCGCAGCGCGGCTATCTGCTCGCTATCGGAAGTTGCTGGATCGTTGCGATGAGTCACTTCGTTGCGCTCGATATCGGGCTGACGTTCTGGTTGACGGTTTGTTTGTGCGGGCTGCTCGGCTGCATCGAACGTCTGTCCGCTGAACGTCTGGCCGCCGAACGCCCGTCAGCCGAACCCAATGGCCCATCACGCGTGCAATGGCCTGACTACTGGGTCTGGATTGGCGTAGCCGGTGCCTTCCTGTCGAAGGGTCTGGTCGGTGGTTTGATTCCGGTCGCCGCTCTTGGCATGACGATCATGTTGTCGCGACGCTGGCGCCTGATCGGTGCGGTCCGCTGGTTCCCCGGATTTTTCATATTTCTCGCACTGGTCTTGCCTTGGCTGGTTTGGATTCAATTAGAGAACCCGAACTTCTTCGAGTTCTTCTTCATACGCGAGCACTTTCAGCGTTTCACGACCAAGATGCATCAGCGCGTCGAACCGTGGTGGTTCTTCCTGCCGGTGCTGCTGATGGGTGGCCTGCCCTGGCTCGGACACTGGCTGGGCGCCGCCCTGGCCCGCCGGGATCGCAGCGATTCCAATCTGTTATTGCTGACCTGGAGTGTCTTCACGCTCGTGTTCTTCAGCCTGTCCGGCTCGAAGCTGCCGTCATATATTCTGCCGATTTTCCCCGCTATGGCCCTGTGGTCGGCCCGAACCGGTGACGCACTGTCGTTTCGCGCGTTGCGCCTGGCGAGTCTGGTACCACTCATGGCAGTGGTGTTGGTCATGGCGCCCATCTACCTGCAATTGCGCTCGCCCAGCGAGCCGCTAGCCGATTCGGACTACCACTACCTGCCCTGGATCATCGCGGCCGCTCTGAGCCTCGCCATTGGCGCACTAGTGTCATGGACGCGCAGCCGACAGGGCTTTCTCGCCGCCTTGACCCCACTGGCGTTGGCCATGTTGCTGGCGACGCAGTGTCTGCAATGGGGCCACGCAAGTTTGGCCGAGCGTTTTAGCAGCAAGGGCCTGGCGCAGCGATTGTTAGCCACCGAGTCGCACCTGGCAGCGAACACATCGATCTTTTCGGTCGGCACCTACGACCAGACGCTGCCGTTTTATCTGAAGCGCACGCTGACCCTGGTTGACTATCGTGATGAGATGGATATGGGTCTGCTCGCCGAGCCTGAAAAGAATGGTCCTCGAGAGGCTGAATTGCTGCAGCGCTGGCCGACGATGCCGCTGGCTTACGCGGTCCTCGATCATCGACTGTACGAGCGCTGGCAGGCGCTGGGCGTGCCCTTGCGTGAGGTTGCACGCAACGAGCGCCGGGTCGTGGTGGCGAACCGCTAGAATCGCGCCCCTATGAGCTCAAATCAACCGCTTCCGTTCCTGCCGTTTGCGCAGCCCGTATTTGACGAAGACACGATCGCCGGCGTGGCCGAGGTACTTCGCAGCCGCTGGGTCGCCAGTGGTCCCTGGGTGCTCAAATTCGAGCAAGGCCTCACCGACTACTTCGGCGGGCGACTGACCCGAGTCATGAACTCCGCCACCGCAGCGCTCGAGATCGCCCTGCGTGTGGCGAATGTCGGCCCCGGCGACGAGGTGATTGCCAGCGCGATGAGCTTTTTCGCGTCGATGAACATGATCGCGCGGGTAGGCGCACGGCCGGTGTTCGTGGACTGCGAGCTTGCGACCCGCAACATTGACCTCGACCAGGTGGAACGCGCCATCACGCCACGGACTCGAGCGATCATGCCGACCCATTTCGCTGGCTTGCCCTGCGATATGGATCGACTGTACGCGATCGCCGCCAAGCACAAGTTGCGGGTCATCGAAGATGCAGCACTGGCCATTGGATCATCGTGGCGGGGACGGAAAATCGGCAGCTTCGGTGATCTCGTGTGCTTTAGCTTTCACCCCAACAAGAACATGACCTCGATCGAAGGCGGTGCGCTGGTCTGCAATAACGCCGATGAAATCCGGCTGACCGAACAGATGCGATTTCACGGCATCATCCGTTTGCCTGACGGCACCCGTGATGTCAGCGAGGCCGCCGGCAAGTTCAATTTGCCCGACGTCAATGCCCGTGTCGGTGTTGCACAACTCGCCAAACTCGACGGCTTCAACGAACGTCGCCGCGAACTGATTGCGCATTACTTCAAACAGTTCAACACCGATCCAGTGTGTGAGTTGCCGCACCGCGGTTACGTGGGCGATGAAACCGGACATTCCTGGAATATGTTCGCGCCATTGTTGCCACTCACGAAGATGACCCTGTCGCGCCAGCAATTCATGCAGGCGATGCATCAACGCGGTATCGGTTGTGGCATTTCGTATGAGGCCCTGCATTTGAGTACGCTGGCCCGTCAGCACTGGGACACTCGCGACGGGCAACATCCGAACGCCGAGCGGATCAGCCGCGAAACCGTGACCCTGCCCTTGTCAACGAGCATGAGTCTGGCCGATGTTGAACGCGTGTGCGACGCTGCTCGCGATGTGCTGGCCCGAACATGATGCCGCCTGAAATACTGCTGTCGGTTGTCATACCGGTCTTTAACGAGGAAGAGGTGCTACCGCTGCTGTTGTCGCGGGTGTACCCGGCGCTCGATGCGCTGCATGTGCCTTATGAATTGATCTTTGTGAACGATGGCAGCCGCGACCGCTCCGCTGCCTTGCTGCGCGGTGCCTGGCAACAACGCCCTGACGTCACGCGCGTGGTACTTTTTCACGCGAACTTCGGCCAGCATGCCGCCATCATGGCGGGGTTTGCGCAGGTGCGCGGCCAACATATCGTGACCTTGGACGCTGACCTGCAAAACCCGCCCGAGGAGGTGGCGCGCCTGCTGAAGGAACTTGAAGCGGGCCACGACTATGTCGGTACCATTCGATTGACGCGCGACGACGGTTGGTTTCGCAGCTTCGCCTCGGGCCTGGCCAATCGGCTGCGTGAGCACACGACTCGCATCAAGATGACTGATCAGGGCTGTATGCTGCGCGGCTACAGCCGGGCGATTGTTCAGGCGATTGTCCATTCGCGCGAAATCTCGACCTTCATACCAGCGCTGGGCTACAGCTTCTCGCACGACCCGATTGAAATCAACGTCGCGTTTGATGGCCGCGCGGCCGGTGAATCGAAGTACTCGCTCTCGAAATTGCTGCGTCTGAACTACGACCTCATGACCGCGTTCTCGATCGTGCCGTTGCAGTGGTTCTCGGTGCTCGGCATGTTGACTTCAATCGGCTCGGTACTGTTTTATCTGACCTTGCTGACCAAGCGCCTGTTCAGCGGCACCATGTCCGGCGGCATCAATGATCTGTTCGATCGCGACATATTGGCCTTCATATTGCTGGGCATGGTGCTGTTCGGTATCGGCTTGCTCGGCGAGTATGTCGGACGCATTTACCAGCAAGTGCGACAGCGACCGCGCTATTTGATTCAAGCCATATTGGAAGGCGATCCGAATCAGGCTGTGCCAGTGCAAGGCGCCACCAGGCCGACGCCGCCATGACCGTCACCCGTCGCGCGGTGGTCTTTGGCTATCACAACGTTGGCGTGCGTTGCCTGCGCGTCTTGCTTGACGCCGGCATCGAAGTGGCGCTCGTCGTCACGCATGAAGATTCGAGCTCGGAAAATATCTGGTTCGACAGCGTCGCCGCGTTGGCACAAAGCGAAGCAATTGCCGTGATCACGCCGAGCGATCCGAATTCGGTTGAGGTCATCGACCGCATCAAATCGATACAGCCGGACTTCATATTTTCGTTCTATTACCGCTCGATGTTATCGGAGTCGGTGCTGCAGTTGGCACGTCACGGCGCCTTTAATCTGCATGGCTCCTTGTTGCCGCATTATCGCGGCCGCGCACCGGTCAATTGGGCCGTATTAAAAGGCGAACGCAGCACCGGCGCGAGCCTGCATTACATGGTGGCCAAGCCCGACGCCGGCGATCTCGTGGCGCAGACCGAGGTGCCGATTCTGAACAACGACACGGCCGCCGAAGTGTTCGAGAAGGTCACCGTTGCCGCCGAACTAACGCTCTGGCGCGCGTTGCCCGCGATCGTCGCATTGCAGGCGCCACGGTCACCCCTGGACCTGAAGTCCGGCAGTTATTTTGGTGGCAGAAAGCCCGCCGACGGCGAAATTTTGTGGGGATCGGGTGCCGCTGCGGTTCACAATCTGGTGCGCGCTGTCGCGCCGCCTTATCCAGGGGCCTGGTTTGATTTACGCAACCATCGCTTCGAAGTTCACGAGACCCGGCAGACGAGTGTGCCGGCAGACTTTTTGTTAAATGGACTAACGACTGGCAGCCTGGCGCCAGACAATCTAGCGACTGACGGCCTAACGACTGATGGCTTTGCACCAGATATGGATAGCCCCACCCTCTACTTGGATCGCGAACAATGTCTGGTCATCTGGCCACCCCAACAAGCCGCCGCGCCGCGCGCAATGGCCGGCACGCTGAGCGCATTACGACTGCGAAAAATCGCTCACACCGGCCAGCCCTGCTCACCGGCGCGGCTGCGTGAATTACTATCAGTGACCGATGCGCACGCTTTGATCGTGCTCCAAGAAGACCATCAAATATGAAAAAAGTACTGATCCTGGGTGTCAACGGCTTTATCGGCCACCACTTGTCGAACCGTATTCTGGCCACCACCGACTGGCAGGTCTATGGCATGGACATGGCCAATGACCGTATCGAACACTTGTTGAGCAATCCGCGCTTTCATTTTTTCGAAGGTGACATCACCATCAACCGCGAGTGGATCGAATATCACGTCAAGAAGTGTGATGTGGTGCTGCCGCTGGTGGCGATTGCAACGCCGGCAACCTACGTGCGCGAACCGTTGCGCGTCTTCGAGCTGGACTTCGAAGCCAATCTGCCGATCGTGCGCTCAGCAGTGCGCTATGGCAAACATCTGGTATTTCCGTCGACCTCCGAAGTTTATGGCATGAGCAAGGACGCCGAGTTCGATCCGGATGCGTCCGACCTGGTGCTCGGGCCGATCAACAAGCCGCGCTGGATCTACTCTTGCGCCAAACAACTCATGGATCGGGTGATCTGGGCCTACGGCATGCAGGAGGGTCTGAACTTCACCTTGTTCCGGCCGTTCAACTGGATTGGTGCCGGGCTCGATTCGATCAACACGCCGAAGGAAGGCAGCTCGCGCGTGGTTACCCAGTTCCTGGGCCACATCGTGCGCGGTGAACCGATCCAACTGGTTGATGGCGGTGCCCAACGCCGCTCGTTCACCTACATTGACGATGGCATCGATGCGCTAGTCAAAATTATTGATAACCCGGAAAAAATCGCCAGCGGCAAGATCTATAACATCGGCAACCCGGCCAATGATCTGTCGGTGCGAGACCTGGCACAGCGCATGCTCGATATCGCCCGCGAGTATCCTGAGTATCGCGAGAACGCGGTGCGCACCCAGTTGATCGACACCACGGCGAAGTCGTACTACGGCGGCGGTTATCAGGATGTCACGCACCGCGTACCGAAGATCGTCAACACCTGCAGCGACCTTGTCTGGCAGCCGCGCGTCGCGATGGACGACGCGCTGCGGCGCATCTTCGAAGCCTATCGCGGACAAATTGTTGCCGCACGCGCGCTCAACGATTAACCGCTTCGAATCAGTGCTAACGCAAACCCATTGACTACACGGCTGCTGGCACTCAAGGTCGACGTCGACACCTTGCGCGGTACCCAGGAGGGCGTGCCGCGCTTGGTGGAGGTGTTGCGCAAGCACGAGGCCGGCGCGAGCTTTCTGTTCAGCCTCGGGCCCGATAACACTGGCCGGGCATTGCGACGGGTGTTTCGGCGCGGCTTTCTGTCGAAGGTATCGCGCACATCGGTGCTCGAACACTATGGGCTGAAGACTCTGTCCTACGGCGTCTTCTTGCCCGGCCCGGATATCGGCGTGAAAGCAGCCGACGTCATGCGTGCGACGCGTGCGGCTGGCTTTGAATGTGGCGTGCATGCCTGGGATCACGTAAAGTGGCACGATCAAGTACGCACCGCCAGCAGCGAATGGACGGTTCGCGAGTGGACTCATGCGCAGCAACGATTTCGGGAAGTCTTCGGTTGCGCCGCCCAAGTCAGCGGCGCGGCCGGCTGGCAGATCAACGAAACCACGGTGCGGCTGCAAGCGGCCGCCAAGCTCGAATATGTGTCGGACGGCCGCGGTCCGCGACCTTACCGGATGTTGCTCAATCAGGAAGTGGTCGGCCCAGTGCAATATCCGAGCACCTTGCCGACGCTTGATGAAATCATTGGTCGCGACGGCATCGACCTGCACAATGTTCATGAACATGTATTACAAATGACGCAAGCCGCGAGCGCTAACCTGCCACAGGTATTTACGCTGCATGCCGAATTGGAGGGTGGCAAGTGGCTGGGTATTTTTGAGCGGCTGTTGGCCGGCTGGCGCACCCAAGGGTTCGAGTTGATCGATTTGCGCAGCCTGCACCAGCGCTGGCAACAGCGCGAGATTGGCGCACAGGCGATTCAGTGGGGCAGCGTGCCGGGCCGGGCCGGCGAACTGTTGATATCGCGGTAGTCTTGATATCCCGGTAGTTATCGCCTGGGTCGCTGCACCGATGTGCAGACTCGCAAAATCTGAACCGCGAAAAACCGGTCAAATCGCCCGTTGGTCGGACGGGTGCTCACATTTCTCTTGCCGGGCTTGCGTGGGCTACGACGGCGCTGAACACTGGGGCATTACGTCTAGGCGTTCCCGATCAGCCAAACATGTCCACTGTCGACTCTCCTGAACGCACGCTACTCATTTACAAGGCGATCCTCGAGAACGTATCAGTCGGCATTGCATTTACCCGCAACGAGCATTTCGAGCATGCCAATCCGGCATTTGAGCGCCTGTTCGGTTGGCCGTCCGGCAGTCTGGTCTCACAGCACGTCAGCCGTATCTGGCCAACCGACGAGGACTACAAGTCGATCCAGAAGCTGGCCTTGCCGCGTCTGTCCAAAGGGCTGCCCATCGAGTTCGAGCGCAGCGTTCGACGTCAGGACGGCAGCGAGTTCATTGCCAAAATCAGCGGCCTGTCGATCGATCCGAGTCAGCCGGTGGCGTCCGGAACGGTCTGGATCGTTCACGACACCACCCAGCAACATGACAATCTGCTCGAGTTGCGGCGCATCCAGGCGAACCTCGAACAACGGGTCATCGAGCGCACGGTCGAACTTGAGACGGCCAATCGGCGATTGTCGGCGCAGATTGACGAGCGCGAACAAATGGAAGAACAGATCCGTGTGCTGGCCGATCATGATCCGTTGACCGGCCTGGTCAATCGCCGGGTCCTGGAATCGCAGCTTGATGCCGTGCTGTCAAATGCCGGCGGCACCCGAACCAAGGTCGGCGTGCTGTTCGTGGATCTGGATCGCTTCAAGTCGATCAACGATTCGCTTGGCCACGAAACCGGCGATGCACTGCTGCGCCTGGTGGCCAGCCGATTGCGTGATCTGACCCGCAGCAGCGACATATTGGCGCGCTTTGGCGGCGACGAGTTTGTATTGGTCTTGTCCGACGTCGAAGACCTGAGCCGGGTCGACGCCACCGCTGCCCGATTGGTCGAAGAGTTATCGCGCCCCTACCCGTTGAATGGCAAGCTGCTGCATGTCACGCCGTCGATTGGCGGATCGATTTTTCCGCAGCACGGCCGTGACCGCAAGAGCTTGATGAGTCGCGCCGACGCGGCCATGTATCACGCCAAATCAATCGGCCGGCGCTGCTACCAGATGTTCTCGCCAAACGTTCAGCAGACCTCGTCGTATCGGCTGCAACTGCAAAACGATCTGTATCTGGCGGTGACCTGCAACGAGCTGATTCTTGAGTATCAGCCGCGCATCGATCTGCACAGCGGCGAGGTGCGCGGCAACGAAGCGCTGGTGCGCTGGAATCATCCGCGCCATGGCCTGATCAGCCCGATGGAGTTCATCCCGATTGCCGAGGAAAACGGCATGATGGAGAGCATCGGCGAATGGATCCTGCGCGAAGCCTGCAAGCAGCAGGTCGAATGGCTCGATCGCGGTCTGCCCGCCACCTCGATGGCCGTGAACTTGTCAGTTCAGCAAATCAGCCGGCCGGGCCTGAATCAAACGATTCGCGACGTGTTGAGCTCAACCGGCATGCCAGCGCATTTGCTTGAGATTGAAATTACCGAGACCATGCTCTTGCACGGCAGCACCGAGATCGTCGACGCGTTGCGCGAGTTGCATCAATCGGGCGTGCGAATTTCGATCGACGATTTCGGCATGGGGTACTCGAGCCTGGTTTACCTCAAGCGTTTTCCGCTCGACACCTTGAAGATAGACCAGACCTTTGTGCGCGACATTACCACCGACCCGGACGACGCGATCATTGTCGAGACGATCATCGGCCTGGCCAAGAACCTGCGCAAGCGCGTCATTGCCGAAGGCGTTGAAACCGAAGAGCAGTTGGCGTTTTTACGCGCCGCCGGCTGCGATGAATATCAAGGCTTCTTGCATAGCCGGCCGATGAGCCCGGCGGCGTTCGAAGCATTCATGAGCGCAAAGGCGCACCGGTAAGCGCGCACAACTCGTCGAAGCTCAGACCTTCGACCCATTCACGCGCCACGAAGCCGTTCTCGGTCACCTCGATCACCGCCAGATCGGTGTAAATGCGGCTCACACAGGCCAGCCCGGTCAGCGGATAGCTGCAACGCTTGACCAGCTTGCTCTCGCCGGTCTTGGTCTGATGTTCCATCATGACGAACACCTGCTTGGCACCGACGGCCAGATCCATGGCGCCGCCGACCGCCGGGATGGCATCCGGCGCGCCGGTGTGCCAATTGGCCAGATCACCATTGGCCGCAACCTGGAACGCACCGAGCACACAATAGTCGAGGTGGCCACCGCGCATCATGGCGAACGAATCGGCATGATGAAAATAGGCACCGCCCACCAGCAAGGTGACCGGCTGCTTGCCGGCGTTGATCAGATCTTCATCCTCATCACCGGGCTGCGGCGCCGGCCCCATACCGAGGATGCCATTCTCGCTGTGCAGAAAGATTTCGCGATCGATCGGCAGATGGTTACCGACAAGGGTCGGTAACCCGATGCCCAGATTGACGTAGGCACCTTCAGGAATATCGCGGGCAACGCGGGCGGCGATCTGGTCTCGAGTCAAGCGTTTCATGGGGCTTCCTCCGCGTCAGGTTGCGCGAAAGGTTGCGTAGTAGTTTGTGCACCCGCTTGTGCACCTGCCACCCGGACGATACGCTGCACATAAATACCCGGCGTGACAATCGATTCCGGGTCGAGCGCGCCGAGCTCGACCAGTTCTTCAACCTGGACAATCGTCAGACGCGCCGCCGCCGCAATGATCGGCCCGAAATTGCGGGCGGCTTTTCGATAAGTCAAATTGCCCCAGCGATCGCCGCGCAGCGCCTTGACCAGCCCGACGTCGGCATGAATTGGATACTCGAGCACATAGTTGCGACCGTTGATGTTGCGGGTTTCCTTACCCTTCGCCAGATCAGTGCCGTAGCCGGTGGGCGTAAAAAAGCCGCCAATGCCTGCGCCGGCCGCACGGATGCGCTCGGCCAAGTTACCTTGCGGCGCGAGCTCGAGTTCGACCTTGCCGGCACGATACAAGCCGTCGAATATCTGCGAATCGGCTTGCCGCGGAAATGAGCAGATGATCTTTCGAACCCGTCCGGCCTTCAGCAAGGCGGCAATGCCCTGCTCGCCGTTGCCGGCATTGTTGCTGACCAGCGTCAGGTCGCGCGCGCCCTGAGCAATCAGCCCGTCGATCAGATAGTTCGGCATGCCAGCGCCGCCAAAGCCGCCGATCAAAATGGTAGAGCCATCTTGGATGCCTTCAAGGGCCGACTCGAGGTCCGGGACAATTTTATTGATCATGGGTCTGGTGACGAGTTAATGGTTGAGAGGTCGTCATGGTCGCGGAAATCAGCATGGGAGGGTGTCGCGGCAATCTGCGAATCCAAGTTCGTGCCATGATAACGGTCAAGCCCCAAATTGGATTTAGTCATGCAATTCTCAACGATTGCGATCTTGCGCGCGGTTGCTTTATTGCTCAGTCTGCCGGGTATTGTGCCAGTTACGGTGGCGCAAGTACCACCGTCGGCCGCCGAGCGCGCCGCCTACACCGGGCTGCATGCGGCGGCTGGCACAGGCGATGTCTTGCTGCTCAAAAAACTGCTGGCTCAAAAGGCGGATTCGAAGCAAGCGGTCGATGCGCGAGATTCCTATGATCGAACCCCGTTGCACGTCGCCGCCTATGCCTCCAAACCTGACGCGATGCGCGCCCTGATCGAGGCAGGCGCCAGTCCGAACGCTCTCGAGCGCGACCGCTATGACATCGTCACTATCGCAGCGGTCGCCAATGATCTGGAGGTGCTGAAAACCGCGCTGGCGCAGGGCGGCAAGCCGGATAACATCACCAGTCGCTACGACGGTACCGCACTGATCGCGGCTGCCCACCTGGGCCATCATGAATCCGTTGAAATGCTGATCAAGGCCGGTGCGCCCATCAATCATGTCAACAATCTCGGTTGGAACGCGCTGATTGAATCGGTTGCACTCGGTGATGGCGGCGAGCGTCACCAGAAAACAATGGCCTTGTTGCTGGCCGCTGGCGCTGACGTTCAGCGCGCCGACTATCAAGGCGCCCGACCAATCGCACTGGCACGAGCACTGGGATACAGCGCCATGGTTCGCATGCTTGAGGCAGCTGAACGGCGTTAGGTCGCGGCGCCGCCTGCGACGCCAAGAATAGACAAGATGTCTTGCCGATCACCCAGCAACCGAATCACATCGAGATGTTTCCGTCGTTCGAAGTAAAACCATTGCATTGGAAAGCCCGTAACGCGCCAGGATCGAAGGCCAGGTATTTCACAAATCTGTCCCAGCCTCAGCGAGCCCAGAGCCGGTCGGTCCTGAATCGGATCCAGTGCGGCAATCGCGGCATCGAACATTCGTTCGGCGAGCGCTAGACTGCCTGCCTCTTGGTAGTAGCGCGCTACTTCTACAAGATCCTGCTCGGCTTGGGGCCGCAGCTTCGCTACCTTCAATCTGCGGCGCCCAGGGCTCGCTTTCTCAGCTCAGAAACTCTTTTGGGCGACAACTCGCGGGCTTCGCCTGATATCAGGCCTTCCTGGATTAGCTCACGTAGTCGTTTTTTTTCCTGATTTTCCTGATCGCGGCGAATTAACTCGCGTAAGTATTCGCTGGTATTGCCATACTGCCCCGAGCGCACGCGCATGTCGACATACTCGCGCATAGTTTCAGGCAACGCAAAGCTCATGGTATTTGTACTCATGACGCATGTTGAAGCAACTATCAATAGTTGTCAATCAACCGTCCGCAACACCTTACCGACCCGCTCTACAATCTCGTCGATCTGCGACTTGGTGACAATCAACGGCGGACTCATGGCGAGAATATCGCCGGTAAACCGCACCATCAGATCATGCTCATGAAACGCCCGGGTATGCACCTCGTACGCCCGCGCTCCGGGTGCATTGGCACGCGGCGAAAGTTCGATCGCACCCATCAAGCCAATGTTGCGGATATCGATGACATGCGAGGTGCCCTTCAAGCTGTGCAGCCCCTCTTCCCAATACGGGCCGATCTCGGCGGCGCGCTCGAGCAGGCCTTCGTCGCGATATAGATCGAGCGTCGCCAGCGCGGCGGCGCAGGCCAGCGGATGGGCCGAGTAGGTGTAGCCATGGAAGAATTCGATCGGCAAGGTTGGGCCCTGCATGAATGCTTCGTAGATGCCTTCGCGCGCGAACACGGCGCCCATCGGTACCGTGCCGCTGTTGATCCCCTTGGCGACCGTGAACAGATCGGGGGTGACACCGAGTTTCTGAAAACCGAACGGTTTGCCGAGGCGCCCGAAGCCGGTAATGACCTCGTCGAAGATCAGCAGAATGCCGTGTCTGGCGGTAATCTCGCGCAGCTTCTCCAGATAACCCACCGGCGGTACCAACACGCCGGTTGAACCGGCCACCGGTTCGATGATGACCGCCGCAATGGTCGAGGCGTCATGCAGCGCAATCAGCTTTTCGAGTTCGTCGGCCAGGTGCGCGCCCCAGGCTGGCTGGCCGCGCGAGTAGGCGTTTTCTTTCAGGTTATGGGTATGCGGCATATGGTCAACGCCGGGCAACATGGCACCCGAAAATGCCTTGCGATTGGCACCGATGCCACCGACCGAGATGCCGCCGAAGCCGACACCGTTGTAGCTGCGCTCGCGGCCAATCAGGCGGGTGCGCTGGCCTTCGCCGCGCACGCGATGATAGGCAATTGCCATTTTTAAGGCGGAGTCGACAGCTTCGGAACCAGAGTTGCAGAAAAACACCTGCGAGAACGGCTTACCGGCCAGCGCCGTCAGGCGCGTCGCCAATTCAAATGCCTGCGGGTGGCCCATCTGGAAGGTTGGCGCAAAATCAAGCGTGCCGGCGGCCTGCGCAATCGCATCAACGATCGGCTGACGGCAATGGCCGGCATTGACGCACCACAGGCCGGCAGTCGCGTCGAGAATCGGTCGGCCCTCGGGCGTGTAGTAGTACATGTCCTTGGCGCGCGCCAGCAGCCGCGGCTTGGACTTGTAGAGCCGATTCGAGGTAAACGGCATCCAGAACGAATTCATATCCTCGGGGGTAAGCGCTTCAGCGGTGACGGCGGCGCTTACATCGGCGGTAAAGTCACTGGGGCGAGCGATATCATTCATGTTGGCGATCTCCTTAAATCATCCTCGATTGTCCGCTTAAGCAGGGCCAGCAGCAACAGGCCAGGCAGCGCCGCGATGACGGTCATCACAAAAAAATTCGGCCAGCCGTAGGCCTCAACCAGCACGCCGGCGGCTGGCCCGACGTAAACCCGTCCGACAGCAGCCAGAGCGGATAACAACGCAAACTGCGCGGCCGAGAATCGCCGGTCGGTCAGCGCCATCAGAAATGCGACGAAAGCGGCCGTGCCGAGGCCGCCACACAGGTTCTCCATACCGATGGCTGCCGCCATCAAGGTGTAATCCTTGGGGCTGATGGCTAGCAGCCAGTAACCGAAGTTCGACACGGCTTGCAAGATGCCGAACAACATCAGCGAACTCCAGAGCGGTCGCTTGGCCAGCCATAGGCCACCGAGCAAGGCGCCAACAATGGTTGCAATCAACCCGAGCACCTTGTTGACCGTGCCAACCTCGGTGGCCGTGAAGCCGACCCCGCGGATCAGGAAGGTCGTCGACAGCGCACCAGCAAAAGCGTCGCCGAGCTTGTAGAGCACAATCAGCGCCAGCAAGCCGACCGCGTGCTTGCGCGAAAAAAACGCATCCCAGGGCGCTACGAATGACGGAAAGCCGACCTTGCGCGCCACTACCATTGCCGCCACAAACGCCGCCATCATGGTCAGTGTATCGATCGCCAACTTGCCAAAACGGTTTTGAGCCACCTGGCCCAATAACGCCGACCACGGCACATTGTGCAGTAAGTAGAAGACGGTGGCGCCAGCCAACACCATCGCAATAAAACCCTGCCATTCGGCGCGCGCCGAACTGGTCGGCCGATATTCGCTGCCGGTGGCCGGTACAAACAACGTAACGGCTGCCAGCCCGCCGAACAACACGCCCATTGCACGGTATGCGCCGGGCCAGCCGAGCCATTGATCCGCCAAAATCAACGCCAGGCCACCCGAGACCAGCATGGCCAAGCGATAACCGAGTACCGATACTGCGGCGCCAGCGCCACGTTCCTGGGCGCCCAGCAGGTCATTGCGGTAGGCGTCGAACACGACATCTTGCGAGGCCGACAAAAAGGCGATGGCCACCGCACAGACGCCGAGCGAGACAATCGAGGTTTTCGGGTCGAGCGTGGCCATCACAAAACAGGCTCCAGCCAGCAGTACCTGGGTGATGAATAACCACGCCTTGCGCCGGCTGCCTCCGAACCAGCGCGGCTCGAAACGGTCCAGTAAGGGCGCCCAGACAAATTTGAAGGTGTACGGCAAACCGGCCAGCGCAAAGAAGCCAATCGTCTTGATGTCGATGCCGGTGACCGTCAACCATGCTTGCAATGTTCCCGTTGATAGCGCCAGGGGCAGTCCGCTGGCGAACCCGAGAACCAACATCGCGGCAATTCGGCGGTTGGCAAAAACTTGGGCATACTGATTGCCGCTGGCGGCAGCGAGGGGGGCGTCGGACATGGCGTCGGAATCATAACGGAGCAGGCGCGGACCATGGCGCTTTAATGCTCACACCGGGATAGAGCGCACGCATGAATTATAAAAATTATGGCGTCGTCGCCACACTCCTGCTGCTCCTGGCGCAGGCTCCCTCGCACGCCCAGCAAAACGCCAAATCCGCACAAGCGGTCGAGCAGGAAGGCGTGAATGTCGGCAAGAAAAGCCGGGCGTTGGCACTGGCGTCAGCCGAGGAAGTCGAAGGCATGGCCGCACAACAGTACGTTCAGCTCAAGAAGGAGGCAACGGCACAACATGCGTTGGCCCCCGACGACTATGCGCCGCTGCAGAAGATCCGTAATATTGCAAAGAAAATCATTCCGAATACAGCGCGTTTCAACGAGCGTGCGGCCAACTGGAATTGGGAAGTCAATCTGATTGGCTCGAAGCAGATCAACGCGTTCTGCATGCCCGGCGGCAAGATCGCGTTCTACACCGGAATCATCACCACCCTGAAGCTGACCGACGACGAGATCGCAATCGTCATGGGTCATGAAATTGCCCATGCACTGCGCGAGCACGGCCGTGAGCGGGTCGGCAAGCAGCGCCTCGCACAGGGTGCCACCATGGCTGCGTCGGTGTTATCGGCCTTGCTCGGTTACGGCAATCTTGGCGGCCAGATCGCCAGTGGAGCATCGCAACTGACCTTGCTCAAATACGGCCGGGACGACGAAACCGAGGCCGACCTGGTGGGCCTGGACCTCGCCGCACGCTCCGGTTTTGATCCGCGCGCCGGCGTCGTGTTGTGGCAAAAGATGAACAGCATCAGCAAAGGCCAGCCGGCCCAGTTCACGTCGACCCATCCTTCACACGCCAATCGCATCAAGGAAATCCAGGTGCACCTGAAGGAGACGCTGCCGCTATTCGCCAAAGCAACCGGCAGGGACCTGGCTTCACTGCCGCCGTATCAGTCGAATTTTGGTGAGCCGATCAAATAGTTGCGAGGCTCGATAAATCCTCAACGAATCGAGTAGTCGATCAACACTGGTGCGTGGTCTGAAAAACGCTGCGCCAGATAAATCTCGCAGCGCTTCGCTTTGGCGGCCGCACCCGCCGTCGCCAACTGGTAGTCAAGTCGCCAACCGACATTGTTGGCCCAAGCCTGACCGCGATTGCTCCACCAGGTATATTGCTCGGCGCGGCTATCGAGCGCGCGAAACACGTCGACCAATCCGATTTCATCGATCACCGCACTGAGCCAGGCGCGCTCCTCGGGCAGGAAGCCGGAATTCTTCTGGTTGCTCTTCCAGTTCTTCAGGTCGATCTCCTTGTGCGCAATGTTCAGATCGCCGCACAAGATGATTTCGCGCCCGCTGCCGATCAATTCCACCAGATGCGCCTTGAATACCTTAAGGAAACGGAATTTGGCGGCCAATCGTTCCTCCGAGCTGGTCCCCGAGGGCAAGTACAACGAAATGACCGTGTAGGTTCCAAAATCGGCCTCCACGTACCGACCTTCGTCATCAAACTCGCGATTGCCAAAACCGATTCGAAGCGATTTCGGCTTCTTGCGGGAATACAGTCCGACGCCGCTGTAGCCCTTTTTCTGCGCGAAATGGAAGTGCCCGGTCAGGGACTTGCCGGCGCTGGCCAGCACCTTCATGTCATCTTCGAGATCGTCGGCCTGGGCCTTGACTTCCTGTACGCAGACCACATCGGCGTTTTGCTGTGCCATCCATTGCAACCAACCCTTGCGGGTCGCCGAACGGATACCATTCAAATTCAGGGAAACGATACGAATCATGGTTTACAGTTCGCTATAGAGTGGTTGCCGAATAGTTGTCAGACACTGCCGAGAAGAGAGGGCCCCATGAGCCGAGAACTGGTCAAGGAATTGCGCACGGAGTTTATCCGTTTTGCGCTCGACGCAGAAGTGCTTCGCTTCGGTGAATTCAAAACCAAGGCAGGCCGGATTTCACCGTATTTTTTTAATGCCGGCTTGTTCAATACCGGCAGCCGACTGAGTGTGTTCGGCGAGTTTTTTGCGAAAACACTGATGGATGCCGAGCGCGCTGGCCGCGTCCACTACGACATGTTGTTCGGGCCTGCCTACAAGGGCATCACGCTGGCCAGCGCAACCGCCATTTCGCTGGCGCGCCGCGAGCGCGATGTGCCGTTTGCGTTCAATCGCAAGGAAGTCAAGGATCATGGCGAAGGCGGCACTCTGGTCGGCGCACCGCTCAATGGGCGAGTGGTGATTATCGATGACGTGATTTCGGCCGGTACCTCAATTCGCGAATCGGTTGAGATCATTCGGGCGTACGGCGCCGAACCAGCGGCTGTCCTGATCGCTCTCGATCGCCGCGAACGTGGTGGCGATGCTCAAAAAATCAGCCGTTATTCAGCCGTTCAGGAGGTTGAACGCGAGTTCCATATTCCGGTGATTTCAATTGTCGCGCTCGAGGACGTGCTCGAATTCCTGAACTCGGGCTCCGAGCAGGCCACCGCACTTCATAACTACCGCAGCAAGATCGCCGAATATCGGGCGCGCTACGGCGTGATCGCGGACTAACTTAGCGCTAAGCGGTAGCCCTCGCGGAAGGCAGGAATGCACCGGCGGCGCACCGTTCATCGGTGTCATACAGCCGTCGGGTAGCACATGCCTGCCCCTGCGGCCGGGTCGATGTCAACATCACGGGCGAGATACTCCGAATCCCGAACGCGACGGATCATGCAGCCCATTTACTTGTACCTAGTTCGGCAGTGGCAGACGCCGAAATCGGTGCGCTACAAAACCGTACGAATTAATATCTTCGCCACTGCGCTGCTGCAACTGGCGCTCGGTGCGGCGCCAGCAATGGCACAGTCGATGTTCACCTGCAAGGACGATGCTGGCCGCGTGATCTCCAGCGATCGGCCGATCCCGGAGTGCTCGAAACGGACGATGCGCGAGCTGAACTCTTACGGCGTGGTGACCTCCGAGCATGCGGCGCCGTTGACTGCCGAGCAATTGAAACAAAAGAAAATCGACGAGGAAATTCAAAGGGTCGCTGCCTTGAAGCGTCGCCAGGAACAATCGCGCGACAAGGCGCTGTTGATCGCCTATCCGACGCTTGCCTCGCTGGACTCGGTCCGCGAGTTACAGATCAGCGACTTGCGCAGCGAGATCTCGGTGATCGAAAAGCGCATGGTGAAGGACCACCAGTTTCTGCGGGAAGCTCAGATCGAAGCCAAATCACCGGCGGGCAGTTCGTCATTCGCATTGAAGAAAAAAATTGAAGCGCTGGCCGCGTCCATACTGGCTGATAACGATATCGTTGCCCGCTTGCGCGGCGATATCGAGCGTACTCGACAGCGTTTTGACGAAGATGGCAAGCGCTTGAAACAGTTGATTCGCGAACCCGATGGCAGCGCCGAAGTCGCCGGTTCCACGCGACCCCTTGCATCGCGCTGACAAGCCTGCCATATTCATTGCTTCAGTAGTTTCGGAGCAAAAACATGGCCTTGATGCCAAAGATCGAATACGAGAATGCGCAAGCTGCGGTGCGTGCAGTCTATGACGACATTCGCGCGACCCGCAACAGCGATTACATCAACGATATCTGGAAAGTGCTCGCCAATGACCCGGCGTTGCTCAAGCAAAGCTGGGAACAGGCGAAAAGTGTCATGCGCGCCGGCGCCGTCGACAGCCTTTCAAAAGAGTTCATTTATCTGGCCGTATCGATGACCAATGGTTGCGAGTACTGCATCAATAGCCACACTGCGGCTGCGCGCAGCAAAGGTATGACCGATGCCCAGTTCGGCGAACTGCTGTCGGTGGTTGGTTTGGCCAACCAGATGAATCGTCTGGCGGTGGGCACGCAGGTCGCAGTTGATGTCAGGCTGCGCGAACTTCAGCATCCGTGATGACACACTCCCGCAGCGTCTTGATTGTCATTGACGTCCAGAACTCCTTCATGCCGGGTGGCGAGTTGGCGGTTCCCGCCGGTCATGAAGTGGTTGCCATCATCAATCAAATAGCGAGTCGATTCGACAATGTGGTTCTCACCCAGGACTGGCATCCGGTAGGCCACGCGTCATTTGCCTCGGCCCATCCCGGCCGCGCGCCCTACGAACAGATCACTATGCCGTACGGCGTCCAGGTGCTTTGGCCGGACCATTGCGTGCAGGGATCAGTGGGCGCCGCCTTGCATGCCGATCTGTCGGTCGCGCACGCGCAACTGATCATCCGCAAGGGCTTTCACGCCGGCGTCGACAGCTATTCGGCGTTTATGGAAGCCGACCGAACCACGACGACGGGGCTGCAGGCCTATTTGAACGCACGCGGCATTGATACGGTCTATCTGGCCGGACTGGCCACCGACTTTTGTGTCGCCTGGTCAGCGCTCGACGCCCGTGCCGCTGGTTTTGAAACGATCCTGATTGAAGATGCGACCCGTGCGATTGATCTCGATGGATCACTGGCCAACGCAATGACGCACATGCGGCAAGCGGGCGTAGTGATCACATCGTCCGATCGCGTAGTCCGCCAATAGCGCATCTATCAACCGAAACGCCTATCGACTGAAACGGCAATGTTTTAAACCGCGACCAACTGCCGTACGCCGTCGGCGTCGAGGTTGCTGCCAGCGCCGCGACGAATGATTTCGCCGCGCTCCATGACGAGATAAGCATCGGCTACATCACGCGCAAAGTCGTAGTACTGCTCAACCAGCACGATCGCCAGATCGCCGCGTTCGGCCAACTTGCGAATCACCCGGCCGATGTCCTTGATGACCGACGGTTGAATGCCTTCGGTGGGTTCGTCGAGTAACAACACCTTGGGCTGCATGCACAAGGCGCGGCCAATCGCCAATTGTTGTTGTTGTCCGCCGGAAAGATCACCGCCGCGACGCGTGCGCATATCGGCCAGTACCGGAAACAGCTCATAGATCATCGGTGGAATCGCCGCCAGCCGGCCGGTCGCCAAACCCATGCGAAGATTCTCCTCAACGCTGAGCCTCGGAAAGATTTCGCGACCCTGCGGCACGTACGCCATGCCGGCGACGGCTCGCTTGTAGGTTGATACTTGCGTCAGGTCGTCGGCGCCGAGCAAGACGCGGCCGGACAGCACCGGGTGGATGCCCATCAGCGTTCGCAGCAAGGTGCTCTTGCCAACGCCATTGCGACCGAGCAGTACGGTCACTTCGCCGGCGGCTGCAGCGAACGACACATTGCGCAAGATATGGCTGCCGCCATAAGCCTGATTCAGGCCCTCGGCAACCAGGCTGACCGTACTCATGGGCGCATCCAAAACAAGTCGTGTTCGACACTAGCGACCAAGATACACCTCGATAACTTTCGGATTGTTCTGCACGGTGTCCAGACTGCCTTCGGCCAGCACCGATCCTTGATGCAGCACACTGACCTTGCCACCCAGCAGTTCGACAAAACGCATGTCGTGCTCGACCACGACCAGCGAATGTTTGCCGGCCAGCGCTCGAAACAGTTCAGCGGTTTTCTCGGTTTCCTCGTCCGACAGTCCGGCCACGGGTTCATCGAGCAACAACAGTTTCGGATCCTGAATCAGCAACATGCCAATTTCCAGCCACTGCTTTTGACCATGCGAGAGCAGCCCGGCAGCCCGATAACGCTCGCCGCGCAAGCCCACCGTTTCCATGACTTCTTCGATTCGCTGTTCCTGGCCGGGCGCCAAGGCCGCCAGCAGCGACGACCACCAGCGCTTTTCACCGGCAGCGGCCAGCCAGAGATTCTCGATGACAGAATGCTGCTCGAACACCGACGGCTTCTGAAACTTGCGGCCAATGCCAGCACGGGCAATCTGTGATTCGCTCATCTGGGTCAGATCCATGGTCTGACCCAGAAACGCGGCACCGCTATCGGCGCGCGTCTTGCCGGTGATGACATCCATCATGGTGGTCTTGCCAGCGCCGTTCGGGCCGATGATGCAACGCAGCTCGCCGCTGTCGATCGTTAGATTCAACTTGTTCAGGGCCTGAAATCCGTCGAACGAAACACTGATGTTATCGAGGTACAAAATGACCTTGTGCGAAACATCGATGACACCCGGCTGGGGCGAATGTATTTCGGTCATGGGCTACCCGCCTTGCGACGGGCGAACACGCCGGCAATGCCATTGGGCAGATACAAGGTGACGACCACAAACAAGCCGCCCAACACAAATAACCAGAGACTCGGAAACACCTGCGTGAAAAAGCTCTTGGCCAGATTGACCACAAAGGCGCCAATGATCGGGCCGTACAGCGTCGCTCGCCCACCGACCGCGACCCAAACCGCAATCTCGATCGAATTGGTCGGGCTCATTTCACTTGGATTGATGATGCCGACCTGCGGCACGTACAGCGCACCGGCCACCGCGCACAGCAATGCCGAGATGACCCAGGCCAGCAATTTATACGGCAAGGGGTCATAACCCAGAAACATCACACGTGACTCGGCGTCGCGAATCGCCTCGAGAATACGACCAAACTTGCTGCGAATAATGGTTCGACACAACACGAACGCGAACAACAGCAGCAAGGCTGACGCCGCCAGCAGGGCCGCCCGCGTGGTCGGCGAGGTGATTGAAATATCGAAGATGCGCTTGAAGTCGGTAAAGCCGTTGTTGCCGCCAAAGCCGGTTTCATTGCGAAAGAACAGCAGCATCGCAGCATAGGTCAGCGCCTGCGTCACGATCGACAGATACACGCCCTTGATACGCGAGCGAAACGCAAACCAGCCGAACACCAGCGCGAGCAGGCCGGGCACCAGCAAGACCATGATCGCGGCCCACCAGAACTGATCGCTGCCGAGCCAGAACCAGGGCAATTCCTTCCAATCGAGGAACACCATGAAATCGGGCAGATCCGATTTGTAGCTGCCGTCGCGACCGATCTGCCGCATCAGATACATGCCCCACATGTAGCCGCCAAGTGCGAAGAACAGACCATGCCCGAGCGACAGCACCCCGGCAAAGCCCCAGATGAGGTCGAGTGCAACCGCCACCGTCGCGTAGCAAAGAATCTTGCCCACCAGCGTCACCAGAAACGTGCTTGGGCGAAACGCCGAGCTCTCGGGCAGCACCAGATGCAGAACCGGTACCAACACACCGATGATGCCGAAGATCATCAGCGCGGTCAGCCATTCGCCGCGCAACAGCGCCGGTCGTCCCCAGGGCGCCAGCCCGGGCGTCAAACCAGGTGTCAAACCAGGCGTCATGCCGGGCCCCGAACCCGCAGCCGTTACTGTCGGCGGCAAGGATGCGCTCACGTGTCCACCTGCCGACCCTTGAGCGCAAACAAGCCCTGCGGGCGCCGCTGAATGAAGATGATGATGAACACCAGCACCACAATCTTGGCGATCACCGCGCCCTGCCAACCTTCGAGAAACTTGCTGATGATGCCCAGTCCGAACGAGGCATAGACGGTACCAATCAGTTGCCCGACACCGCCCAGCACTACCACCATGAAGCTGTCGACAATGTAGGCGCCGCCCATGTCGGGCCCCACATTGGCAAACTGGGAAATGGCCACACCACCCAGCCCAGCGATTCCGGCGCCGAGCGCAAACGCTGACGCATCGGTAAGGCCAGTGGGCACACCCATACAGGCCGCCATGCGGCGATTTTGCGTGACTGCTCGAATGTACAAACCGAGCCGCGTCTTGACCAGCAGCAAGGCTACCAGTGCCAGCACAAGCAGCGAAAAAATAACGATGACAATGCGGTTCCAGGGCATGACCAGACTGGACGAAATGGCCCAGCCGCCGGATAACCAGGACGGATTGGATAACTCGACATTCTGCGCCCCGAACAAGGTGCGGGCGGCCTGTGCGAGGATCAGCGAGACACCAAACGTGGCCAGCAGAGTTTCGAGCGGGCGTCCGTACAGATGCCGGATAACCAATCGCTCAATGACGACACCGACTGTTGCCGCCACCAAAAAAGCGAACGGGATGGCAGCAATGACGTAGGCATCCTGCCAGGCCGGCAGGTAGGCCCGGAACCAGCCTTGCATGATGTAGGTTGCGTAGGCGCCGATCATCAAGAACTCGCCGTGCGCCATGTTGATGACGCCCATGACCCCATAGGTAATCGCCAGCCCCAAGGCGGCCAGCAGCAACACGCTGCCCAACGACACACCGGTCAGCACGCGGCCCAGATATTCGGATTGCGAAGAGCGACCATCGAGTTGCGTGAGCGCCGTCTTGATGGCCTGTTGCACGCTGGCGTCCTGCTCGTTGCTCAGTTGCTCGGCCAGCAAACTTTTGATCTGCGGGTCGCTGGCCTGCGACAGGGTCAAGATGGCTTTGCGTCGATCGGCAGGGTCTTCAGCCTGTAAATCGATTCTCGCCAGCGCGAGCCGCAGCAACGGTTCAATCGCCGGATCCGTCTTGGCGGCAAGCGCCTTGGCGATGACCGCGCGTTGACCCGGTCCGGCGTTGCCCGCCAGGTCTTGCGCCGCTTTCGCGCGTACCTTCGAATCGGCATCCGATAATCGAATCGAAGCCAGCGCCGAATCGACATCGGCGCGCAGCAAGTTATTAGCCGTGATCGCCTCAACCGTCGGTGCGCCCGCCGCAGCGGCGCCATCCTCGACCTTGAAGTACTTCTCGCCTTCGGAAAATACTGCCTGGCTCTGATCAAAGAACAATCGGCCATCGGACAAGGCCTCAAGAATCCTGATAGCCAACGGGTCACCGCTGGCCGCAATGTTTGCGACGGCTTTGGTTCGCTCCTCGGCTTCGTCGGCAGCCAGAGGCGCAATCATGGTCGACGGCAAAGCGTGCACGATGGAGGGTGCCAACAGCGAACCCAGTGACAGCAAACCCAATAGCACCGCGCTCAGCGACAGCAGGTTTGTTAGCAGCGAGCGCCAGGTGCTCCGAACAACTTTATTATTCATTTGATGTTGTTATTGTCGTGAGCCAAGCAGGCGGCTTTCTGATGGAACACCAACTCTTGCAGCGTGCCCTGAGGTGCGGCGCTCCACACGGGTGGGCCAAGCAAACGTGCAGACGGGTCAAGCAAACGTGCAGACGAATCAAGGAAAATTGCAAAGAGTCCGGCGTTTCCTTGAGCACCGGATCAGGTCATTACCTACCCGATCCGGTGATTATACGAACACGACCGTTAGAACACGATCCGACAGACCCGATCAGACGGACCCGATCCGGTGATCAGACGGACGCGATCGGACGCAGGCGATCAGATTTTCTGCTTGCCTTCGTTGCCTGCAATGAACGGGCTCCAGGGCTGAGCACGGACCGGACCCTTGGTCTTGTAAACAACATTGAACTGACCGTCGGCACGGATTTCACCGATCATGACCGGCTTGTGCAGGTGATGATTGGTCTTGTCCATCGTCAGCTCAAAGCCACAGGGTGACTTGAACGTCTGGCCGCTGAGGGCTGCGATAACGGCATCGACGTCGGTGGTCTTGGCCTTCTCGACTGCTTGCTTCCACATGTGCATGCCGACATAGGTCGCTTCCATCGGGTCGTTGGTAACTACCTTGTCTGCGTTCGGCAGCTTCTGCTCTTTCGCATAGTCGCGATATTTCTTGATGAACGCTTCGTTTTGCGGATTCTTCACCGACATGAAATAGTTCCAGGCAGCCAGGTGACCCACCAGTGGTTTGGTGTCAACGCCACGCAGTTCTTCCTCACCGACCGAGAATGCAACCACCGGTACGTCCTTGGCTTTCAGGCCCTGATTACCCAACTCCTTGTAAAACGGCACATTCGAGTCACCATTAATCGTCGAGATCACGCAGGTCTTGCCGCCTGCAGCAAACTTCTTGACATTTCCGACAATGGTTTGATAGTCGGAATGACCAAACGGTGTGTAGCTTTCATCGATGTCCGAGTCTTTGACACCCTTGCTCTTCAGGAATGCACGCAAGATCTTGTTGGTCGTACGTGGGTAAACGTAGTCAGTGCCGAGCAGCACAAACCGCTTGGCGCCGCCGCCTTCCTTGCTCATCAAATATTCGGTTGCCGGAATCGCTTGCTGATTCGGCGCCGCACCGGTGTAGAACACGTTCTTTTCGAGCTCTTCGCCCTCGTACTGAACCGGATAGAACAACAGGCTGTTCAGTTCCTTGAAAACCGGATTGACCGATTTGCGTGATACCGAAGTCCAGCAACCAAACACGACGGCTACCTTGTCCTGGGTAACCAACTGACGTGCCTTTTCAGCAAACAGGGGCCAATTCGACGCCGGGTCAACTACCACCGGCTCAAGCTTCTTGCCCATGACGCCACCGGCAGCATTGATTTCGGCGATCGTCATGAGCGCCGTGTCTTTCAATGCTGTTTCGGAAATGGCCATGGTGCCGGACAGGGAATGCAAAATACCGACCTTGATAGTGCTGCCTTGGGCAAATGCAGCGGGTGCTCCAACCGCTGAAATGGCGGCGCCTGCGGCGGCCGACTTGATGAATTCACGACGACTCATCGTTGTTCCTCTAGATAATGGTTGTAAAGTTGGGTTGCGATCTCGTCACGCAGCAAAATGCGTGTACACCCTTACTCAGCAAGGGTCATGCCAGATGATGAAGCGGCGTTGCACCGAGTCGGAGCGTTTCAAACCGACACGAATGAGGGCGAAAACAGCCTGATTTGGTGCGTTTAACGGAAAATTGCCGTTTCGCCCCTGATTAGGGCGCCATACAACGCACCATTCAAGTGCTTTACCCGGAAGCAGCCAGCCGATCACGAAGAATATCGTTGGCCTGCTGCGGATTGGCCTTGCCCTTGCTGGCCTTCATGATCTGACCCACCAACGCATTGACGGCTTTTTCCTTGCCGGCGCGAAACTCGTCGATCAATTTAGGATTGGCCGCCAGCACTTCGTCGACGATACGGCCAATCGCCGTGCTGTCACTGATCTGACGCAAGCCCCGGGCATCGATGATCCGATCGGCCAAGTCGTCATCGGATGCGCTCTGCGTCCACATATCCGCGAACACTTCCTTGGCGAGTTTGCCGGAGACGGTGCCGTCGGTAATTCGCAGCAACAGGCGCGCCAGTTGCGCCGGCGACACCGGACTGTCCTTGACCGACTTGCCGTCGCGATTCAAGGCAGCACTCAAATCGGCCATCACCCAATTCGCGGCATTCTTGGTGGCGGCGAGCCTGGCAGCGTCGTCGCGCGCTGACCCCAGCGCGGCCACCAGTTGCTCGAACCAGGTGGCCATCTCACGACTCGCCGTCAGCGTACTCGCGTCGTAGTTCGACAGGCCATAGTCGGCGACCATGCGCGCACGCATTTGCACCGGCAATTCGGGCAAGGTAGCGCGAATGGCGGCGATCCAGTCGTCACTGATGATCAGCGGCGGCAAGTCGGGATCAGGAAAATAACGATAGTCATGCGCATCTTCCTTGCTGCGCATCGAACGGGTTTCGTCCTTGTCCGGATCGTACAGCCGGGTTTCCTGAATCACGCGGCCGCCGTCTTCAATAAGCTCGACCTGACGACGTACTTCAAAATCGATCGCACGCTCAAGAAACCGGAACGAATTCAGATTCTTGATTTCGCAGCGCGTACCGTATTCGGATTGGCCGAACGGCCGCACCGACACGTTGGCGTCGCAGCGAAACGAGCCTTCCTGCATATTGCCGTCGCAAATACCCAACCACATGACCAGGCTGTGCAAGGTGCGCGCATAGGCCACCGCCTCGCGCGCGGACCGCATGTCAGGTTCGCTCACGATTTCGAGCAAAGGTGTGCCGGCCCGATTCAGGTCGATACCGGAAGCCCCTTGAAAATCCTCATGCAACGACTTGCCGGCATCTTCCTCCAAGTGCGCACGGGTCAGGTGGATGTACTTCTCCTGCAGCGCAGTCTCGGGTTTGTCGTCTGGTTTCCACAAAACACTGAGCCCGCCGCCAACCACTACCGGCGTCTCGTACTGGCTGATCTGATAGCCCTTGGGCAAGTCCGGATAAAAATAATTCTTGCGCGCAAAAACGGAGCGCGGCGCAATACGCGCGCCCACCGCCAGTCCGAGCTTGATCGCGCAATCAACTGCAGCACGATTCATCACCGGCAACACGCCCGGCAAAGCCAGATCGACCGGTGACGCTTGGCGATTCGGCTCAGCGCCAAACGCAGTTGAGGTGCCCGAAAAAATCTTCGACGCAGTCGCCAATTGCGTATGCGTCTCGAGACCGATGACTACTTCCCATTTCATATTGATGTGTCGATCGTTCCTAATCCGTTTTGGCGCAAAAGCCACTGGCCGGATCAAACATGACCGGCCAGGCCTCTTCATAAATTCCGGGGCTGCAGCGCTTCTGGCAACCATTGTGCGCCAGGGTTACCCGTCGTGGATCCTGCCAGACAACCAGTTTGCAGCCACTGCCGTCCAGCGCTGACAACTCGATGTGCGGACGCATCTGGGTTTGTTTGAAGTCGGCTTGCTTGAAGTTGCAGCTGCCGCGCTTGCCGACCCACAACTGCCAGGCAATCGTCTGTACCTCGTTATTGCGCACCGTCAAGGTCGCATCTTCGCGAAATCCATCCTCTTCGGTCTGGGTACAGCGGCCATTCAGCGAAATGACTCGGTCCGGTATCGGCGCACTCTTGTCACCCGGCTTGGCCGCCGGTGTGTCAGGCGAGCGCGGTGATCGTGAACCGTCGGTCAAGCCGCCGCATGAAACCAGACTCGCGCCGATGACCAGGCAAACAGCGAGACGTAGCGACAATCGTAACCATTGAAGAATCGTTTTCATGGGCGTTCTCGCAAACGTATCTATTTTGAATTCGGTCAGTGATGGTCAGGTCGGTCGGCGCAAGTGCCAGTCACTGTTGAGCTGGTACTGGTGCGCCACATTGAGCAATTGCGCCTCGGCAAAATAATTCCCCATCAACTGTAGCCCGATGGGCCGTTGCATCGAGCCCGCGCCGACCGGCATCGACAGCCCCGGTAGCCCGGCCAGCGAGGCCGGTAGCGTGTAAACATCAGCCAGGTAATTCTTGACCGGATCGTCGCTGATTTCGCCGATATTCCAGGCCACCGTCGGCGACACCGGCCCGGCTATGACGTCGACCTGTGCAAAGGCGGCCTGAAAATCGTCGGCGATCAAGCGGCGCAGCTTCTGGGCTTGCAGATAATACGCATCGTAATAGCCATGCGACAGAACGTAGGCGCCCATGAGGATCCGGCGCTTGACTTCCTTGCCGAAGCCCTCGGTGCGCGTCTTGCGGTACATGTCCGCCAAGTCGCCATAACGCTCGGCTCGATAACCATAACGCACACCGTCGAATCGGGACAGATTACTCGACGCCTCGGCAGGGGCAATGACGTAATAAGCCGGAATGGCCAGCCGGGTACGCGGCAATGAAATGTCGACCAGGACGGCGCCCTGCCCGACTAGGACATTCAACGCCGCCTCGATCGCGAGTTGAACTTCGCCGGCCAGGCCTTGCCCAAAAAACTCCTGCGGCACGCCAATACGCAAACCCTTGATCGGGCGTGACAAATCGCGATTGAACTGTTCGCGCGCCTCGGGACCGCTACAAAATTGCCGCGCCGCCGCCGGAATGATCTCAGGTGCCAGACTGGTTGAGTCACGGCTGTCGAACCCGGCCATCGCCGAGAGCAGCAATCCGCAATCGGCGGCGCTTCGACCGAACGCGCCACCCTGGTCGAGGCTCGAGGCGAAGGCAATCATGCCGAAGCGTGAGACGCGACCATAAGTAGGTTTGATACCGGTGATGCCGCAAAACGCGGCCGGCTGCCGGACCGAGCCGCCGGTGTCGGTTCCGGTCGCCATCGGCGCCAAGCCAGCCGCCACGGCCGCCGCCGAACCGCCTGATGAGCCACCCGGCACCGCGGTCACGTCCCAGGGATTGTGAACCGCACCGAAATACGAGTTCTCGTTGCCAGAACCCATCGCAAATTCATCGCAATTGGTCTTGCCCAGACTGACCGCACCGGCCGCCTTCACGTTGGCCACGACACTGGCGTCATAGGGACTGACATAGTGCTCGAGCATCTTCGAGCCGGCGGTCGATCGCCAACCCTGTGTGACAAAGATGTCCTTATGCGCGACCGGCACGCCCAAAAGAGGTGCCAAATCACCGTTGCCCAGCCGGGCATCAGCCGCACGCGCCTCGGCCAGACTGAGCTCGGGATTGACGTCGATGAACGCATTCAACCGGCTGGCCTGAATGCGCGCCAGAAAATGCTGGGCCAGCTCGACGGCGCTGACCTGGCGGCGCACCAGTGCATCGGCCAGCTCGGAAACGCTCATCGAGTGCCAGGCAGAGTCGGCCGGCGGAGTCATTCGATGACCTTCGGAACCAGGTAAAGACCACGTTCGACCAGGGGTGCAATCGCCTGATAATCCTCACGGCGATCTGTCTCACTGACAACATCGTCTCGTAAACGCAACACCAGATCGGTCGCATGTGTCATCGGCACAACACCGCTGGTGTCGACGGCCTTGAGCGCTTCGATGAGCTCGAACACCTGATTCAACTGTTCGAGCGTGCTGCCCGCCTCCTCAGCGTTTAACTGCAAGTGCGCCAATTTGGCAATACGCTGTACATCCTCGGCGGACAAACTCATGAAGGGCTCAGGCTGGATGATTTCGGGGAAATGCCAAAAAACCTAGATAATCCAATGAATTATACGGTATGATTCGCTCGACTTCTTAAGTTCCACGACCTGTTTGAGACTGGCAGGGGAAATGCTGACCTTTTTTCGAAAATACTTTTCTACCGACCTGGCGATTGATCTGGGCACCGCAAATACCCTCATTTATGTGCGAGGCAAAGGCATTGTGTTGGATCAACCGTCCGTTGTGGCCATCCGACAGGAAGGTGGCCCCAACGGCAAAAAGACTATCGCTGCGGTCGGTACCGAGGCCAAACAGATGCTCGGCAAGGTGCCGGGCAACATCGAGGCCATCCGACCGATGAAAGACGGCGTCATTGCCGACTTCACGGTGACCGAGCAGATGCTCAAGCAATTCATCCGGATGGTGCATGAGTCGCGGCTGTTTTCGCCGAGCCCGCGCATCATCATTTGTGTGCCGTGCGGATCGACCCAGGTCGAGCGTCGCGCGATTCGCGAATCCGCGCTCGGTGCGGGCGCCTCCCAGGTCTACCTGATCGAAGAGCCGATGGCTGCAGCGATTGGCGCCGGCCTGCCGGTGTCGGAACCATCCGGGTCGATGGTCGTCGACATTGGCGGTGGCACCACCGAGGTCGGCGTCATCTCGTTAGGTGGCATGGTCTACAAGGGCTCGGTTCGGGTCGGTGGCGACAAGTTTGACGAGGCCATCGTCAACTACATCCGACGCAACTACGGCATGTTGATCGGCGAACAAACCGCCGAACACATCAAGAAATCAATCGGCTCGGCCTTTCCGGGTTCCGAGGTCAAGGAGATGGAAGTCAAGGGCCGCAATTTATCGGAAGGCATTCCGCGCAGCTTCACGGTCTCCTCCAATGAAATTCTGGAAGCGCTCACCGATCCGTTGAATCAGATAGTCTCGTCGGTCAAGATCGCGCTCGAACAGACACCACCAGAGCTCGGCGCCGACATCACCACGCGCGGCATCATGTTGACCGGCGGCGGCGCCTTGTTGCGTGACCTCGATCGCTTGCTGATGGAAGAAACCGGTTTACCTGTCCTGGTGGCAGATGATCCCTTGACCTGTGTAGTCCGCGGCTGCGGCATGGCGCTGGAGCGCATGGACAAGTTGGGTACCATTTTCACCAGCGAGTAGACCTCTGGCACACCCTTGGAAGACTCGTTGTTTTGGATCGCAGCCCACCACCGTTTTTTAATCAAGGTCCGTCTGCACACGCCCGACTGATCTTCTTTTCGTTAATGGCGATTGGCCTGTTGATCGTCGACTCACGCATGTCCTCGCTGGCCGCCTTGCGCCAGGGCTTGGGTACCGCCTTATATCCGCTGCAACGCACCTTGTTGCTGCCACGCGACGGTCTGAGCCTGGGCGCCGAATATTTCAGCGAGGTCAATCGTTTGCGCACCGAGAATTCGGAGTTGCGTCGCGTCGAAGCGGCCAACGCCAAGGCGCTGTTGCAGGCCGAGCAGATGGCCAGCGAGAACGCGCGCTTGCGCGAATTGCTCGGCGCCCGTGAACGCAGCGCTGTGCGTTCGGTGATTGCCGAAGTGTTGTACGACGCTCGCGACCCCTTCACCCGCAAACTGGTGCTCGACAAGGGCTTGCAAAATGGCGTGTTGGCCGGCCAACCGGTCATCGATGCGAAGGGCTTGATTGGCCAGGTGACTCGATCGTTCGAGTTTTCATCCGAGGTGACGCTGGTCACCGACCGCAACGCAACGATTCCGGTTGAAGTGCAACGCAACGGCGTACGTTCGGTGGCCTTTGGCGCCGGCCCGGGCCTGATGGAGTTACGCTATCTGGGGCCGACCACCGAGATCAAACCCAATGATGTGCTGGTGACCTCGGGACTGGACAATGTATATCCGCCCGGTTTGCCGGTCGGCAAGGTCAAATCGATGACACGTGGCAGCGACCAGGGCTTTTCGCGGGTCATGGTCGAACCCACTGCTGGTGTCGATCAGACCAAGGCCTTGCTGGTGCTGATGATCGACAAGAGCGCGCTGCCGGCGCCACCGCCGCCCGAACAAGCGCTTGAATCGCGCAAGCGCAAGTAAACGCAAGACCGCGCACCCAGTAGAGACGCTGCCCCATGCCAATGCGCCCTGAATACCTGCTGTTACCCGCCAACCGGGCCTTCATTGCATTCACCTTGCTCAGCGCGTTTGTATTGAATCTGCTGCCCTGGGGCCGGATTACCTGGGTGCCGGATTTTCTCGGTCTGGTGCTGGTGTTCTGGAATATTCATCAACCGCGCAAGGTCGGCATCGGTATCGCCTTTCTGTTTGGCCTGCTGATGGACGTGCACGACGGCTCATTGCTCGGCGAGCATGCGCTGGCCTACTCGATTGTGTCGTACGGCGCCATCAGTCTGCACCGCCGGGTACCCTTTTTCGGCGCCAGTGGTCAGATGATTCACTTGCTGCCGTTGTTCCTGGTGTCGAGGTTGGTTATCCTGCTGGTACGTCTGGCGTTGGGCGCCCCGGTGCCCGGTTGGTCATTTTTTTATCCGGCGTTGACCTCTGGCCTGTTGTGGCCGATCGCCGACTGGATCCTGCTCGCACCGCAGCGTCGAGCCATTGAACGTGACGAAAACCGGCCGATCTGAAGATGGTAGAAGTTCGCAACTCTGAACTGGAATTACACCGCCTGCGCATCCGGCTGGGCTTTGCGTTGGCCTTTGTGTTGACCTTGTTCGGCCTGCTGATTGCACGATTCACCTATCTGCAGGTCTATCGCTATGATGATTTTCACTCGCAGGCCGAAGACAATCGTATTTCACTGGTACCGGTAGCGCCGACTCGCGGATTGATCTATGACCGCAACGGCATTTTGATGGCCGACAATATCTCCGCCTACACCCTCGAACTGGTGCCGAGCCTGATTACTAATCTGGATCGCACCATCGACGAGCTGGGCAAGATTGTCGACATCAACAGCCGCGATCGGCGCCGCTTCAAGCGACTGGTCGAAGACTCCAAGAATTACGAATCAATCCCGCTCAAAAGTCGCCTGAACGATGAAGAAGTGGCCAAACTCGCGGTCGCGCGCTTTCGCTTTACCGGCGTCGAGATCAAGGCACGACAGTTTCGTACCTATCCGTTGGGTGAGACCGCGTCGCATCTGCTGGGCTACATAGGACGCATGTCGCCAGAGGATAAACGAAAACTCGAAGAGACCGACATGGAAGCCGAATACGCCGGCTCGACCCATATGGGCAAGGTCGGGCTTGAGCTGTCTTACGAACGTATCTTGCATGGCGAGGCCGGCTCCGAAGAAGTCGAGGTATCGGCGGGCGGCCGAACCGTGCGATCGCTATCGCGCGAGCCGGCCAAACCCGGTTCAAACTTGCAGTTATCGATCGACGTCAAACTGCAAAAATTGGTCGAGGACTGGTTCGGCGAGCGCCGCGGCGCGCTGGTCGCCATCGAACCGGCGACCGGTGAGGTGTTGGCGTTTGTCTCCAAACCTACGTTCGATCCGAACCTCTTTGTCGATGGCATCGATCCGCAAGCCTGGGCGGCGCTCAACGATAACGAGGACAAGCCGCTACTGAATCGGCCGCTGCGCGGTACCTACCCGCCGGGTTCGACCTATAAACCGTTCATGGCGCTGGCGACACTTGAAACCGGTACACGAACGGCTGGCTATACGATTCACGATCCCGGCTACTACATGCTCGGCGGGCACCGCTTCCGTGACTCCAAACCGGGCGGCAACGGCAGCGTCAATTTGCATCGCTCGATCGTTGTTTCGTCGGACACCTATTACTACGGTGCCGCCTATGAGATGGGCGTCGACAAGTTGCATGACTTCATGAAACCCTGGGGCTTTGGGCAATTGACCGGCATTGACATCGAGAACGAAACCACCGGCATCCTGCCGTCAACGGCCTGGAAGACCAAGCGCTACAAGCAGAAGTGGTACCCCGGTGAAACGCCTTCGATCGGTATCGGTCAGGGCTATAACTCGTTCACCATGACGCAACTGGCGCACGCCATGGCAACCTTGGCCGCCGACGGCGTTGCGCGCAAACCGCATCTGGTTCGCTACACCGAGAACCCGCAGAACCGTGAACGGACCACGATCGTCAAGCCCGATGAGAAGACCATCATCCCACTGAAACCCGAGTATCTGGAATTGGTCAAGTCGGCGATGGTCGATGTCAATAAGTTCGGCACCGGCCGGCATGCCTTTGCCGGCGCCGAATACGTAGCTGCCGGCAAGACCGGTACCGCGCAGGTGATCGGCATGAAGCAGAATGAAAAGTACGATGCCAAAAAGATCGCCGAGCGATACCGCGACCATTCGCTGTTCGTTGCCTTCGCACCGGTCGACAAACCCAGAATCGCGCTGGCCGTCATAGTCGAGAACGG
This sequence comes from Burkholderiales bacterium, assembly GCA_031363055.1. Taxonomy (GTDB): domain Bacteria; phylum Pseudomonadota; class Gammaproteobacteria; order Burkholderiales; family Burkholderiaceae_E; genus JANLTP01. The sequence continues at coordinate 59,138 of JANLTP010000165.1, read as the reverse complement.
CGGCTTTGGTGCCGCCGCGGCCGCACCGATCAGCCGCAAGGTGTTCGACTACTACCTGCTTGGCAAGTTGCCAAAAGATCAGTCCGATCCGTTCTCGGGCAAATACGATGACGGCCCGATCGATCCGGACCTGCGCGACGTGCCGGAGAACATGACACCGGAACCGATCACGCCGCAAGAAGCGGCGCGCCAATAGCATGGGTGTTCACTAGCATGGGCCCGATTGACGTACGCGCTCGGCTGAGATCGTTCCTGCTGGTGTTCGATCCGACGTTGATGACCGTGCTGACGCTCATCTGCTTCATCAGTGCCGTCAACATGTACTCGGCTGCGCATGATTTTCCGGGCCGCTTCGAATCGCATGTGCGCAACATGGGCATCGCCTTCATCGTCATGTTCGTGGTCGCCTGCATCAATCCGGGCCTGCTGATGCGCCTCGCCTTGCCGACCTTTATCATCGGTCTCGGGTTGTTGGTCGGAGTCGCCGTGTTTGGCGATGTCTCGAAGGGCGCTCGACGCTGGCTGAATATCGGCTTCACCCGCATTCAGCCGTCCGAGATCATGAAGATCGCCATGCCGCTGATGCTTGCCTGGTATTTTCAACGGCGCGAGGGCGCCTACCGATGGTTCGATTTTCTGCTCGCCGCCGTCTTGCTGGTCATTCCAACGCTGTTGATTGCGCGCCAACCGGATCTCGGCACTGCCATTCTGGTGACGGCAGCGGGAGCCTATGTCATTTTTCTGGCGGGACTGCGCTGGCGAATCATCATCGGAATTGTCGTGCTTGCGGTGGCGTCGTTGCCGCTGCTGTGGTCGGTAATTCACGACTATCAGAAGCAGCGCGTGCTGATGTTGCTCGACCCGACCTCAGATCCGCTCGGCAAGGGCTTTCACATCATTCAGTCGACCATCGCAGTCGGCTCTGGCGGCCTGACCGGCAAGGGCTTCATGCTGGGTACCCAGACCCATCTCGAGTTCATTCCGGAGCGCACCACCGACTTCATCTTCGCGGTGTTTGCCGAAGAGTTTGGTCTGATGGGTGCCGGTGTGCTGATCCTGCTCTACCTCGCGTTCATTTCGCGCGGCTTTGTGATCTCCGGCCTGGGCGGCACGGTCTTTCAACGATTGCTGGCGGGCGCGATCGCGCTAATTTTCTTTACCTACGCGTTTGTCAACATGGGCATGGTGACCGGCATTTTGCCGGTGGTTGGAGTGCCTTTGCCGTTGATGTCGTATGGCGGCACCGCGATGGTGACCCTGGGTGTCGGCGCGGGAATTTTGATGTCGATCAATCGCAATCGGAAGTTGATGCAGTCTTAAACCGCGTGCGCCGCAAAGATGTCGGCGATGAACCCATCACTGCAATTCTCATAGAGTAGCGCTCCCTTATCGGCTGCGAACTGCTAAATGATCGCCAAGCCGAGTGCTTTTGCCGCCTTGTTCAAACGCAGATCAAACGATCCGAACGGCGTCGGCGTTTGGGAGATGCGGGCAACTTCGAATGCGGCGGCGAGTTGAACACTATCGTACGCACGAAGTGCAAAAATATCTGCGTATTCTCCGGCAAGCTCGACCAAATCCTGAGTCACCTCTACGATCATAAAAGCCGACCAATCATCCCGTAATGCCGTCTTCGCAAGTTCCATGGCTGGCGCATCGGCGCTCACTTCCCGCGCCCGTCGCGCGAACGCTGAATGGGCCTCTGCCCAGGCGATACGCGACACGGCAACCGCCTGCGCATCGTCGCTCAATCCGGAAACTTTTTCACTGTCTGACTCTTGCACATAGAGCTTGACCAGCGCTGAAGTGTCGCAATACAAAATCACCCGCGATCCTCGATAACCATCTCAGAAAGTGATTTGCCGCCGCTTCGAATCCGCAGCTTTGCGCCCTTCGGCTTTCCGCCGTTCCAGCTTGCCGCGCCCGCCGCGAGCAGGCGGGATATCGCCGGATCGCTGGTTGAAGGAACCCCGGTCAAGTGCGCGACCACGCGTCGATGCGAGGTCAATTCAATGAGTTCGCCGGATTGCGCTTGGCTGACATACTTTGCTAAATTAGCCTTTAATTCTTGAGTTGAGACCTTCATAAAGTACTTTTGTTTGAGTTATTGGGTAAATCATGTACTAAATTAACTCCAACCGTCAATAAACTTAGTCATCAGCCAACCCATCGACGAGAGCAACCGCCGACGCCTCCTGCTCGACCGGCCAGGCAACGCCATTGGGCCAACGGCCACCGGGGTGACATAATCATTGATATGAGTGTTTCCGTAGTAACGGTCGGATGGCTTCCGGCAATCGACAGAGTCTGCTTCGTTCTGGCGGCACTCCTGATGTTGTGCGTTCTATTCGGCTGCAACTCGGTGACGCCGCGCCCGCCAGCGGTATACAAAGATGAAGCGTTTTCCAAGCAAAGCTCCTTCTCGCGCGACTACCTCGCATCGGTCAGGGCCACCTGCGAGGCGGCTCGGAGGGCGCTGCTCAGCCAGGGCTACGTGACCAAGGATTCCAAGGCGGACCAGATCAACGCGACCAAGCGGTTCCAGCCCAAGGATGCGGCGTACACCGAGATCGAGTTCAGCGTGGTCTGCACGCCAGTGAACACGACGGGCGATCGCGCACTGCTGTTTGCCAACGCATTTCAGGGTCATTACATTCTGAAGAAGTCGTCCACCAACGCCAGTGTTGGTGTCAGTGCGCTGGGTTCATTCTCAATACCGCTCGGGTCTTCCGACGAGGCGCTGGTGCGCATTGGTGGCGAGACCATTGTGTCGGAAAATTTTTACGATCGCTTCTTCGAGTTGATCCAGCATTACCTGGGCAGTGTTCCAGATCAGCAATAGATTGGGGGCTCGGCGCTGATGCCACCGAACAGGGTCGCAAACTCTTGCGCAGCGAGGTAGTTGCGCACGCCGAGCACCTGGATCACACCGGCGTTGTCCTTAATCGTCCGGCGATGATGTTTGTAGATCTCCAGTTGCGCCGGGTTCTGCCAGAACGACCAGAGTTGGGTATCAAACGAACGCAGCAATGTGCTCGTCGTCACAAACGCCTCGACGTAGCCCAGCGCTCCCAGTTCGTCACACATCAACAAGGTGCGATGTTCGAGTTTTTTGCGGCGTGTTATCAGCGCCGATAACAGACCGGTGAGCCAAAGACGCAGCATTAGGAGCCTGTCGGGGTTAAGAATGGGCGGCACCACGATGTAAATGGTCATTGGCTCGCCATTGACCAAAGCTTGCAGATCAAACGACGTGTTCTCCGTCAGCCCGCGGATCAGTTCGCTCTCCCACAACATCAGGTACTGTTGGGTTGATGCGAGCACCGAAGGCCGGGTATCACGTTCCGGCAGTTGAATGTAATTGGCAAATGCGGCATGGGCACTGCGGTGCATGGACTTGCCCCGAGCATCAAGCTTTACCGCGAGGTCGCAGACGAGATCATCCGAGTTCAGCGTGTCAAACAAGTAACTGAAATTTTGATGCTGCGGTGGCTCCGAATCAAGTGCGAAGGTCAACATCCCTGCCAACAGGTTCTCAGCTTGATTTTCCCAAAACGGTTCCCGCGCATCGCCGCGCCGGCTGACTACCGTTGCTGCCATGGATCGCGCAATGACACTATTGCCACCGCCCGACATTTTGACGGCATCAATCGGATTGAAGCAGCCTGGATCGAGATGTTCGCCCCGAAAGTCGAGCACATGGACTTGCTGGCCCATTTGCCGGCGGCGGTCCAGGGTCGCGTCCATGACATCGCCCTTGCATTCCAAGACGATGAGTTGACCCGGATGGGTCAGTGTGTTGCAGAATGCCGGGCCCGTGGTTTTTTTGAAGCGAATTCTGCGCAAGCAGACAAAAACAGCACACCCCAGCGCGTGAGAGACTCATGCGCTGGGGACATTTGGAATGTGGGAAGGTAACGGCTGGCTCGAAAGCGTCGATCGCAATGCTTGAACGCTGGCTTACCGTTTTGTAATCTTGATTCCAGGCGCAAACGTCCAAAAATCTTACTATTTATCGCGGGGTCGACGGGCGCTTTCGCTGTGCGCTTGGCGTTTTAAGTGGGTTTCACTAAAGAGTCGACGATATGAGCTTGCAAGATCGATTGCCGATGGATGCGTTAACCCGCGACAACCGTCGCGGCATACGCTTCATGACGCTGGCCATGGTCAGCTTTATTTTCAACGACGCCATCGTCAAGTATGTCAGCGAGTCCCTGCCGGCCGGGCAACTGATCGTGATTCGCGGCATCATGGCGTGTGCCTTGATTCTGCTGGTTGCGCGCTCGCTCGGCGTCAACGTCAAACTCGCCGACCTGACGGATCGCTGGGTCATGTTGCGCGCCGCGCTGGAAGCCATTGCGGCGCTGTTTTATTTGTATGCGTTATTCAACATTCCGCTGCCGAACGCGACCGCCATCAATTTGTCGGCACCGTTGTTCATAGCGATCCTCGCGATGATCTTCTTCAAGGAGCGGGTCGATAGTCGACGCTGGCTGGTGATCGCGATCGGATTTCTCGGTGTGCTGCTGGTCATTCAGCCACGCGCCAATGATTTCAACGCATTCGCGCTGCTCAGCCTGGCCAGCACCGTCATGTACGCCGGGCGCGATCTGCTGACGCGCAAGATTCCCGGTGAGGTCAATGCCATTGTCATAACCCTGAGTACCGCAATTTCAGTAACCGGTCTGGCGGCCCTGGTGGTGATTTTTCAGGGCTGGCAGCCTTTTGACGGCCGACAACTCGGCCTGCTGGCCCTGGCTGCCGGGTTTCTGGCCGCCGGTTACTACTTCATCATTCAGGCCAGTCGGCAAGGTGAATTCTCGGTCGTCGCGCCGTTTCGATATGCAGGTCTGCTGGGGGCCTTGATCCTCGGCTATCTGGTCTGGGGTTATATTCCGAACACGCTTGCCTGGTCCGGTATCGCCCTCTTGATCATCGCTGGGTTGCTCATGCTCCATCGCGAGCATCGCCGAGGTCAGGCGAACTGAGTCAAGCAGCGGCTTCTTCATTGCTTGCCGAGCGTTGAGTTCTCTGACTTGCTATCATTTCACAGACCAGCCCTCGATTGGAGAATTGCGATGATCAGCAAGAACACGATTTGCCTCTGGTACGACGGCGCCGCTCTGGATGCCGCGCGCTTCTACGCTGCGACGTTCCCGGACAGTGCGGTTGGCGCAATTCACCGCGCGCCCGGCGACTATCCCGCTGGCAAGCAAGGCGATGTACTGACCGTGGAGTTCACGGTGCTGGGCATCCCGTGCTTGGGAATGAACGGCGGCCCGGGTATCTCGCACAACATGGCTTTCTCGTTTCAGGTTGCGACCGACGACCAAGCCGAAACCGATCGCTTGTGGGTTGCAATCATCAACAACGGCGGTGAGCCGAGCGCGTGCGGATGGTGCAAAGACAAGTGGGGACTGTCATGGCAAATCACGCCGCGAGCCCTGACGGCTGCCTACACCGACCCTGATCGTGCTGCGGCGAAACGCGCCTTCGAGGCGATGATGCAGATGACCAAGATCGACATCGCGACGATCGAAGCGGCACGACGTGGTTAATAGGACCTCACCGATGATTACTCGCCGCACTTCAATGCTGTTTACGGGCGCACTCGCGGCGTCGGCTTTCGTCAGGCAGGCACAGGCACAAGGCAAATATCCCGATAAGCCAGTCAAAATCATCGTCGCCCTGCCGGTAGGCGGCAGTGTCGACCTGATTGCACGCACATTGGTCATGTTCGAGTCGCGCACACAAGCGCGTCTCTTGCATGTTCCGTACCGAGGCGGGGCTTTGGCGATCAACGACGCCATCAGCGGCACAGTAGACGCGATGTTCGCCGTGATGCCAGAGGCAGTACCCCATGTTCAGTCGGGCAAGCTGCATGCGCTGGGCGTGATGAGTCCACAGCGTTCGCCGGTATTTCCACAGGTACCGACGATGGCAGAAAGTGGCATCGTCGACCTGAACCTGTCGGCCTGGATGGCGCTGCTGGCCCCGGCCAAAATGCCGCGTCCACTCATCGACCAGCTCAATCGCGCTGTTCGACTGGCCTTCGATGCCGAAGTCAAGGCCAAGTTGGCCGAGACGGGCATCGAGGTTTCCACCAGCGCGCCTGAGGACGTCCAGCGGCTGATCGCGAGAGACATCAAACTGCACGCTGAACTCGTCAAGGCGGCCGGCCTGACGCCGCAGTAAGCTCGCTAAATCCCGGAGCCTTCAAATGCCCTCATCGGACTTGCTGATCGCCTTCTTCACAGCCGCTGCGATCTTCGCCTTCATTCCTGGCCCGGGAATTCTCTACGCATCAGCCCTGACTCTGGCCGGTGGACGAACCGTCGGCTTCCTGGCTACTTTGGGATTGGCCCTCGGCGGCTACCTGCACGTTATCGCTGCCGCCGCCGGACTGTCGCTTGTGTTTCACGCGGTCCCGCCGCTGTACGCCGCTGTCAAACTGGTGGGGGCCGCCTACCTCGTCTGGCTCGGCGTCGCGATGATTCGCGCCAAGGCGGTTAGTGTCAACGGCGTCGTTGGCGCTGACAGCGGCATTGGCGTTGATGGCATTATTGGCACCTCGGTAGTAGCGCGCAAGACCGGCAAGCGTGCGCTCATCGAGGGCATCACGGTAGAGATGTTGAACCCCAAGACCGCCATGTTCTTCCTCGCGTTCCTGCCGCAGTTCACGGACCCCTCCGCGAGCCTGCCGGTGTGGGTCCAATTCATGATCCTGGGCAGCATCGTGAACTTGATGTTTGCGATGGCTGATTGCGTGGCGGTGCTGTTGGCCAGCAGCGTCGCGAACCGCATTGGCCGCTCAAACCACTTTCAGCGCATCCTGAAGCAGGTTGGTGGCGGCATCATGGTCGCACTTGGAGTCCGACTGGCTTTGCAGAAGGATTGAGCGGCCGGCTGACGCAACAAGGCCGTGTCCGAGCGATCATCCAAATGATTGAACTTTCGCCCGCCCAAGCTTCAACACGTATCGCAGCGCTTTTGGCGGCTCCTGAAAGTCGCACGCTGGATTTCAAACGAATACCTTGTGTGCTTCGCAGCGGGCAACCGGGGCATGTGGTGTTGCTGCGGGTTGAAAAGAGCGCTCAGGTGCACTCTATCGTAGCCGACGGCACTTGGACTCGGATGGACGCGAGTAATCGTCAGCTCACCGCGCTTGAAACTTCGGATCTATCTTATCAGCCAGGCGTGCGCAGTGCAGCGAGTGAAGTGATTCCGGTGTCATTGGACTTGTTGGATACGCCAACTTGGCGCATCTTCATTGCGGCCCGAGGTTTTAAGACAGCGGCGAACGCTGAGCAACTACAACGCCGTATTGTGTGAACTCGAAGAAGGGCTAACTCGAATGGCACTTACAGGGCAGGATTGATACGACAACCTCCCGAACAAAGGTTTGCCATAGACCAATGACGTCGGTCTCGTACTTCGCGATCAGCCTTACTGATTCGAACATATCGACCACCAGAATGGCGACTTGCTGTTCCGAGTAAAAAATTTCACCTTTCGTCGCTGTAAGGGTCACAGCGGAATTCGGTGATGCTCCAGGTCCTGCAGGACTCATGCTGCCTCGGTCGATCGAGGACGAATACCCAAAAATGGGTGGTTCGATTCAATTAATCTTACTCCAATTCTGGGCGCGGCGATGGCCGCGAATTCGAGATTAACAACCGCCAATCAATTTGGTCCACGATCTCATGCTCGGAAGCGCTGGACGAAGCCCTTGCTGGTTCTGGTAGTTCCAGGTCAAGGAGTCTGCGGCAACCTCACCGCGAGCGAAGCATCCATGCTGCTTAAACTCGTCGGCAACCCATTGCGCGTAATGGACCAATTGATGAATCAGCGTAGCCTGGAACGCTGGACACAGTGTCTGAACTGCACACTGTATTTCCTTCGGATAGGCCGTCGGGTCGAGCAAGTAAATAGTCGGCTTCAATGGGTTGCCTCGATCGAAATATCCGAAGCTGTGGCGAGAGTCTTCAAGTGCCCACGGTTCGAGTTGTCGCTGCAGCGGAAGGCGTTCGCGATACTCCTCTGCGCGGAGCACGACTAGGTTAGGTCCCGGCAGATCGCTGACGTTGTAACTTGAGTGGCTGGCAATCCAGAGCAGCAGTGATGCGACAAGCATTTCCATGATTTTTTTCCTGACTCAACTAACGACATGTAGCTCTGAGTTTCGCCCTTTGTTACATGTGTCCATGCGGGTGTACGTATAAAGACCGGGTATCAGAGGCGGTAACGATGCAATCTTCAGGAGCAGGGTGCGAAGCGAGTTGAGCTCGGCCTTTTGCAAGGCGGCCTTGACGTGAACCCGTACCGTATCAAGTGTTAGCCCCATCGTTCTGGCGACAAGCTGCAGGTCGGGGTGTTCACACAAATTTCCAACGACTTCGGATTCGCGGGCGGTCAGATGCAGTTTCGCCGAGTACACTCGAAATGATTCGGACCTGGAACCTTGCGAACTCGTAAGGATGATCAAGACGCATCGAAGCCCATGAACGGTAGGGCCGGGTGAAAGCGCCAACGTCAATTGTGCTGATGAATTGCAATCGGGAATTTTAAAGTTCGAACCGCGAGCGGCGAGTGCAGCAGAGATGCCTTCACGAAATCGCATCATCGTCGAATTAACGGCGGCTCTTCGAAATACTACGTATTCATCGAACATGCGACTTCAGTACTTTTGTAGCTGAAAGACCTGTAGGTTGTGGCCTCTTCTGTAGTCATCATCGAGTCCTCCCGAATTGCGGTCGTCACCCATTTCGTTGCGCCGATAAACTGAGATTTCCAATCGAACGGATCCAGCCGTTGAGGTTCCTGCGCAATCGCGAACTACGATCTTGATGCGAGTCGAATTGCGATGCTGTGAACCTGACCGTCAGAATAGGGCGGTCAGCAGTTGGAATGGTGTGAATACCGGATGATCGGAAGTGCGAAATTCACACAGGTGGCCAAGTACGAGCGCACGGTCTTGCGATCTACATCCAGGCGACGCGCGCCCGTACAGACCAAGGCCCTACGACTGCTCGCGCTGAACCCCGGCGGTACCCAGTAGCCCAGCACCTCGCGAATGAGAAATTTAATCGCAACGGGGACTTACGTTCGAGCGACGGTCGACGTTCGGATCAGGATTTCTTTCGGCGATCATCGAGGTGATGAAGGCCTTCGCGAACCTTCACGAACACTAGCCGTTTGCCCGACATTTACTCGGCGTGCGGCTCGCCGGTTTTGTCGACCGTTCAACCGAGATGCTGCCTGAGCGGATTTGTGCGGTCATGCGCGCTGAGTTATACACCTCTGGGTGCCGACACGACTTCGGAATGATTGGCATCCGGTGGGACCGGTACCAGTCGGTAACCTCGTTTGGGTGCCGTCACCAGGATCTTATGGTCGTGATCCTGCAGCGCTTTACGGATCTCACCGATGCACTGCACCAAGCTGTCCTCGGTCACCACCTTGCCAGGCCAGAGCCGATCCAGCAAAACGTGCTTGTCGATCAACCGATACGGATTGTTCAACAAATACTCAAGAACCGCGGCAGTCTGCATGCGTAGCACAACAGGCCGTCCGTCAAACAGGACTAGTACACCCTCGGTCGGGCTGAAGTATGCATCGCCAACGCGCCAACGCACCGCTCCGACCGTCCAGGCGTTCGAAGTCGTGACGGACGGAGTCGGCAGCGATGTTGAATCGGCGGCCCTGAGCATGTTTTCGACGGTACGTTTCGCCCGCAATCAATCAGATCATTTGATTATCATGCAAAACTTACCGAATCAACATCCCCCGAATTAGTTAGTGGCGCGTTTCGCGGTTGTCACGCCGGCTGCCACGAAATCAATGCGACTTGATTCGACGCGGCAGCCAATCGTGTGTGGCTTCTCACCCCTACGGATTCGCCTCGAAGATCAGGTTGAACGGCGTCTCACTCGCGCGCCGGAACCGGGTGAACCCGCCTTTGTTCACTACCTCACGAAGCCGGCGCTCGCCAGCTTGGGCGCCGAGACACAGCCCGACTTCCTGGGATCGCGACGCGGGCGTGCACAGGCAGGTCGAGGCCGAGTAGAAAACTCGCCCTACCGGGTTTAGATTGTCTTCGAGCGCGTCATTCGCGAACGGTTCGACGATCATCCATGCGCCATCGGGCTTGAGCGACTGCCGTACGTGGGTTGCCGCGCCTATCGGATCACCGAGGTCATGCAGGCAATCGAAAAACGTCACCAGATCGTAACCCTTGCCCGGAAAGTCCTTTGCTTTTGCAACCTCAAAGCGCACGCGATCGGCCATGCCGGCCTTGGCTGCAGCGTCGCGCGCTGCGATGATCGAGCCCTCGTGATAGTCGAAGCCAACAAACCTTGATTTCGGAAACGCCTGTGCCATCAGAATGGTCGAAGTGCCATAGCCACAGCCGACATCGGCAACACTGCCACCGGCAGCCAGGCGAGCCTCCATGCCATTGAGCGCCGGAATCCAGCTCGGAACAAGGTTGGCCGAATACCCGGCCCTGAAGAACCTCGCGGTGCCGGTGAAGAGGCACGGATGATGCTCATGCCATCCGAGACCCTGGCCAGTCTTGAATGCCTCGACCAGTTTGGGTACCGCCAGGAACGTGGCCATGCCGACCTGAAAGCCACCGGCGACGGCAGCAGGACTGTCATCGACCGCCAACGCCATTGCCTGTTCTTCGTTGAGGCTGAATTTCCCATTGGCCGGATCGTACTGCGCATATCCGCTGGCCGCCTGAGCCGACGCCCATTCGCGTACATATCGAGCGTCGGTTCCGGTGCGTTCGGCCAGCGCCTCGGCCGTCATCGGCGCCGTCGCCAGGGCCTTGTAAAGTCCCAACTGGTCACCGATGACCACCGTCGCCGCGTGGGTCACGGCGCCTAGGTCACCCACAACCTTGCCGACGAAGGCGTGCAGCTTTTCCATATCCAATGCCATGATCCGCTCCCTTGCTGTTTTGGACATCGATATCGGGTCGCCGGCTGGCGAACCGCGTACCGTCAATCCTGGCGGTGCGGCGGCTGAAAGTACCGAATAATTTCCGAAATTCTTCCGAATTTTTTACGAATCGCGGCCAAACCCGCGTAGCGGACTTCGCCCACGCATCCGGAACTGCGCCCGATGCCCTGCAACTGGCACCAGCTCGACGCCAGGCATATTCGGCTTATCCTGCCTCAAACCGGAACTCGACCCTGGCACGCAGCCTCTCCAACGGGTGCTGGAACTGTTCAGCGAAGTTCCGGACCCTTGAACCAGTGCTCCAAAGGCTCGGGATTGGGACGCCACCATTTAGGAATGCGATAAAAGACCATCGTTCCTTCGATCGAGTTGCCCTTGATCACGCCCTTCCAGACATTGCGACCATACTCTGCGCTGACCGTCTCACTCTCGAAAGATGTTTGTCCGTCCTGGCCGGTAGACTTGTAGTCGCCCTTTCCATAACCGTACTGATCACAGTCCGATGAGTGGAACTTGCCGCGTTCGAACGAAAGAATGTCCTGCTTGACATGCGCCGGTTTACCAATCAGCCCGGCCTCAGTATCGAACTTTTTCCCGTCCAGTGTGCTCTGCGCTGCAGCGTACCGGGTAGCGCCCATCAGCGCCAAGGCGCATACGAGCGCAATCGCAACGGTTCTTGATGACATGATTACCTCCATCAATGATTGAGTCAAAGGGTTCCGAAATTGGAAATTGTAAGGCGACTGCGCCGCGAATGAAATACCAATCGTGAAGCTCACGCCGTCGAGGGCGACGCGACGATTGCAGCAGCCAGCCACGGATGAGCGTCGACTTCCTAGCGGGTGATGGACATCTTGAGCGGCAGTCGCGCCGCCCGACGCAGGAGGTCACGGTTAACAAAGCTGTGCGGTTTGAGCGCGGCCCGTTCATGCGCAAGTGCTGTCGCCACATCGGAGTTCCCGGAGCGAAGCGCCGCTTCGGTCAACGTCCAGTCGATGACGTCGCGTTGGGCATGGCTGCCACCGAAATTGTTCGCTATGAAACGCACCGGATGCAGGGTCTCAACGCAGCTCTGGTACTGCTCACGCGAGAATTCGGTGAACCCTCTAACCAGTGGAAGTCCGATCGTCCGAATCCAATCTGCGGTATCCGTTTCGCCGCCAGCGTTGCGTTGCAGAGCCGCCACCAGTTCTTCGAGACGGCCTTCCCGCCTGGCGCCAAGATAGGCCATAGCGGCGTGCAGATCATTGAACGGATAGAGCCGGCCGTCGGCATGCTGGTCCCAGCAAGTCGCCAGTTCCTGCCAGCGGTCGCCAACATCGACCCCGCACAAATGCAGTCGCCACAACAAGGCGGATGCGTCGACCAAATCGAGCGCAACCGGGCTCAAGTTGGCGCGGACGGGCCCATCGTAGAGGTCCAAGGCCTCGTCGAATTGCCCCAGTTCAAGGTGACACAATGCACCGTGCCACCAGTTGTGCACTTTGAAGAAATTGTCGTCGCGCGCCCAATGGCGTTGCCGCGCCCTCATCCATCCGACACCGTCCTCCGCGCGCCCCTGCATCTCCATCACGTGCGCGACGGCGTGGTGGGCCCAAGCATCGAGTGGCTCCAGGTCGAGCGCCCTCCGGCCAGTCTCCTCCGCCCGAGCGTAGTCACCGTTCTCCTCCAGACCGAACGCGTACATCCCGACCACGGCGTGGTAGCCGGGGACATCGCTCGACCAATGCGGCATGGCACGCGCCAGGCGATCACGAAGGTCGCGAGCGCTGCCACGCTCGAAGTCCATCAGGTGTCCGATCTGCAGCGCCACCAGGTCGCGCGGGTGGCGCATGTTGTGAAAGTCCGTGCCGGTCGCTGCCGCCGACCAGTTGCCTGCCAGCAGTTGCTTCAGGATCGCGAACTGAGACGCCTCTCGGTCATTCAGTTTCATGCCACCGATGCCATTGGTGACCTGGCGCGCGGTCAGCGTCGCAGCTGGCTCGGTGGCTAGCGCGAGGATGAATCCCTTGAGCAGGTAGGCCTGGGTGAACACGGGCGAATCGGTGATGGCCTCATCGAGCCGTGCGAGCGGGTCGCCGCAAAAGATGTTCAAGCTGCGAACGGCGGCGTCGAACAGGTCGGCGGCTGCCGCTGATGCATGGGATAGACAATTGCCTTGACGGTCGGTGACCGACTTCATGATGCGTCTCCTTTGGATTGAAGCGGTCTGTCCGAAGCCTTCCAAGCGCCCCGAACATCCAGAAGGACGGCGCCTGCCGCGTCGTCCTGAGCAGCACCGAGGGCGTCGCTCGCATGCTCGACCGCCTGCTGGTAACGAGCGTAGACGCGTTCCCAGTGAATGTTTTCCATGAAGGCGTCAACGTACTGGCCAGCCGCAGCGCCGAAGTCGATGTGGTACGAATGCTCGTACATGTCAAGTGCCAGGATGGGCACGCCGCCCGCGATGCTGTGGGTGTGGTCTGCGGACCACTGGTTTACCAGCGTTCCCTCGCGTGGTTGGAACACGAGCAGAACCCATCCCGAACCACCGCCCAGTGCCTTGCCCATCGCGACGAACTCTTCGCGCCAGCGCGCCGGACTGCCGAAGTTGGCCCGCAGTGCTAGCTCCATCGCGGCAACCATCGGCGCGCCGGCCCCGCTCAGGCCGTCGAAGTACAGCTCGTGCAGCAACATCGAATTGGTCGCCACTAGTTCCTCGCGCTTCAGTCCGTTGAGCTGAAAGGCCGGGGCCGACCCGAAGGAAACGTCGCGCAACTGCGAGCGTATGGCATTCAAGCGTGCGACTGCACCAGAGTAGTTGTTCTGGTGGTGACTTCGCAGCAGCTTTTCGGACAACCCCTTCAGTGTTGCGGCGTCAAACGGCAGGACCAGGGTTCGAACGTCCATGGTATCTCCTCAGGAGTTGGTGTAGCGGACAGTGAGCACAAGCTGGTTTCCCAGACCGGCGATGGCGGGTTCGTGGTTCATAAGCGGGCCGCCATCGCGGCGTAGAGCGTGTCGAATAACGGCAGCGCGGCACTCAGCAGCGCGTCGTCGGCCCGGTGCTGCGCCTGAAGACCCCGGACCAGCAATTCGAACCCCGGCGCCTCATCCACCGGGATGCCGCCAATGTCGATGTAGTGGACCAACTGGCCCACGCTTCGGATACCGGGGTCAGCATCCAGCGAGAATGTGGCGGCAACCACCTCGAAGGTCACCTTGTCGCCGACGTGCGTGAAGCGGGCGCCGTCGAAGTCATAGCCGAGCGCCTTGGCGGGGCACTTCTTCGCGTCCTCGAGCCAGATGAACTTCGGCGCCTTGTCGACGAAGCGCTGCACCAGCCAGGCGGTCGCCAGACGGTCCACCCAGGGGCGCTTACGCGTCGCCCAGGTCCGACTTTGGAACTCCTCGAGCGGCAGTCGCCGGATGTCTGCTATGGCGGTAGCAGGCTCGCCCGGTGACAGATGCAGCTCCACTTCACGGCGCAGTACCCCAAGGGCACCAGAGGCTTCTTCATAAGCCTTGCCGGGGAAAAAGTCACTTGCCCCAATGCCATGGAGCTGCTGCTCGAGCCTGCGCAGCCACTTGTGCAGCTCTGCCTCGGTCGACTTGTTGATGGTTCTGCGGACCTCCTTGACGGACTGCAGCACCTCCGCATACAGGTCAGCGCGGTCGAAAAGAGCGCGGAAGGACTGCTCCTGGGCCTCGTCCCTAGCCGTGACCACCAGCAGGTGCGCATCGGCACCCGCCGCAGCGATGGCGCGCTCGATGTCCCACAGGGACTGCGCCGACGGCGCGCTGGCGGGCAACACGTAGACCCCTTCGCGCAGAGTTCCGGCGCCGGTTGCCTTGAGCGCGCGCCAGACCCTGACGCGCAGTGCACTGGGATGGGTCGGAAGTGTCGCCGTGAGGATCAGCCATGGGTTCATGTAACCATTATCTCATATTGAGACAACAGTTACAAACAGTTCCGATATCACTTTCGTGGCCGGGTGGGATAGTCGGCACTTGCGGGTGCTCCGTTCAGGCTCCAGCCTCAGCAAAGAACTTAAGCAAGTGTTCGGCAAGCAGCTCGGGCCGCTCCTCGGGAATGAAGTGCCCACAATCGGCGATGACCCCGCCTCGTACACCATTCGCGATAACACTTAATGACTGCAGCACTTCTTCGCCACGGCCACGCGCTTCGGTTCTGGCGCCGCCCAGTGCCAACACCGGCATTGGCAGGCGAAATCCGGACGCGAGTATTGCCCGGTTGTTGGCCTGATCAACCGGAATATTTCGGTAGTATGCAAAGCCAGCGCGCAAGGCCCCCGGTTGGGTATAACAGCGCACATATTCATCGATGTCAGCGCGTGAGATGGCGTCTCGCTGCCAGCAGAACTCGCGATAGAACCAACTCAAATACTCGCGCTCCCGACCCTGCACCAGCGTCTCGGGCAAATCGGGCGTCATATGAAACGGATGATGCCAGCGCCGGCCGCCTTGCGAAATGTCCGGCCCAATGCCAGGAATGGTCACGTCCAGTATCGCCAGCGTCCGGACAGCCTGCGGATGGGCACAGGCCAGCGCAAATGCGGTCGGGCCACCCCAGTCATGGCCGACCAGATGAAAGCGCGTGAGTTCGAGCTGCTCGCAAAGTTCCCAAAGGTCCGCCGCCAGCGTTTTCTTGTCATAACCCTCGAGCGGCTTGCTGCTGTCGCCCAGACCAGGCAGATCCGGCGCGATCAGGCGATACTGTCCGCACAGCAGCGGCATGAGCTTGCGCCATTCATGCCAGGTTTGCGGCCAGCCGTGCAACAGCACGACCGGGTCGCCGCTGCCGACGCTGGCCACATGCATTTCCAGCCGGGAGAGTCGAAGGGTTTGATGATGGATTTCCATGAATTTGATGTTCCTGTAGAGCCGATGGGTTGCGAGTCAAATGAAGTCGCTTGGCGAACACGTCTAACGAAGCCGCAAAGCGTCCTCGAGCGCCGGCAATAGCTCCGGCGCTGCCTCCACACTGTGCGGCAAAAACCAGGCGCGCTGTGCATCAAGCAAGGGCCGTGTGTCCTCGATCACTGCGCGCTCGATTACCTGCTGCTGAACCGGGTCGAGTTCGGATGACCGCTGGACCGCCGTACTGATCACTTCTTCGAGCTGGGCAATCACGGTCTGCAGTTGAGTCGGATGAACTTTGAGTGCCGCCAGAACAGCCGCGCCGGCCTCGATGGCGGTTAGCAATGGCACCGCATCCTCTGGCGGCATCGCTGGTGCAATCCGGCGCGCGGTCTGCAACTGCACCGATAGCTCGAGCGCCCGTCGGTCTTGCACCAGGGGCAGGCGGCTGCGGTAGAAATCGAGCCAATCGATCACCAGCTTGAGTTGCTGAATTGCCAACGCGTTATCGACACCGAGCGCCGGCGCCACCACGTCGCGCAGAGCCTTGGCGGCGGCACGCAGATCGTTGTCGGTATGATCGATCATTCGATTACCTCACCCATCACACAACCTCCGCAAGTGCGCCTCGCAATTCCTCTGCCAACTGATACGACGCCGAGGAAAGACGCGTAATCACAATACCCTGGTGCGACTTGTTCAGTCGGGCGACGCGATAGGCGCTGCCCAGCACGGTTTGAACCTGTTGATAGCGATTCAAGATCTCATAAAAGCGTAATTTGTCCGGATCAATCGTCAGGCCCGAGGCCTCGCGATAGCGCTCGTAAAACGCCTCCAACGGTAACAGCCCGCAGACCAGGAACGTCTTGCGATCCTCGGCAAGATGTCCGATCACGCGTGCGGTGGTCCACGCCAGATCGCGGTGGCGGTCACCGATGTAGGCGCGCTCCCAGTCGAGAATCGAGGTGAATGCGCCGCTTGGTTCATCGAACAGAAAATTGCCCGATCGATAGTCGCCATGCACGACGCTGGCGCGATCCAGAGTCGGCACATTGCGCGACAGCCAGTTCGCTGCAACGTCCATGATCGGAAAAGCCGCGCCACGGTCCTCTTCCCAGATCCGGCGCGTGCGATTGATCTGCAATTGCGCGCTCTCGGTCGAACCCACCGGCGATCGCGTAAAGCTTCCCAGTGGCGAGTTGGCATGTTCAAAGCGATGAATTTTCGCCAACTGTTCTACAAACTGCGGCGCCAACAATCGGCGCAGTCGTTCACCGAAATGCGTGCCGATACCAGTGACACCCGAACCACCGACCGACGTCGGCTTGGCCACGCCATGCGCGTAGGCGTAGATCAACGCCGGCTCGGGAAACCAAGTCCCGTCTGCATCGACCCAATAGACTTTGGGGACCGGCACGGTACCTTCGAGCGCCCGCAACAGTTCGAATTCACGCAGCCGGCTTGATGCGTTTAATGACTCCGAGGGTTCCATTCGCACCACCAGATCGGAGGTGGTCGGCCCGTCATTCGATGTATCTGTCGACCTATCAGTCGACCGACCATCCGGGTCTATCCATCGCAGCGTGAAGCGCATCTGAATTTTTGAGGCGCCTCCGACCAGCCAACTTTGCTTGGAAATCTCGAACGGATCACGCAGCTCGCTCTTGAGGAGACCAGTCAGAGAATCGGTCAACTGGGTCAGCGTGAGCATCGCGTACGGCGGCCCGCCGCGACGCTCCATCTTGCGGGTTAACAGTCGGTCCATCTCCGCTTCGATGGGAAACCGGGCGCGCAGTTGCGCGATGAACTGGGCGGTCGGTGCGTCGCGGATATCGGTCGGATTCATAATGGCAGGCTCGATCAACAATCGCATAGTATTATGAACTCGTACACATGCGTATTGTGTAGACAAATCCAAAAAGGCAAAACCAAAAAAGGGACAAAATGATCCGGGCCGACCAAATCGACTACCAAAACCCGCCGAATGCCGACCACACCTGGGTGGAAACCTTGCTGTTCCCGGTGGTTGTGCCCGAGGCTCACCTCTACGCGCTGATCTACGTCTGCGCTCGCCCGGCACTAGGCGTGATGGCTAATCAGGTCATGGTCTGCGGCGCGTTGTCCGACAACCGCTCGGATTTGCTGCATTACAACGACAACCAGCACATGCCAGCGCCGAAGAAATTCTCCGAATGGACGTCACCGATTGGACTATCGATCCGCGCGGTGCGCCCGCCGAAAGACTTTCGCATCGACTATGTTGGTTATGACGGCACCGAGATTCACATCGATTGGCGGGGGCTCATGGATCCGTTTGATATCCATGATCCAGCGCACAGCCCGCAGGCCGGCCGGGTCGAGGACATGCACACCGATAGCGACACGTTGAAAAAGCATCAGTCAGGGCATTTTGATCTGACCGGGCGAACCACGGGGACGATGATCGTGCGCGGCAAAACCTTCGCAGTCAACAGCGTCGAGCGCATGGATCACAGTTGGGGGCCGCGCGATCCGATGGTGATCAAGAACATGTACATTCTGTCGGCGACCTTTGGCGACGATCTGGCGTTCCACATGATTTGCCCATGGAATCCCGAGGCCATCGGCGCCGAGCAGTTCCAGCTCACGCACGGCTACGTTCTGGATCAGGGCAAGGTCTATGGTTTGACTAGCCAGGCGACGATCACCAGCACCCACCACGGTCTGATGCTTACCGGTGTCGAAATGACGGTCCACGATACCCGAGGAAACCAATATCGACTCCGCGCGACCGCCGATATCGGCGCGCCCTGGGTGCCCTATCCCAGCGCGATCATTTACAACGCCATGATGCGCTGGTCCTACGGCGAGCGCGAGGGCTACGGTGTGGTGATGAAGAACTACAGCCTGCCCTACCTGAATCGCAAACGCGGACGGTTCTACGACGACCCGTCGCCGGTCGTGATTGTTTAACGCCAGCGCGCGGTCGCTTATTTTGTTTCAGCGCCAGCTATTCATGTCACGCTAGCCGGTTGCAGAAAATCATTGCGTGCAACAATGAAAGCGACGTGAGATAACTGGGAGGTAGGCCATGGACAGCTTTTTAAGGCGGATAAGGGCTACAACGATGACGACTGCATCGATAAGAGCGGCAATGATGTTGGCCGCCATCGCCAGCTTTGAACTCATGACCCAGCCCGCGCTGGCGCAGGACTACCCGAGCAGACCGATTCGCATCATCTCGGGAAGCGCGGCAGGCGGCCCGACCGACTTGATCGCGCGAATCATCGGCGAGCGACTTTCGACCTACTGGAAGGTGCCGGTGCTCGTCGAGAACAAGCCCGGTGGCACCGGCGCAGTAGCGCTCGATATCGCGGCCAAGTCGGCGCCCGACGGCTACACGCTGGTGGTTGGATTCACGTCGGCCAATGTCATATACCCGCTGCTCAATGACAAGCTGCCCTTTAACGCCCAGGAAGACTTTACACCGATCGCCCGAGCGACCTACGGCGGCACCGTGCTGGTCGTACACCCGTCGGTGCCGGTCAATAATGTCAAGGAGTTCATCGCCTATGTGAAGTCACAGCCGGTGCCGCCGAACTACGGCTCCTGGGGCAATGGTTCGGGCGGACACTTGTCGGGCGAATTGATGAAGACCTTGACCGGTATTGACATGATTCATGTCCCCTATCGATCGACCACCGCGTTGGCCGTCGACATGGTGGGCGGCCATATGTTGCTGGGTGTGCTCGATGCATCGAACACCATGGCTCAGGTCAAGGCAGGCAAACTTCGCGCGATTGGCATCACCGGGCCACAACGCGTAAGGGGCATGCCGGACCTGCCAACTATGCGCGAACAGGGCGTCGATTTCGGTATCGGCATCTTTACCGGCATCCTGGGACCGGCCAATATGCCCCCGCCCATCGTTGAAAAACTGAATGCGGAAATCGTCCGCATCCTTAACGAGCCTGAAGTTCGCGAGAAGTTCCTGACGTTGTTGGGTGACTACCCGGCACCGACCAGCGCAGCAGAGTTTGACAAGCTGATCAAAGACGAACACACGGTTTGGAAACGCGTCATTTCGGAAGGCAAGATCAGGCTCTGATGTCCGGCGACATTGGAGTATTCAAAGTCAACTCAAACGCCGAGGATTACAACTTCCAGGAAATTCGCCAGGCCTCGAACTCCGAAGGGCGAACCTGATAACGCGCGAAGTTTCCTTCATGCAGGCCGATCAGTTCGTCCTCGGCGATCTCGACGAAGCGTTTTCTGTCACTCGTGCTGATGCGTACGGTCGCCCAAACCGAGATACGCTCGGTGGCTTCCTTTCGTAGCGTTCGGCTTCGGATGGCGATCGCCGGTGATCAAGTTACGCAGCCGATATAGAAGGGTGCGCAATGGAATCGGAAACGGCAGATCGCGCAGAATTTGCCGCTCAGGCTAACTTCAGTTCGAGTCTCTTCCCGAGCGCATTCAAAGCTGCCGCCACACCATCGATTTTCGACGCATGCTTCAGGTCGATGAGCCGGTTGATCTCCTGCGGTTTCACTTCGAGCTTGCGCGCGAGATCGGCCGGCCGTACCTTCTGGCGAATCATTTCATTGAGCAACAATACCTTGGCTGCCAAGCTCGCCGGCAACTCGACGAAGGGCTGACTGGCTTTGACCCGAGAGGGCGGCGGAACCAGGCGACGATCTTCAACGTAGAAGTCCATCGCGGTTGCCAGTGCATCGCGCGCCAACTCCAGCGCCTGCTGTTCAGTGCCGCCGGAAGTCAGTGCCTCAGGAATATCCGGAAAGGAGATAAACCAACCCGCTCCGTCGGGCTTGATTACTACGGGATAACGCATACCACCTCGCAACGCATTCGGCGAAAAACGCAATTGTGGAAAATCGGGACACTGGACCCTTCAACTACTTCAACTTCAACCCGAGCTGTTGGAGAATCGCCTTTCGCAAGGATTCGCCGATCTCGTGGCTCGGGTGCCGCGGAAGCGTCGACTGTCTGCCGTTCATCTGCCGTTCAAGTAGACCTTCGTGTGCTTAGCGCCATTCTTGAAGGTGGCGCCTTGTGCTGCTAACCATCTCTTGAATTCGCTTTGTTTCAAGCTTTTTTCCGATGCGAATATTTAATACAAATATAAGCAAATTTGATTATATTGTCAAACATGGTTTTTGATATGATCTCCTGACAGTCGGAAAGTTTCGAATTGTCTTTCACTCAACGCCGGTCTAACCTGCGTCGAGATCAAAAATGAATTTGCGAAGTGGGCTTGCATGATCGAAACTTTACGCTCGACTTTTTGGACTTTCGCGACTGCGAGCGTCGTCGCGGCCGTTGTCTGGGGCTGTGGCGGTGGTGGTGGTAGCGGTGGGCCGGTCGCCGTTTCGTCGGCGCAACCTTGCAAAAAGTCGGTCAGCAGTGGATTCAAAGGCGACTTGGCGTGGTCAGGTTCACCGCCGATTCTGTTGGACGCCGGTGGAACCGGCGACGGCGGAGCGTCTGGCGGAGCGTCTGGCGGAGCGTCTGGTGGAGCATCTGGCGGCGCTGACGGGGGCGGCGGCGCTGCCGCTGGTGGTGACTTTGGAAAGATGGTCAATGCACGCGTAGTCGTCAAGGACCAGGCGTTGAATACCATCGGTGAAGCGGTGACCGACCAGACCGGCCTGGTGACTGTAAAGCCCTGCGACTACACAGGACCGATACTTCTCGAGGTGCACGGTGGAGACGGTGCCAAGTACTACGACGAAGCGCTGGGCGAAACTTCCGACCTGCCAGCCGGTACGGTGCTGAATCTCATAGTGCCAACTATCGGTGGCAACATGGTCGCCAGTACCCATACCACGGCAAGTGCGCAATTGCTGAATATTGCGGGAGCCAATGGCACGTCATCGGGGTCGCCAACTACCGCTCTGAATGCCCAAGCGATTGGAGATGCTAACCGACGAGTACTGTCGCTGCTCGATAGTCATCTGCCTGGAATTCATCGGCTCACCGCCAGCGACAGCATGACCCGGTTGCCGGTGCTCCTGGATGACAACAACGGCACGCAAGTCAACACTTTACCGGACACCGATCGCGGGCGATATGCCGCAACACTCGCCGGATTCGCCAAGGCGGCGCGGGGCTTTCAGCCCAACGACCGAGGGGCTATGTTGAAGTTTCATCGTCAAATGTCGGACGATCTGTCCGACGGCCGCCTCGACCTGCGCAAGAACGGCATACCGGTCGCGTCGCCTACCGAAATCACCTATACCTACGACAGCCTTTGGTTGAGCATGACGGTCGGCGCCGGCAGCACGAGCGCCAGTATCGGCGATGCTGCCATGCGCGCGAAGGTAGTGCCCATCAGCCGCTCGTTCATCCAATACGGTCGCATTCCGCTTTCCTTTGCGCTCACTTCCGACGGGCGCCTGCAGTTCACGTACACCGACGAGCGCGGCGTGCAATCGACCCGCCCGGTAGACGGCAGCTATCTCGAGTTAAATGCCTATGCAGGCCATGCGGTGGCGCTGTCCAGTGATCGCAAGTATGTGCGTATGGCGTCCAATGCCTGGACACTGGGTCCACCCGAAGCGGAGCCCGCAACCAGTTACACCTGGATTTCGCAGGACGAGGATTATCGTCAATTGCTGCAACGTACTGACAAGCCGGCGAATCGACTGTTGGCCCGGCTATCGAATGGCGCGTTCTACATGAATAGCGACCTTACTTACAGCCCGGGAATATGGACCAAACTTCCCTACCCGACCAACGTGTTGTCGATCTATTGGGGTTTTCGCAATCGGGTCTATGGCTTGACAACTGAAGGTCGCATCTTGCAATGGCCGGAACACGACTCCGTGTCGGGACAATCAGAGTTGGCCATCAATGGAGTACTCCAGTTGACCAACCACGCAGAACACGGCATGGTGCTCGCATTGACCGCCGAAGGCCAGGTTTATTGGGTCAATCGCAATGAAATTCCGTTGGTTAGCGGCAATCAGTTCGCGCCGGGCTCGACCAGCGGGAGTATTGCCTACGCCAACGCGGCCGCTGCACCACTGGCGCTCAGCGGCTTGCCTACTGGCGGAATCTGCTGGATCTCGGGATCCTATTTGGTCGGGTGCGATGGCTCGGCCTACAAGGTGCAAACCAGCTTCGCGGTGCTCGGAGCGCCTGAATGCCGAAGCTGGGTCACGGCAATCACGGGTGTAACCCGGATCAACTTTCCGGCCGGAGAGAAAATCTGGCGCGTGACAACGCAAAAAGTACCTGCCTACAAGGCAACGACCTGCAACGGCGTCGAGATCACGGGTGAGGTCCCCACGTTCTTCACCGAATCGGGGGTTACTTTTGAACTAAGTGCCAATCAGGTACCGACCCCGGTTCTGGTACCGGCGATTACACCTGCCCTGACGACGTGCATCCCGCGGCCTGACGAGGGGCTGATGAATTTCGTTTATTGTGCGGACACGCAGAAAGCGCCTGAGTTTTTGGGCACCTTCCAGGGCACCTGGAATCCCGACAACAAGGTCGCCTGCAGATTCTCTTTCGACACAGCCGGAAACGCCGTCATGGATGCGCCCGACGGCAAAAGGCTAACGACCCGATTCGACGGCGACGAATTCGATCAAATTCGCTATTGGCGTCACCCTGTTCATGGCGACGCAAGCTATCTGACTGCAACCAACACGCCAAAACGCGATACCGGACCTCGTATCATGTTCAGTCAGAATCTGCAGACCAAGCGATTCGAGGCCAACTATTGGCTAAATGGAGTCTGGCAATTCGAGTGCAATCAGGCCTGTGACATCGTTCGCGGTTGCGGGAATTGAGATCGACTGATTCGCCAGAGCCGGTCACGTCATTGGCAGTCTTGGCAATCAACTAGGCCAGCTGGTGCCAGACCGGACCATTGACGTGACGCTTCCTAACGGGCACCGTCGAGCAGAACAAAACAAATCCGCGCGGTCTTCTCCGAGCGATTGGCCCAGGCGTGGTTCGTGCCGCGCTGGATCAGGATATCGCCGGTTCGCATCAACACTTCGTTGTCATCCATGACCGCCCAGATCTCGCCCTCGAGCACAATCGCATAGTCGACCGTGTCGGTGCGATGCATGCCCGGATGTGCATCGGCGCGTTTGTCGTGATCGGCGTCGACAAAGATGCTCCCAAAGGTCGCGGCGATTTGGCGCTGACGCTCCTGCGGGTCCTTTGATTCCGGCGGAAAGTCGATCACACGCAGAATCGATCCGCCATTTTTCGGCGGCAGAATCCCCTTGTGAATGGCGACCGAGTCCGGCGCTTGAATCGGTGCCGGCGAAGATTCAGTGCGCCAGACATTGACCGCTCGATAGTTGGGCCGCTGCTCGACCGTGCGAATAGCGCTGGCCGGCGCATCTTCGACAATGCGCGATCGGCCTTGCGCGTCATCTTCACTGACCAGACGTCGAATAGGCGGCAGAGCAGAAGTCATCTTGGATCCTTTGGCGTTGTTTGGGACGGTTCAGTCGGGCTTGATATTGCCTTCGCGAACCACCTTGCCCCACTTGCTGATTTCGGTCTTCAGGTACTCGGCAAATTGCTGCGTCGTCCCGCCAACCGGCTCGAACGCCATGGCGTTCAAGCGCTCGCGTACATCGGCGCTTTGCAGCATCTGATTGATCGCTTCATTGAGCTTTTGTACGATCTCGGGCGGCGTTCCGGTCGGCGCAAATATCCCGATCCAGGTTTCATCGGTGACCCCTGGAAAACCGGCTTCCGCAAAGGTCGGCACATCCGGCAGAGATGCGACGCGCTCGGCGCTCGACACAGCCAGCGCACGCAAGCGGCCAGATTTCACGAACGGCAAAGGCGTTGACAAGGCCCCCGTACCCACCGGCAGTTCCCCGCCGACTACAGCCGCGATCGCCGGCGCAGCACCCCGATAGTGAATCGCATTCATATCGAGTTTGGAGCTGATGTTGAACAGGCTTTCACCCGTCAAGTGCGGAGTTGTGCCACTGCCTGGAGTTGCGAACGAGAGCTTGTTGGTCCTGGCGTAGGCGAGCAGTTCCGGCAGCGTTTTGACCGCAATACCCGGATTCACAAAAACCAGGTTCGCCTGCTTGGCGAGTACCGCAACCGGCACCAGGTCGCGCTCGGCATCGAAGCCGCCCTTCGGCGCCAGCGTGACGTTGACCGCAAAGGCGGACGTGGTGAGCAAGACCGTGTAGCCGTCAGGCGCCGACTTGGCGGCGACGGCCGCGCCCAGATTGCCGCCCGCGCCGCCGCGATTTTCGACAATGACCGGCTGCCCAAGACTGTCAGTGAGTTTTTGCCCGACCAGTCGTCCGATCACGTCGGCCGGGCCGCCCGGAACGAACGCGACAATGATGCGGATCGGCTTGCTGGGGTATGTCTGCGCCTGCGCGACACTGGGTAGCAGCGACGCCAATGAAGGCATAGACGCACAAGCACAAACGGCGAGGCGGGCGAGCAGCATAGCGCGGGGTCGACGATCTGGACTCACCTTGCCATCCTCATAAGGGCTCAGACAGCGAACTCGATGGTCAAGCCATGAGTCCGTCACACGATTCAATAGCCGGCAGCGCAACCATCACTACGCGGATCGCTGGCACCGTATCGAACCCCGGAATCCGGATCGACATAAATCGCGCCGGCATGACCCATCGCATCGGTGAAGTCTTCGACCCGTTGTACCGGATGTCCACGTCGGGCCAATTCATCGGTCACTGACTGCTCGATGCGCGACTCGAAACGGGTCGAGTTCGAGGCCGCCCCCCAGGTCCGACCGTGCAGCCAGCGCGGTGCTTCAATCGCTTCCGCAGGCGTCATGCGGTAATCGATCACGCGCGTCGCAATCGCCGCCTGAGTTTGCGGTTGGCCTTCGCCACCCATCGTGCCATAGACGAGCAGCGGTTGGACGTTCTTGAACAGCATCGCCGGATTCAGAGTGTGGAAACAGCGTTTGCGCGGTTCCAGCGTATTGACTGCCTTCGGATCAAGCGAGAAAAAGCTGCCGCGATTCTGCAAGATGACACCGGTGCCTTTGGGTACGATCGCTGAGCCGAAGTCGTGGTAAACACTTTGGATGAGGGACACAGCATTACCGTCGGCATCCACCACGCCGAACCAGACGGTATCCCCGTGCGGATCGAGTGGCGCAACGTCGCGCGCGATCTGATCAAAGCGAATTCGCGCCGCCTGACGTTTGCCGTGCGCGGCGGACAACAAACGCTTGAGTGGAATATCGACAAAGGTCGGATCGGTCAGCCATTGGTCGCGATCGGCGAAGGCCTGTTTGCTGGCCTCGATGAGCAGGTGGTAGTAATCGGCTGAGCCTTCCTGGATCTTGCTCAAATCGAACTGATTCAAGATATTCAGAATCGCCAACGACGACATACCCTGGGTGTTGGGCGGAAAGTTATAGGCCATGCAGTCGCGATACGGCGCCTGGATCGGCTCAACCCAGTCGGCGTGGTGTTCTTCGAAGTCAGCCAGGGTCAACAAGCCTTGATTCGCTTGCAGATCGGCAACGATCGCCCGCGCAATGTCGCCTCGGTAAAACGCTTGCGGTCCTGCTGTCGCCAGACGAGCGAGCGTGTTGGCCAGGTCCGGCAAGCGCAGAATCTCACCGATGGGGTAAGGCTCGCCACCGGGCTTCAGGTACGCGTTGGCAAAGCCCGCGAAGCGCTGCAAGTGTCGAAAGGTGTCGTCCGTGCGATCACAGTTGACGGTGAGCCAATGCGACAACGAAGTGGAGACCGGTGCGCCGTCGCGCGCATAAATAATGGCATCAGCCAGCAGATTGGGCAAGGCATGCGTCGAACCCAGAGCCGTTTGACTGTAGCTCAGCGCCTTTGCCCAGCCGGACACCAGGCCAGGCACCGTGTTGGCGGCCAGGTAGCCGCGCGGCGGAATCGCTTGCAAACCTTTACTCGCGTAGAACTCGCGCGTTGCCGCCGCGCCTGAGCGGCCGCTCGCATTCAGCGCGCGCAATTCCGGCTTGCCGGCGCTCTTGCCCGCATTCCAGATCAACCAGAATGCGTCACCGCCCAAGGTGCACATCTGCGGATACACGACGGTCAGCACTGCCGAAACGGCGATCGCTGCATCGATCGCGGTGCCGCCATCGCGCAGGACGCGAAGCCCCGACTGCGTCGCCAGATAGTGCGGACTGGTGACCATGCCAGCGCAGGACATTGGCGCAAATCGTCGACCAGGGGTTGCGCTGTAACGGGAATCTGAAAAATGCATCATGAATTAGGTCCATTGAATGCCTTCATTATGTCAGCAGCATCACAAAAAGTAGCGTTTCAACAGGGTGCATTCACTCAAATTCTCGCTATGAATAAATCCGATAATCGGAGTCGATTCACCGAGTGGTAAGCAACTTGCGTGGAGCAATTTACTTTCCAAGGAATCTTTCACCAAATGAAATAGGTAACCGCGCTGGTCCTGATGTTCATTCGTCTAGCACGCCACTTGAATCGCCTGAGTTCCAACTCGGGTCAATGGCTTGCAGATATTCGCGAGCGCTGTGCATCTATCAATGACCCGGAGATTTCTGCGCAAGGCCGCTCGAAGGGCCCGCGTCGCAACGGGCTGCTGGCTGTGGAGCAGCGCATGTTGTTCGACGGTGCCGCGGCGGACTCCGCCGAAACAACTAGCATTGGCAGAAGTCGTATCGCCCGCTACCGCAATTCGGCACGAGATTGTCTTCATCAACGCAGCGATCAATGAACGCCAAAGTTTATTGGCGCAGATCGACTCGGCGATGGAAATTGTGTTTCTCGATCCGAAATTTGAAGGCACGCACCTGGGCTTTGCGACCTCGCCCATGGGTAGTTCCGATTGGATGCAAGGCCTCACGTTGGGAGAGGCATTGGCAAGATTGAAAGGCCAGGGCGTCAAAGGCGTCAATCAGGGTCTTGAAGAACAAGACACCAAGAATGCGTCGGACGATTGCGCAAAGGCCAACGTTTCCGCCAAAGTTAAGCTGAAAACAAAACCGAAATCGAGCAATCCGTTGGCGGAAACCCTTGGCCGTTCAGGCCTCAGACATTTCAGCGAACAACTGCGCTCCGAAAGAAAGGGGTTCAAGCCGATCGTGAAACCCAGGATGGTGATACCGAAATCACCGGCGTGTTGAGCACCCGGATCGCGCTAAGGAATCAAAGTGGAACCACGGCAGGTCCCCGGACGATAACGGGTCTGTAGCGTGCCACCCGTGCAATCGATCGTCAAGGTACCTTCATTGGCGCTGCCAGCGACCGTATTCGCTGTCATGACAAAAGTCAAAGTCTTGCTCGCGGCCAGGCCGGTTCTAGTACCCAGGGTCGCGGTGATCGTCGCCACTGAAGTACTGGTCTGCGTGTAGACCAGCGACGAGAGGTTGTCCGTATTCAACGCAGTTTTAGGATTCATTTGAGCGGCCGTAGGCATCACACTCTCTGATTGGTAAAAGTGCGCCGCGTCATTCGCTGACGAGCGAGCAAAGGCCAGCGCTTCAGTGAGCCGTGCGCGAACCGTGTAGTCCTGGTAAGCGGGAATCGCAAACGCAGCGAGAATACCAATGATCGCCACGACGAGCATCAGTTCGATCAACGTAAATCCTCGCTCGGAACGCTTCAACATGCCGGATTACCTCAACGATGGCGCGATTCGCGCATGGGTTTGAGCACTCGTCTAGCGAAACTTATGCCCGAATAGGTGAGCGTGGGCTTAGGGCGTAACCAGCGGCGTTGCTGAACCGACCGAAGGCAGCCGCAGTACGTCAACCACGCCTGGCCCCAGCGCGCGGCGATCGCGCTGCTCCGATTCGAGAGGTAAACGCAACCGGGAGAATCCGCCGGCAAGGTATGCAAAGTACAAAACTTCGTCACAAATTGCCGCGTTCAGCGACCCGTTGTGTCTAATTAGGACTCGAACCACTTGTCTTGACCTTTCATCAGATAAACGAAAACTGACCTGTCCGGGACGAGACAATTCGAGGCTGCAACTGTTGCCACATTCAGAAATTCGTACAACCTTCCTACTGGCCGGATTGGTTTCCTGGCTGGCGGCCGGTGCGTTGTATTTGCTGCAGGATTTTCATAAGCCTCTGCGTGACGCAACCCAATGCGTGGCAACTGCCTTGGCGTACTCCCCTGCCTCGATTATGATGTCCGCCGTTCGGGACGCAGACACCAGCACTTTCGCGCTTTGGTTTGGGCTTCACAGCAGCGCCGTGTGCTTTACTTTCTTGCTGGAAGCAGTGCGGCAATTTCGCGGATTTTCTCCTTCCCTGCGATCTTGCGTGATTGCAATCTTGCTTCAAGGATTTACGCTCGCAATCGCGCCTGATTCGAAATCGATAATCCTGCTCTATTTCGGATTTCAGATTGTTTATCTGCTGCTGATGCTTTCGGTTATGCTGAGTTCCAAACCCGCAGTCCTAAGACCTGGTCGCATCGTCATGATGGTGCTGATTGGCGCATACGCTATCGGTTCGGCAGTCCGATGGTTCGAAGCGATGTACTCGGACGAAATTACGTTGCTGTCTCCGACCTTGAACCCAGAACATATGTCTGGTCTGCTGGCGATTTTGTATGTCCTGTCGCCCGTCGCGATCATGATTCACGTCCTCGTGATCCTCAATTCAAGGCAGCTCGGCGAGGTAACTCACGCGGCGAGCACTGATGAGCTGACGGGACTACTTTCGAGGCGTTTTCTGCTCAGTAACGCTACAAAGTGGCGCGAGACCGTTGAGAGGCAGAGCAATTCATGCGCCCTGCTCTTGATCGACGCCGACAATTTCAAAGCCGTCAATGATCGTTTCGGTCATGAGATGGGCGACGACGTCGTTCGACACCTGGCTCGTACCCTGAGCGCCAATTTGAGAGCGGGCGCGATCCTGGCACGTTACGTCGGACAGGAGTTTTGCGCGTTGGTTCGCATCGAGCAACCGGGAGAAGCGCACGCGGCGGCCGAACGATTGCGATTGGCTGTCGAATCGGCGCCGTATCGCAAGGGTCTGACACAACTTAATCTGACCATCAGTGTTGGAGTGGCGATGCATGGTGGTATCGATGGTCTTAGCGATGTCCTGCGGGTCGCCGATCGACGGGTCTACAAGGCTAAGGAACGGGGGCGCAATTGCGTCATCACTGACGAAGCTTTGCGCGAGCCCGAAAGTGCTTGCTCCGCGCTCGCCTAGGCGCCTGCTCGTGCGAGATGACCTGAGCGGCGATCAGCCGCGTATCAGTCGACTTTAGAACTGCTCCCCGGTTGTTGTTGTATCCGACGCCCGGTGCAGTGGTGAAACTCAGGGTTGAATTCATCGCCAGGGACAATCCCGGCAAGATCCGATGGCTTTCGCTGACGCGCTGTAAGGTTCAGTGTTTGACATATACTCAGACGCTAATGCCTTCCTAAAATCAAAAACCATTGTCGGCATTTCAATATTCACTTTGCCAAGAGGAGTTACCCATGATTTTGCTTCCCTCCCGCAGTTCGCTGACTGTTCCGGCCATTGCCTGCGCCTTCACTTTTTTTGGGCCAGCGGCCATTGCCCAAGTCGACCCGAACCAGATGGTCGACGCCTTTG
The DNA here is from genome assembly GCA_031363055.1 of Burkholderiales bacterium. GTDB lineage: Bacteria > Pseudomonadota > Gammaproteobacteria > Burkholderiales > Burkholderiaceae_E > JANLTP01. Next base: position 28,759 of record JANLTP010000165.1, on the reverse strand, counting down.
AGCGCGCCGGCGGCAAGTTCGAAGGCTTCCGACGCTCCGGCGCCAAGGGCGTCTGTGCCGCTGCCGAATTTGTCGGCAGCGCCGAAGGACGTGCGCTGTCAACGGCGTCCGCCTTCAGCGGCAAACCGGTACCCGTGGTTGCGCGATTCTCGATCGGCGGCGGCAATCCGAAGGCGCCCGACAATGGCAAGAGTCAGCGCAATCTGGCGCTGCAGTTCGATCTACCGAACGGCGAGAGCTGGCAAATGGGCAACATCTCGGCGCCGGTATTCGGTGCGGCCACCCCACAACAGTTACTCGGCCGACTGGCTTCGCTTTCGCCCGATCCCGAGACCAAAAAACCGAACGCAGACAAGATCAAGGAGTTCGCTGACGCAAATCCCGAAGTATTGCTGCAAGGTAAATACTTCGCCAGTCAGCCAGTGCCGGCCAGCTTTGGCAAGGTTAATTACTGGGGCGTACATGGCTTCGGCTTTGTTGATGCCGGCGGCAAGAAACAATTCGGCAAATGGATCTTCGAACCGGTCGGTGGCACTCAGGGCCTGAGCGATGATGAAGCCAAAGCCAAAGGCACCGACTTCCTGTTTGATGACCTGCGCCAACGCGTAGCTGCCGGCGGTGTCGCTTTCGATTTCAACTTGCAACTGGCGCAGCCGGGTGACAAGATCGACAGCGCGGTCGTACCACTGCCGGATGATCGCAAGAAGGTCACGCTCGGCCGATTGACCATCAAGTCGGTCGCCGCCGATGCCACCGGTGCTTGTCTGACGATCACCTACAACCCGATTGTGCTGCCCAAGGGTGTCGAGCCTTCCACCGACCCGATGCTGGCTGCGCGCGCGGCGCCTTACGCGGTGTCGCTCGGTCGTCGTATCGTTGAAGGTCCGAAGCAGTAGATTGGATGGCGGAATTACCTATTCGAGAGTAACGACATGACGACATTCGCAGGTTCCTTATTCGATTTGACCGGCAAGGTCGCGGTCGTCACCGGCGGCAGCAAAGGCATCGGCAAGGCGATCTGCCTGCGGCTGGCCGAACATGGTGCCAAGGTGATCGTATCGAGTCGCAAACTCGACGCTTGCGAATTGGTCGTCAGCGAGATCAAGGCCAAGGGCGGCAGCGCGGTTGCACACTCCTGCCACATTGCGCACAAGGAACAGTTGCAGGGGCTGGTTGATTTCGCCAACCAGAGTTCCGGTGGCATTGATGTGCTGGTCTGCAACGCCGCTGTGAACCCGTATTTTGGCGCCGCGCATGAAATGCCGGACGACGCCTTCGATCGGGTCATGCAATGCAATGTGCGCAGCAACTTCTGGCTCTCGAATATGGTGATTCCGCAGATGGCGCAACGCGGCGGCGGCGTCGTGCTGATAGTCTCATCGATCGGTGGCTTCATGGGCTCGGACGTGCTCGGCGCCTACGCCATTTCCAAAGCGGCTGATTTGCAAATGGCGCGCAACATCGCGGTTGAATGGGGGCATAAAAACGTTCGCGCCAATTGCATTGCGCCCGGCCTGGTTCGGACCGATTTTGCCCGCGCGTTATGGGACAACCCGACGATACTCGAGCAGACCCTGCGCACCACGCCGATGAAGCGGATTGGCGAGCCCGACGAAATAGCCGGCGCGGCCGTGTTCATTGCGTCGAGCGCCGGCAGTTACATGAACGGCCAATCAATCATCATCGATGGTGGTCGAGTCGCGGGCGCACCGAGGGCGAGTTAGAAACCATAAACACTATGCATTGGCGCAGTGTAGTGACCCGATAAGCCCTAACTCTTCAGCACCTGGTCGATCTCCTTCGACCAGGCGCGTGCCAGCTTGGCGCAGCCCTTGCGCGTCAGATGAATCTCGTTGGCCCAATCGCCACTGACTTCGGTGTCGCCCAGACGCGCCGGTTCGATGTCGGCGGCTTGCGCCGAATCGAAGACTTGCACATTCGGAAATCGTTGTTGATCAGCGGCGATCGTTTTCAGCGCATTGCCCAGTCGAGTCAATAATTCACGCGAGATAGCGATCCACTCCGTCACCGGCAACTGGTACTGTCGCATGGCCGGGTACAACCACGGCCCGATCGGCCCGGACGGCGCGTTGCGCGGCGTCGGAAAGGCGTAGGTGTGGGTGAAGATCGGCACCCCCTGACTTTGACTGTTCGGGTCATCGCGCATCGAAATCAGATGTTCATAATTCGAGGTCAGATAGGCCTCGAAGCGTTGCCAACCCGAAGCGCTGATAAATCTCGACACGCCTAGGCTTGCCGGCCCCCATTCCTCGGGCTTTAGCAACAGCCGCAAGGAGGCGTCACCGGCTGCCGCGCCGCTCGGCAGGACCCGCGCCGCATCGATCAGATCATTACCGCCAGCCGACAACAGAATGGCGCTCCAGGGCTGCGCCCGGTTGCCGAACAGCAGATGCTGGAACCACGGGTCGCTACCCATTTCAGACATATGGCGCAGTGTGTCACCGGGCTGGGCGCAGGTCAGCACGCAGGTCTTTCGCAAGAACTCGAGGTTATTGGTGAGATTGGCGTTTTTGAACGGGTTCAGCGAACCCAACGAGAACCAGGAGTCGCCTTCAGCCAAAAAGCGCCACGAATATTGGTCAAGTGCGACCGGCACGTCACCGTCGAGCGCCGAGGGCTGCAGCAGATCGGGACTTCGCATGACGGGGGATCCTGGTGTGATTATTCACACGTGTGGTGTTTGGGGACGATATGCCAACTTCGAGTCCTGCCTTTTTACCCGATTCAAAGCCCTATCGGGGGGTTTTACACGTCCAGAAATGCACGAAACCGAACAATCGTGGAACTCCTGGCTGTCGGCTGGTTTGACGATCGCCGACACCTGGACTAGGCTACGCACAGTCAGGCGCCAAACGGCAAAAATACTCAAAACGATTCGAACCCACCGATTCGCAACCATACCCAGGAGAAGCCATGAAGGCAGCGGTATTTCACGCCCCGAACCAACCGATGACGATTGAAAACGTCGAAATCGACAAGCCTGGCCGACGCGAAGTGCTGATTCGCACAGCGGCCGCCGGACTATGCCACAGTGACCTGCACTTCATGGAGGGCAAATACCCGACGCCAACGCCGATTGTGCTGGGCCATGAGTCGGCCGGTATCGTCGAGGCCGTCGGTGAGGACGTGAGCTACGTCAAGCCCGGTGACCATGTCATTACCTGCCTGTCCGTGTTCTGCGGCCATTGCGAGTTCTGCCTGACCGGTCACATGTCGATTTGCCAGACCCCGGAAGTCAAGATGGCGCCGGGCAAGGCCAAACGCCTGCGCTGGCAAGGTCAGCATTTGAATCAATTCACCAATCTGTCGTCATTTGCCGAACAAATGCTGGTCCACGAGAACGCGCTGGTCAAGGTGCGCCACGACATGCCGCTCGATCTGGCCGCACTGGTCGGTTGTGGCGTCATTACTGGGTACGGCGCCATCGTACATACCGCCAAGGTGCAGCCGGGCAGCAACGTCGCGGTGCTCGGTTGTGGTGGCATTGGACTATCGGCGATCAATGCCGCGCAGATCGCCGGTGCGGCCCGCATCATCGCGATCGACAAGGATGTCGGCAAACTGGCGTTGGCGCGACAATTTGGCGCCACCGACGTCATCAATCCGGCTGATGGTGATATCGCCAAACAGGTCAACGAATTGACCAGTGGCGGCGTGCATTACTCATTCGAATGCATCGGCCTGAAACAGACGGTCGAGGATTCGTTCCGGATGCTGTGCTCGGGTGGCACCTCGACGATTATCGGCATGATTCCGGTCGGCACCAAAGTCGAGTTCCACGGCCCTGACTTCCTGCGCGAGCGCCGCATCCAAGGCTCGATGATGGGCTCGAACCGGTTCCGCGTCGACATGCCGCGTCTGGTTGAGTTCTACATGCAGGGCCGGCTCAAGCTGGCCGAAATGATTTCCGGCCGCTTGGCGCTCGAACAAATCAATGAGGGCTTCGACGCCCTGAAGAAAGGCGGCGTGGCGCGCAACGTCATCATGTTCCCGCAATAGCCGACTTCGGGGAGAGGCGCGTCAAGCGCGTCGATAGACCCACAACAGTGACAGGACGGCCGCCAGCAGCATGAACACGGCCGAACCTGCACCGAGTAGCGCACTGACTTCGGTCTGCTTGCGCTCGAGCGCAAATTTCGAGCTCAAGCCTTCATAAACCTTGCGCAGATCGGCAGCGGTGCCGGCGTGAAAATACTCGGCGCCGGTGATTTTGGCAATCGCCTTCAGGGTTTCCTCGTCGAGCCGCACAAAGAATGACCAGCCTTCGTCCGAGGTTATGGTCGCACCCTCGCGGGTACCAAAACCGACGGTATAGACCCTGACGCCTCGGTCGGCGGCCATCTTGGCAGCCATCAGCGGATCAGGGCCCGTCGTACGACGGCCATCACTGAGCAAAATAATGGCGCCCGCCGTGTACGAGCCCGGCGCGACCGGCGCGCTGTCGGGGACCGCCGGTTTGGCCGCTTGGCGGGGCTTGTCGAGCGACGCGGCACTACCGCCGCCCCAACGATTCGAATAGCTGGCCTGGGTGATCGCATCGAGATCAATCCCGGCATCCGGAAAAAGGGTCGCCAGCGACAGAATCAAGCCGCTGCCCGTGGCCGTCGCCCGTTGCAATTGAAAGCGATCGAGCGCGGCGATCATGTCGTCACGATTTTCGGTCGGCGTCTGCACCACGGCGGCCGTTCCAGCGAACGAAACAATACCCAGGCGCACATGTTTGGGTAGTTCTTCGATGAAGGTCCGCGCCGCCGACTGGGCAGCCGTAATACGATTCGGTGCGACGTCCTTGGCTTCCATGCTGCGCGAGACATCCATCGCGAGGATCAAGGTCATGTACTCGGAGGGCAGCACGAGCGGCGCGGTTGGCCGCGCCATCGCCAGGATGGCCAGGGTCATCGCCGCCAAAAACAGGGCTGGCGGCAAATGCCTGCGAATCGTCTGGCCCGGACCCAAGGCCGCCTTGACGAGACTCAAGCTGGCATAACTGATGGCCGCCTTCTTCTTGCGCGCCAACATGTAGAGATACATGCCCACCAGTGCCGGAATGAACAGCAGCAGCCACAGAAGGCTCGGCCACAGAAATTGCATTTCGCCCCCAGAATTGATTTCCGACTGCAACCACTTTATCACTGCGAGGCGCCTGACTGCGCAATCGGCCCGGTTTTTGCCTCAAGTTTTCTTGACGGAATTCCTGGCGCGGGGATTGCGTGCCAGAGCGTTCTGAAAGTGTTACCTTTCTAGTTGAGACGAGCCGCAGCAGATGACCATCGCGACGGCGGTTCCAGCCCATCATTTGAGTCGAGAGTTTATGAAAAAAGCTGCGTTGTATAGCGGGACGCCTCGAAAACAGGCCGCCGCCGAAGCGGAGATGACACCGAGGGCATCGGCGCGCGCCTCTCGCGCGGCGACTACGGCGACTACGGCGACCGCAGCGGCTACGGCAACTGCGGCGGCCGCGATGAAACCGGCCACCGGAATGGCTAAAGACGAATCATCCGGAGCATCTGCCTGGCGAAAGCTGTGGAGCCGCTATGACCGGCCGTTCTTGTTCGCGGCCGGTTTGGCCGTCGCCCTCGGGATGGTTCAATTGGCCAATCGCGGCATGACGCCGCCGCGAGCGATCACCCAAGACGATATCGATTCGGCCGTCATGCACACGATCGAGAACAAAACTCTGCCCTCGCGCGCGGCCAAGGCGGCCGAAGCCGTGCAACGTTCGGTCGTCCGGGTAAAGAGTTTTGCTGATGACGAAGAGGCCAAGTCGGGCGGTAGCGAGCCCGCCAGCGAAACCGGCTCTGATACTCGAATGGCCGACCCAAAGCGAGCCGCCCGCGAGCGCGGCATCGGCTCCGGCGTGGTGGTGGTCGACACCGGCATCATTCTGACCAACCTGCATGTCGTGGCGGGCGCCAAGCGGCTGACGGTGACCTTCTCCGACGGCATGGAGTCGGAGGCGACAGTGATCGGCACCAAACCCGAGAACGACCTGGCGGTGTTGCGGGCACAAAAAATTCCTGATGACCTGCCGGCTGCAAGCATGGGCTCTTCCGCCAATCTGCGGCCCGGCGACGAGGTGGTGGCCGTCGGGTTCCCGTTTGGCATCGGCCCGTCGGTGTCGGCCGGCGTGGTGTCGGGTCTGGGCCGGGAATTTCGCGCGCCCGAAGGCCAACGCGCCCTGACCGGTCTGATTCAGTTCGATGCCGCCGCCAACCCCGGCAACTCGGGCGGTCCCCTGGTCAACATGAGCGGTGAAGTCGTTGGGATCGTCACCGCGATATTGAATCCGACCGAAGCCCGTACCTTTATCGGCATCGGCTTCGCCACCACGATGGAAAGCGCGGGCGGCGCGGTCGGCATTCCGCCGTTTTGACTGAAATTTTTTTGGAATTTATTGATGGATTCGACGCAACCCTTCTCCTACTCCAGCAGCAGCAGCAGCAGCAGCGACAATAACGCCCTGTTGCGAACCGAAACCGCTTCGCTGATGGAGCGTATCCTCTACGAAGTCAAAAAGGTGGTGGTCGGACAAGATCACTTCCTGGAGCGCGTCTTGGTGGCCATCCTGGCGCAAGGGCACTTGCTCGTCGAAGGCGTGCCGGGACTGGCTAAAACCTTGACGGTCAACACGCTGGCCAAGACCCTGCGAGGTTCGTTCAAGCGCATCCAGTTCACACCGGACCTGTTGCCAGCCGACCTGGTGGGTACCCGCATGTATAACCAGCGGCTCGGCGAATTCAGCACCGTGCTGGGCCCGGTATTCACCAATCTTTTGTTGGCTGACGAAATCAACCGCGCACCGGCCAAGGTGCAAAGCGCATTGCTCGAAGTGATGCAGGAACGGCAAGTCACCATCGCGGGCGAGTCGCACAAGGTACCCGAGCCGTTTCTCGTCATGGCCACGCAAAACCCGATCGAGACCGAAGGTACCTACCCCTTGCCCGAAGCGCAGGTCGACCGCTTCATGATGAAAGTGTTGATCGGCTACCCGACCGAAGAAGAAGAATTCGTCATCGTCGAACGCGTCACCGGGGCGGCAGTACAGGCGGCAGCCGTCGCCAGCACCGAGCAGTTAAGTGCCTTGCAGCGTGAATGCCGCAAGACCTATGTCGATCCGGGGCTCATGCAATACGCGGTCAAGCTGGTTTCGGCGACGCGCCATCCGGCGCGCTACGGCATGCCGGACCTGGCGAAATACATTACCTTCGGAGCGAGCCCGCGCGCCACCATCAACATGATCGAGGGCGCACGAGCGCTGGCCTTCCTGCGTGGGCGTGGCTACGTTCTACCGGAGGACGTCATCGATCTGGTACCCGACATATTGCGCCATCGACTGGTGCTGTCCTACGATGCGTTGTCGGACGGACTGACGGCCGACAAGTTGATCATGCGTGTCCTGCAGGCCATCCCTGCGCCCGAAAAGCCGCTTGAGAGCCATGTTCGGGTTACGACGGCGTCCTAAGGCGCCCACCGAGGCAGTCGACGCCAGCGACGCTGGGCTGCGCGCGAAGGCGGCACCCGACGCGCACGGCGAGCGGGTCAATCCGGAGACCTTGTTGCGTCGACTTGAATGGACCGTGATCAAGCGTCTGGACGGCTTGTTGCATGGTGATTACCGGACCTTGTTTCGCGGCTTCGGTCTGGATCTCGCCGATTTGCGTGAATATCAACCCAATGACGATGTTCGCTACATCGACTGGAATGTCACTGCCCGCCTGCAGGTACCGCATGTGCGTGAGTTTCAGGAAGATCGCGAAGTCGCTGCGTGGTTTCTGTTGGATTTAAGCGGCTCGGTCAATTTCGGCTCCAGCAGCATTCGCAAGCGCAATTTATCGAGCGAGCTGGTCGGCACCCTGGCGCGTTTGCTGACGCGTTATGGCAATCGCGTCGGTGCGCTGTTCTATGGCACCGAGGTCGACGCGTTGTTGCCGGCGCGCGCCGGTCGCCTGCATGTGCTGCATTTGCTGAGCCTCATGAATCGCCCCCCAAAAATGGCGAACAGCGAGGGCACCGATCTGAATGTGTTGCTCAGGCATGCGCTCGGATTCATCAAGCGACGCTCGGTGGTGTTTGTCGTGTCGGACTTCATCAGCAAGCCTGGCTGGGAAAAGTCGCTCGGTCAGTTGGCCCGCCGTCATGAAGTGATCGCCGTGCGCCTGTTTGACCCGTTGGAGGTTGCGATGCCGAACTTGGGTCAGATTGTCTTGCAGGACGCCGAAACCGGTGAGCAGATATTCGTCGACACCCACGACAAAACTTTTCGCGCCCGTTTTGCCAAGGCCGCCGAAGAACGCGAGGCCGCGCTGCGCACCAGCTTTGCGGCAGCCGGCGTCGATTGCCTAGAGCTCGCCACCGATGCACGAGTCGACGAAGCCTTGCTGCGCTTCACCAAATTGCGCAAACGTCGCAGCCAGTTATCGGCCGGCGCCAGCGCCACCGTCGTCAGTTAGGTCGCGCACCAATGCCCTCGCTCTCAACCTTGACCCTCTTGTGGCCGTCGATGCTGTGGCTGCTGATGGTGCTACCCGTGTTGATTCTTGTCTACTGGAGAATATTGAGAAAACGCCGGCAGTCGGCGGCACGGTTCGCAAGTCTCGAGACGGTCTGGCAGGTCGCCGCCAACGCGAACTTCGGCGGCGGCGCTGTCAACGGCGAAGCTGGCCGCGGCGGAGCTGGTAACAGCGAAGCTGACAGCGGCGGAGTTAGCCGCGGAAAATCCGGCCGCGCAGGTGGTAGTTCCGCTGGCGACTACCGCTCGTGGGGTATGCGGCTACGCAATCATTTGCCTGCCTTGCTGTTGCTGTTCGCGCTGGCCTCCTGGCTATTCGCGATCACCCGTCCGCAGGCTTCGCTGATGCTGCCCTCGCGGGTAGAGAACGTCATATTGGCCATGGACATGTCGGGCAGCATGCGCGCCAGCGATCTGCAACCGAGCCGGCTGGTGGCCGCCCAGAAGGCCGCCAAAACCTTCATCGCCGATCAGCCGGCGCACACCCGCATCGGAGTCGTCGCCATTGCCGCAGCAGCGGCCGTGGTGCAATCGCCAACCGAGAATCGGGAGGAACTGCTCGAGTCGATCGATCGCTTGCAGCCGCAGCGCGGCACTGCCCTGGGCAGCGGACTCATCATCTCGCTGGCGACGCTGCTGCCGTCTGCCGGTATTGACGTTGACGGGTTCATCAACAATCCGCGAAATCGCGCCAACCCCGGAGACCCGAATCGGCGCACCGAACCGCAGAGCCGTGATCCGAATCGTGATCCGGGTCGCGACTCGAACAAGGACAACGCAAAGCCGAACCAGCCGAAACCCGAACCGGTCGCCCCGGGCTCGAACAGTGCAGCGGCGATTGTTTTGCTGTCGGACGGCCTGAGTAATGTCGGACCCGATCCGATCAAGGCTGCCGAGATCGCCGCCGATTATGGCGTGCGCGTATTCACGGTCGGCGTTGGCACGACCGAGGGAATCAGTTTGACGGTAGACGGTTGGACCAGTCGCGTGCGGCTCGATGAAGAGGCCTTGCAAAAAATTGCTGCGATCACACACGCAGAATATTTTCGTGCCGGCAACGCCAACGAGTTGAAAAAGATCTATCAGTATCTGAGCGCGCGACTGACACTCGAGAAAAAAACGCCCACCGAGGTCACTTCATTGTTCATTGGCTTCGGTGCCGCACTGGCCATGCTCGCGGCATTGCTGTCGATGTGGTGGTTTAATCGGGTGCTTTGATTTTTCGAGCCTCTTCGATGAAAAAAATTCAGCTCTCGGCCTACGGCATACCGGAAGAAGTCGCGCAATGCATCGACGTGCAGGAGCTCGGCGCACCCGAACCCCATGAAGTGGTTTTTGATGTGCTGGCTTTTCCAATCAACCCGGCTGATATCTGGTTTTGCAAAGGCGCCTATCGTCTGAAGCCGCCGCTGCCGGCGGTACCGGGTGCCGAATGTGTCGGCCGTATCACAGCGGTGGGTAGCGCCGTCACGCATCTGCAACCGGGACAACTGGTCATCAATCTGCAACGCGAGAACTGGGCGCAACGCCGGCGTGTTGCTGCCGATCAGTTGGTGAGCATTGCGCCGAATCTGGATATTCAGCAAGCCGCCATGTTGCGCATCAATCCACCTACGGCCAGCTTATTGTTATCGGACATGGTGAAGCTTGCACCGGGCGAATGGGTGATTCAAAACATCGCGAATTCAGCGGTCGGCCGCTGGGTGATCAGTCTCGCAAAACGACGCGGTTTGCGGACCGTCAATATCGTTCGCCGTGAGTCCTTGTTTGCCGAACTCAGCAGTCTCGGCGCTGACGTTTGTCTGGTCGACGGACCGAACCTGGTGGCACAAGTGCGAGCGGCCACGGGCACTTCGAGCATCCGTCTCGGACTCGACGCGGTCGCCGGCGCGGCCAGCGTGCGGCTTGCCGAATGCCTGAGCGACGAAGGTGTCGTCTGTTGCTACGGCTCGATGAGCGGCGCCGACCCGCAAGCCGATCGCGGCGCGCTGATTTATCGTGGAATCAGTCTCACCGGCTTCATGCTCGGACGCTTTCTGGCCAAACGCACACCGGCGCAGATCACCGCAATCTATGCCGAGCTATCCGCTGAATTGAGTGCTGGCAGGCTTTCAGTGCCAGTTGCAGCCACCTACCCGATCGCTGAGATCGCGGCCGCACTTCGTCATGCGCAGCAGGGCGAGCGCGGCGGCAAAGTGTTGGTGCTGCCAAACGGGCCAACGTAAGCTCTGTTTAAGCAAGGTCAGGTCGACGGGCTGCAGGATCAGGATCAGGATCAGGTCGACGGCACGTTCGGCTACGCGGCTGTCCGCCGGCCTTCGGCCTCCCCCTTAATGCCGCTACGCCGAACGTCCCGCCGGCCTGATCTGTCAACGGCGTGCAGGTTCTAAACAGCGCGAATCGTCGAGGTCGATACGAGCACCGCCGCTTGCATACCTACAACCTCAACCAAGCACCGACTTAGCCTCGAGCGGGCTGGTGTGAATGCCGGAGCGAAATCGAGGAGGAGCGGCGGCCGCAAGGCGGGCGCGGGGGACATTCGCGGAGGCATTTGCACCAGTCCGCTCCAGGCGGACGAAGGCACAGATACCAGCCAACTCAACGCACGCAGCCATCGGGCCTACACTCAGGTCTGAATCCAAATAAGTTCTGTCACCGTATGAGTTATTGCTCGTAAACCATTCGGCAAGTATCCCTTGAAGGCTGTTGCAAGTCATGTCCTGAGTCTATTGCTGGCATTTATCCGGCCCATGCAGGGCAAGCTCGTCCTGGTGACTCAACTGCAAGGGCCGCTGCACACGCACGAAACTGCGCTCGGCGACGAAAAGGCGATCCCGTCGGTTGTTGATTTGTGGGATCAGAACGAGGTTGGTTCCGCACAGCATCAACATGCAGAGCTTGGCAAAGCGCGCCATTTTCATTCGCACGACGAGTCCGGGGTTGTATTCGATGATGCCGATCAACATGAAACGGCCGTCATCGAGAGCGGCATGCAAAAATTTGGCTCATCCGGGCTTTTCATTACCCTGGTATCCATCTGTATTTCGATTCAAACACCGGAGCTGAGCTTCGCGGCTAACGGCACGCCCTTGTTGGCACTCGCCTCGCGCTACTTGCCCCGGCTGGAGCGCCCGCCCGCTACACGGCAGTCTTAACGGCTGCGCAGTCCAAAATACCTGGCGGTTTTTGGCTGCGTGTATTGGCCGCGTTAACTCGTTCAATTCACCGTTGCTGAAGTAACTTGATGCGATCTGCGATGCGCGGACGTTTCGAATTACCGTGCCTGGTGAACTTCGGCCTATTGGCTGAATACCGCCCTGCCCGCTGAATTCAGCGGCTCGCGACTGGCCGCATGCGGCCATTAACAAACTCGGATATTCCCTATGAAATTCATTCAGCTCGGCCATCAGGTCGGGATTACCACGGCCCGCATGCTGGTTGGCGCTGCGCCAACGCTCCTGCTGGTGCCGCTCGCAAACGCCCAAATCCAAACTCCGAACACCTCCGCAACGGCATCGGAAGTCCGGGTGATCGGCACCCGTGAACAGACCCCCGTCACCCGGATCACCGAAGACGTTGATGCCGCACCGGCATCAGTCACCACCCTAAGCAAGCGCGACCTGGACAACAAAACCATCACCACCTACGGAGATATTTATCGCGGCGTCACCGGTATGCACGTCATGGAGTATGGTCAAGGTCTGATTGCCTATGGCGTGACGATGCGCGGATTTGACGAGGGCCATGGACGCAATATCGCTACCTATCTGGATGGCATGCCGCTCAACGTCACCGGCTCATAGCACACCAACGGCTATGCCGATGTGTCGCAACTGATTCCAGAATTGATCAATCGCGTCGAGATCGTGCGTGGACCGTTCAGTGTCTACGCCGGTAACCATGCGGTCGGCGGATCGGTTCAGTATTACACCGACGCCATGCCGCAATCGAGTGTGAAGGCGACCATCGATAATTTCGGCCGTACCCGCATCGTGCCGATCTACTCGACCGCTGCCGGAAGTGGCCGGTTTCTGGCGGCGGTCGACGCCACGCAGGGATCGAGTTACACCGATCAGAGCGATCAGCGACGCCTGAATCTGTTTACCCGCTCCACGATGCCGATCGGTAACGGCTTGGCTGCTGTTCGTTTACAGTTGTACGACGCCACCGCCGACGCGCCCGGCTATCTGGACCGCGATGCGCTCAAGTCAGGACAGATTCCGATTCGCAGCGCGCTGTCGCGAGGAATCGGCGACGCCAAGACGCAAGAGAACCTGGTCTTCAACTTTCGCTCGAACGACATTGAAGGCACCTCTGGCTGGGGTAGCGGTTGGTTTGCGAGCGTTTACGCCAATAATGATGTTCGAAAACGGTGGACCTATTATGACTTGGCTACCCTGCCAGGCAGTAGTGTTCCCTTGGGACAGGAACGCGATCATCTGCATCAACTCGGTTTTGATGTGCGCAAAAATACCGTGTTCTCGACCGCGGGGCTGCCATCGCAATTCGTCGGCGGCATCCAGTTCAATAGCGAGTCGATTGATGCCAGGCAGTTTCAAACCAATGCCAGCCGCGACGCGTTGCAACCGACACCGGGCAACCCGGATGTCGTTGGCGTCGACCGTCGCGTCAAGACGGTGACACAGTCCCTGTACGGCCAGTATCAGATCGCACCGATCGAGTGGGTCAAGCTGACGGCCGGATTCCGCTATGACCGCCTGAATTTCGATACCCGACTCAATCCCGATGACAACACTTATGCAAGCGCGATTGCCGCCGGTAACGCAACTTCTGTATCAACGAATACCAACCAGTGGAGCCCGAAACTCGGTATCGGCGTGACGGTCTACGAGGCGGCGAACAATCGGGCCGAGGTCTACGGCAACATTGCCCGAGGCCTAAAGAGTCCGTACACGTTCAGCGACTTTTACGGCAATGTAGGCTTAACGGCTGGCGTGCCGTCGCTGTCGGCAAGTGCCTTGAAAAGTCAGGAGCTCGGATTGCAAGGCGGCGCCAAAGACGCCGGCTTCAAATGGCGCGTCGCCTACTGGAACACGCGCCAGGACAGTGAGATCGACCGCACGCCGGCCGGCTTGCTGCAAAACTTCAAGAAGACCGAACGCAACGGAGTCGATCTGGAGGGCAGTACCGCTGTGGGCGGTTCGACGCGAATCTTTGCGAACTACAGCCAGGTAATCGCCCGTGTTCAGGATCCGGTAACCGCAGGGTCAGATCGGATACCGAATGTTCCCGAATATATCGCTTCGTTCGGAGTCAGTTCGGTGCTGAACATCGCCGGGCGTGCGCTCAATGTGTCGCTGAGCGATTCGCTGGTCGGACCACAATCGATCACGTCGGATAACGGCCTGCGCACACAGACCTACCACCGCTATGTCGCGCGCGCCGCCTACAACCTGCCCGAGTGGAAGGGCGCCACCGTATTTTTGAACTTGACCGGATATAGCCGTCAACTCGAGGAAGTGGCGTTCGATTTCGGCGGCGGTCTGGTCGGTGCTTCGCCAAAACCGCGACTGCGCGCGACGCTCGGTATGCAAATCAACCTTTGACTGGACACAACATGAAATCATTTAATTGTTCTGCAATCATATTTCTAGTCGCAACTTGTTTGGGCGTATTCGCACCGCTTGCGGGCGCCCATGACATCGTCCTGGTACCGGGCAAGGATGGCGTGACCGTTCGCTACGGCCATCCGGGCGACTGGCTCGCGATTGATGACGAAAAGCTGCTCGAATTCAAGATGTTCAACGCGCCAGCAACGTCAGTCGATCTACAAGAAACGCTCAAACGCAAGGACCTGGTTCTGCGGCTGCAGAAAAAACTGGTTGCGCCTTCGCTGTTCGCAGCGCGCTACGATAACGGTCTTTGGTTGAAGCTACCAACGGCTGCCGGCAGCAAGGAGCGTTGGCGCAACGCCAGTCGATTTACGCTGGCCGAGGGTTCAGATCCGATGGCGAGCCTGAAGTTTGCGAAGGCAATGGTCCCTTCGAGCACCGATACCGTGTTGTACAAAACCGAGGTCGGGCACTTGCTCGAGCTGATTCCGCAGAAAAATCCTGCGACGTTGGGCGCCGGTGAACTCTTGCCGGTGCTGGTACGCTTTAATGGCAAACCGCTGCCCGGCGCGGGTATCGAGGTCAGCGATCTGGTCAAGGTCATGGCGGAGGACAAAATCGAGCGCCACAAGACCGACGCCAACGGCATTGCGCAGGTACCGTTGACTCGACGCGGTCTGACCGTGCTTGCGATCGACTTGCAGCACCCGAATGACGGATCGCTGGGACCCGTTGCAAAGGCTTTGCCAGTCGACAAATTTCTGTTGGTCGCGACCTACACTTTTGTTCGTTGATGCGAACTATTTCATCGCACCGTGACCGTGGTCGGCACCTTTTGCGTGCTTCGCAGAGTGGGTCGAATATTCCTTTTTGCTGATCGTGCCGTCATTGTCCGGGTCAAGTTCACTGAACGGATGCACTTCAGCGATCGGCTTGGCATTTGGATTCTTGGCAGCGTGCTTGGCCGAATGGGCGGCGTACTCATCCTTGGAAATCAATCCGTCACGATTGCTGTCGACTTCCTTGAACGGATGAGCTTTATAGATTCCATGGGCCATGACGGCAGCAGCCGCTAACGCCAGTGCGGTGCCGACGACGGCGCGGACAATGTTTCTCGAATACTGGGTACTCATATTGGTTCTCTCGTTTCTGGTGAGCTTGCAACAGTGGAAAATGCGTGAGGGTTAGATCATTACTTGCCCGGTATCGGCTCCAATCCGGTCTTCAGAATGATCGGTGCCGCCGCCGCTGAGGTGAAGTATCGCATCAGTGCTCGCGCTGCTTCGGGTTCTCGCGCACCCACCACGATGCCAGCCGAGAAAATACTGATCTGCTGCACTTCGTCAGGCAAGGGTCCGACAAAATCCAGACCCGGGATCGGCGCCAACTCGCTGATTTGTTGCAGACCGAGTTCGGCGTCACCGCGAGCCACCACCGTGCCTACCCGTTCGCTGAGAATTCGTTTGCTCTTCGGCAGGACCTGATCGGCGATGCCGAGCTTCTGAACGAGTTCGGATTCGAAATAGACGCCGCTGGCGCTCGCTGAATACGCGATCGAACGCGCGTTCAGCAATGCCTGTTTGAGTTTCTCAACCGTGCTGATGTCTGGCTTCGGAGTGCCGGTTCGCACCGCAAAGCCAATCCGTGAACGCACCAGATCGACCCGAGTGCCGGCCACCACTTTGCCGTCCTTGATGAACCCGTCAAGTGCCGACGCGGCAAGTATGATCATATCGGCCGGTTCGCCACGGGCCAGCCGACTCGGAATCGAGTCGGTCGCCTTACCCATTGAGGCGCCGAACGCCGAGATCACCCTGTGGCCGGTGTCGCGCTCGAACTGCGGGACGAGTTGCTTGTAGGCTTCCGTGAACGCACCGGAAGTGATTACGCGGATTTCGGCCTGACGCGCCACCTGTTCTCGCGCAGTCGACGAAGAAGGCGCAGGTGCGTAGTTTGCACACGAGCCCAGTATGGCCGCAAAAAAGACTGCGATCAATGGACCCACTCTGAAGCTGCGTTGAGCGCGGAGGCTGCGTTGTGTATTTGCTGGTTTCATCAGATATCTCTCTCCATTTCATCATCGGTGTCCAACGGACAAATTGCAGTATGTCGAACTGCGCCGCCCACATCCAGCCGCTTGCGCCGACCGTATCAATCAACGTGGCCGATCAAATCGAATCAGCCCGAATAACCATTCACGGAGTTTTAATGTTCAAGCAATCAGTATTGAAAATGAGCGTCGCGCTGAGCGTCGGCTTAATCGCCCTTCCCGCGTTCGCGCAAGTCACCGTTGGCGGCGCGCCAATGTATCAGACCAAGGACATCATCGACAATGCAGTGAATTCCAAAGACCACACCACCTTGGTTGCAGCAGTCAAGGCGGCCGGACTGGTGGACACACTCAAAAGCAAAGGACCATTCACGGTCTTCGCGCCCGTCAACGATGCGTTTGCAGCATTACCCGCAGGCACTGTCGACACTTTGCTGAAGCCCGAGAACAAGCCCATGCTCACCAAGGTCCTGACCTATCACGTTGTGCCGGGCGCGATGGACGCGGCAGCACTCAAGAAAGCCATCGCAGAGGGCGGCGGCAAAGCGATGCTCAAAACCGCCAGTGGTGGAACCTTGACGGCGATGGCCTCGGGAAGCGCGATCACCGTAACTGATGACAAGGGCGGTGCCGCCAAAGTCAGCATTGCCGATGTAACGCAGTCGAATGGTGTCATTCATGTGATCGATAAGGTACTGTTGCCGAATTGATCCGGTTGGACCTGAGCCTTCGATTGTGATTTTCACTTAGATGGCTTCGGTCTGCGCGAGCGAGGCTTGAGACTGCTTGGTTCACGCACCTCAAGCAGGTTGCGCAGCGCCTTGTCTCGATCCGTTCGATAGACTCCGAAATCGCGGCGGTCCAGGGTCAACACATCGAGCACGCCAAGGTTTTCCGCGAGCCAGATCAACGAGGCGTCGGCAAGGTCCATTGGAAGATCCGCATACTTTCCCATGCGATCAGCCAGGGCCAGTGCGGACGATGGCGGCAAGTCGGCAATGGTCAACCCGCCGCGTGCCACCCACATCATGAAGCCGGGTAAAATCGATTCGGGCAACAAGTGGCAGATTTCAGTCAAGACTGGCCAGGTACTGAGCAATTCGCCTTCATAGCGGTCCAGGAACCGGCTCACCGAGGCATGATAAGTATCGTTGGCGTCAAACCACGCGACCAGCGGACCGGTGTCGACCAGTACGCGCGCTCTCGTCGCCATACTCAAGGTTTGGTCTTTTTCTTCTTTACATCGTCGGCCATCGATCGGACCAGAGATGGCGTAGCAGCCACGCTGTCGCGTTCCCGCTTGGCAACAAGTCGCTCCTTGACCCGCTTCGAATGGTTCTCCGATAGATCACCCTCGATGCTGCGAAGCGATCCGATTAATCCGAGTTCGCGCGCCAGCTCCGCAGGTGTCGCCTGATGCCGTGCAGCCATTTGCTCGATGGCGGCCTTCAATGCGTCGGTCTGATTGATTCGGTGGACTTCGCAATAGGCACGAAATACCGCATCAGTACGATCGTCGAGCCGAACCGAGATGGTCCGCATGATTTGCTCCAGATCGAAATAAAATGTAATACGTCAAATAATACACAATTTCAATCGATCAAGTCATTCAAGACCTCTGTCAACCAAAGGATTGATCCAAATTAAGATCCTGCGCTCGTGCAGCGCCCATCAGTTCCTCGGAATCCTCAGGATTACTGGCGCCCGGCAATACCGCCTGCGTCGCCCTGACCGAGTACAGCCACGGCTTGCCCACCGCGCTTGGCGGCTCGCCGGTCGAGTTGCACAAGGTGGCGGCTTCGATCAAGGAACGGCGCAGCGCCACCACCGCGCGATCACTTGTTCCCAAATGCTCACGAGTACGATCGACTATCGCGCCGGCACTCTCGGTCACCATCGCATCTTGCGCACGGATTCCGGTAACGCCGGTAAAGGAGACCGACTTCTGCACCTCGCGATCGATCCGATAATCGTTATCGAGCCGTTGCGTCAGGCGGGTCGTGCCCGCAATGACCTTGCGGTCAGAAATTGATTGAGTCGCCAATAACGCTGATCGGGTTCGACTCGCCGTCCGTCACACGCAATAAATCCGGCTTTCGGTCGGCAGAATTCGCCACGCCGGCGCGGTGTCGTCCTGGAAATATCTGCCCGTCAGTGCGCGATCATCCGCGTCCTTTTGGCCGATCAGACGATGCAAAAAGCCGACATGCGCGCTGTCGACCTCACCTTTCATCGCCTGTGCATAATTGCAGTCCTGTTCCCAGCGCGACGCATAGATCTGTTTAGCCGGAACACCGAGCCACTCGAAGGCCGGCAACTCGGGCGCCGGGTTCGCACTACCCAGATAGATCCACAAAATCTCGCCTGCGATTCGGGCCGGATAAGCACGAGCCTTGACGGCGTTGCGCATGGCGCTGTCGGCGGGCTCATTGGGCATGTCCAGGCAGTTGCCAAGGACATCGAACTTCCAGCCGTGATAAACACAACGGATTCCGCCCGCCTCATTGCGCGGTTTGGGTGAGCACCGCGTTTTTCTCGTGACTGAGCATGGTTGAATTTGTCTCCAAGCAAATGCTTGGCCGATTTCGAATCGATGTCCGTTTGAGCGCAGTCGGCCTCGGGCAGTCATCATTGCCGAATCGCAGCCGGTATTCATGCGACAGCAGCAAAACCGAGGCGACGCCGTTTGGCGGTATCATCGCCCGGGCTTCGGCCATCGGCCATCGTTAACAGGGAACAGGAAAGACAGCAACCCATGGGACAAATCGTCGGCGCCGCCATCGTGTCACACCACCCCGGTCTCATGCAATGCGAGGAATTCCGGGTGCTGCAAGGCGCCGGTGCGGATTCGGATCTCATTGCCGGCTACGCGCGGCTACGCGAGAAGATCGCCGCCGTGCAGCCGGATGTGGTGATGATTTTCGATTCGCATTGGTTTACGACCGGCTATCACCTGGTCGATGGTGGCGTGCGCTACAGCGGAACCTATGTTTCCGAGGAGATGCCGTGGTACCTGCACGGCGTTCCCTACGACTATCGCGGATATCCTCAACTCGCGCTGGACATCGAGGCCGTGTCGCGCGAGCAGGGCGGTTACTGCCGCGCCATCTGTCATCCCCAGTTGGGCCGACACTACCCCACGATCAACCTCGTCAAACAACTTCGGCTCGAGCATTCGGACCTTCCGGTGGTGTCGGTGAGTTCGTGCCAGAACTGCGACTGGTCGCATTTTCTGAAGTCGGGTGAGTCCATCGGAGAGGCCATTCGGCGCAGTGATCTGCGGGTCGTCATGCTGGCATCCGGCGCGCTGAGCCACAAGTTCAACCCCATCGATTGGAAGCCCAACCATCCGCGCATATTTCACGAGAGCAACGTCTCGCGACCAGAGAACATCGAAAGCGACAAGGGCGCGATCGAGCTCATGCGCCAGGGCAGACACGATCTCATTCTTGAGCGCTGGGATGCGGAGTACCACCGCAAACCCTGGGAGGCGTTCGGGGCGCACTACCTGCAAATGCTCGGCGCGATGGGTGGGGCGCAATGTCGCGCCGCCGGCGCGACTCTGTCGGACTACGAAAACGCACGGGGCACAGGCAATATCCACGTCTGGTTCGAGCTTTAATCAAATCTGAAACCCTGAGAGCGACAGCATGAACTTCGAATTTCCATTCAAAGAACTGCCAGCCGTCATGCGTGGTCCGCGCGTCGAGCGTCGCCGCATCCTGATTGGCGGATCTCCGTTCTGGGGCACGATCGTTGAAGCCGGCGCCGACCAGGGCAAACTGCGTCTGGACGATGGCCGCGTCATCGATGCGACCACGGTCACGCACCTGCCACCGGTGGCACCCAGCAAGATCATCGCAGTGCACATCTCCTATCGCTCTCGCAGCATGGAGACACGCAACAAACCCAAGCCGACCGAGACGCCCACCTACTTCACGAAACCGCCCACTGCACTGAATGGTCATGGCGGCCAGATTCTCAAGCCGACCGATTGCAAATACCTCAACTATGAAGGCGAGTATGCGGTGGTGATCGGCAAGACCTGCCGTAACGTCACGCCCGATGAGGCGTGGGACTACATCGAGGGATTCTGCCCCGCGTTGGACATGGGTCTTCAGGACTTCCGCGATACCGATCAGGGTTCAATGTTGCGCGTCAAGGGAGCCGATACACTGCTGCCAATCGGCCCGGGCATCGTGCGTGGCGTGAACCTGTTCGAGCAGACCTTGCGCACTTATGTGAACGGGCTGGTTGTTCAGGAAGCGCGCATCGGCGATGAAACGATCTGGGGTCCGCATTACGTCATCGCCGATATTGCGCGTCACATCACACTCGTGCCCGGTGACGTGATTCTGATGGGTACACCCTGTCATTCGCGCAGCGTCGATGCGAGCCAGTTGGTCGAGTGCGAGATTACCGGTGTCGGTCGTCTGGCAGGTACTGTGGTTGCTATCGACGCGCCGCGCGCCAGTGCGCTGAACGTCGGCCATCAACCGACGGACAGCGCCGAAGTACGTCGTGTGGCGATGGGCTTCGACGAGCGTGTTCCCGAGCGCCTCAAAGAGAACCTGCGCAAGGCAACGGCGAAAGCGAACTGATGACGGAACGAATCTGCGTCAACATCACCGGCCACCAGCGCAGATGCGATCGGCGGCTTTTAATCCAACTTGATATCGGCCTTCTTCGCGAGTCTGGCATAACGCTCCTGCTCGCTCTTGAAAAAGGCCAGCGCCGCCTCGGGTGAAGTCGGCGCAATCACAGTCTCCTGTCGAGCCATTGCGGCTTTGACTTCGGCGGTAGCGAATGCGGTTACGAACGCTTCGTGAATGAGCTTGACTTGATCGGCTGGCAGTTTCGCCGGGCCAACTACGGCGAACCAGCCACCGATATCGACTTCGGGAAAGCCTTGCTCGGCGACGGTCGGAACCTCCGGCAGCGACGCGACCCGTTGTTTACCCATGACGCCGATCGCGCGCAGCGCACCACTCTTTAAGTGGGCTTGCACCGCAGGCACGGCAGCGACGCCCATCTCGACCTGGCCGCCGATCATGTCGACGATCTGCGCCCCGACGCCTTTGTACGGAATGTGTTTTACGTCAACCCCCGCAGCGTCGACGAACATTTCGCCGGCCAGGTGGATGATGGTGCCATTGCCCGACGAGCCGTAGTTGTAGGCGCCAGGTTTGGCCTTCAAAAATGCTTGCAGTTCCTTGGCGTCTTTGGCCGGCACTTTGGCAGGATTGACGACCAATACGAACGGCGTGCTGCCGACTACGCTGATCGGCGTCAGGTCGGCGATGCTGTCGTAGGGCAGCTTCTTGAACACGCTCGGGTTAACCGCATGGTTGTTCGAGACCACGCCAATGGTGTTACCGTCGGGCGCCGCCTTGACGATGGCGCTGGTGCCGGTGATGCCGCCCGCACCGGGCAGGTTCTCGACCACGACAACGCGTCCGCCGAGGGCCTTCGACAGTTCCTGCTGCGCGGTGCGAATGATTCCGTCGACGCCAGATCCAGGACCCAGAGGCAGAATCACCCGCAGCGGCGTGCGCGATTGCGCGTGGGCGAGGCTGGCCACGGCGCCAAGGGCACCTAGGGCACAAACGACACAAACGGCACGAGCGGCAAAGCCCGCAAACCCGGCAAAGACGGCGGTTCCCATCACCGCACGGCGCAACAACGATCGAATCATGGTCTGGTCTCCTGGAGTTGCCAGTTTATGCCGCCAAATAATCAGTGCTGCAGCCATGCGCCAAGGATTTCGTCGGTGTGCTCGCCAATCTTTGGCAGCGCGTGGCGAACGCCCGGGCGGCGGCCGCCCATCAAGAGCGGCAACAGCACCACTTTGGTCGAACTTCCGTCTTCGAGCGTCATGTCGACCAAGCCGCCGCTCTTGATCAGATGCGGGTCTGCAACCAATTGGTCGGGACGCACGATTGGCGCGTAGGGAATACCGGCAGCTTCGAGCTGCGGCATAAGCTCGGCAACCTTTAGGTACTGAAGCGAATCACCGAGCCACTTCAGTAGTTGCGGGCCCACTGCGACCCGCTGCGCGTTGGTTTGCAGAGTTTCATTCTCAGCCAAATCCTTGCGATCGAGCACCTCGCAAAGCGACTGATATTGTTTGTCGCTGACCGCGCCGATAAACAGTTGTTCGCTGTTGTGGCAGGTAAAGACGTCGTAAACACTCCAGGCCGAGACCCGTGACGGCATCGGTGGCGCGGCCTCCCCGGTCATCTGGAACTGTTGCATGTGTTGCGCGGCCAATAGACAGCAGTTTTCGAACAGTGCGCTCTGAATCTCCTGACCCCGTCCGGTGAGCCCGCGCTCGCGCAGGGCCGCGAGCACCCCAATTGCGCCGAACATACCGCCCATGATGGCATTGACCGACGAGCCGGCGCGCAGCGGCTGGCCCTTCGGACCGGTCATGTAAGTCAGTCCCGCCATGTTCTGTACGACTTCATCGAGCGCCAGTCGATTTTCATAGGGCCCCGGCAGGAAACCTTTATGCGATACGTAGATCAGACGCGGAAACCTTGATGACGGGCTGGCGTAGTCGAGACCCAGTTTCTTCATCAGACCGGGGCGAAAGTTCTCCAGCATCACGTCGCACTGACCAATGAGTTCAACGGCGGTGGCGTGACCTTCGGGGGTGTTGATATCAAGCACTACGCTCTTTTTATTGCGGTTGAACGATCGAAAGAATCCTATGCCCAGACCCGGCAAGTTGCGCGTCTTATCGCCTGCCGGCGGTTAAATCTTGATGACCTCGGCGCCCAAGTCGGCCAGGATCATTCCGCACGTTGGACCCATTACCATGTGGGTGAATTCAATCACTCGCAAGCCTGACAGCGGAAGCTTGGTTTCGTTCACAGTACGCTCTCCTTGAAATTCTTCGGCAGTCCGGCGCGCCATATCGAGCCATGCGTCTGCTCACCGTCCAGCCAGCCACTTTGCCGCGCAAGGCAAGCAATGCGTTGATGTCGATGCCGGTAGATACACCTGCTGCCGCCAGCATGAATGCCAGGTCTTCGCCTGAGGCATTGCCGCTCGCACCCGGCGCATGCGGACAGCCACCGATGCCGGCCAGCGAGGCGTCAAAGCGCGCCACGCCCAATTACAGGCAGGCATACACATTGGCCAGCACCAGACCTCGGGTGTCGTGAAAGTGGACGCACCAGAGCTTCTCGCCTGCGACTCGCAGCGCTTGCTCGAACAGCCGAGCCACTGAGCCCGGATCAGCGTAGCCGACCGTATCAGCGAGGCTGACGCGATCAGCGCCTGCGTCAAGCAAGGCCGTCAGCAGGCGCAGGACTTCGCTTGTCTTGACCTCGCCTTGAATCGTGCAGCCCCAAGCCGTGCCGACGCCGCCTTCGATCAGTGTCTTCTTACCCGAGGTATCACGCGCGGCGCGAATTCGACCCAGCTCGGCCACCACTTCATCCGGGGTCTTGCGAAGATTGGCCAGGCTGTGTTGGTGGCTGGCCGACAGCGGCAGCAGCATCACGTCGGCATCGCTATCGAGGGCGCGCTCGGCGCCCTTCAGGTTCGGAATCAGCACCGAGGCAACAAGGCCTGGCAAGGTTTTGGCGTAAGCCAGCACGTCAGCCGTGTCTGCCATCTGCGGCAGCAGTTGGGGGGCACGAACGAGCCGACCTCGATTTCACTCTGACCAGCGGCGTGGGCGTCGTGCAACCATGCTTTCTTGCGCGCGGTGGAAAGGATGGTCTGAATGCTTTGCAGACCGTCACGCAGTCGCACCTCACGAATGACCGCTCGCGACGGCAGGGTCAAGGTCGAGGTCATGCCCAACTCCTTTGATATGCTGGCATATTAACGTTCCCAATGAGAATGCTCATGGTATTTCGGAACCTATAAAATTCCAAAATGGAAGGCTAATAAATGCGCAATCTTGATCCTAAATCGCTGCGCCTTTTGGTGGCCGTCTGCGACTTGAAAAGTATCCGTAAAGCCGCCGAGCAGGAAAACATTGAGCCGTCGGCCATCAGCAAACGAATCGCGCAACTGGAGTCGGCCGTGGGTACACAATTGCTGGTACGCGGACGTCGTGCAACGCAACCGACCGCCGCCGGTCAGACCTTGCTCGAACATGCCCGAACCATGCTCTTCGTGATGCAGCGAATCAAGGTTGACATTGAAGAGCGCCTGTCGCGCGATCTGGTGCGCGTAGTCAAGGATGGCGGCGCCTCGCTGGGCGCGTGCTGGGATACGGTTGACTTCGAAAGCCTTGAGCACTTGCCCTACGGCGGCGACGAATTGGCAGTAGCCGTTCCGTCGTCACACCCACTCGCGCGCCGTCATTCGGTCGCCTTCGCGCAGACACTCGACTTCGAGCATGTCGGCCTGCCGCCCACCACTGCGGTTAACGCGATGCTGCAACGGGTCGCCGTGCGCAGCGGCCGATTGGTGCAATATCGGGTCATTGTGTCCAGCTTCGACGCGGCCTACCGCGCCCTTGCCGCTGGCTTGGGTATCAGCGTGTTGCCGCGTCAATTGGCGCCCTACTACGCATCAGCCGGACTGCTGTCAATCCCGCTATCGGACCCCTGGGCCAAGCGGCGATTTGCGATATGTTTTCGTGATCTGAAGTCGATGCCTGCGCCTGCCCGCAGGCTCGTTGAACACCTTGCCGGATAACAACGAATGTCGCCGCTCAGATGCAGACCGCAGCCGCAGACCGCTGACGGCTGATTGCTGACCGCCACTGATCTTGCCGACCTCGCCCAGCAACTCAAGTACAAAGACAATGCGTAGAAATCCTATCTTCCGAGCCAGGTTTCGCATAATCTGTACAACTTGAATATCTAAAATTCCAACGGGACATAAATCGCTGGCAAAGCTTCGATGACCGATACCTATGACACTGACTCCGTCCTACACCTACCCTGACCAAATGCCCGTGGCGCGACGCCAACAAGGTTATGCGGTGCTCAGCGCCCAAGGTACCCAAGAGCTGTTGGATACGACCGCCAGCGAACTCGCCACGCTCGGAGAAACCTGGTTTAACTTGCCGGCCGACGCGCATCTTAAAGACGGCGGACGCTACCGGCGCCGCCGCCATGCCTGTTTTGTAGTTGATCGCGAGTCGGTTGAATCGGTAGCACACCGCGCGCATTGGCTGCCCTTCGAATATAACGCGCTGCATGGCGGTATGCAGCGCTGGTTTGAGCCGATACTGCCGCAAACTCTGGCCTTGCACGCCTGGAACAAGCTGCTGCTCGCCTTGGCTGCGCAAAGTTCGGTGCTGTTCGCTGAGCAACCGTGGTTCGTCGAAGCGCATCAATTCCGAATTGACACGGAAGGCGGCATTGGTCGGCCCACGCCCGAGGGTGCGCACCGTGACGGCGTCGAACTGGTGGCGGTGTTCCTGGTGAATCGCCATGGCATCAAGGGCGGTGAGACTCGAGTGTTTGACGCACACGGCACGCGCGGCGAGCGCTTCACCCTGACGCAACCCTGGTCCCTGGTGTTACTGGACGATGCGCGGGTCATTCACGAGTCCACGCCAATCCAACCCTTATCGAATCAAGGTGACGTCAGCGCCTACCGCGACACCTTGGTCGTGACCTGCCGGGCCGGTGGATTTCAGAGCGGCTGATTGCTCAGGCAACTAAGTTGCCACTACCGCCTCGTCAACCCGCCGCACCACCACCGTCCCCGACCTCGGCCGACTATCGGGCGTCGTTCAAGCACCGGTGATTTCGCAGCCACGCGGACCTGTCAGGAATCGTTTCGCTTCACGCGTAACCGGATCGACCGCCAGCATCTGGTTGTTGCCGTAGGGCACATGATCGCCCTTCAGCAGCGCGCTCGTTGACATGTCGGTCTGCACCCAGCGGAACCATCGACCGGAGCTGGTCCATGGCACGCAGTGACGGCATCCGCGATCTGCGCCATGGCATGTTGCTCGAAGCGGACTGGCAGGTGCACTCGCAATCGACCCGTAAGGACATCCGCACTCACTGACCGATCGCCTGCGTCCAAGTCTATTCGCTGATTGATCGGCACGGCCAATCCGTGTTAACTTCGCGCCGCAGGTCGGCTCAAACAAAAATCAAACCAGGGAGTAGCGATGGCAACAACGATGATCAATTGTCACTGCGGTTCAGTCAAAATCCGCCTCACCGGCGAGCCGGTCGCGCAACTGTACTGCCATTGCCACGACTGTCAGCGAATTGCCGGCGGTGCCTACGTGCCGTACGCGATATTCCCGAGCGAAGCCGTTGAAGTGACCGAGGGCAAAACCTTTACCTGGGCCTTGAAGACCAATCCGCGCACCCGTTGCGACAACTGTGGCACTTTGCTGTTTGGCCAACCCGTTGGAATGGGCGTGCGTGGCATCGTCGGCCATCTCATGCCGGCGGGCAGTTTCAACGCGCAGTTCCACATCGTCTGCCAAGAAGCGGTGAATCCAGTGGTCGACAAGTTGCCGCATTTCAAAGGATTTCCGGCGGCGTTTGGCGGCTCGGATGATCAGGTGGCTTGGTAGCGCCAGACGAGTCGATGCGCTCGAGCCCGCCTTGGCCATCGAAGCGCTTCGTCTGAACGCCCGAGACCGTGGCGATTCGGGTTTAGCGCTGTCCGGTTTTGGCCTCACCAAACAAGCCCTTTTGCGCGGCCGGGTGACTGCGCCAATAGGGCTTGGGTGCGCTCACTGTAGCGCCCAGCTCGGCGGCCGCGTGCCAGGGCCAACGCGGGTCGTACAGCATCGCGCGGGCCAGCGCCACCATGTCGGCTTTCCCTGAATTCAGAATTTCTTCGGCTTGAGACGCGGTGGTGATTAGGCCAACCGCCATGACCGGCATGTTTACCTTGGCCTTGATCGCAGCGGCGAAGGGCAGTTGGTAGCCGGGGCCGATGGCGATTTTCTGTTTGGGTGATACGCCGCCGCTTGAAACATCGATCCAATCGACGCCGAGTTCGCGGGCGCGGCCGGCGAATTCAATTGAGCCCTCGATGTCCCAGCCGCCGTCGACCCAATCGCTGGCCGACAGTCGCACGCCCAAAGGCTTGTCGACGGGCCAGGCGCGGCGCATCGCCTCGATAACCTCAAGCGGGTAGCGAATTCGATTGGCGACCGAGCCGCCGTATTGGTCGCTACGCAAGTTCGACAGCGGCGAGATGAACTGATGCAGCAGATAGCCGTGCGCCGCATGTACTTCGATCGAGTCGAGCCCCAGGCGCTGCACGCGCTCGGTGGCGATGACGAAGGCCTGTTTGAGCTTCGCCAGATCGGCCAGGCTCATCGCCTGCGGCGCTTGTTCGTGTGGATTGTGCGGGGTGGCGCTGGGCGCCGGAGTCAGCCAGCCGCCTTGCTCGATTGGAATCTGCAGGCCGCCCTCCCAGGGCCGGGCGCTCGAACCCTTGCGGCCAGCATGACCGAGCTGAATGCCGATCGACATGTCGCTAAAGCCACGCACTGCCTTGATGACCGCGGCCAGCGCGTCTTCGCTGGCTTGGTCGTACAGCCCCAGGCAGCCGGGGGTGATCCGGCCGATGGCTTCGACTGCAGTCGCTTCGAGCAGCAGGTGGCCCGCGCCCGAGATCGCCATCGAACCAATGTGTGCCAGGTGCCAGGGCTGGGCGCAGCCATCGATGGCCGAGTACTGGCACATGGGGGACACCACGATCCGGTTGGGCAGGGTTAAACCGCGTAAATTGATTGGCGAGAACAATATGGACATGATGCAGCTCAAGGTTGCGTTCGGATCGGGTTGGCATTATTCCTTGAATCATCGACGCTCGGTCCTCAAGTCCGGACGGTGGGTAATCACTGAATGAACCCAGGCTTTGAACTTGTATCAGATTTTTGAACTGACTATGAACGACTTCTCTGAAAGGCAACACAAATGCGGGCCGACAAATTAATCACCCAATTCGAATCGGCGCTGGCCGACGCCCAGAGTTTGACGCTGGCGACCGACCACGGCTACATCGAGCCAGTGCACCTGAGCGCCGCGCCGATCGCCCAGACTGACGGTAGCGGCCGCCGCCGCAGTGGCATCGCCAGTGACAGCACCCATTGGCGTACCGGCACACGCGGGAGTGAGCCCGGACACAAACAGTCCGGCGGACTGTTTGTGCCTGGCGAACGCCCCGGCGGCAAAGCCAGGGCGTGATCGACCAAGTGCGCCGCCGTCTGCGCCATCCGGCGAGCACCGCAAGACGGACAAAAGCCGCGCCGTTTGCAGGAGAACGCCACCAGCTTGTCGTGCCCGCAGTCGCCGCAGCGCAGACGCAGGAAACCGTGGGCCAGAATGCCGCATGCGAGGAATGCTTCAAACTCATCCTTGACGAACTGGGGAACGCCGGCCCCGGCTGCGGCTTCGACCTGAGCGAAAAAGGTCGCGGCATGCTCTTGAACCAACCGATACAGCGTGGTCTGCTCGGGACGGTGGCGTTCGTACTGTACCCGGGCGCCATCGGGTAACCGACAGGATTGCCGGCCAGTGACTTGCATGTGAAAGGCTCCCGAGGTTCGAGCCTCGGAGCATCACGAGCTGCGCCGCGCGGCGCAATCGACCTGAATGCCTACTTCTTCGCGCCTAAGTCCGCGGGTCTACCAGCGCTCAGGCGATCGAC
>JANLTP010000145.1:0-2557 GCA_031363055.1 Burkholderiales bacterium | reverse complement strand
AATCGCGCCTTGCAGCCAATCCCGGTACTCTTCGCTGAGCACCCATTCTTAGCCCCGATAGGCCCCTAGCCATGAACTCAGGATTCGCGCTGTTTGAAAGCCAGATTGGCAGTTGTGGCATCGCCTGGAACGAAAAGGCCTTGCGCGGTGTGCAGTTGCCTGAGGCCAGTGAGACGGCCACCCGTGCGCGCATGCAGTGGCGTTTTCCCGATCTGCAGGAGTTGCCGCCACCACCGTCGGTGCAGGTCGCGATTCGACGTATCCGGCACTCGCTGACCGGGCATGCCGATCAGATGCTTGATCTGCCGCTCGACATGAGCAAGGTACCCGAGTTTTATCAACGGGTCTACGCCGTTGCCCGAGGCATTCCAGCTGGACAAACGCTCACTTACGGCGAAGTCGCACGCAAGTTGGGCGACGCCGGGGCGGCTCGCGCGGTCGGCCAGGCGCTGGGGCGTAATCCGTTTGCGCCGGTCGTTCCCTGCCATCGGGTGTTGGCGGCAAAAGGCAAGATGGGTGGTTTTTCGGCCAATGGCGGCGCTGCCACCAAACGGCAAATGTTGCTGCTCGAAGGCGGACTGCCCAATTCGACGCCCGGATTGTTTGATGCCCAGGAGTCGGACCAACCGGGCGAACTGACGCGTGTGCATGCGCGCAGCATCGATGCCGGCGTGTTGTCGGTGGCTTATCTAGAGAGTGGTCAACCCGAAGGCATCCCGGTCGTATTGCTGCATGGATTTCCCTATGACGTCCATGCGTTTGATGAAGTTGCCAAGGCGCTCGCAGTTGCCGGTTGTCGGGTACTCGTACCCTATTTGCGGGGATACGGCGCTACCCGGTTTCTGAGCGGCAAAACACTTCGATCCGGCCAACAGGCGGTGCTTGGCAACGACCTTTTGTGCTTTTTGAATGCCTTGAACATCGACCGCGCGCTGTTGGCCGGCTTCGACTGGGGCGGTCGGGCTGCCTGTATTGTCGCGGCACTCTGGCCGGAGCGAGTTCTGGGTCTGGTCAGCGTTGGCGGTTACAACATTCAGGATCTGGCGAACTGCGCTATGCCGCTGACTCCTGAGCAGGAGCACCGATTCTGGTACCAGTACTATTTGCATGGCGAGCGCGGTCGGGCCGGTCTGGCGCAACATCGCCAGGCGTTTTGCAAACTGTTGTGGCGCCAATGGTCGCCGCATTGGGCCTTTGACGACGCAACCTTCGACAGGAGTGCGCAGGCCTTCGAGAATCCGGATTTTGTCGATGTGGTGGTGCACTCTTATCGACATCGATATGCGCTGACGTCGGGCGACCCCGCGGTTCAAGACATTGAGCGACAGTTGGCCAAGAAACCGCCAATCAAAGTGCCGACCATTCACCTCGAGGGCGAGGCCGATGGCGTCATACCGGCCGCAGGCTCCTTGCAGCATGCGCGTTTTTTCTCGGGCTCCTACGAACGCAGGGTTATCGCCTCGGTCGGTCACAACCCGGCGCAGGAAGCGCCGCAGGAGTTTGTGGCGGCCGTCATCGATCTGTTGTAACGCCCGACGCAAGAGTGGGGGGCGTTTCACCCGCAATTGGACTATTGCGTCGCAACATGGCATAATCGAAGGCTGCTCTGCCAACTGCCTGTCGTTTGGACTGCGAAGCTGAACTTTCAGCACGTAATCAAATCAGGCAGCGTCATCGAATTCTGGCCCTACGCTGAAGTGCTTTTGTTCAGCATCTGTTGGTTGGCGTCGATGCCCATGCGATCCGCCAACCTTCGGGGCCACAGCCTCGGATTTCGCGCGATATTGACTTGATTGGTTGCCCCGCAATCTGGCAGGCGGGCAACGGTGTCTGTATCGCGTCTGTGTCTTTGCGACTGTGACTGGATTTGATGATGTCTGACTCTACCTTTGCTGACTTTGGCTTGGCTGCTCCGTTGTTGACGGCTTTGGCGCGTCTTGAAATTTTGACCCCCACCCCGGTGCAGGTGCAATCGATCCCGATGTTGATGGAAGGCCGCGATCTGATTGCCTCGGCACCCACCGGCACCGGCAAAACGGCCGCGTTCATGCTGCCCGCACTTCATCGCGTGGTTTCGACCGAGGCCCGGCGCGGTCGCGGCCCGCGCATTCTGGTGCTGACGCCGACGCGCGAGCTCGCCCAACAGGTGAGCAAGGCAACGCAGGGCTTTTCGCGTACCTTGCCGCGCATGACCACGGTGTGCATCACCGGTGGCGAGTCGTACACTATTCAGAACAAACAACTGGCAGCACCTTACGAGGTTTTGGTCGCAACACCGGGCCGCCTGATCGATCAGATGAACTCCGGCAAGATCGATTTCTCGCGGGTTGAGACCTTCGTGCTCGACGAAGCCGACCGAATGCTCGACATGGGTTTTTCAGACGACGTGCTGGCCATCGCCAAGTCCTTGCCCGCCGAACGCCAAACGGTTTGCTTCACCGCCACCTTGACACGCGGCGTCCGCGGCTTGGCCGATCAATTGCTGCGCAATCCGCACTGGATGGAAGTCGATCAACTGAGCGGTGAGGAAGTCACGATTGACGAGCACGTCATCTAC
>JANLTP010000109.1:0-45547 GCA_031363055.1 Burkholderiales bacterium | reverse complement strand
TCGCGATCAGCCAGACGCCGGCGAAGATCATGATCGTGCGCATCACGATGGCACCGAGTACGCCGTAGATCAGCACTCGTTTCTGCAATTCGAGCGGCACAGCAAAGAACGAGAACAGCATCAGCCAGACGAACACGTTGTCGATGGCCAGGGATTTTTCGATCAGATAGCCGGTGACAAACTCGAGTGCTTTCTGATCCGCAACAGCGCGTCCTGCACTACCGTCGACATACCACCACAAGACGCCTGCGAAGGCGAACGACACGGCGACCCAGATTGCGGACCAGGTTGCCGCTTCGCGCGTGGAGACACGATGTTGCTTGCCTCCGCCGACCACGAACAGATCGATGACAAACATGACCACGACAATGACAGCAAAGCCCGTCCACAGCCACCCGTTTCCGACCGTTTCCACGTTCAGTTTCCTTTGCAACGACGCAATTATTGGGGGTCCAGTCCTACCGCAGGGTTGGCTGCCGATTTTCGGGTTAGCGCATCGGCGGCTCGGGAAATCGCCTGGGCCACTGCCTTGCGGGTCTTTCCAGCGCTGCTATTGATCACGATGTCCGACTGACCGCGTTGATTGATGATGATCTGGCAGCGTTTTGTCAAACCCCGTCGGTCGCCTTCGACATCACGCACGCTGATGCGAATGCAACTCAAACGAGTGTCAAGTTTGGCAAACGCGACTTGCATTTTTTCGCTGATGATCCTGCACAGCTCAATCGAGGTCGCCAGGTTGCCGGCGAAAATAATCAGGTTCAATTGCTTACTCCTTGCGTTGTCAAGTGACTTCTCGGACAGGATCTTAAGAACGTCCGGCTTGTTTGTGAAGCGACAATTGGCGTAAACTCATTTCGGTTTTTTCGAACTTTTAATGCCTCAATGATCAACTATAAGCATCTGCAATACTTTTGGGCCGTTGCCAAGGAAGGCAGCATCGTCAAGGCGGCAGAACGCCTTGGCGTCACTTCGCAAACCATCAGCGGGCAACTGAGTCTGCTTGAAGCCAGCCTCGGCAAGTCATTGCTGACGCCGAAGGGACGCGGGCTGGCGCTCACCGACGCGGGCCGTCAGGCGCTGGTTTATGCCGATCAGATTTTTATGCTGGGCGAACGACTGCAGCGCGACTTCATGCAAAGCGAGGAAACGCCCAAGCTGCTGTTATCGGTGGGTGCGACCGACTCAATTCCGAAACTGGTGGCCTTTCGAGTACTCGAGTCAGCCTTGGCGCTGGAGATTCCCGTGCACCTGAACTGCCATGAAGGCGAACTCGAGGACCTGCTGGCCGAGCTTGCGTTGCACAAGCTCGATATGGTGCTCACCGACCAGCCGGTTGCTGCGGGTTCAACCCGACTTTTCAGTCACCTTCTGGGCGAGGCTGCGATCAGTATCTATGGCACCGATGAGCTGGCCGCCCGTTACCGCGACGGTTTCCCGGCGAGCCTGCAAGGCGCGCCGATGCTGCTGCCTACCCGTAACACCGATATTCGAGGACGCCTGGACCAGTGGTTCGAGCAACGCGATATTCGTCCGCGTCTAACCGGCGAATTCGAAGACAGCAGCTTGCTAAAAACGTTCGGGCGCAGCGGGCTTGGCCTCTTTCCCGCGCTGACCATCCTGGAAAAAGACATCGCCGACGAATATCGCTCCGAACGCCTGGGCGCGCTTGACGATCTGCGCGCACAGTTCTACTTGATTTCGACCGAACGCCGGATCAAACATCCGGCGGTCGAGGCGATTCGCAGCACCAGCGCGCACACCTTGTTCGGGCAACGCTGACTCAGTCAATCGCCAGTACCAGCGCCGTCAGTGCAGCACCAACCCCGGTCGGGATACCAATACGCTCAAGCAGGGATATCTCACGCCCCATCACCACTTGCACCGGGACCGGCGCATTTTCAAGCAGACGCGCGGTCACTGAATTCTGGACCAGCCGCGACAACGAATTTTTGCGGGCCGTACCCACCACGATTCTATGACATTGATGCTCGCGGGCGAAGTCCGCAATACTTTGCGCACGCTCGCCGATGCGGCTGTGGGTCGAAAACGCTAGACCACTGGCCTCTAATAGCTTGCCGGCCGAGGCAAAGGCGAGCGCCGCCCGATCATGACGATAACCGTCGCCCTCGGAGCGATTAAAAAATCGTGTGATGTGCCTGGGCAACGCAGGTTGCACATTGAGCAGCACCACTTCTCGTTCAGGGGATCGCGCACCATCTGCGATCACTTGTCGAACCGCAGCCAGGGCATTTTCTGAACCGTCAACCGGCACCAATACTTTTTCCATGACATCCGCTCCTTTGATATTGCTACGACGAAACTCCAACCGAACCTTGGCGTGCGCCTTGACAGCGTGCCGCAGATCACTGACCTGTTTGCGCAGGTAACCCGAACCCAAGACCAGAATGAGCGCGGTCGCGAAGATTGCGACCTTTAACAAAAGCGCACCCTCCAACCAGGCGCTGACCAGCGGCTCATTGAGCGCCATCTTGACGCCGGTCGCGACCAATACGCCAGCACCCAGCGTAATGATGACGGGGAAACGCTGCGTCAGCTTCAACAACATTGAACTGCCACCCACAACAATGGGTATGCTGATCAGCAAGCCCAGCACAACCAGCAAATAGTTGCCATGAGCCGCGCCTGCCACCGCTAAAACATTGTCAACACCCATGACGGCATCGGCAATGACGATGGTTTTCATCGCGCCAACAAATGTTCCGGCTGCGCCCATCTTCGACGTATCTTCGTCACCGCCGTGCAACAGCTTGTAGGCGATCCACAGCAGCAGCAGACCACCGATCAACAGCAGACCGGGAATCTTGAGCAGCCAGACAACCGCGAAGGTCATCAAGCTGCGGACGACAACAGCGCCAACCGATCCCCAGACGATCGCCTTGGTTCGCAAGTGTTCGGGCAAGTTGCGCGCGGCCAGCGCGATCACGATGGCGTTATCACCGGCCAGGACGAGGTCGATCAGAACGATCGCCAACAAGGCGGAGAAAAATTCGGGCGAGAGCAGTTCCATGTTGAGATTTATCCCGGCGCAAAGAGAATTCAGACGACCGCGGGATGGATGGGCGCAACTCAAGCAGCCTGCGGGCCACTCAGGTCTTGCTCGCATCCCAGCACCGCTTTGGCGCTACCAGAATGCCGGGACACCGGAGCTTTGAGGCTCGTAATGACGATGTCCGCGTTGGGAGCTACTCCCCTTGCGTGGGTGCCCGGCACAACTTCACCGAACGAATTGAAGTATCAGCGTACGCCGTCAACATTGGAAATGAAGAATCGCGATGGCTGTGCCATCGACTGATGGATGCGTTTTTCGCTGATCGATCACCAAGATCGCTAGTATTGCGAATCGCAATAACTCAAAAAATCGTGTGGGCGTGTACATTTCCGACCTTGCATGCCGCCCGAAGTCCCGAAATGAGACACGCTGAAATTCGCCGATTTATTCGCCACGGAACCTTGGTGCAGCTCTCCGTATTCGAGACCGTCGCCCGACTGGGCAATTTCACCCAGGCGGGCAAAGAGTTGCACATGGCCCAGCCAACTGTGTCGATGCACGTCAAAAAACTCTCGGAAGCCGTCGGCCTTGCCCTGTTTGAGCCAGTCGGTCGCAGCTTCAAGATGACGCAGGCGGGTCGGGAGTTGCATGCCGCTTGTCACGAAATTTTTCAGAAGATCCACGATGTCGAGCAGCGTCTGGCGTCGCTTCGAGTGGCCGGAACTGACAAACTTCGGCTGGCGGTCAGTACCACCGCAAAATACTTCGCCCCGCGTCTGCTAGCACATTTCTGGGAAATCCACCCGGGGATCGAGATCGCCATGATGCCGATGAACCGGGAGCAGTTGCTGCATCGGCTGGAGGCCGATCTCGACGACTTTTATGTGCTTTCAAATCCACCAGAGGATCTGGAGGTGGACATGCATGCGCTGCTGCCGAACCGATTGTTTCTGTACGCGCGCGACGATCATCCGTTAGCGGAACAATGCGCCATCGCGCCATCACGATTACGTGGCGAGCCGATGTTGATGCGCGAATCCGGTTCCGGCACCCGAATGACCGCCAACGACTTTTTTGCGGCCCACCAAATTGTGCCCAAGGTTGCGATGGAGCTGGGCTCGAACGAGGCGATCAAACAAGCCATCCTGGCCGGACTCGGAATCGCTTTGTTGTCGCACAACTCAATGGGTAACGCCACCCGCAAGAGCCATATCGTCGCGCTCGACGTCGCTGGCTTGCCGATCGAGCGTCATTGGTATCTGGTTCACCGCCGTGATCGCGTCCTTACTTCGATGGCCGAACAGTTCTTGCGGCATTCGACCGATGCACAACTGTTGCGCGAGATCTCTGAGCTGGACAGTTGACTGGCGGCAATCAAGCCGTTGTGAACGACGCCCTAAAACAACTCGCCTTGCCCGGATACCGGTGCAGCCGGCCGCGCTTTTCCCACGCGCTTGCTCGGCCCGCTGGCCGGCAGTCCACTCTTGCGAGAACCGTGCTTTTGTTGGATCTCGCCCGCTTCGACGCGAGCGCCGTGCGTTTTGCGCAAGCCATACAGGTGCTCCTTGGCGCTGGCCAGTGCGATACGCTCGTCCACGATTGGTGACGGGTAGGCGGGACTGCCGAACTCCGGTACCCAACGGCGAATATAGTGGCCCAGCGGATCATGATCGCGTGCCTGCTTGGCCGGCGAATAAGTGCGCAGCGTATTAATGCCGGTGGTACCCGACTGCATTTGCATCTGGCTCCAGTGAATGCCGGGCTCGAAGCGCTGCTGCTCGAGCGCATCGAGGGCGGAGCCGTCGTCGCGCCGCAAACCATCATGGCCACGCGCAAAATTAAGGAATTCAATCTGTGGCTCGTCTTCGAGCTTTTGCATGAAGTGGCAATGCCAGCGCAGCCGGCCGGCGAAGCTGCGTGACGACTGTGCCAGAGCAGCGTCAGCGGTGTTGCGGATGCACGCCTCGGTTGCCTGATGGACGCTGCACATGGACAGCGTACCGAAGGCCAGATGCTCGCTCAAGCGGCTACCTTCTTTTTCGGCCGCGATCGGACTCGATACCGCACGGCGGTAGTTTCGGGCGCGTCCGCTGAGAAAGCTGTCGAGCGTGTGCCAGGCGGCCGCCTCACCGGCGGGCGGCAAGGGCACGGTGCAGTTTGGCAAACCCAGTTCCGGCAGGGTCGGCAATGCAATCGCCGGGTCTATCGGGGCGCGAAGTGAGGAATCAGAATTAAAGTCTCCGTCCAGGCTTACGGCTTTGCCGTTCATGCGTCGTGCCCAAGCCGCCGCCCATCCCGATCGGGTGCGCAGGCGTCGTACTACTCCGGTCTGCGGGTATTCTTTCCATTCAACCGAGTGGGAGCGGCACCACTTCGCCACCGTAATATCGCGCTGATAACTCCAGCCTGATCCAGTTTCTTCATGACTGAGTAAATGCGTGAATGCGAATTCGCCCCGAAGTTCGTTCAGAATGGTCGTTACGTCGCCCATTCGCACCAGCAGTGACAGCCCGCGCGCAGCTAAACCTGCTCGAAGCTCAGCCACACAGCGCAACGCGAACTCGACCTGACGCGCGTCACATTCAGGACTGCGCAGCCATTGCGGTTCAATGACATAAACAGCCGACGCGAACCGAAAACCTTGTGCCTGCGCGAGCGGAGCATGGTCGCGCAGGCGCAGGTCGCGTTTGAACCAAACCAGCGCTCTTGGACTCAAATCCGGCCGACTCCGGAGCGCAGGACAGTGCAGGCCCTACAGAAACATCAAGGCTTTTTGGCCCAGGCGCTACACCAGCCTTCGCCCGCCACCTGCTTGGCTCCGAACAACGGACAGCCGCCCGCCTTTTCACCGGCCTTGCCTTGATAAAGCGCACAGGTCGTGCAGTTTTGGCCGGCTGCGAACTTAGGATACTTCTTGGTGTCGACCCGTTTGGCGTCGGCCACATAGCCCAGCGCGGCTGCCTGGGCATCTTTCTCATCGAGTATTACTTGCGCTTGTGCGAAGCCGCAGACGGTGGCGCAGGAGGCAGCAACACCAACTAGAAAAATGCGTCTGGTAGTCGTCATGAATGTTCCAATCAGTTAAAAGTTTTGAGACGGATAAGGGCTTTCGGCCTGATCCGGGGTTCGAACCAATCCAGGTTCGCAACTCCATTACATCCGTCAAGGATAACGAGCCAGATGTCGATTCGGCCGACCGCCGGCGAAATTCTAGGGATATTCCACATGGCCCACGAGGCAGGTGCAAGAGTCATGAGTGGCTGCGAGCGGCGAACTGCGTTTTGGCAAAACTCCGGCACAATACACTTTATTAGGTGGTGTTTCACGTCAATCAGCGTGAAGCATCGCAAAGCACCGCACCGTTGGTCAAAGCGACGGCTTGTCCTTCTTCTGCTCAATCGGGGAGCCTTCAAGAGTGCCGGGTGTTTCAATTCATGTGGTGGATGTCTCGCGCGGCGTGGTCGCGACCGGGATGCGCGTCGAACTTCAGGCGCTGACGCCGAACACGAAGCTGATCGCCTCCGGCCTGCTGTCGGCGCAAGGTTTGCTGGTCGCGCCGACGCTTGACCAGACCCTGATGGCTGGTTCCTACGAGGCCCGATTCCATGTCGCCGACTATTTTCGAAGTGTCGGAATGTTGCTCGATCCGGTGCCGTTCCTGGACGTCGTCCATTACCGTTTTGGCATTGACAAGCCTGCCCAGCATTACCATTTGCCGTTCAAAGTAACGCCTTGGGGGTACTCCTGTTTCCGTGGCGGCGCGTAAAAAGCGCCCCCAGACCTGCCGGTGGTTTGGTCGCAGCCGCCAAGGTCTTGATAACGCGAGCATTTGCAAGTCGCAAGTCGGTTGCCACATTCTGCCGAACGATCTAGACTTTCAGACGGATTGCTTCCGAAATCGTAGGAGTTCATAGTCTCTCCCATGAACGCTGTTCTCATGCCTGATCGCCGAAGGATTTCTGTCGATGACTATCATCGAATGGACGAAGCCGGCATCTTCGGCCACGAAGAATGCGTCGAACTGTTGGACGGGGAGATTTATGTCATGCCGCCGATCGGAAACCGGCATCTAGGGCTGGTCAGTCGACTGGACCGCCTGATTCAGAAAATGCTAGGGGAGTCCGTCCACATTCGGGTACAAGGCTCGGTGGTGATCTCGGACCATTCACAACCGCAACCTGACATCTGCATTCTTCGTGCGCGCGATGACGATTACTTTTATACGCCTGCGACGTCGAAAGATATCCTGCTGGCCATCGAAGTGGCCGATTCGAGTCTACGCTTCGATCGTAGCAAAAAACTTCCGCTATATCTTGATTCGGGCGTTCCCGAGGTCTGGATCCTCAACGTTGCCGAACGCTGCATCGAATCCTATCCATCGCAGCGTCGTTACGCATCGGGTGATGTCGCACGTGCCGTAGAAATTCCTGAGTTGGTGATCGACATGAACGAGTTGTTTCGCTATTTGGATTGACTCGCTGATTCAGGCATCCTCTTTTCTCACATGCCGTTGTATCAGGCGCCTTCTGTCGGGAGCCTGCTTGCAAAATATGGCTACTTGCACTAAGATAGAAAGCTTCGGGGAGTAGCTCCTACGCTTCGTTGCGGTACGTCGTCAACGCGGCGCCCTGGAATCCTGTCGTCATTACGGGTGTTGCTGTTTTAAGGCACACCCCGGCAGATTCAACAGTTCCGCAAAGCTAAGGCTTTCGACTGTGAGCAAGACCGTTAAAGAGTCCTGATTCTCCTGCCATCGCGGCAGGCGCTGATGGTTTTCGCTCATTGACGGAGTTTGTTCATGGAACTATTCAGTTTCCCTTGGTGGTCTGCGCTCGGCACCATCATCCTGATTGATCTCGTATTGGCGGGCGATAACGCCCTGGTTATTGGCATGGCGGCCAGCAAACTGCCACCTGAACTTCGTCGGAAGGCGATCTTCTGGGGGGCGGGCGGCGCCATCGTGATTCGCATAGCGTTTGCACTCGCAGTGGTCTGGTTGTTAAAAATTCCCGGGCTGCTGTTGGCGGGTGGACTGTTGTTATTGCCGATCGCTTACCGTTTGGCGGTTCCGAAAGCCCAGTCCAGCGACAGCCAGCACGCGCCGGCCGAGACATTCTGGACGGCGATGAAGACCATCGTGATCGCCGACGCGCTGATGGGCGTCGATAACGTATTGGCCATTGGCGGCGCCGCTCACGGTCGCTGGGACCTGGTCGTCGTCGGTATTCTGATCACCATTCCTATGGTTGTCTGGGGCAGCAGTTGGGTATCGAGGGCAGTCATTCGATGGCCGATACTGACTGCCTTCGGTGCTGCGGTTCTCGCGCTTACCGCTGCCGGCATGATCGTCAAGGATCCTCTGTTTGATCGATTTGTGATCGATGATCCGGTCATTGACCTGACCATCAAGGCAGCGTTGTCCGTCGGTGTGTTCGCGTTGGCCTGGTTGGCCACACGGCGCTCGGCCGATCGCCGAAAAGGGGGATTGAATGGCATCTGATCTGCACACAAGGCATAGGTTCGCTCGTTGCCCCGCAGCATTGCTGCTGGCGCTCGCCTGTGGCCTTTCAAGCGTCAGTGTGAGCGCTGACGAAACCGCAACGGCGCTGGCACCTGCGCCAGCGCCGCGCGCCCAGTACTCGGTTGAACAGCTCTTGCGCATTGCACGCGTGCAAAGCCCGCTACTGGCGGTCAGCCGAAGCGAGGAGTTGGCCGCACGTGCCGGCATCACCACCGCACGGGCTTATCCCAACCCGGAGCTGGAGTTCGGACTCGGACAGGCCACGGCCCGCAGCGGCGGCAGCTCCGGCTTCTCGCCAGCGCTGGGGATTGCGCAACCACTCGAGAATCCGTGGTTGCGCTCGTCGCGCATTCAAACCGCACAGGCACGCGCCGAAGTCGCCAGCAGTCAAACCGGGCTGGCACAGGTGTTGCTCGTTGCTGAAATCAAACGGCGCTTCCTCGAGGTCGCACGACTCAAGGAAGAAGTACAGGCCTACCAGGAAGATATTCGGTTGGCCGAACAAATCAGGGTCCGCGTCCAGGTCCGCGTTCGTACCGGCGAGGCGCCTCGATTTGATTTGATTCGCGCCGAGACGGAAGTTGCCGTTGCGGCTAAAAATTTGGCGAGCGCCGAACTGCGGCAACAGCAGGCACTTGGATTGCTGCGCCAAGGCGTCAGCCCAATCCTCGAAAAAAACTTCGACATACAACTCGACACCATCGAACTGGCCTTGCTGGAGGATGCCGACTACGAGGTCTTGCGCAAACGGTTACTGGCCGAGAATCCGGACATTGCCGTCGCTGAACGCGAGCTCGAGCGCGCCCAACGCCAGATCGAAGTGGAACAGGCGCTGGCCTTGCCGCAAGTGAGCCTGCGCGCCAGCCAGGATCGCGATCCGTCGATCACCATCAACCGGATCGGCGCGCAGATTCAGATTCCAATTTTCAATCGCCGCGAAGGACCGATCGCCGAAGCTCAGGCGCTGGCCGAACGCGCCAAATTGCAATTGGAGCAACGCCGCTTCGAACAGATCGCAGGCTTCGATACGGCCTGGCAGGGCTACAAGGCCGCAGCCGGACAGGTTCGCGCACTCGAATCCGGCATCGTTGACCGATCACGCGCGGTCATCGAAGTCGCCGAGGCTGCTTACCGATTCGGCGAACGCGGCATCCTGGAGTTTCTGGATGCGCAGCGCCAGTTTCGGCTGGTACGCAACGAACTGATACAGGCGCGCTTTAACGCTCGACTCAACCGCGCGGAACTTGAACGCCTGGCCGGCCTTCGATGAACACAGGAAAAATCAACATGAAACCGAACTACCTGCGCTTCGTTTTTGCACTCACGATCATTACTTCGCTGGCGGGCTGTAACCGCAACCCGCCAGAGGCCGCCGCGCAGACGCGTCCGGCACCGACCCGCGCACCGTCATCAGATCCGATGGTGGTCGAGGCCGGCGCGGATCTTGTAAAGCGCCTGAGCATAGAGCCGTTATCGAGTACCAATCAGGCCGAAACCATTCGGCTCGCCGGCAAGCTCGACGTCAACCAGTACAAGACGTCCAGAATCGGCGCACAAATTACCGGTCGACTGATTCACGTCGATGCGCTGTTCGGCCAACAAGTCAAGCAGGGACAGGTGCTGGCGGAAATCAACAGCCCTGAGTTGGGCCAGGCGCAATTGAGCTTTCTGCGCGCCAACTCGCAGCAGGCGTTATTGACGCGCGCGGTTGAACGTGCAGAGTTGCTGCTCGCAGCCGACGTCATCGGTTCGGCCGAGTTGCAACGCCGGCAAAGCGAGTTGACGGTGGCGAGCGCCGAGAAGCGCGCGGCCGGCGATCAGCTCAAGGCACTTGGCTTGAGCGCGCGACGCATCGCAACGCTTGAGCGAACCGGTCAAATTCAGGCAACCGCCGAGATAACTTCACCGCTCAATGGCACCGTCATTGAACGCAAGGTTGCGCAGGGGCAAGTCGTCAATCCGTCTGATGTACTGTTTTTGATTTCCGATCTATCGACGCTCTGGGCGCTCGCCGAGGTCCCCGAGCAGGACGCTCAATTCGTCAAACAGGGCCAGCGCGTCGAGGTTGAAATCCCGGCCCTGGATAATCGTCGTACGGTCGGTCAGGTGTCCTATGTCGCGGACGTTGTAAATCCGGAAACCCGAACGGTTCGGGTCGGCGTCAATCTGGATAACCCTGAGCGCAAGCTCAAACCGTCCATGCTGATCACCATGCTGATCGAAGGCCGCAGCTCGTCGCAACAGGTCGTTCCCAGCAGTGCCGTCGTGCGTGAAAACGATCGCGACCATATCTTCCTGGCGCATGCGCCGGGACAGTTTCG
Organism: Burkholderiales bacterium; assembly: GCA_031363055.1. GTDB lineage: Bacteria > Pseudomonadota > Gammaproteobacteria > Burkholderiales > Burkholderiaceae_E > JANLTP01. The sequence goes on along the minus strand of JANLTP010000109.1, from coordinate 34,692 downwards.
CTTGACGCCGGTAGATCTCGGTCTGGAGCGCAACGGCAAGCGGCCGTTGATCAAACCTTTTGCGGGTTCACCGCAAATTGTGATCGACGGCGCATTTCATCTGAACAACGTCAGGGCGCAGCGCGCCGTCGAAGGACGTTGACATGATCGCCTCCTTGATTGCCTGGTCGTTAAGGCAGCGCTTTGTCCTGGCGGTGGTGATGTTGATCATGGCCGCGATCAGCCTGTTCTCGCTACGAACCTTGTCGGTGGATGCCTTTCCGGACGTCACCAACGTACAGGTTCAGGTAGCCACCGAAGCACCGGGACGCCCACCCGAAGAAGTCGAGCGTCTGATCACCGTGCCGATCGAAATCAGTATGCGCGGGCTGCCCGGCCTGACCGAGTTGCGCTCACTCAATCGTAACGGCCTGTCACTGATTACCTTGGTATTCACGGATTCAACCGACGTTTACTTCGCGCGTCAATTGGTACTGGAGCGGCTCATCGAAGCCGGCCAGCGTATGCCCGAGGGCGTAAGCCCTGTGCTCGGTCCGGTCTCAACCGGGCTAGGTGAAGTCTATCAATACACGCTCGAGCGCCCGGATGACGGTAAACGGGCATTGACCGTGCAAGAGTTGCGCGAACGGCGCGATATCCAGGACTGGATCGTACGACCGCTGTTGCGCGCGGTACAAGGCGTGGCGGAAATCAACTCGCAGGGCGGCTTTGCCAAGCAGTACCAGGTCATCGCCAACCCGGAACGCTTGCGTTATTACGGCTTTACCGTGCGCGATTTGTATGGCGCGATTGCACGTAACAACGCCAACTCGTCGGGTGGCGCCTTACCCGCCAAAGCCGAGCAATACCTGATTCGCGGAACTGGTCTGATTTCGTCGATCGACGACATCGGCAACATCGTGCTCAAGGAAGTCCGCGGTATTCCGGTCTACGTCAAGGATGTCGCCGAAGTCCGACTGGGCGAAGAAGTCAGACGCGGCGCCATTATCAAGGACGGCTACACCGAAGCGGTAGCCGGAATCATGATGATGCAACGCGGTGGTAATGCACGCGAGGTGGTCACACGCATCAAGGCGAAGGTCGACGAGATCAACGCCAAGGGCACCTTACCCGGCGGCCTGAAGATCGTGCCGTTCTACGATCGAACCGAGCTCGTCAATTCGGCCTTGCTGACGGTCGGCAAGGTACTGGCTGAGGGGGTGATTCTGGTCATCATGGTGCTGTTTGTTTTCCTGGGTGATGTGCGCTCCAGCCTGATCGTCGTTTGCACCTTGATCCTGACGCCGCTGTTTACCTTTCTGGTCATGGGTAAAATGGCGGTCTCGGCCAATCTGATGTCCTTGGGCGGTCTGGCGATTGCGATCGGCCTGATGGTCGACGGCGCGGTCGTGGTGGTTGAGAACGCGTTTGCGCGACTCGGTCACGCCAAACAAGCCGACGCGGCGCAGCGCACTGCGCTGATCCTGCAGGCCGCCAGCGACGTCGGCAAGCCGGTTCTGTACGGCATTGGCATCATCATTCTGGTGTTTCTGCCGCTGCTGTCTTTGCAAGGCATGGAGGGCAAAATGTTCGGGCCGCTGGCCTTGACGATTGCGATTGCCATGGCTATTTCGCTGGTGCTGTCGTTCACCTTGACGCCGGTGCTTTGTTCGTACTGGTTGCGCGGCGGCAACGAAGAAGATACCTGGTTGTTGCGAACCTTGAAGCGCCCATACCTGAAGCTGTTGGAGTTGTGCCTTCAGAACGGAAAAAAGGTGGTGGTGGCGGCACTGGCTTTGCTGGCCGGCGCCCTGGCCTGTATTCCGTTATTGGGTACGGCGTTCATTCCGACCATGCAGGAGGGCTCGCTGACGCCAGTTATCGTTCGGGTACCGAAGATTTCGCTGGATGAATCCCTGAAACTCGAGGCCGAGGCCATGAAGGCCATCAGCGAAGTTCCAGGCGTCAAGCTGGTCATGTCGCGACTCGGCGGCGGCGAGTCACCGGCCGATCCGGGACAGCCGCACGAATCGGATCCGATTGTCAGCCTCAAGCCGAAAGACCAGTGGCCGCAGGGCTGGACGCAGGACAGTATCGCCAATGCGATTCGGGAAAAGCTCAAGTTCCTGCCCGGCGTCGAAGTGTCGATCAGCCAGCCAATTGCTGCGCGCGTCGACGAAATGGTGTCGGGCGTACGCTCGCAAGTCGCCATCAAGATTTTCGGCGACGACTTCGAGCAATTGCGTTTGAGCGCCGATGCGATCGCCCGTGTGTTGTCCGGCATGAATGGCACAACCGACCTTCGCATCGAGCGGGTTACCGGTCAGAACTATCTGAACATTCAAATCAATCGATCGGCCATTGCCCGGCTCGGAATGAATGTCGAGGATGTCAACGATCTGATCGAAACCGCCATACGCGGTCGCGTCGTGACCACGATCTTCGAAGGTGAACGCCGCTACGATCTGTTGCTGCGCTACCCGGAGTCTTACCGCGATCGGATCGAATCGATCTCTAACCTGCTGCTGCGCTCATCGGGCGGTGCGGTGGTCAGCTTGAAGGACATTGCCGAGATCAAACTGATTGACGGACCGCCACAAATCTCGCGCGATGACGGACGTCGGCGACTGGTGGTCGGTGCCAATGTGCAGGGGCGAGATCTCGGTGGCTATGTCGCTGAAGCGCAATCGCGAATCGCCGCCGACGTCAGGCTACCGACGGGTTACACCCTGGAGTGGGGCGGGCAATTCAAGAATATGGAGCGCGCCATCAAACGATTGTCGCTGATCATTCCAATCACGATTGCGGCTATCTTTTTTCTGCTCTTCATGTTGTTCGATTCGGCCCGGTATGCCTTGCTGATCATTACCGTACTGCCCCTGGCGGCGATTGGCGGCGTCTTCGGCCTCTTGATCGCTCGCGAATATCTGTCAGTGCCAGCCGCTGTCGGCTTTATCAATTTGTGGGGCATTGCGGTACTGAATGGCGTGGTACTGGTTAGCCAGTTCAAGGAATTGCTGCAGAAGGGTACCAGTCTGGGTGAATCGATTCGCGAGGGCTGCGAGCATCGCTTTCGTCCGGTCATGATGACCGCCACGGTTGCCCTGCTGGCCTTGATTCCGATGTTGTTCTCGACTGGCCCAGGATCCGAAGTAACCCGGCCCCTGGCAGTCGTGGTGATTGGTGGCCTGTTGACGTCGACCAGCCTGACCTTGCTGGTGCTGCCGGTGCTGTTCGGAATGTTTGCCGAACGGCGAGCGGATCAGGACACTACAGCACCTGAAGTTACCCGAATAGCGCCTGCACACTGATATTGCGAATCGCCTCGAGCGCCGGATACTTGATTCGGCATTCGGTGGAAATCAGATCGTTGCCGGGCGTAACATCGGCGCGGCGCGAAGTCGGCTTTACGATCATTTCGATTTCGACTTCGCTGGTCGCAGTGTTCATCCCGATGCTATGACCACGAAGCTGGAGGTGCCTGCGAACGACGTGGCTGACAAGGCATTTGGCGCGCAAAGTTGGGGGGGTGGGCAAACAGCGCTGGTTGGTCGATACTTTGGGAAAACCCGTATCAGGACCACCGGCAATTCAAGGACTAATCGATGACCACCGCCCTCGAACTGGCTCCGCCTTTGCAAATCAGCACCTGGCTGAACACACCCGCGCCGATCAGCTTGCATGACTTACGCGGCCGTGTAGTACTGTTGCATGCCTTCCAAATGCTCTGCCCGGGCTGTGTCATGCATAGCGTACCGCAGATCAGCCAAGTTCGACAACTGTTTCCAGACGAGGCACTAACGGTGATCGGCGTTCACACCGTGTTCGAGCACCACGCGGTGATGAGTGTCGATGCGTTGCGCGTATTCGTGCACGAGTATCAATTGACCTATCCGATCGGCGTTGACCAGCCATCGCCACATGACAATATCCCGCTAACGATGCAGGCGTATCAATTGCGAGGTACGCCGAGCCTGATGCTGATCGATCGGGCCGGTACCTTGCGAGTCAGCCACTTTGGACGCGTGGAAGATCTACAACTGGGCGCCTTGCTTGGGCAGTTGCTGGCTGAACCATCGCCCGAGCTTTAGGCGAGGGTGCTATTCTGCGGCGCTGCTGCCGCGTTAGCCGGAAGTCGAGCGGTAAGCCGGCTTACTTACGGCTTGCAGACACCGCAGCGCTCGGGCCGCAGTCGGGCCGCGTGCGAATTGTCGCCATCGTCGGCCAGGATCGAGTCGATGGAAGCGTCCCGCGATTCAGTGGTCGATTTCGCAATGGATATGGTCCTGATGCAGCGCGCGTAGCCCGGGATCAGGTGTATCGGGATGCAGAATGAAGCTACGGTCTCCAATAGAACTCGGCTTGGCAGCGTCCAGAGCCTCGCCCCTCATGAGATGATAAACCTCATAGAAAAACCCACCTGCATCGGTATCAACATCTAGACGGAAATACGGCGCTGTACCCAGCGGCCAACTCTTGTCGCTCTTTCCATTGGGTAAGATAATCTTGTGCTGACCCCAGTCCTTGGCAACATCGAACTTGCCGCGGCGTGTGATGGCGCCGTGGAAGTCGATCGAAAACCCCTTCGAATGGCGATCATTGGGTTCGCGTCCAGCTCCCATGCCACCCCAAAAAATGGTCGTCACGCCCCATCGACTCTCCTTAAGCGACTGCGATAACCGGACCGCAAGCACCGCCCCACGCATGTCCATCGGCCCGGTCCGTGTCCATTGAGCCGCGTCCTTGTTGTCCGGCGTGAACTGAACGCCGGCAATGTTCAAGCCGAGTCGCAATGTCTCGCCGAGCTTGGGGAAAGTGGGTGTGCCGTCCTTTCCAAACACAAGGGGTTTTTCCAAAACGAGCAATCCATTTACGACGTAGTGAACAACCCAATCACGGGCTTGGGCTTGGGTCAGGAGTCTCGCCGGGATTGATCCAGTGGCGGGCGTCAATGCGAATTTGAGTCTTGACAGCATAGTGATCGGATCGGGTAACGTCATGTTGCCACCTCGTTCGGAGCGGGGAAATCAGTTTGCGGATTATTGTAGAGCTGGAAGCGCGGCAGCGCGGCAGCGCGGCAGCGTACTCAGTGTGGCAGCCAAGTCACTGGCGGCGCACCAGCTTTGCACTTGATGTACGCGGGAGGTCGGCAGATTCAGTGGCTGTCTGCAGTTTGCTGCTGAGATTGGCGACAAAACACCACTGGTTGCGGACGTTTCCGGCGCAACGCGTCTCAACACGCAAGGCAAACTTCCCGGACCTTTCACCACGGCCACAATCGCGCGAGCGAGTTGGAATCCAAAGCGACAACACCTACGTATTATTAATTGCCGGCTTGATCCGGTAAGTGTCTATCAATAGCCCGGGTTTCGGCGCTAATCGTTGTCCACTGCGCCTACCCACTCAGGAGGTGAAAATGAAACGATTCTGGACGGAGGTTATCGCCGCGACTGCACTTGCCGCGTTCGCCAGCATGACCCAAGCATCAAGCCATCGCGAAGCACTCGCGATTTTGAACGAACCTTGCGCCGATAACACCGACACCTACGCTTGGGTGTCCGACGCGCTGCACGACAAACTATATCTGGTCATGAACTTTAATCCGCTACACGAGCCGGGGCAAGGTAACCAGGGCTTGCGGGCTTGCAACGGCTACCGCTATGAGTTCCACATTGGCATCGGTGCCAGCCTGAAGTCGCGTGTCATCTACCGGGTCGTGTTCAAAAATACGCTTGAGCCAGAGGCGGCGCCAAGCCCGACCGATCCCTTAGGCGGCGGCAACGAATTACTCTGGCAACTGACCGGCGGTACCGAGACGATGACGGTCAGCCGCATCGTGCATCCGGTCGGCGACGACCGAGAAGACCAAGACGAACGACGGACCACTGTTCTGGCCACTGATCGACGGGTCTTGCCGAACAATCACGGCCCGCAGACCGACCGGCTAGTCTACGGTCTCGGCCCGTTTGCCGGTTACGATTCGGGCGACGCGACCAGCCGCGAGGTCGGTTTGTACGATCAGCCGTTTGTAGATAACTTTATCAAGCCGTTGTCCAACGGCGGGCGCATCATCGCTGGCCAGTTCGACGACCCATATCAACTCGACGAAAAGGGCATCTTCGATCTGGTCAATCTGAATCGCAACGATCTGGGTGGTATCCCCGGCGCGCGCCGCCCGCCGGGCACCGATGTGTTCACCGGCTTTAACGTGTTCTCGATCGCCCTTGAAGTGCCGATGACCGACATCTTCCCGAACGGAGTTCCGCACAACGGCCAGCTGCTGGCGAACTCGACCGACAGTCTGCTGCGGATCCATTCGAAAATCAGCCGCCAGAAAACGCAAACTGTCGACGTCAGCAACAACATCACCGGCGTGCGAGGCTCGGGGCCGTTTGTACAAGTCGGCCGCAACGCGCTGCCGCTGTTCAACGCTGGTCTGGTGGGCACACAGCGGCACACTTTGTACCTGCGCAGCGGGCCAGAGCACGATGTCACCAACTTCGGTGCAGACATTCTGTATCCGGTATTGGTGCGCAACGCCGAGGCACTCGGCATCTACAAGGCGCTTGGTGTCCCGCCAGCCACGGTCGAGGCGCTCAAGGGTCCGCGCAGTGACATCATCAACGCCATCAACTTGGGTCGGCCGATCCCGGTCGCTGACGGCTTCACGGGCGACGTCGTCACCTTGGACGCGGCGACCGACTCAAGTTTTCCGAATGGCAGGCGGCTAGGCGGCGGTTCAGCGCCGAACCGTCATCAGGTCAATGTCAACAGTGTTCTGATCAGCCTGATCGTGGCGGGCAATCCCGCCGCCGGACTCGGCAAGGGCGTGGAGGTCAACGACAAGAACTTTCTGACGCGCTTCCCGTTCCTGGCGCCAGCTCATCAAGGATTGCTGCAGGGCCATGGCGGTATCAACATTCCGACGGTGCCCAACATTCCGTCGCCGTAGCAGCTTGCGAGGGTGAGGAATTGGTGCGCCGCTTGGCGTGCCGGGTGTCCAGAGCCAGGGGACTCTGATCGAAATGCAAGCCCCGCGCCGGGGTGGATGTCGGCTGATATCCACCCCAATGCGCGAGTTTGCCAAAGGGCCCGCCTCAATAAAACCGCGTTAGCCAAAAGCCCGTCGTGCGCTCAACCATCCAGAATGCGGCGAGCAGCATCGCGGTCACCGATCCGCCGCGTAGCACCCAACCAACGTAACCCGGCAGTTGGCGCAACAGGAACAGGATCGACGCTGCGGCGACGACAATCAACAGTTGCCCCGCTTCCAACCCGATGTTGAACTTCAGCAGCGCCCAGGCGAAATCCATCGCCGGCAGGTTCAGTTCGGCCAGCACGCTGGCGAACCCGAAGCCATGGATCAGCCCGAAGCAGAACGCGACGACCGCTCGGGGCACCGGAAAGAACGGCCTCAGGTTGTCGATCGCTGCGAGAATGATCGTCAAAGTGATCGCCGGTTCGATTAACGCTGGCGAAAGCGACATCGTCTTAGTCGCCGCCAGCGCGAGCGTAATAGAGTGCGCCACCGTGAACGCGGTGACGATACCAGCGATTGGCCACACCGCCTGCTTGAGTTTCGTGACTGGTTGCCAACCTTGCGAGGTGCGCCGCAGCACACTGGGTAACAGCAGACACAACAAGAAGAGCACATGGTCGTAGCCGGTCAGAATATGCCGGATTCCCTCACCCAGAAATCCGTCGGTACCGATCGCGAAGGATATGGCCGATGTCGTTACCCCTTCAGTCTTCAGCTTTGCATCAGGCACCGACTTGGCCTCGGCATTCGCTGCGCTTTCCGCTGCATTCGCTATCACGGTTTTTGCGGCTCTATTTTCCGCCGATTGATCGGACGGTTGCGCGCGTACGGCCTTGCCGGGATCGAGTAAGGTCAGCGCCAAGGGCTGTCCTGCGCGCTGGAATTTGGCGATGCCACGATGGGTCGGATCGACCTCGCGTAGCAGTGTGTAGGTCATTTCGGGCAGTTTCGAGACCACACAATCGGAGCGCAATTCAATCACTGCATAGGCGCCGTCGTCGCGGCGCTCGAGCGCCCTTCCGATTGGGTTCAACGCGCAACCGTCGATCGCAAGCCGGTTCAAAGCGTAGTTCTGAATGCGCGGCCAGGCGATTTTCACTTCGCCCCAGGTGAGCTTGCCGTCCTCGTTCAGGTCGAGGTCGAGCGCGACATCGAGATCGCGTAGCGCGATATCCCAACGTACGGTCAGTTCCTGATCGCTGGCGTTGATCTGAAGGTAGGCATCACTCGCCTTGTGCGCTTGCGCGATCGTGACAACCGCCACAAGACCGATCGACATTGACATCGAACGCATAACAGTCAGGGCACATGTCATAGCATCAGTCCAGCGCGCTGATTCGTTGATCGACCAATCCGGTCTGACTGAGAAGCTGCCTCGCCTTGCGCAGCGCGGCTGGATCGCCGACGGCATGAGCCGCTTGCATGAGCACCAGCAGATCGAGAGGTTCGCGCTGGCGGGCCGCATTACCGTGCGCCAGGTCGAACGCGCGAAGGGCGTCACGATCGATCGCGAGGGCGAACATCGCCTGCTCGCGTCCGTGAAAATACTTCGCATCGGGTCGCTGGTTGGCCAGCGCTATGCGTTCACGCATCTCGGCGACATCGGCGGCGGCCGATGTCGCTTGACCCTGGACACCGGCTATCGCCAAGCGCAACAACACCGCGTCGCTGCGGGGCTGCGCCTTGAGCAGACGCAAGGCCTGCCCGGGTCGCTTTTGTTCGATCAGAAAGTCGGCATAGGCGAGCGTCGTGTAAGGGTCGGTTTGGATCCCGAGCGCCGTCTGAAACGCGCTGTTCGCCGCGCTCGAGTTGCCTGCCCGCTGCTCGAGTTCGGCCAGGCTGGTGTACAACCAGGTTCGGGTGGCGTCCGGGTTACCGGCGCGGGCCAGCAGCTCGGAAAACACTGCGCGAGCGCGGTCGACTTCGCCGCGCAAGGCGGCGTTCTCGGCCAGGCAGGCCTTGGAAGGAACGATGGCGCCAACCCGCGCCACCTGTTCGCACGCTGCGTCCGAATCGGCATATCGCCCTTGAACGCGGCGCACCGTGGCGAGCGTCAGCCAGGCCTGCGGTTGCGGCTGACCGCCGGGACGCGCGACCAGGCGCTGCAGGCTGGCGACCGACGCATCGAACTCGTGGAGGTACTGCTGCAATGTCGCACGCATCATCAGCACACCGTCGGGCATCGCGGCATCATCGGCCCAAGCGTCGATCGCAGACATCGCCAGGCCGGCAAAGCGCGGGTCACCCGAATCGCGCGCCCGATCAAGGTAGCGCCCGGCGACCGCCAGCGCGAGCGCCTGGTCCCTCGGTTGCGCAGCCAATCGACGGCGCATCTGGCGCTCGTCGGTGCGGCCTCCAGCAATGACGGGAAGCACTTCAAGCACCTCTTCGTCATGCTTGGGCAATATCGGCGCCGCCAGGCTTGGCCAAGCCGCGATGCCGGCAATCACCAGCAGCCAACGGGCCGCGCTCGCACAGTTAGGACGGAGATACGAGTTCATGCCTGAATTTTAGAGCTGTTCATCACGTGTCCTGCAGGATCGCTTGGTCGTCAGTCTGACAAAGTTGATCAATGTCCCCTGCGCAGCAGCGCCGCGCGGGTCTCCGCGCTCTCCAGCCGACTGAGCCACCAGGTCAACGCCCGACCGGGCTGCCCTGGCTGGCGCCAGGCGTATTGAGTGCGTGCCTCGCGTGCGGATCGTACCGTCTGTTTGGCCACCAGCCGACCACTGTCAATGAATGGACGGGCCATGGGCTCAGGCAAAAGTCCTATGCCGAGGCCGCGAATTTGCGCATCGAGTTTGGCCCGCATGGTCGCGACCGTGAACACTTCCTGGCCGCCGAAGATGCCGACACTCATGGAACTATCCGACTGGGTTGAATCGGCCACAGCGACGACCCGATAGTTGGCCAGCAGTTCATCGGCCAGCGGCTCGGGCGCGCTGGCCAAGGCATGGTGCGGCGCGACTGCGAACACGAAGGCGACCGGCCCCAAGGGTTTCGCGCGGATGCCGGCGTGGTTACCCGGCTCCAGGGTGACGCCGAGCGCCAGATCGGCGCGCCCGCTGACCAGTGCATCGAAGGTTCCGCTCAGCACTTCATCGCGAAATCTGAGTCGGGTCGGCGGTGCCAGTGCGAAAAAAGCCTCGGCAAGATCCATGATGACGGGTCGGGCGATCAGACTGTCCACCGCAATCGTGAACTGTGGTTCCCAGCCCGTCGCCACCCGCTTGACTCGGTTGGCAATCGCGTCGATGTTCAGCAGCAATTGTTGGCCCTGACGCAGTAACTCGTCGCCGGCCTCCGTGAGCCGCGCGCGTCGAGCGCTGCGATCGAACAGCAATACATCGAGCGCTTCCTCGAGGCTGCGGACGCGATAGGTCAGCGCACTGGGCACCAGATTCAATTTTCGGGCGGCCGCCGCAAAACTGCCGGCGCTGGCAATGGTTTGCAGCATTTCGAGTGCGTCCGGGGTCAGTGCATTTCTCGCTGTTCGCATTAAAACCGATCTATCATTCAGATTATTTGAATAATGACATCAAAATGACCCGCGCGGTGAACGACCTGTCTGCTTGTAAAGTTCTCCTCAGCAAACGACCAGGAGTTCGGCATGATCACGATTCGCAAATCGCAGCAACGCGGCTACGCCGACCACGGCTGGCTCAAATCGTTCCACAGCTTCTCGTTCGCCGGTTACCACGACCCGAACTTCATGGGCTTTGGAAACTTGCGCGTCATCAACGAAGACCGGATTGCACCGGCGACCGGCTTCGGCACCCATGGTCACCGCGATATGGAAATCATCAGTTACGTGTTGTCCGGCAATCTGGCGCACCGGGACACGATCGGCAACGTCAAGGGCATTCCGCCGGGCGATGTGCAGCGCATGAGCGCGGGTAGCGGGGTTCAGCACAGCGAGTTCAATCACGCGCCAGATCAGACTACCCATTTCCTGCAGATCTGGATCGAACCGAACGTGACCGGCATCGCACCGAGCTACGAACAGAAATCGTTCGACGAAGCGTCCAAACGCGGTCATCTGCGACTGGTGGCATCGTCCGATGCGGCGGACGGTTCGGTGAAGATTCATGCCGACGCGCGCATTCATGCCGGCCTGTTCGACGCCAGCGAAGCCGCGCAACTCGCACTGGATCCGAAGCGCAAAACGTATGTTCATCTGGTGCGCGGTAAGCTCAATGTCAATGGCCATGAGCTCGCCGCCGGCGATGCCGCGGCCCTGGAGCATGAGTCAGCGCTGCGGCTCGATCAGGGCGAACAATCCGAAGTACTGGTGTTCGATCTGCAGGCCTGAGACCTGCCCAAACATCTTCTTTCGTCCAATCACCTTTAGATCTTGAAAAACTCGGAGCTTCCATGAATCCTTCCCACGCCACCCAAAACTTGTTGACCCTGATCGGTCGAGCGTTGATCGCCCTGTTGTTCGTTCCGGCCGGACTGGCCAAGATTGCCGGATTTGCAGGAACCGTTGGCTACATCGCCTCCAAGGGCGTTCCGCTGCCGCAGTTGTGTGCGGCGATCGCCGTTGCCGCTGAACTCGGACTCGGTCTGTTGATTCTGATCGGCTGGCAAACGCGCTGGGCCGCGCTCGCCTTGGCAGTCTTCACAGTCGTCATCACCGTCGTCTTCCACAATTTCTGGGCTGTGCCGCCCGCTCAACTCATGCAACAGCAACAGGCATTCTTCAAGAACATTGCGGTCGTCGGCGGCCTGTTATCACTGATCGCGTGGGGCGCCGGTGGCTGGAGCCTTGATTCGCGCCGCAAGTGAGGCAGAATACGGGGCAATCGTTATAGCTGGCGTTGTTGTAGCTCACGTTGTTGCAGACTTGATCTTGAACCAACATTTACCTGTGGAGAATTGCCCATGATTACCCTCCTGAATGAGCAGCGCGAAACCGCGCTGCCCGACGCGCTCGCCAGCGGAAATTCGCTGTGGCTCAGTCGCGAGAATATTGAACAGGCGCTTGGCTGGAGTTGGAAGCCCGAAGGCCTGTGTCGCGATGAAGCTTGTGTGCCGTTGCCGCGTGAGCAAGTGGGCACCCTGGTGCGCGATGATCGGCTCGATATCGCTGGCCTGTGGACCCACATGGGCCAACCGGTGGTGCATGACGAAGCGACCGGCACCTGGGTGTTCGGTGTCGGTTCAACCGAGCGTGCACAAGCGCTCGGGGCACTGATGGCGCCTGACTTCGCTTTGCCCGACCTCGATGGCCGGATGCATCAACTGTCCGACTATCGTGGCAAAAAAGTATTGCTGGTCACCTGGGCCTCCTGGTGAGGTTGTCGAGCCGATCTGTCCGTGTGGCAGGTACTGTTTGACGCCCTTAAAGATCGCAACTTCGTAGTCCTCGCGGTAGCGATGGACCAACCCGAGGCTGCCCGACCCTGGATCGAGGCCGCCCAGCCTGCGTATCCGTGCCTGATTGATCGCGACCATCATCTGGCCGACCTCTATAACCTCGTGAACGTTCCGCAGGCGGTGTGGATCGACGAAACCGGTCGCATCGTTCGCCCACCCGAGTGTGCCGGTTCGACCGACGCGTTTCGGGCCATGAACCGCACCACCCTGACCATGCCCGAGGAGGCGATTGCCGAGCGCAACCGTATCAAGGCGCTTTATCTCGAAGCGCTACGGGACTGGGTCCTCAAAGGCGAGCAAAGCGTCCATGTGCTGAGCAATGAGCGCGCCGCAGCGCGTCTGAAGTTGCCCGCACCCGAGATTGCGCTGGCGCATGCGCGATTTCGACTGGGGCAGCACCTGTTGAGAAATGGTCACGCCGACGCGGCCAGCCAGCAGTTCGCCGAAGCTATCCGACTGCATCCGGAGTCCTGGAACATCTGGCGGCAAACCGCTGCCAAACTGGCCAACGGTTTTGCGGCCGGCCCGGAGTTCTGGGCGCGGGTTGATGCGCTCGGGGAGCGTCCGTATCATGCACCGATCGACCTGCAGGGAGTGCATTAAAAGAAGGGCAATAAAAGGGGCGCAATTAAGCGAGCGCAACAAACAGGGCGCAATCAACGGGGCGCAACAAACGGGTGCAGGTTCGCCGATGCTTAGAAAGTCCGCACTCATTGTCACGCCCTGGGCGCTCATCATTGCGCTCTGGTACGGCATCATTGCCAGCGGCTGGGTCAATCCGTCGCTGATTCCGACGCCGCATCAGGTAGCGGCGCGTTTCTGGGAATTGCTGAGCAGCGGACGGTTGCCGAAGGACATCCTGATGTCGGTCCAGCGGGTAACGCTCGGCGTGCTGTTCGGCATCGCGCTGGCGGTGCCGGTCGGTTTTCTGATCGGCTGGTACCGCGATGCGCGCACCTTCATCGACCCCTTGATCAATTTCTTCAGAGCCTTGCCGCCGATCGCATTGATTCCCTTGGTGGTGGTTTACTTCGGCATTGATGAACCCGCCAAGGTGATCATCCTTTTTTACGCCGCTTTTTTCGCCGGTGTCATCGTCATGTACGAGGGCGTCGCTCAGATCAGTCCGATCTTCATACGCGTTGCAAAGACGCTCGGCGCCAGTGATCTTGAAATCTTTGCGAAGGTGATTATTCCGCTGACCATGCCGCACATTCTGACGGCCATACGGGTGGCGCTCGGTGTTTCCTGGGCGACGCTGGTCGCCTCGGAACTGGTCGCGGCACAACAAGGACTGGGCGCCTTGATCCAGAGCGCCGGCTCGTTCTTTCAGCTCGACATTGTCTACGTGGGCATCATTTGCATCGGCTTCATTGCACTCTTGATGGATCTGGCGCTCAGGGCCCTGTCACGGCGCTTGTTGCGCTGGCAGGACCGCATCGAACTTGAATGAACGTTCGGTGAATCGCGAGCGCGTGCGTTTCGAGCGGGTGTCGGTCGAGTTCCCGACCGAACAAGGCGCTCTGAAAGTCGTCGACGACATCTCATTCTCGATCGCCGATGGCGAGTTTTTATCGATCATCGGGCCGTCCGGTTGCGGCAAGACGACGTTGATGAATATCGTCGCCGGTTTTGTTCGACCCACACGCGGGCGGGTGACACTCGATGGCCAGCCTATCCAGGGACCGGGCTCCGAGCGCGGCGTGATCTTCCAGGAGTACGGCGTCTTTCCCTGGCTGACGGTCGAGCAGAATATCGCGTTCGGCTTGAACCTCAAACGTAACCGCAAGTCTGCTGATGAGCAACGCGCAATCTGCCAGCGCTATTTGAAGCTCATGGGGCTAAGTGAGTTTGCGTCGGCGTTTCCGAGAACTTTGTCAGGCGGCATGCGCCAACGTCTGGCCATCGCACGCGCCTACGCAGTCAAACCGGAGTTTCTGCTGATGGATGAACCGTTTGGCGCACTGGATGCACAAACCCGCTCGAACATGCAAAATCTGTTGCTTGAAGTGCTTGCCGCCGAACGGAAAACCGTTATGCTGATTACCCATTCGGTGGAAGAAGCGATCTACCTGTCGTCGCGGATTCTGATCGTCACCGCGCGCCCGGCACGCATCAGGAAGATCATCGAAGTTCCGTTCACTTACCCGCGTGACGAGGCCCTGCATGAGTCGCAAGCCTTCAACGAACTACGATCCGAGATCCGATCGCTGGTCATGCAGGAATACGCCGCGCAACAGCGACAATCGGCTGCAGATCGCTAAAGGCTCAATGACCCAGCGCGCACCAACGACGCAGCGGGCATCTCAGTCGCCGCAGGCGTCAAAGTTATCGAAACTTTCCACACAAGGAGACATCATGGCAACATCAATGAATCGATCGGATCGCGCAGCATCGGGTCGTAATGCTGTAGCACGTGCTACAGCACGTAAACCTTCGCCACGCCGACATTTTTTGGCGACGACGTTGGCCGGTACTGCAATGGCCGGTTTTCCCGCCATCGCTCAAACGAAGACCAAGATCAAGGTCGGTTATGTCGATACCCTGGCAGTCAACGGCCAGATCTGGACCGGCGTTGAGCGCGGCTACTGGGACAGGGAGGGGCTCGAACTTCAAACGGTCAAGTTCAATACCGGACTCGAGCTCTTTAACGCGATGATCGGCGGCAGTCTCGACATGCTTTCAACCGGTGCCGTCATCTCAAACTTTCCGGCGCGCGGTCAAGGCAAGGTATTCCTGATCAACAACATCGAGTTTGCCACCGCGCAATTGTGGATTCGCGAAGATCAGGGCATCAAAAGCTGGGCTGATCTGAAGGGCAAGAAAATCGCCACCACCGTCGGCACAACGGCGCATGTATTTCTCGATGCCGCCTTGCGTGCCAATGGCATCGATCCGAGCAAGGACGTAGAACTCGTCAATCAGGGCATGGCGGTCGCCGTCACGTCGTTTATTTCCGGCGCCGTACCCGCCGTAGCCTTGTGGGTGCCGTTCAATATTCTGGTTCGCGACAAGGTACCGCAGGCGCGCATGCTGGTCGATGCGTCGGCCTATTTTCCGAAGGCAGCAATTGTCGGTGGCTGGGCGGCGCGCACGGACTTTTACGAGAAGAGCCGCGCCGTCTGCGCCAGCGTGGTTCGCGCCTGGTCTGCGGCCAATGACGATCTGATCAAGAACTCGGCCGAGCTGTTGCCGATCATTCAGAAAAATCATTATCCGCAAGTGCCGTTGTCTGACTTGCAGGAACAGTTCAAGGCGTCGCGCTATCACACCTCGGCCGAGTGGCGAAAGTTATACAGCGACGGCACGGCCGTCGGCTGGCTACAGCAAGTGACCGACTTCTATGTCCGTGCCGGCGGCATAGAAAATCCGGTGCCTGCCTCCGGCTACTTCGATACCAAGCTGTTCCTCGATACGGTCAAGGCCTGACACTCGAGGTCGGTTCAAGGCGCGCTGCGTGTCTGATCGATTGACAGGCAAAAAAACGTGTTTCCATTCCAGCCATGGACTGCGTACCCGACAAACCTAGTGCATCGAGCGCCTTTCCGGAAACTTGCAAGCGGGAAACTTGCAAGCGGCCCACTTTGTCGAATCGATTTTGCGCTGCCAGACGCAAAACGTTTGCGCTCTCACCGATTACAAGCCCTGGGCGGTTGTCGCGCAATACCGGTTCAGCGAGTCTGACGATGCCCTGATGAATGTAGATGCGGCCGCTCGAAGGTAGTCCCAACTCCGAACCGAGCCGCAGCTCAAGCGCCTGCAACGCCTGTTCAATTCGCTCGATGCAAGCCAATTGATCGGCCCGTTGAACGGTCGATGACTTCGAAGCAGTCGGTGCGATCAAGGAAGTCGGTGCAGAACCCTCGAAGCGAACGATCAGATAATCCGCTGCGCACTCGGCGATGCTCGCCCGAGCGGGCGGCAATTGCGCATGGACGCTCGCCAGCAACTGCTGCAGGACATACCAGGCGTCATCGGGCAGTAACGCACCTGCGGGCAACCCCGCTCGCGATTCCAAAGAAATCAAGAGCAGCAGACTCTCCAGTTCGGGCGGCATCACGGACGCGGCCGATCGGCGCTGCGCGGCCAGTTCTACGGTAGAAAGGCTGCGACGGGCTGGAAACATCGGCACGATCGCAAGGTCGCCAAATGGCCTTAATTGGCAGGCCAGACGAACTTCGGCGGAATCGCCGGTTCGTCCGAGTAATTCGCGCTCAACGCCAACGGGTGACGGGCAATCGGACAGTCCCGTGTCAACCCGAATCCGGCAGGTCGAGCAACGCCCTCGCCCGCCACAGACCGACAGATGCGCAATACCGTTGCTGCGCAAGCCTTCGAGCACCGTCCAGCCCTTGGGCATGCTGAAACTGCGCTGCGCCAGCTTGATGCGCACCAGCGAGCGTTGCTGTTTCTCCATCAAGCCACGAACGGTGCGCGCTGCCAGCAACAGTGCGAACAGCAGCAGATAGATGCTGAGCGCCGATTGCCTGAGCGAACCGATGCCCTCGCCCAGATTCACGCCGACCTGTGCCTGCTTGAGCACCGGAGGCGCAGCGATCACTTCCTTACTCATCATCAGGAAACCGAGGCCGGAGAGGATCGGCAGTATCAGCGCAAAGCTGAACCACACCAGAAAGGTACGCCGATAAAACCGCCGGTGTCCGAGCGCGATGTGCAGCCCCAGGCAGCCGTGAATCCAGCCCGGTGCGAGCAAACCGAGTTGCAGCCATTCATTGCCCGAACTCCAAAGCCCGTGAATCACCCGTCCGTATTCAGGCGCCATTGCGTACACCTCGAACGCAGCGCGGGTCGCGACCACATGGCCGATGAGCAGAATCGGCATTCCGAATCCGAGCACAATCCGCAGCCATTCGATGGCCGGCAGGCGCAGGCTGCGGCGCTCATACAAAGCATAAAACGCCAAGGCAACATGGATCGCTGCGCTGCCGTAGAGCAAGAAAGTCGCCGCGCGCGAGTGCCAGAACCAGACAGCCACTGCCAGACCCCGTTCAGCCGCAGACAGCGACACCAGGCCCAGGGCGTGGTTGACTAAATGGCCCGCCACATAGGCGAACAGGACCAGACCGCTGCCTAAGCGCAGGGTGCGTCGGCGCGGCCAGAAACGACTCATCATGATTGAACTTACTGATATCGGGGTGATGGTGCGGCTCCGTTCCCGGGCGGAAGGGCACTGATCTGCCCGGAGATTGCGATATTAGTGCCGTTGGTCAGTGCCCACCTCGCGCGCAGACCTGCGCCGTTGTCGCCAAACCACCAACCGGTATTGAATCCGGCTAATTCATTGCGGAAATCAATCCGGATGACGTCGGCGCGTCCTACAATTACGGTTGTGCTTTATGCAAAATAATACTCATATTTCCGAGCCTCGACCCATCTCTCTGCTGTTGGATGTTGACGGTACGCTTCTGGAATTCGCCTCGCACCCAGACAGTGTTCTGGTGTCCCGGCCGCTTATTGCCCTGCTCGATGAACTTTACGCCCTGTTAGGGGCGAGTCTCGCACTGGTCAGTGGCCGCTCGATTGCGTCGCTGAATCGTCTGTTTTTGCCGTTCGCGCCGACGGCCGTCGGACTGCACGGTCTCGAAATGCGCCTGTCGGGGCAAATCGATGGCCAACGCGTTGACTTGATCAATCGCTTGCCGACCGACGTATTGCCACCCGAGCTATTCAACCAGGTGCTCGCAATCGCTGCCCAATATCCGCTGACCTTCATTGAAAACAAGGACCGCGCGGTTGCCGTACATCACAAGCTCGATTTGCCGGGCAGTGACCGGTTGGCTTCATCGCTCAATGCGCTCTGTACCCAATACGCGCCGGACTGGATTGTTCTACCGGGTCGCCAGGTGTTCGAAATCAAGCCGTCCTGGATTACCAAGGCGACCGCCGTCGACCGCTTGATGGCACTGCCCGCCTTCGATGGCAGCTTGCCGATTGCCTTTGGCGATGACGTCACCGACCTCGATATGTTCGCCGCCGTCCGCCGTCACGGCGGCCTGACGGTCAGCGTTGGCCCGCGAATCGCCGGCGCCGGCGATCTGCATCTGGCGTCGCCCAGCAGCAGCCTGAAGATGCTCGAGCGCATCGCGCAGGCGCTGCATGCCGGTAACGACTCCCGAATCATTCTCGACCTCTTGCAGGCCGGCCAGGCGCAACGCGCCGGATGACGTCGCACGCCCCGGCATCGCAGAGCTCGCTCGATCTCGGGCTGATCGGCAATTCACGTACCGCCGCGCTGCTCGATGCGAACGGCGGCATCGTGTGGTGGTGTCACCCGCGATTTGACAGCGACCCGATCTGCAGCGCCCTGCTCTCGGGCGAGTCGCGGCCGGCGCTGGGCTTCATGGACGTGAAACTCGAAGGCCAGGTGAAGAGCGAGCAACGCTACTTGCCCAACACAGCGATCTTGCTGACGACCCTGACCGATGACGCCGGCAATTCGGTCGCGATCACCGATTTCGCGCCGCGTTTCCACCAGTACGGCCGCACCTTTAATCCAGCCATGCTGGTTCGCAGTATCAAACCGATCAAAGGCCGCGCCCGCGTCATTGTCCGGATCCGCCTGGCCTGTGATTACGGCGAACGGGCCGCCACTAAAGTGGTCGGCGCCAATCACATCAGCTACTCCGGTATCGACAGTGGGCTACGCTTGACCACTGACATGCCGCTGTCTTCGTTGATCGATGAACGCGCGCTGTTCCTGCACGACACGATCACTCTGGTCATTGGACCCGACGAGACGCTGGGACAATCGGCTGCCGAGACCGGCCGGCATTTTTTCGAGGAAACGCGGCGCTACTGGCTGCGCTGGGTGCGCAATCTGGCGGTACCGCTCGAATGGCAAGACGTGGTGATTCGAGCTGCCATTACCTTGAAGCTGAACACCTTCGATGATACCGGCGCCATCATCGCGGCGGTGACCACCTCGATTCCGGAAGCTGCCGACAGTGGTCGCAACTGGGACTATCGTTACTGCTGGCTGCGCGACGCTTATTTCGTGGTCAACGTGCTCAACCGGCTGGGCTCGACCGGCGCCATGCAGCGCTACCTGAACTTCATCTTGAACGTGGTCGCCAGCGCCGGTGACGGGCCGATTCAACCGGTCTACGGCATTGGCGGCGAAGCGCGGATTGATGAGCGCCAAGCGCCGGCATTACCCGGCTATCGCAGCATGGGACCGGTGAGGATCGGCAATGCCGCCTATTTTCAAGTCCAGCACGATGTCTATGGCGAAGCGGTACTGGCGGCGGCTCATGCATTCTTCGATCAACGTCTCGAACACGCCGCTGACGGCCAGGTGTTCGCCGAACTCGAAAAGCTCGGCGAGCGAGCGGTTCGTCATCACGCCGATCCCGATGCCGGCTTGTGGGAGCTGCGCGGGGCACAACGTATCCACACGTTCTCGAGCATCATGTGCTGGGCGGCCTGCGATCGGCTGGCGCGTATTGCCCATCAACTTCGATTGACCGAAAAAAAGACCTACTGGGCCGAGCATGCGCGCGTCATTCACGAGAAAATTTGCGCGCAGGCCTGGAATGAGAAGATGCAAGCGTTCGCATCGACCTTTGGTGGTGACCGGCTCGATGCCAGTCTGTTGCTGTTGGCCGAACTGCAATTTCTGCCGGCTACCGATCCACGGTTCGCCTCAACCGTGCGTGCGATCGAGACCCGCTTGCGGCGTGGCGATTTTCTGCTGCGCTATGACGAGCACGACGACTTCGGTTTTCCGGAGACGGCCTTCCTCGTCTGCACGCAGTGGTGGATTCTGGCCCTGGCCGCGCTCGGCGAGACCGAACGGGCGCGCGAGATTTTCGAGCGATTGCTCAAGGTGCGCAGCCCCCTGGGTCTGATGGCCGAAGATGTCGCGCCGGCCAGCGGCGAGCGCTGGGGTAATTATCCGCAGACCTACAGTATGGTCGGTTTGATCCAGTGTGCGTTGCGGTTGTCGAAGACTTGGGAAGACGCGTACTAAGAGGCACCGTCAAGAGAGACCCCATCACCGCTCAACTTGGAAACTTGGGAGCGGCCCGGCGTTTCCTTGAGAATTGCTTTATGCCGTGATCCAGTTTTCGATGCGCAGCGAAGGCACCCTTTGAAACTCATCAACATTGTTGGTGACTAAAACCAACCCCTCGCTTCTTGCATGCGCTGCAATGTGTAAATCATTAACACCGATTATTTGACCCATCTTTTCCAAGGCAGCGCGAATTGAGCCACAATGTTGAGAGGCCTTGGGGCCGTAGGGCAAGACTTCCAGTCGACTCGAAAATTCTTCGATCACCGCAAGATTCTCGTGTACCTTGGCACTCTTCTCGGCACCGTGATAAAGCTCGGACAAGGTGATGGTCGAGATCGCCATCCTTGAAGTGTTTTGATTGAATACGCCCAGCACTTCGACTGGGCGTTTTTTCATTACGTAGATGACGATGTTGGTATCAAGAAGATACGCCAACATTACAACGAATCGCGATCAGCTTGTTGTTGCGAGGCGCGCTCAGCCAGGAAGTCTTCGCTGGCACGCGGACCGTCGATAAAAAAGCTATCCCATGTGTTATCCACCGGCGAAATGATTCGGTCGTGACCCCGGGCGCGTACATTGACCTTTTTCACAGACTCAGGAAGGCGAAGTTCAGCCGGTAATCTAACGGCCTGCGAACGATTATTGGTAAACACGCTGGTGATCGCCATGACAGCTCCTTGTATATGGCAACAGTATATAGCATGACCGTAATCGATACAAGCGTCTTACGCTGGCTTCGATTGTGCATCGGCGCCAATCAGGTGGGTTAAGCCTCGATAAAACGCTAAACGGCAGGCAATTTCCGACGCATAGCCGCGCTGTCGCGCCCTATCCCTAGCGCTGGCCGGTCGAGGACTGCACAATCAAAGGCGATGACTTTCGACCTCAATACGGCACTGGTTCTGGCGTCCTCCATTTGTGCGCTATTCGCCATTGCCGGCGTCGCGCTCGGCCCGGGATTCGGTTCGCGGCCGTTGACGCGTCGAATCATCATCGCCAACGCAGCGATGGGCGCCTGCCTGTGCTTTCGCTTGTTCCAGCCAGTGCCGATGAGCACGACCTGCTATGCGCTGATGTGGACGATGTGGATCATCGCGTCTTTGGCTTTTGTATCGGCGATCCGATTGATGAGCGATCAGCCGCAACGTGATCGCCAACTGTTTACCCAGGTCGGCATTGCGACCGCGACCTTGTTCCTGGTCAGTGCCTTATCCGATCGACCCCAGGGCGTCGCAATGATCGCCGCCCTGTGCGTAACCTGGGCATCGGCCATCGGTGCGATTGCTTCCTGGCAAATCCGCCAGCCGAATCTGGTGCGAATCCGCTTCTGGCTGGTAGGCACCTTCGGGCTCGGCGCTGCGAGTGCAGCGGCCCATCTACCGATGCGGTTCGCTGAGGTGATCAACGGGCAGCACACCATGGCGCACCCGGCGATGACCTATGTCTCCTTGCTGATCCTCTGGGTTTCGGCCAACGTCGGTCTGATGTTGCTGGTGCAGATGCGACTGGCCGAAAGAGTCGTTGCACTGGCATTGCTCGACGAGCTGACCGGCGCCCTGAATCGCCGCGGATTCACTCAGCGTCTGGCCGATCGACGGCAGGCGACAGCGGCCCAGCCAGCCGTCGCTCAAACCCAACGCCACGCGATCATCCTGATCGACATCGATCACTTCAAGCGCGTCAACGACACCTGGGGCCATGACACCGGCGATCGGGTATTGCGCTGGTTTTGCCTGCAGTTGCAGACCTTCACGCGTCCGGGCGACCTGCTCGTGCGCCTCGGCGGCGAGGAGTTTGCAATCGTTTTGTATGACTGCTCGGTTGCGCAGGCAAGCCAACGTGCCGAAGGCATGTGCGCGTGGTTCGCGAACCAGGTTCGCTTCGATCGTAACAGCGAGCCAGTACGCGTCACCGCCAGCTTCGGAGTCGCTGCGTTTGCTGGCGACGAATCGAGCGTCAAGGGCGACCTCATGCGTGCTGACGAAGCGTTGTACGCGGCCAAACATGCCGGGCGGTGTACGGTTCGACGATGGCGAGCCGCCGAGGTCCGCCCTACCGATCCGTTCGATCACGGCCGCGCTGCGCAGACGCTGGTTGTCTGATTTGAGTATTCTAAGCTACCACCTTAGAATACTCAAATGCAAGCTGTTCCTCGCCATCTCTCTTTTCCGATCCTGAGCGCCAGCCGTAGTTTTGGGGCTGTGGTCCTGACCGGTCCCCGCCGCAGCGGCAAGACTTGGTTACTGCGCCACTTGTTTCCGAAGGCGCGTTACTTCTTATTTGAAGATCCTGATGTAGTCGGTCGTTTTCGCGCCGACCCGCAGGGATTTCTGGATGACGTCGACACACCGGTGATTCTCGACGAAGTCCAGAACGTGCCCGAAATTTTCAACTATGTGCGAACCCGTATCGATCGGGCGCCGAGCCGAAAGGGTCGATGGCTCCTGACCAGCTTTCAGGAATCCGCCTTGATGCGAAATGTCGGCGAATCGATGGCGGGACGGGCGGCGATATTGCACCTATTACCGCTTGCTTTAGCCGAGTCGCCGAACGTCGGGTTATTGAACGGCGGCTACCCTGAGGTGCTTGCGCGGCCACGGCAACGCAGCCTTTGGTTCGCTTCTTACGTACAGACCTATGTCGAACGCGATGTACGTTCGATCAGCCAGGTTCAAGATCTGGCAAAGTTCAGACGCTTCATGGCGCTGCTCGCTACCCGGCATGGTCATATGCTCAACAAGACCGAACTCGCCGCGCCGCTGGGCATCAGCGTGCCCGGGATCACGAACTGGATCGATATCTTGCAGGCGACCGGCCTGATTCTCCTGGTTCAGCCCTACTTCGAAAATCTGGGCAAACGCCTGGTCAAGACGCCGAAGTTGTATTTCATTGATTCGGGTCTGGTTTGCCACTTGCTCGGCATCGAGTCCGACCTGCAGCTTCAGCGTTCGCCGTTTCTGGGGCCGATTTTCGAAGGTTTTGTGGCGAGTGAAATCGTCAAGTCTCAAATTAACGCCGGCAAGCGCAACGAGTTGTACTACTTCAGGGATCAGCAAGGTTTGGAAGTCGACTTTCTGGCGCCCATCGGCAAGCTTGGCATGACGCTCATCGAAGCCAAGGCTACGCGCACTCCGATCACGGATATGGCCAAGCCAATGCAGTCACTCAGGCGCGCGTGGTCGAGTTCGACAACAACGACGCCGAGCGGAATTCTGGTCCATCGAGACTCCGGGAAATCGTTTCAGTCCACAGCCCTGAGCCCCGGAGTCAAGGCAATGGGTTTATCTGATTTCGTCGCGTCGATTCAATCGGCTCGGTAAGCCTCTGTTGAACAATTGTTTCCTGACAGTCAACTATGGATTGCTGATGCCGATCAGGCCGCCCGCGGCACCGACGCAATCGCACGACTCTTGCCCTGCGCCTGCGCCCGCCCCTGGCCACGATCCTTCAACGATTTATGCTGCCGCACGCGCGCTGCGTCCATGAGCATCTTGCCGGCCCAGCGATAGACGTTGTTCTCCTCGACCGTGCGACGCATCAGACGCATGCGCTCGCGCCGCTCTTCAATGTCCATGGTCAGCGCCTGCGAAATCGCTTGCGCCGTTTCGCGAATATCAAACGGATTGACCAGCAAGGCTTCGAGCAGTTCACGTGAGGCACCGGCGAAGGTTGACAGTATCAACACGCCGTCTTCGTCGTCACGCGCCGCCACAAATTCCTTGGCGACCAGATTCATGCCGTCATGCAGCGAGTTCACGAGACAGAAATCGGCCGCGCGATACAACTCGAATACCTGCAGCGGCTCCTGATGTTGCGCGATCAGAATGACCGGTTGCCAGTGTGCGGTACCAAACCGATCGTTCAGATCCTTGACGGCTTGCGCTGTCTCTTGCTGCAACTGCTGATAGGCCGGTAACTTGCCGCGCGACGGTGCGGCGACTTGCAGGATCGTCACCTTGCCGCGCCAGCCCGGCTCGGTTTCCAGCAGATGTGCAAAGGCACCAACGCGCTCGAGAATCCCTTTGGTGAAGTCCCAGCGCTCTACCCCGACACCGAGACGCACATTGTCGCGAATGCCAAAACGTCGGCGAATATTGGCTGCACATTCGGAAGCTTTTGGCAGTTGCATGAGCCAGCGCGGCGGCCATTCAATCGAGATCGGATACGGCGCCACTTGACAGACATGGCCCTGGATGGTCACCGTCATGTGTTCGTGATCGATCTGGCATTCAACGTAGCGATCGACCGTCGCCAAAAAGTTCTGGCAGTGATAACGCGTGTGGAATCCGAGGATATCGGACATCAACATACCACGCAGCACCTGCTCCTTCCAGGGGCAAATGCCGAAGGTCTCGGCATTCGGCCACGGGATGTGCCAGAACGCGACCACCGTCGCACCTGGCACACGCTCGCGCACCATGGCAGGCAGCAATGCGAAGTGATAGTCCTGCACGAACACCACCGGCTGCGGACCACGCGCCTCCTTCAGCACAACGTCAGCGAATTTGCGGTTGACCTCTTCGTATTGCCGCCAATCCTCGTCGCGAAAGGCTGGCCGCACATAAGCCAGGTGACACAGGGGCCAAAGACCTTCATTTGAGAAGCCGTAATAAAAACCGGTTTCTTCGGCTTCATCAAGCCAGACGCGACGCAAGGTGTAGGCCGGATCGGACGGTGGCACACTGACCCGATCGTGCAGATCAACCACTTCGCGATCGGCCGAGCCGCTGCCGTGCGCAATCCAGACGCCTGAGCAGGCACGAATGATCGGTTCCAGCGCCGTCACCATGCCGCTGGCGGGAACGTGTACGATCAATCGGCCGTCGGGACCGCGCGAATGGATGTAGGGTTCGCGGTTAGACACCACGATCATTTGCGGTGAGTCGAGGTGTTGGCGAACCACGTGTTGCAGCGCCTTCGGCGTCCAGTGCTCGCGGTACTCGGTCTCCAGCCTTTGTTCACGCTCGATGTCGCGCAACACCTGCCGCAGTTGCGAAAGGATCGGCGAACGGGCGCTCGCCGGCGACGCGTCGTCAAGAAACTTGCGGCTCTGAATATCGAGAATCAATCGTTTGCCGAATCGGCGCAGCAGCAACCAGAAGGCGCCAATAGCCAACAGCACGCAAGAGACCAGCGCCAGCACCCCGACCTGAATGACCGACGCGTTCGAGAGCCATTCCAGCACAGTACCTATCGTAACCATCGCAACACCCCTGTACGGATAGAAAAGTCAATCCGGTTGCGTGCACCTGTGCGTGCGTTACGCCTGCGCTATTTCTTAGCGCCCAGAATGGCCTTCCAGCGATTCATCTCGCTCACCAGAAATCCACCGAATTCGTCGGCAGAACTGGACTTGGCGACCAGACCCATTTCTTCAAAGCGCTTTTTGATGTCGTCGCTCTGAAGAACTTTCGACAGCTCGCTGTTGAGCTTCGAAAGCACGTCCTTGGGTGTGGCCGCTGGAGCAAATACGCCGCCCCAACTGGCGAAGTCATAGCCCGCAAGGCCAGCCTCGATCGCCGTGGGCAAATTAGCGAACGAGGGGTTGCGTTGTGGCGTCGTCACCGCCAACGCCCGCAACAGGCCGGATCGTATGTGCGGCGCCGACGCCGCCAAAGGATCAATCATGAAGTGTACCCGATTCGAGATCACGTCCGGGTGCGCTGCCGAACTGCCCTTGTACTGCACCTCTGTCATCGTCGGCAACTTCTGCTGCTGCGCCAGCAGTAAGGTGGCCAGTTGTTGCGGGCTGCCCTGGCCGGTCGTGGCATAGCTGATCGCACCCGGATTATCGCGAATCAGCTTGAGCAGATCGGCCAAGTTTTGCACCGCCGACTGCGCGCTGACCACAAAGACATAAGGGGTCATGTGGGTCAGGGAGACGGGCGCGAAGTCCTTGACCGTATCGAACGGCAGGTCAGTCATGAGCAGCGGGTTGATCGCCATGTTCGCGGCCGCCTGCAACAAGGTGTAGCCATCCGGCTCGGCCTTGGCCACCGCATTGGCGCCGACCACTTGTGAGGCGCCCGGGCGGTTCTCGACAATCACCGGCTTGCCCAGCGAGGTCGTCAATTTATCGGCAACAATACGCGCCACCAGATCGCTGGGGCCGCCGGTGGTGACCGGCACGATGATCTTGACGGGCTTCGTCGGATAAGCCGTCTGCGCGTGAGCTGACGAGGCCAGCAGGCTCGAGAACACCCAAAGGGCGGCTGACCAAGCAGAATTGAAACCCAAAAGATTCATCCAGACGCTTCCCATTCAAGTTATGTTTGTCCCCACCATCTGCGAGGTCAGTATAGCCAACCAGGAATGGCGCAACACCACCCTGCCGCCAACCGATTTTCCAGCGAGGCGTGATGCGCCCAGTCGCGCCTGAACCGCGTCTTAATCACGTAACATCGAGCGGAAGTTAAAGGAGAGGTGAGTATGCTCGGCGTTACCGACTACGGCGCATTTGTCATTGCGGTCATTATCTTTTTGTTCATTCCAGGGCCCGGCAATCTGGCCTTGATCACCTCGACCAGCAAGGGCGGCATCAAAGGCGGCATGGCGGCTACTCTGGGCGTGATTGCTGGCGATCAGGTGCTCATGTGGCTGGCCGTCGCCGGCGTCGCCACGTTATTGACGGCGACGCCGACCGCGTTTTCCGCTGTGCAATGGGCGGGTGCCGCCTATCTGGCGTGGTTGGGCGGCAAGATGCTGCTGGCCAGGCCGGGTTCGGCGCCGGTGTTGAATATCCGGCCACGTCACTACTTTCGCCAGGCGTTCATGATTACCTTGCTGAATCCGAAGGCGATCGTTTTTTACATGGCCTTCTTCCCGCTGTTCGTGGATCCGGCCCGGCACCAAGGTGTTGCGACCTTCGCCTTCATGGCGCTGAGTATCGCGCTGCTGACCTTCGCCTACGGCCTGGCCGCAGTGATGTTGACGCATTTTTTCGCCGAGCGCATTCGGGCCAATCCGACCGCGTCCAGCCTCCTTGAAAAGATCGCCGGCCTGTTTCTGATCGGATTCGGCGTCAAGCTGGTCATCAGCCGATAACTATTTGTTGATATTGAATTCGGTTCTGAAGCCAGCGCTCACTCTAGCGCAACTGCGCCGCTATGCGATTGCGCGCAGTCTGTTCAAACCGACCACACTGCCCAAGGCGCTGGTGCGGATGGGCTTCGTGCAAGCCGACCCGATCCGAGCCCCGGCCCGCGCCCAGGACCTGACGCTGCGCCATCGTGTGCGGGGCTACCGTTCGGGTGACCTGGAGCGTCGCTACCACCGGCTGGACATCGAGGAAGACTTTTTCGTCAACTATGGCTTCCTGCCGCGCAGTGTGCAGGCGCTCATGCATCCTCGGACGCTGCCGACCCCGTGGAGCGCCGTCCGACAACGGCAGGCGCAGGCCGTCCTGGCTTTTGTGGCCGAGCGCGGCGCCGCGCACCCGCGCGAAGTCGACGCCCATTTCGCTCATGGCAAAGTCACCAATTGGTTTGGTGGCTCCAGCAACGCGACCACCCAATTGCTCGACGATCTGCATTATCGCGGCCTGCTTCGGGTGGCACGCCGCGATGGGGGAACCCGTGTTTACACGACAAATATAGAAGCATGCACTCACTTAATAGCAAACGTTGGCGATGACGCCAGCTCTTGTGCCAGCTCAGGCACTGGCGCAAGTGCCGTCATCGACGCGATTACGTCAGACGCTCGCCTTGACTCGTTGATTGACCTGCTGGCCGCCAAGTACGCACCGCTGCCGGCTGCCAGCCTCGGGCAACTGGTGAGCCATCTGAAGGGTGGAACACCGCAATGGGCCGCACAACGAGGCATGGCGCTGACGCGGGCCAAGGCGCGGCTGGCGCACACCCGGCTCGACGGAATCGACTGGTATTGGCCGGTCGGCGAGAAGCCGCAATCAGCGCGATGGCAGCCCGATGATCAAGTCCGATTGCTGACGCCATTCGACCCCGTCGTGTGGGACCGGCGTCGCTTTGAGTTGTTCTGGGGCTGGGCGTATCGCTTTGAAGCCTACACACCGGCACCGAAACGCAAACTCGGTTACTACGCGTTGCCCTTGCTTTGGCAGGAGCAGGTGATTGGCTGGGGCAATCTGAGCGTCACCTCGGGCGCGCTGGCCCACTCGATGGGTTATGTCAGCGGCCGCGCGCCGACCGCACCCGCCTTTCGGGACGGACTCGAGTTTGAACTGGCGCGTATCCGCGAGTTTCTGCATCTGGAAAACGCTGCGCCCTGAGCTATTGATGTAGTCGAGCCGATTTTTCTTGCAAAGCCATCACGGTGATCGGAAACTACGTAACGAAATCATTGCACAGGCCAGGCGAGGGTATTTCATGATCATTAGTCGACGCACAGCGCTTGCAGGATTCGTGGGCCTGGCGGGCCTCGCCAGTCCCCGGCTGTATGCGCAAGCACCGACGTTCCCGAACCGTACCGTTCGGATCGTGCCGTTCGGTTCAGCCGGTGGGCCGATCGACTCGCTGGCGCGCATCTATGCCGAGCGACTGCAAAAGCGCTGGGGGCAATCCATCATTGTCGACGCCAAGCCCGGCGCCAGTGGCGTCATCGCCGCCGATTTCGTCGCCAAAGCCGCACCCGATGGCCACACGGTCCTGTTTACCTTGCCCTTGACACATGTCAACAACGCCATCCTGATGCCGAAGCTGCCGTATGACGCGCTCACCGACTTCAGCCCGCTCTCGCAGTTGGCCACGGGCGGCCCGATGCTGGTGGCACGCGCCAATGCACCGTACAACAACCTGAAAGAGTTTGCCGCCTTCGCCAAGACTCGGGCTTCATTGACCTACGGTACCTGGGGTACGGGTTCAACCGCGCACCTGTTTTGCGAGCTCATGAAGCGACAGACGGCGACCCATCTGATTCATGTGCCCTACAAGGCCGAGGCGGTGGTGCACGCCGACCTGTTTAGTGAGTCGCTTGACTTTGCCTGGGCCAACCCCGCCACTGCGCGCACGCATTCGCTGGCCGGCAAGATGAAAGTACTCGGCATCGCAGGCACTCGACGAGTTGGCGTGATGCCGCAAGTGCCGACCTTCGCTGAACAGGGCTTTCAGGGTTATGACATCGACAGTTGGATCGGGGTTTATGCGCCGGCCAAAACTTCAGCTCCGATCATCGAAGCCTGGGTAGCAGCGCTCGCTGAAATCACCCGCGAACCCGAGGTCGCGAGCCGATTGACCAACTACGGGTTCGAGCCGCTGGGCAACAATCCGGTTGAGTTTTTAGCACGTTACAAGGCCGACTATCCGCGCGTGGCTGAACTGATCAAGGCAGCCGGTGTTACCGCAGAATGAAAAAACCGGGTTCAAATAGCAGCGCGATCGAAGTACCGAAGGCGATCGATAGCGGCACTGCCTATGCCCGGCCGATGGGAACCTATAAGAAAGAGCTGACCGAAGTCAGCGCAGGCACGCCGATGGGTGAGTTGTTGCGCCGCTACTGGCAGCCGATTGGTATCAGCAGCGATGCCGCCCAAACGCCTCGGCAAATTCGCGCCCTCGGCGAAGATCTGATCCTGTTTCGCGATGGCGCCGGCCGCGCCGGACTCGTGTACCCGCATTGCGCCCATCGCGGCGCGTCGCTTTATTACGGCAAGGTGGAAGTACGCGGCATTCGCTGCTGCTATCACGGCTGGCTCTACGATGTTCAAGGTCATTGCCTCGAGCAGCCGTGCGAGCCGGAGGGCGGGCGATTGCGCGAGAAGGTTCGTCAACCCTGGTACCCGGTCGAGGAACTGTATGGGCTGATCTGGGCCTACATGGGGCCACCCGATAGAAAGCCTGTGTTGCCGCGATACGAATGCCTCGAGACCCTCGAGGCCGGTGAATTTCTGGAGACCGACGATAACAGTATTGGCGGCGGTGGGCCAAAGATCATTCCTTGCAACTGGTTACAGCATTACGAGAATCTGGTCGACCCGTTTCATGTGGTCATTTTGCATTCATCATTCAGCGGCACGCAGTTCGTCGAACAGATGGCGGTCATGCCCGAAGTGAGCTGGGACACTCAAGCGCACAGCGTGCGCACGCTGTCGCTACGCAAGTTGCCCGATGGCAGGACCTTGCGTCGTATCAGCGAGGCCGGTCTGCCGAACCTGCGTGTCATCCCGAGCCCGCGCATTGGCCGCTACGGCATGGTGGAGTCACTCGGTTGGGTACTGCCGATCGATGACACTCATTTTCGCATCTACGTCGTCGGCCGGGTACGTGAGAAAGGCGACTTGGTCCGTATGCGATCGCGACTGAACGGCAAACTCTGGGAAGAGTTGACGCCGGCCGAACACCGCGACTTTCCGGGCGACTATGAGGCGATGGTCAGTCAGGGGCCGATTACCCGGCATTCGGAAGAACATCTGGCCGGTAGTGATCGTGGTGTGGTCATGTTGCGGCGTCTATTACAGCGGCAACTCGATGTGATTGCCGCCGGTGGCGATCCGCAGGGCGTGAGCTTCGACGCCGATGCGCCACCGGTCAAGTTCTCGGCCGGTAACTTTCTCCAAGACTGAGTCCTTTCGTAGTGTTGTTGTATGAACCCCGGGCCAAAATCCTTCGATCGTCCGACGTAGGCCGTTGATCGGTTTCGCACCACTCGAGGCTATCGAACGCCCTGTTGCGCGCAGAGAATAAGGTTCATCTTCAATGAGCGCGTCAGGAGCGAATCGTGAGCAATCCAAGCTTGAATGTTTTTGGTACTACCGTGGGCAGCACGTCGCTGCCCAGCGGAAAATCGGCCTTCCAGACCCTAGGTCGCTGGCTGAGTCTGGCGGCCTTCGCCATGGTGGTCGCCGCTTGCGGTGACGGCGGAAACCCCGTTACAACAGAACCTAAAGCAGAAACCGTAGTTGCTCCAACCATCACGACCCAGCCTGCCTCGCTTACGGTCAATGACGGCGCTAGTGCCGCCCTGTCAGTGGTGGCCGCAGGGACCGATCCCTTGAGTTATCAGTGGTCGCGCGGTAGTGCACCGATTGCTGGCGCCACCGCTGCCACTTACACCCTTGCCGCAGCCGCGTTAGCCGACAACGGTGCCTCGTTCACAGTCACCGTTACCAACTCGGCAGGCAGCGCTGTCAGTACGCCGGCTACCTTGACCGTGTCGGCAGTCGCACCGAGCATCAGCGATACGGCCGCAAGAACCGTCGCGGTAACGCAGAACCAGTCAGCCGCCTTGGCTGTCGCAGCAACGGGTTCGGCAACGCTCAGTTATCAATGGTACAAAAACGGTTCGATGGTCGCCGGTGCAACCAGCGCCAACTATGACACCGGTCCAGTACCACTGGTCGATAACGGTGCGGTCTATTACGCCTCCGTCACGAATACTGCGGGTACCGTCAATGGCCCGAACCTGACACTCAGTGTATCGGCCCTGCCAGTCGCGCCCAGCATCGTGACCGACTTGTCGGCAACAAGCAGCGTCAACGGTGGCAGCTCGATCACCTTCACGATCAACGCATCCGGAACCGCGACCCTGGCTTATCAGTGGAATCGTAACGGCAGCGCGATCTCGGGTGCCACAGCATCGACCTACACGCTGGCAAACGCCAGTGCGGCTGATAACGGTGCAACGTTCAACGCGACCGTCACCAACGGCGTAGGCTCGGTCAACAGCACGACTTCGACTCTGACGGTGGTTCAGCAACCGACCAGCACGATGGCCGGCCAGGTAGGCGTCACCGGTAACGCCGATGGTACCGGCACCGCCGCCAGCTTCGCTTACGCTCGTGGTGTCGCAGTCGCGAGCAACGGTGATGTCTATATTGCAGATACGCTGAACAACGCAGTCCGCAAGATGACACCGGCTGGCGTGGTCACCACCTTGGTTGGTACGTTTACAGCGCCTACTGGCATCGCAGTTGATGCCGCTGGCAACGTGTATGTCAGCGAAGGTAACCTGATCAGCATGGTTTCAGCCTTGGGCGTGCAATCGCCACTCGCCGGTTCAACCACGGCTGGTTCCGCTGACGGTACGGGTGCCGCAGCGTCCTTCACCAACGTCGAAGGTCTGGCAGTCGATAGCGCTGGCAACGTATACGCCGCCGATACCGGCAACCAGATGATCCGCAAGATCACCTCTAGCGGTGTTGTCACGACTTTGGCGGGTTCGGCTGGCGGTTACGGCTTTGCTGACGGTGTCGGTGCCGCAGCCGAGTTTGGCAATCCTCGCGGCCTGGCCGTAGACAGTGCGGGTAATGTCTATGTCGCGGATACGGGCACACACATCATCCGAAAAATCACTTCAGCAGGCAGTGTCACCACGCTCGCGGGTAGTGGTGGTGTCTCCGGTTCTGTGGATGGTACCGGCGCGGCTGCGCGCTTTAACGGTGCCTACAATGTTGCAGTCGATGCAGCGGGCAATGTGTTCGTGGCAGATACCGCCAATAATACGGTTCGCAGAATCACGGCAGCCGGCGTAGTCAGCACCTTGGCCGGAACTCCGGGCGTAGGCAACAATGGTTTCGCCGATGGCGTCGGAGCCGCAGCCCGGTTCGATTTGCCGGTCAGCGTAGCGGTTGATGCCTCAGGCAACATCTACGTATCAGACTTCACCAACCAGACGATCCGCAAGATTCCAGCGGGTTACTAAGCGCTATCGGGACCTGCGGGTCCCGACCTGACCAGTCAACGGCGGCACCGGCAACGGTGCCGCCGTTGGCATTGATGCTAGCGGATTTACTGTCGCTTCATCTTCGAACAACGGCTACAAGCGCCGTCTGCGAGCGCCGCTTACGAACGCCGTCTACGACTCGCTGATTGTTACCGAATTGATCACCAAATCGGTCACTGGCCGGTCGCCGGAACCCGTGGGCACCTTATCCATCGCGGCCAGCACATCGAGGCCCTGCGTGATCTTGCCGAACAACGCATAGGCCGGCGGCAACTGCACGCCACTGCGTCCCGAAATCAGAAAGAACTGACTGCCGTTGGTATTCGGCCCGGCATTAGCCATGGCGACGGAACCAATTTCATATTGGCCGGACTTCGGCAATTCATCGGCGAATTGATAGCCCGGACCGCCACGACCGGTGCCAGTCGGATCGCCGCCCTGGCAGACGAAGCCCTTGATGATGCGATGAAAAACGATGCTGTCGTAATAGTGGTAGCGCGCCAGAAACACGAAACTGTTGACCGTCTTTGGCGCGGCGATCGCGTCGAGCACAATGGTCAGCGACCCCATCGACGTGTCCATGGTGGCGGTGTAGGTCTTCGCGGTATCGATACACATTGGCGGTGGACCCGAAAACTTTTGCGTCTTGGGGCTTGATCCGTCGATCGCGGGACATTGGGGTGATGACATACGGTTGATCCTTCAAATTACCTGGCAAATGGGAGACCGCATTTTAAGCATAGCGTTGATGCCAACCATTTGACTGATGCTTTCACCCGGGAATATTCGGCTCGACCAACCTGGCCAGATTGCGCAACGACTCTTGCCAGCCGAGATAACAAGCCTCCGTCGGAATCATGACTGGAATACCACTTTGTGTGACCTGGAACTCCGTGCCCACCGATACCGCTCGCAACGTTACCCGTGTGGTCATTTCGCCCGGCAGGTGGGGATTGTCAAAACGCGCGGTGTAGGCAATACATTCATTCGGGCGAAGCTCGAGGTAGCTGCCCCCAAAAAATATCTCACTGCCCGAAGTGAAATTAGTGAACGACATGCGATAGCGACCGCCAACTGTCACATCCATCGCATGAACACGCCCGGTGAACCCGTTCGGCGGAAGCCAGCGCACAAAGGCATCAGGCTGGGTGTAGGCACGCCAGATTTTTTCGGGCGTGGTCGTCAGTATGCGGTGCAACTTGATGGTGTTGCCGCTGCTTTCAGTGCCTTGCGTATGGGTCACTTTATTTCCCTTGTGAATTTATGAATTCCGGTTGAAAGGGTTCGACTTAAGTCAAAGTTCTCACTATAACTAATCGCTGGTACTTGGTACCCCCTTTCACAAATACGCACACGTAATGACATTAGTGCGCTTTGGGTCGCGGCTTGCCGCACATAGGGAAAGTATCGGGATTTTCTGTTGAATAGGATCAAGTTTTTCGATTGAATCAGAGTGGGTTCGGCGGTACAATACTGTACATAGATCCAGTTATCAGGTGCCCCATGTTTGAATCCTGCAATCCCAACGACGCTCAAGCATTTGACGCAGCGAATACAGCCTCTTTCTCGTACGAACCGGAATTCGTTTCAGGCCCCTGCGATGCTGAATCGAGCGCCCTGTCGC